>JBFZFV010000078.1:0-23610 GCA_041306185.1 Candidatus Zixiibacteriota bacterium
AATACAAAAAGATAATTTTGACTTAAGATTTTGAGTGTCAGCGTAATGCGCTGAAATACAATTACTTGTGTAAATTACGGTTGGAGAATCCCTGCCTCTCCGCCATAAAAAGCGAATCGAAAATCGAGATTCGAGATTTAATCAAATCTCTGCCAGCAAATACAATTAACTGATGGAAAGTCGCTTATTTCCTCTGAGTATATTGTATCCTTGACAATTGCCTCAAATCAATTGTAAGTTAACTTCAATGAATAAAATCCGAATTAGGGCCGCTTGTTTGATTTACATCGCCAAAACGGAATTTAACTCGAAATAATTATGGTAGAAAACTCAGCCGAAGTTGAAATGAAAATTAAGGCCGCCGTGTCCTATTATTGGAATACAAGGGCATTACAGAAAGCCAAACAGGAAAAAGGCGGTAAAACTGATCATGGATCGAGAAGTGCAGTTACAGGCGGAGCTCAGATGGACGGCTTTATAGATTTGTTTTGCTCAGTAATTTCGCAGACCGGGATTCCCGAAGAAAATATATTTAGAAAAAGAAAGTTGGAATTACCGGGTTTCTTTAGACCAACCAAGGAATGGGATTTGGTTGTTGTTAAGGACGGTAAGCTTATTGTCGTTTTGGAAGCGAAATCGCAAGTCGGTCCGTCATTTGGGAATAATTTCAATAATCGGACCGAAGAAGCTATGGGAAGCGCCATTGATATTTGGACTGCTTTTCGAGAACATACATTTTTAGAAAGTCCACAACCTTTTCTTGGGTATTTTTTTATGCTTGAGGATTGCGAGGCGTCGAATCGTCCCGTTTCGGTAAAGGAACCCCATTTTAAAGTCCTCCCGGAATTCAAAAGCGCATCCTATTTACGGCGATATGAATTGTTTTGTCGCAAACTCGTGCTAGAACGTCACTATACTGCTGCCTCATATATTGTTTCGACCAAGATAGATGGTTTGAAGGGAATATATAATACTCCAGCGACTGACCTATCCATTGAACGATTTATTAAAACTCTTACGGCGCACATGTCCGTATTTATTTAAATAGATATGGTACATACGAAACACATTCTATATCATGCCGATTCGAGAGATATGTCTTTCTTGGAAAACGAATCAGTTCATTTAGTGATTACATCCCCACCGTATTGGAATCTGAAAAAATACAATGATCACCCTAACCAGCTCGGGCATATTCAAGATTATGAAGAATTTCTTAATGAACTCAGAAGAGTCTGGGGACATGTTTTTCGAATCCTTGTGCCCGGCGGACGCCTTGTATGTATAACGGGTGACGTCTGTGTTTCCAGGAAGAATTATGGACGGCACCTGGTTTTTCCATTGCACGCGGATATATGCGTTATTTGTAGAAAATTGGGTTTTGATAATCTAAACCCCATTGTATGGCATAAGATCGCCAATGCAACTTATGAAATAAATAACGGTTCGAAATTTTTGGGAAAGCCATACGAACCGAATGCGATTATTAAGAATGATATTGAGTTTATTCTGATGCAGCGAAAGCCTGGCGGGTACAGAACACCGACATTGGAACAAAGACATAATAGCAAAATCGACAAGAATGATTTTAATCTCTGGTTTCGACAGATTTGGGATATTCCCGGAGCTTCTACCAAAAAGCATCCGGCACCATTCCCGTTAGAAATGGCATTGAGGCTCGTGCAAATGTTCTCATTTGAAGGAGATATCGTATTAGACCCTTTCTGCGGCTCCGGGACTACAATGTTGGCGGCTATGAAATTGGGCAGAAATAGTATTGGTGTTGAGGTGGACCCGGATTATTGTCAAATGATCCAAAAAACAATGGAAATGGAACTTAGTGATTTCCTTACAGAAGCGGATTTTACATTAGAAAGTGTCGCTCAATAGTCAAGACAAACATCGTCATTGCCGTTAATGCATGAGCCATAAATTATTGACGGAGACAAAAGACCCAAAGCAGGCTGCGGCATGCCGGATGAAAGTCTGTCGACACGAGAATAAAGATGAACAAGAATCCATTGATTAGAATAAACTGCCCTTATTGTTATACCGGAAATGATTGGAAACCAGGTATGGGCGAAGAATTTATATGTGAAGATTGCGGAGAGGTTATGAACAAAAACCATGGAATCCGCGAGGATGAAATGATACAATGCTGCCCTATTTGCGGAGGAAATGAGTTTTTTTATGAGTATCTCTTCGGGATTCCCATCTTCAGGCTTAGAATAGTATGTTATGTCTGCGAAACGATCTTTTTTGGATTCAGCTTTCATAAAGCTCTCACCATAGAGAAGTATAGTCATGCAACCGCCGATAGGGTACAAAAATCCGATTTTTATGTGAACTGGAAGAAGCGTTGCGATTTAATTCAGTAGTGGGTAGTACAGCAGGCCGCATTCCGAGGAGGGCATAACGCGAACGACCGAGAAACCCGACAAGTGATACTACCGGATTCCGGATGGAGATTGACTCATGACAGATTCTGAAAATAATCCCAAGCTTTATCGCGATTTGGCCGACTGGTGGCCGGTCCTTTCGGCACCGGAGGACTATGCCGAAGAAGCCGAGTTTTATCGTAGCGTTATTATGTCCGAGGCAACTATCCCGCCCAGGACTCTGCTGGAATTGGGCTGCGGCGGCGGGAATAGCGCTTCGCATTTGAAAAAGCACTTCGATATGACTCTCCTGGACATGTCACCCGGGATGCTGGATGTAAGCAGGTGTCTCAATCCTGAATGCGAGCATGTTCTCGGCGATATGCGCGAGGTTCGACTCGGGCGTCAATTCGATGCGGTTTTCATTCATGATGCAATCAATTATATGGCAACACAGACCGATCTCGGCAAAGCTATCTCGACCGCCTATGAGCACTGTCGACCGGATGGAGTCGTCCTGCTTGCTCCCGATTTTACCCGTGAAACATTCCGGAGTATGACGTCTCATGGCGGTCATGACCTGGGACAGCGATCGCTGAGGTATTTGAGCTGGATGCCGGATCCCGATCCCGGTGATTCGACTTATATAACCGAGATGGTATATCTGATGCGGGATGAACAGGGCGTCGTCAGCTGTGTCCACGATCGACATATTTCGGGATTGTTCGGACGAGAGGTTTGGATCAAATTGATGACTGACAGCGGATTTATGGCACGGGCAGTACCATGCGCGCACGGCGAATTTGACGGTTTAACCACGGATGTTTTCGTTGGCAGAAAGCGCTGAGGAATTCAGTCGAGGGCAGAAGTCAGGGGCGTCAGCGACGCAGACTCCTGCTGATGGGATTATGTCAAAACGTCTAATATATTTTTTGTTAATTCTGCTACTTCTTGCATTTGAAGCAGACTGCAATGAATTGTATTTACTCCACACCGGCCCGACAGTCATGGGGAATCCGGCTGCACCGCATGAAGTCATACTGTATAAGTACGTTGATAAGAGCAAATCTCTAGATAAAGTGTGGACTATGGGGGATTATCAACCCGAAAATATTTCCATTTTTGATCGGCAGGGCCTATTTCTTGTAATCGGTGCGAAAGATTCCAGCCGCGTTTTGTATCAGTTAATCATCGATAGTACTCTAACAGCCAAATCCATCCCGCTCGAAAATAATTCACGAAATTTCACCATCGGGTATTGTCAACAGGATATAGGGGGCGAAATAGTCCTTGGCTACAATGACCGATCTGGAACATCGAAATACCTCAATCTATGGGCTGACGATATTACTCGCAGTAATACGAATGAAGATAAACATCCGCCCGGAGAATTACGGGTACAGGGGCTCGGGAGCCCCTACTATAGTCTTGGCAAAAGCGCGCTCTCGTTCGATAGCTGGCCGGTGAACGGTAAGGAGTATCGGAATTCCGGATTCATTTATACCGGACCGAACATTCCCGACAGTATCAGGCAGTTTGATTCCGAAACGAAGTGGATAGTTATTGCCGATGAAAAAGACTATGTTGCTTTTCTGTCCGTCCCGAAAAATGACGGCCGGGATACGCGTGAGCTTATTTTAAATAACAAGCTAACGGGCAAATGTAAATCCATACTTGTCAATGGCAATGAGACCGATCTCAAGAATATCAACGGTTTTCTGGCAGGAGTAGTTGCCCATACTAGTAGCAAAGGGTCAAGTTTTAAATCGGTTTGCAGTGATAGTTCGGTCGTAATCGATCCCATGACGTTCGAAGTGTATTACTGGGATCTGGGAAAATTTTCCGAGGTTTTATGGGTCGAGAATGACAGCATATTATGCCGAACGGAAAATCAATTAATTATTGCGCGTCTAAATCACGGAGAAATTATTGCCCAAGAAATCCTATTTGACGGTGTCGAGGTAAACTTCATTCACTGGGCATTCATCCGCAATTAACCCTCCCTTTCCACAATTTCCCCTTGCCCGTTCGCTCGGGATGGACGTCGTCGCGGCGGTTATTGGCAGGCCGGTGCCAGACCACCTTTAAACTTGAAATTAATCAGGTAAACGATATCGAGAATATCAACCGCTCCGGTACCGTTGACATTGGCTGTCTCCATCGGATCAGGCGCGGCCCCTCCCTTGAATTTGTAATTCACCAGGAAAATAATATCAAGAATATCGATCCTGTTGTCGGAATTGATATCTCCGCAAATATAATCTGCGGTCATGTATGCCGCGAAAGTCCGGGAAAAATCCGACCATATTCCCGAAGTACAATATCGATAATGCCAGTAATAGACGGAATCGTTTCCCAGTGGAGCCGGAAGAGAATATTCCGGAGAAGTCAGGCCGCCGATATTGTACATCAAAATGGGCGATGAAAAATCATAATATCGGTCGAGCTGGAAATTGAAGCTGTCGGCGGCAATACCGGTCACCGCCCGGCTCCAGTCGAAGGTCGGAGGATTGGCCGTAATCGGTATCCCGTTACCCGGTTCGATGGAGGATATCGGCTCGACGGTGTAATAGAAGACGATACTGTCCGAGACATCGCGCGATTTGATGATATTCGGCACGGCGTACTGATAAAAGATGGTGGCGTTTTCGGTGCCGTCGATTCGTATCCCGATACTGAATACCGGGTCAGGCGGGAGATTGGGGTTCGGGGTAATCACCAGACGGTATTCGCCGTACTGCACATTGTAATCAAGCGATATTTCGTCCAGATCGGAATTATTATCGATATCCAGCCGCCGGTAATCGGACCCCGCCACGGAGGTGTAAGTCCGCGATATCACGAACGATTCCGGATTGAAAACGTTGAGACTGACATTGTCGTATCCCGTGGTAACCATCTCGGATGAAATCACCGGTGCATCGGGAAGATTGCTGGTCAGGATCAGGACATCGTATTCCCCATACGACGATCCGATCGCGAGATCGGGGTTGCCGTCGCGATCGAAATCTCCGGATGTCATGACCGCCTGGTAACTAAAGGAACCGGCAATGGGAACGATTATAGGTCCGGTAAATGTCCCAAGTTCATTGCCAAGAAAGATTTCTACGGTCTTATCGCTGTTGTTGGTGGTCACGATATCAAGGTATAAATCCCGGTTGATATCGATGGCGGCGACAGTATATGTCCTGCCATAGACAAATATGGTGTCGATTGCCGTCAAACCTCCGGAGCCATTTCCGTAACCGATATAAATATTGCTGATATAATTACCGGGATCGACTATGGCTAAATCGCAATTACCGTCCCGGTTGAAATCGGCCATGGCATTGCCAGTGCTGATATCGGCGGAATATTCTTTGACAATGAAAACTGCCGACTGGACAAATCCGTAACTTCCGGTACTAAGAAATATTTTTGCGGAATCGCACCCCATGCCGAGGACCAGATCGTCATATCCGTCGTAATTAAAATCAGCCACATCGGCCGACATGGCGTGGTCGCACATTTCGGTTCCAACCGTAACGCTGACCGGAAAATGCCCCGTGCCATCGCCATAGTAAACCCGATTCATGCCGACGAATATGTCGGCGTAAACATCGTTGTTAAAATAACCGAACGCCACCGGCGACCAGGTATCATAGTAAACCCTGGGAGTAGTAACTACTGAAAACTGTCTATTACCCTGGTTAAGTAATACAGCGATCTGAGTATAACTGGCGGCAACGATATCAATCAGGGAATCATTATTTACGAACGCCAGATTGAAATAACCGAAAGAAGTCAGCAGTGTTTCCGGTGCCGCGAATGTCCCGTCCCCATTTCCGTAAGAAATACTCAAATATGTAGCCCGCATATCACAAAGAATCAGGTCAACATTGTTATCAAAATCCACATCGGCAGATTTCATTATTCTGATTTCATCTGCGGCAAATGACATTGAAGACGTAAATTCCAGCGGTTCGATGCCGTCGGAGACATAAACGAAATCTTTATAATTGGCCGTATCGGAGCCATCCGCACTCGTTATTGTTAAAGTTACATCGAATATACCGGACAATGTATATTGATGGATAGGATTCGACTGGTAACTTTGTGTTCCATCGCCAAATTCCCAGAACCATGTCGATATGGACGACATACCCGTTGATTGGTCGGTAAAATGGACCGTCAATGGATTCGCGCCATACCGCGGCGAAGCGGTAAATCGCGGCGTAAGGCCATCGCAGGCATTCCCGAAACCGTCCCCATCGTAATCTTCCTGACCCGGATTATAAACTATCGGGCAATTATCCCAGGGATTCTGATGGTCATCGCAATCGTAGTCCATGAAGCAGTCCAGGCACTCGAGTGATGCCATGTAAGCGGCATCGCAGGAGACTGTATCATAAAAAGATGCCGGGGCCACGAAAAACCAGTGGGTTCCCGGAGGAAGAACCAGCCGAACCTGTACCGGATTACATGCCGAGTCAACCACGTAAGGGGATACATAGCCGGTAATATCGTCACAATCGCCCGAGCCCGGAGATTCCGCTTCGATTAGCCCGGTTAGAATCCGGAATTCGGCGGTAACTTTCCAGATCACCGTCAAGGTATCTTCGAGGATCACTTCGTACCAGTCGGTATCCCGGTGATAGATGGTTTCATCGACGATAAAGGTCCCGGCCGTTCCGCAAACGGTATCACCGCATGAAATCGATGTAAAAATCGGCGGGTCATTGAGGCATCCCGAGTTTGTAATATCCGGGTTATCGCAGCCGGTCGGCTCACCTTCCTGATCCGCCCCGGCAGGGCACTCCACGGCGCAATCGATTCCAGTGCAACACCGTTCATTTCGTATAAAAAGTCCGTAGTCTTTATTATAAGGGGAGTCGACCATTTGTAGCCAGTAGGCGATTCCGCTGTATTTTATACTGGAGCGCAGTTCTCCGGCGTGGGGTCCCGAAGCACGATCTCCCACGCAGCCGAGGCAATCTCCGGGAGCATTGGGAAGAATCGTCCATCCGACGTGGTAATCGGTTCCGGCCGGGAATACCCATTCTTTATCATATCCGGCCCAGTCGGCTTCCACCCATTTGTATCCCGATTCCGGCATTTCGGAATTCGGAATGTCCAGAGAATCGAGGATATTGCCCGGGAGCCCAGTTCCATCATCAGCCCAGAGGTAAACCCGCATATCCGGATTCCCTAAAATATAACCGCCGTGCATCCAAATCGACGATACCTGTAAGGTGCAGGCCACTTTGTAAGATTCCACCGAAAAGCGCATGGCATAATGAGTTGATTGGTTGCCGTCGGGAGTATAAAAAATTCCGACTGTCGTCGCTGTATCATCATAATAGTACTGGACATCGCAGCTGTATTTCGGAGAAATATCGCTCAGGAGTTCGATATCGTCTCCGCCCGATATCACGATCGGTTCCGTCGCCTGTAATTTTTTCAGGAGACTTTCCATTTCAATATCATGCAATGTAGATAATTCCACTCTCCGGAGGGCTCCAGGTTCGATTTTTGTCTTGGCGGCTCCAAATGCGGATATGCTGTTTTCCTGCGGCTGTTGCCCGTTAGCCACTGAGAGAATTAGGCACAAGATAAGAGTTGATACGATCAGTGATATTGATTTCATATGTCCATCCCAAAAAGGTTACAGCGTGAAATATGAAGCACACCTTACACGACTTAAGCCAATATATACAAATAGTTTATGCCGTCAAGTCCATTATAAAGTACCTATGTATGATTTTTCGATGAGTATAAAATCGGTACTGCCGGGAATAAGCAGCTAAGGGCTATTGAACCGATGTGCAATCAGATAACCAGTATCACCCACCCTTTCTACAAAGTCTGTTGCCGAATCGTCTCTCGGATAGTATATTTCGAATAACTAATCATTTAAACCCGGGGGAGGGGAAATGAATTCGATAGCGATTATTCTATTAACGGTAATTTCCTGTATATTAATCAATATTCCGGTGTTCGGTCAAAGCAAGGTCGGGACGGAATCTTCGACCTTCTTAAGGCTTAACGCCTCGCCAACCGGGGCCGGAACCGGCTTTTGTGTGGTCACCAATGTCGATAACTACTCGCCGATTTATAATCCCGGAGCGGCCGGGATTTTTATTCTGGACCGGAATGTCTATGGCAATTTGCCGCTGAAATTCGGATACTTCACTGACGATGTCTATCTAATGCCGTTCAGTTTCGGATTAGGGGTAACCAGCGATTTTTTGAATCTGGAAAATTCCGACCGTTTGAAGTTCGGGCTGGGGGTATCGTATTCCGTTTTCAAGTTAGGTGCAGATAATATACAAGTCAGCAATTATTATTATTATGAAGATCCAAATGGATATACCGTAGATCTTGCCGACCACGCCTATATATACTCAGTCTCGGCAGGCTTCCAGTATTTTGTCAGAATCGGAGCCGGCTTTTCGCTAAAGCACATCAACGAGGAACTCACTAATTCTGAACTGAATTTCAATACGTACGATTACGGCATTTACGCCGAATTGCCGCTCAGTTCTTTCTGGCAGCCGGAATCCGATAGGTATTCATCCGGTTTCGGATTCGATATAACCCCGTCGATCGGATACGCCGAATACAATGCCAGCGGGAAGAAATTCCAGGTCGAGTCAAATTCGTACGATCAGCCCAATTTTGATAATTTCGGCTATGCCATGTACGGAGCGCTGACCCATGGCGGGCGGGCCGTGGTTTCGGCGCGAGCGATGTGGGAAAAGGAAAAATCTCTTATCAATCGAGCAGATAAAAACGATAAGAACGGTGTTGAAATCGGAGCCATGGAAATCCTGTATGTCCGGTTCGGCAAATCCGAAAACGACTATATTCCCAATAAGTATAATACTTTCGGAATCGGATTAAATTTAGGCGCCCCTCTGTTCGATTTGTTGGATAGTGGCCCCGAGTTTCTCTTGCGCACCGATATCCGATTTGATTATGCCAGAGCGTCCGAAAAAGAAAATAACTTCCTTGAGGACCGCGATCTATACGGGGTCAGCTTCGCCTACAGCCTGAGGTAACGGTTTTTCCCGATCCGGGCGAAAACTGTTGATATAGATTTCAAAAACCATATATTTCCGGGGCATCTATCCGGTTTTTTTTCGTATTTATAAGTAGTTCACCGGAGGTAAGTTTTGTCATTGAAAAGGGGATGGCTGGCCTGGCCCTTTCTGCTATGGTTTTTTCCGGCCCTTTTGCCGGCGGCGGTTATCCATGTCCCGGCCGACCAGACCACCATCCAGGCCGCAGTCGATGCCGCTCTGGACGGCGATACCATCCTGATTGCGGCGGGAACCTATAGCGGAACCGGCAACGAAAGCATCCAGATCGCCGAAAAATCCCTGGTGATAATTGGGGCGGACGGCCCTTCCGGCACTATTATCGATCTTACTTCATCGACCGATGGCTTCAATATCCAGTTTGATTTTGAGTTGGCGCTCGATTCTGTGGTTTTTTCCGGGTTGACCATCCAAAACGGACGGTACGGCATCAGGACTTTCCCGCTGGGAGTGAGTTTCGGAGCGGTCCGGGTTGACAGCTGTATTTTCTCCGGCAATGTTAATGGCATCAGAAACGAAGAGCTGAATAAGAAACGCGGGAAAGTATCGAAAAGCCGGTCAGAAGTTTACGATACTTTGCATATCAAAAATTGTGTATTCAATGCCAACGATACCGGGATAGCGATTTTCGCCAATTCCGATGTCGGCTCTTATGCTTATTTGGACAGCTGCACTTTTGCCGGTAACGGGTTGGGGCTTTTATCCGCCGCGGCCTTTTCTTCTCATGTGACTATTGACGGCGCGGTTTTTCACAGCAACGACACCGCCCTGAAAGGCCCTTTCACCGGGAACGATCTTCAGATAATCAACAACAACGTCGGAGTATTCGGGCGGTACGATCCTTTTGTTTATTATGACCAGATTACCCTGAACGATTGTCTGCTGGACAACAATTCCGATACCGTGATTCATGCCGGTGAGATGACTATTCTCAATAACACCACCGTTAGCAACAACCCCGGGGAATTGATTATAGGGACCTTTTTCGAACAGGACGATTTCACCACGGTCCGGCTGAATTCTTGCGAAGTCCACAATAACTCGTCGGTTCCGGTTCTTGACGGCAATGTATTTATCGACAGCACCCGTTACATCGGGAATGATGGACTTAAATTCTACCGCGAACACGCTCGGGCCCAGGTTACCAATTCCCTGTTCGCTTCGGGCAGTGCCTCCGCGTTCTCCGTTGTTTCCGGAGGAAGATCCGACAACGTTCGGCTGGTCCGGACGCTCGATATCGAAAACTGCACCGTCGCCGGCAACGTCGGCTCGGGAATCGAAATTGAGGCGCTTTCGACCACGGATGTAAGGATAGCGAATACTATCATTTCTGGAAATACCGGGTACGGACTGGTATCCGACACCACTATCGGTAAACCCATACTATCCGTGACCTGCAACGATTTTTACGAAAACGGGACCGGAAATTATGAAGGATTACCCGATCCCACGGGGATGAGCGGCAATATTTCGGCTGACCCGATGTTCTGCGATACGGCCGTGGCGGATTATACTGTCAAACCCTGCTCCCCCTGCGCTCCTGCGAATAATGCATGCATGGTGCAAATCGGAGCCTACGACGCCAGCTGTCCCGGTCCGACCTATTGCGGACCGGTCTGGTGGGTGGCAACTGATGGTTCCGATGAATCCGGAGACGGTTCCGAAGAAAACCCGTTTGCCACTATCCAGACAGCTGTCGATGCCTCGGATAACGGCGATACCGTGATTGTAACCGATGGAGTATACACCGGCGACGGCAATCGGGAAATTAATCCTTTGGGGAAAAGTATCATCGTGCAATCACTGAACGGCCCTCAAAGTACTATCATCGACGGCCAGGGGAGTCCTGAAGATCCTCAGCGGGGATTCATTTTCGAAAACGGCGAAGATTCAACGACCGTTATCGAGGGGTTTACTATCCGCAACTGCGTCGCCGATGAATTCAGCGGCGGCGGAGCGGTCTGGGGGCACGGGACCCCTCCGGTCAGAGTTACTTTAAAACATAATATCATTACCGATTGCAGTGCCGGATTCGGCGGAGCGTTGTATTTTCGGGATGAGGCCCGGCCGACTCTAATCAATAATACCATCGTGAATAATTCCGCTTATGCCGGGTCGGGTGGGGGACTCCAGGCCGACAGCGGAATCATCTTGAATAATATTATCTACTGGAATACTCCCGATAATATTCTTGGTGCAGATATCATAGCGTCGTACAGCAATATCGAAGGGGATTTTACCGGCGAAGGGAATATCGCTTTCGATCCTCTTTTCGTCGATACTGCCGGAAGAGATTTCAATCTGCAGAGCGGTTCTCCATGCATTGATGCCGGAGATACCTCGGCGGTTTATAACGATCCCGATAACACCCGCAATGATATCGGGGCGCTGTACTATTACCAGGAGTTCCCTCCGGCTCTGGAGCCGATCGGCCCGATGGAGACTTTTGAAGGGGCATTGTTGGAATTCACGGTGTATGCCGCCGACTCCAACGGGACAATCCCGGAATTGTTTACTTCGGAACTCCCGACCGGTGCGAGCTTCACCGATAACCTCGACGGTACCGGATTATTTTCGTGGAGTATAGAGTACAATACAATCGGGGTATTCCCGGTGACATTCTTCGCGTCCAGCGTCGGAGACACCGTTTTCGAAGATGTCGAAATTACCGTCAACTCGGTTCTCCCTGCTGTCACGGAATTTTACATTGAGGGGAGTGCAGTTTATCAGAACCTGATCAATCATATTCCGCAATTCGACTGGGATTATTACGATGAGGGAGATCGACCGCAGATTTCGTTCGATATCGAAATCGGTTCCGATAACGACTGGGCCGTTGCAGAACTCTGGGCTCCGGAAATATTCACCGTATCCGATACATTTATCGCCTTCGATGGCCTGCCGCTCGATGACGGGCAGACATACTACGTGCGACTTCAGGTCGACAATGGCACTTCTTTGTCCGAATGGTATGAGACCTCATTTCGGATGAATTCCATTCCGACTATCCCCGTGATTGTGCAGCCGGAAAACGATACGGTCCTGGCGGAGCAGTCTCCGCTGTTTTATGCGGCCGGTTCCCTCGATTTCGAAGGGGATGAATTATGGTATGATATTCTGTATGTGAACGACGCCTATTTCGGGACTGCCGACACGACCCTGATAACCGGGATTCCGGCCGTGAACGACACCGTGATACAATCGGCGATAACGCCCTTGAACGATAACTGGCGCTATTCCTGGGAAGTGCGGGCGTTCGACGGATTCGAATTTTCTCCCTGGACCGATTCGGCGTCGTTCTGGGTGAACTATGAGAACGAGGCTCCTCAGCTTTTCTCGGCTATCGCTCCTACCGATACCATAATGGGGATTTTGTACGAATTGCTTCCGACCTTCATCTGGTCTCCGTCATCGGATGCCGATCCCGGCGATACCGTATGCTATAATTTGATCCTGTCGCTCGACGAGAATTTTACCTTCACCAATGTTACCGACAGCATCCATGATACCGCCTATACCCTGACCGACAGCCTTAATTTCGGAACGGAGTACTGGTGGAAAGTCCAGGCTTACGATACCGGAGGGATGTTCACGTTTACCGAAAATATCCAGAATTTCCGGACCTGGCGTTTGGGGGATGTCAACGCCGACTGGTTCGCCAATATTGTCGATATTGTACGCCTTGTGAACTATAAATTCAAAGAGGGTCCGGCCCCGATTCCGTTCTATAGCGGTGACGCCGACGGCGATTGCATAATAAATATTCTCGATATCATTTACCTGGTCAATTACAAATTCAAAGAAGGTCCCGGGCCGCTTCCCGGCTGTGCCACTCCATAAGTGCCGGGATTTTTCCCAATATCAATCCTGATTTCAGCGGAATTTCGCAATTCCTTGATTGGTATTTGCTTTCGTTTCAAAATGCGTTAAACAGGCGGAAACCTGGTATTTTCGCCCGGAAAACTGCCTTTCCGGACGTATCAATAATGAACTAAAATAGTCCGCATTAGCTTCCCCGGAAATACGGCAAAAGCCGGTAATATGGCGTGCCGGCGTCATTCTGCGGAAACCAATCCATGATGGAGGTTTGTTTTGAAAAACATACCAGTCTGCTTATTGAATCTAATAATCTTAATCGTAGTGGCAATAGTCGCCTTCCCCGAAGAAGCCCGGCTGCAAACCCTGGCCACGGAACTGGTCGCCGACGGGTTCGATGTCCCGGTTCATCTGGTTTCCCCTCCCGGAGACACCGAAAGGCTGTTTGTCGTTGAACTGAAATCGGGTCTTATAAAGATAATCAAAAACGGAACCGTTCTGGCCACCCCGTTTCTGGATGTCAGCGGGGATATCGTCAGCACCCAGAATGAACAGGGATTGTTCAGCCTGGCTTTTCATCCCGATTACGCCTCGAACGGCTACTTTTTTATCAATTACACCGGGACCGACGGAGCCACCTTTGTAATGCGCTATACCGTTTCTTCCGACCCGGATATCGCCAATCCCAACAGCGGTAAATTGATATTCACCATCGGCCAGCCCTTTTCCAACCACAACGGCGGGATGGTGGCCTTTGGCCCCGACGGATACCTCTATATCGGAATGGGAGACGGGGGATCGGGGGGAGATCCCGGGAACCGCGCCCAAAGCCCCCTCAATCTTCTCGGCAAAATGCTGCGGCTCGATATCGATACTCCGATCGGTGTTCCCTATGCCATACCTCCGAGCAATCCCTTCGTAAACGAACCGGATACCTCCAGCGAAATTTGGGCGTTGGGGCTGCGTAACCCCTGGCGCTTTTCGTTCGACCGGGGAACGGGTGATTTATACATAGCCGATGTCGGCCAGCAGAACTGGGAAGAGCTTGACTTTCAGGCGGCATCATCGGGGGGCGGCGAAAACTACGGTTGGCGCTGTTATGAGGGCAATGTCGCGTATAATACCAGCCAGTGCGATATCGGCTCGACCGATTATGTTTTTCCCTTCCATGTTTATTCCCATAGCGACGGTTGTTCCATTACCGGAGGGTACGTATATCGCGGCTGTGCCAGCACCACGCTGCAGGGGACCTATTTCTTCGCCGATTATTGCAACGGACGAATCTGGTCCTTGCGCTATAACGGCTCAACCGTGACCGATTTCACCGAACGAACCACGGAATTGAATCCTCCGGGATCCGCCGAGATCGACAATATCGCCGGATTCGGAGAAGACGCCGACGGAGAAATATACATTCTCGATTATGCCGACGGAGAAATTTTCAAAATAGTCCGCGATGATGCAGGTTCAGATTGCAGTTTCACCCCCGGATGCGGCAATGTCAACGGCATCGGGGGGGTGGACATCCTCGATATTGTATTTCTGGTAAATTACAAATTCAAAGGGGGGGCGGCTCCGGCGGATCCGGATCTCGCCGATGTCAACAACGACGGCTTTATAAATATTCTGGATATTATTGCAATGGTTAATTTTAAATTTAAAAATGGTCCCCCCCTGGAATGCCCGGCCTGAAAAAGAAAACGAGGGGGAATGAAAAACCCGGCCAGGCGAGCACTTACCTGACCGGGTACATCAATCGGGCAATCGCCGGATTGAACCCATTCCCCCTCAAAAGCACAGTATCTGAGAGTAGAATTGCAGTTTTCCTATGCAGAACTCCCCGGGGCCAATGACCCCGATTCGAATGAATTTTCGACCCTGGTCTTAATCCCACTTGAAAATGGCCAACATCGCCGTTTGTTATGAAACTTCTGCTGTCCCTGTACCTTCTTTAATTGAAGAAAAATAAACAACTTCGATAGTCCCTGCTTCGTCATGGGTGAAATAAACGCCACGACACTCCGCTTGATGAGTAATTACTACCCAGTAAAATATAGATTTATGCCTCTTTTTTGTCAAGCGAAAAGTGAACTTATCGGTCGATTTATTTGGGGAGGGTAATTTTGTAATACTTGATTTTCTTGCGCAAATTGGCGCGATCCATCAAAAGATCGCGGGCCGCCGCTGAAATGTTAAAAGAATTCCGCTGCAATGTTTCCATAATTCGCGATTTTTCGAAATTTCTTACCAGGTCGGAAAGACCCACCTTTTGATTCAGAAACTTTTCCTTGTCCGGTTTCAATGCTCCCGCAACATCATCTGCGGATATTGTGTCTGTCGTCGATAAATGAATCAATCCCGACACGACATTCGCCAGCTGTCTGATATTCCCCGGCCAGTCGTAATCGCACAGGATTTTTATGGCCGCGGGATCGAATATTTTCTCCGAATTGCCGGAATTAACGGAGGTGCGCGATTTAATCATTTCAACAAGTCGAGGGATATCCTGACGCCGTTCGCGCAGCGGAGGGAAATTGATGACGACCCCATTGAGCAGGTAATACAGGTCTTCGCGGAATCGTCCTTCCCTGATCAGGGCTTCCAGGTCCCGGTCGGTTGAGAAGATATACCTGATTTCGATCGGCTTAACGGTGTCCGCCCCGCTCCCGAGGTATTTCCCGGATTCCATGACCTGGACAAGCCGAGCCTGCAATCCCGGTTCGAGATTCCCGATTTCCTCCAGGAAAAGAGTCCCGCCAATGGCCGATTTAATCGTCCCTGAAGCCCCGAAATTGGCGGGAGGCGTTTTGCCCGCGTCTCCATCGTTCCGGATTATTTCTTCAAATTCCCAGCCGTTCAATGAATCGCATCGCAGGTTTATGAAATTATAATCGCGTCCGGGGCTGTTATGGTGCAGGGCCATCGCCGCCGTTCTCTTACCGGTGCCGGTTTCTCCTTTAAGCAGGACGGTGCTGCCGGTCGGGGCGAGTTTTTTCATTTTTTCGAATACATCCTGCATGGCAGGCGATTCCCCGATCATGCCGAAGACCTTTTCGGCGTAATCGATTATCGAAAAGGTGTTTCTCTGGAGCCTGGTTTTTTCAACCGCATTACGGACCGCCCGCTCAAGGCGAACTTCCGAGGAGTCGAGTTTTTCGACATATTCGAACGGACTTTCGCTTGCATCTATTTCTTGTTCCGCATAATCTCCCGGGTACGCCGTATGGAATATTACCGGGATATCGGGATTTCTTTTCCGAATAGCTCGGGCCGCTTCGATTCCGTTCGTCCCGGGCATCTTAATATCCATAATGACCGCAAAGACATCCGGATTGGCTTCCAAAACTTCCAGGGATTTAGGTCCCGAGTGAGCGGTCAGGACCTTGTACAGCCTCTTGAAATTCATTTCAAGAGATCTCAGAATTGCCGGCTCGTCATCGACAATGAGTATGATCGGTTTATTTTCTTCAGGCATAATAATCGTAATATGTTCTTCAGTCTCGGCTCAGTCGGTCGCCCGATACCATTTTGACGGTGAATTTTGCGCCATGATTAAGTTTACTGTCAACCTCGGCATAACCGCCGTACATTTCGACAACCCGCTTGGCGTACGCCAGGCCGATTCCGGTTCCTCCGTTATCGCTTTTGGTCGAGAAAAACAATTCAAATATCCGGTGCATATCCGTTTCGGCGATTCCTTTTCCGTTGTCGGCTATTGTCAAATTGATCATCTCGTTCGTTTGCCCCCACTCGATCAATATACGGGGCTCAGGTTGTCCGGTCAAGGCGTCAAGGGCGTTTGCGATAAAATTATTCAGGGCCATAGTCAGGTGATTCCGGTTCGATACCACCCTGGTTCCGGTTTTGCCTTTGATTTCTATTTCCACTCCGGATTCTTTGATACGGAATTGATTCTGGTTTATTATTTCGTATATCACATCGGACAGCTTCACCACTTCGGGCGCCCTTTCGGAATCGAGCTTGGTGAAGTTATTGACCGCGCGGGTAAGCTTAGCGGCCCGCTTGATCGATTTGTCGGCGATGGCGGCGCATTCGCGGACTTCGTTGTTTTCCGGGTATTCATTGTCGTGTTCGTTGACCAGTCTCGGAAGAACCAGCGATGCGGGATACAACGCATTGCGGATTTCGTGGGCGAAAAAGCCCGCGGTCCGCTTGGCCATTTCGAATTTGTACTGGTCCGCGGCGTGCATTTTTTCGACCGCCTTGACGCGGTCGGTGATATCGATCAATGTCCCCATAATGGCGGGCTCGCCGTTGTAACTGATGCTTCCCACCATGGCTTCGACCCAGCGGATCCCGCCTGAGGGAATTCCGATTTTCAATTCGTACCGGTCGATCGGTTGTGATCCGCGCATCCGTTTCAGAATATCGCGGTACAGGCGTCTCCGGTCTTTGGAGTCAACCAGGTAGGCCAGTAGAAATTCCGGGGGGCTGTCCAGGATTTTTTCGATAGGAACCTCGCCTATTTCGGCAAGGCGGCGGTTAACGAATACGACCTTCCCGTTCTGTGCCACGAAGGTAGCCTGGATGGAATGTTCGGCAAGATCGCGGAATTTTCTTTCGCTTTCGGCGAGGATTTTTTCGGCTTCGATACGCTCCGAAATATCGACCACGATACCTCTCATCCCGACCGGGAATCCCTCCCTGAAGCTCAGGGTGGAATATGCGATTATCGGGAAATTCGTTCCATTGCGGCGCAGCGCCTGGTATTCGTAACCGCGAACGTCTTCACCCCGAATCTGCCTTTCCATGTTCCTGAAAATAGCCGGGACATCGTCCGCCGCGAAGAGCCTTGCGATGTTCAGGCCCCGTTTCACGTCTTCTTCATCGTAACCGAAAGATCGATATCCCTGGCGGTTGGCGTACAGGATATTTCCCATGAGGTCGATTTCGAATACGGTCTGCGGGAGCAGATCGGCCAATTCGCGGAATCGTTCTTCACTTCGCCGGAGCTCTTCCTCGGTCCGTTTTATCTCGGTGATATCGATAAAGCCGCCGAAAGCAGCGTCCTCGTTATTGAATTTTATCCGGTGCAGGGTTATAAGCGCCCAGAAAATCGTCCCGTCCTTTTTGACTCCTTTCAACTCGAAGTTCTCGACCGATCCGTCGCGCCTCAGAATTTCAGCAACCCGACCGCGAGTCTCTCGCTCGGCATAGAAGCGTTCGGAAGATGTCCCGATAACCTCCTCCTTACAATAACCGAACGCCGGAGCGAGGAGATCGTTTACGTACATCAGTTTGCCGTCGGACAGCCGTGCAATGGCAATCGGGATGGGGATGGCGCTGGCAATCGCCTTGAAGCGCTGTTCACTTTCTTTCAGAGCTTCGGCGGCCATTTTGCGTTCGGTGATATCTTCCGTCAATATTACCACACGGTCGACTTCACCCTTAGCATCTTTAATGGCGTAGAAGTGCTGCGAGAGCCAGCGCGGAGTTCCCGAGCGGTGCTTTTCCGATTTCACCTCGGGAACATAAAGATATCCCCCCTCTTCGTATACTTGCTTTACTTTTTCCGCCCATTCCCGGAAATAGCTGTCTCTTACGTCAAGCCTGAGCTCGGTGCGAACACGATTCATATCCTCGGCAATCGACTTATCGTCTTTCGCCCAGATTGCTTTCCAGGCCCGGTTATAGCTGAGCAATTGACCGTACCTGCTGCGGACCGATACTCCCAGCGGGGAATGTTCGAAAATGGCCCGGTGGAATTCTTCGCCCCGGCGGAGGGCTTCCTGGGTTTCCCGCTGTTCGGTGACGTCGCGGGAACTACCGATCATGAAGAGCGGCATGCCGGATGAATTCCTGACAATGGCGCAGGAATCGCTCAGCCATTTCCAACTGCCGTCTTTGCATTGAAAACGGTATTCCATCTGAATGGCAGAGTGCTCGGTATCACCCAGAACGGCATCTATACTTTCACCGAGCTTCTCGCGGTCATCGGGATGAATCCCCGATTTCATAATATCATTATCTTGTAATCTCATCTTCCTGGCTTCTTCCGGGGTGAAGCCGGTAATTTCCAGGACCGCATCACTGATGTAATCGAACTTATTCTCTCTGAAATTGTAGCGAAACAGAATATCCCGGGAATTTTGGAGTGCCTGGTCAAAGCGCATTTCCGTTTCGGCCAGTCTGTTTTCCGCTAACTTGCGTTCCGTGATATCGGCGTAGGATTCGACAATTCCCTGGATTTCTCCATCCGGGCCCCGGTAGGGCTTGGCCGTCACTATTGTCGCGACATAGGCACCGTCGGCAAGCGTGGATTCCCATTCGTATTGATAGGATTCCTTGCCGGAGGTTATTTGCATCATCGGGCAGCGGGCGCTGCGGCAAAAATCTCCCGGCCACTGGCTGTAGCATTTGCGCCCCAGTTCTTCGTCCGGTTTTCTTCCGAACAGCCTGGTATAAGGTTCGTTTATCTGGACCATATTGAAATCGCGGTCGATAACACACATGGGAGCTGCGGCATTGAAAATCTGGCGGAGCTCGTTGTGGGCCTGTTCGGCTTCTCGCTCTATTTTCTTGCGGTCGGTGATGTCGACCCCTATCGCAATTGCGGTAAATTCATTGGAATCGGGATAAAATAGCGCCGAGTTCGACCAGAGGATCAATCGCCGTTCACCCGTCCGGATTATGATATCGCGTTCGTACCTGTCATGGGGATTTTTCCTTACCCAGTCCAGAAAGGGAATATTTTCGCGATGGTGCTCCTCGGGAACGAATATCTTCTCCCAGTTTTTCCCAAGAACCTCTTCCCGTTTATATCCGGTTACCCGCTCCATCTCATCGTTAAACATGGTTATTTCAGCGTGTTCGTTCAGGCAGACAATCATGCTGTTCGAAGTATTGAATAGTGCTTTTGCGAATATCTTCTCCGATTTCAGTCTCTCCGTCGCTTCGAAAAGGCTCGTGATATCTCTTCCGATTCCGAGAACGCTGTCCGGTTCTCCCCGTCCGTTGTGAATCGGCTGAAGACTGGTCCGATAGCGGAATTTCTTTCCCTGAAGAACCACTTCCGAATCGAATAGTTCGCCGCGCCCGGTCCGCAGGACCTTTTTGATGCTGTTTAACTGCCGGCTCGCTGCTTCGGAGGGAAAGAGCTCGTGCATATTTTTCCCGATAAAATTTTCCGCGGCCCCGCCGAGCCTTTTCGCGGCCACGCTGTTCAAGAACAGGAAAACGCCGTTTTGGTTGACCATGAAGACCGCTTCGCCGGAACTTTCGACGAGCGTGCGGTATTTCATTTCGGTATCCTTCAGGGCATCTTCGGCCGACCGCCGCGAGGTTATGTCGCGCAGGACTCCTTCTACTTTTTCCGGTTTCCCGCTTCGATCGTAAATGAGATAACTGTTCAGACTGACTACGATGGTCGAGCCGTCAAGCCGTTTCATGTGCAGTTCATAATCGCTGACACGGCCTTCCCGGCTGAGTCGATCCAGTAAAATATCGCGATGTTCCGGATATTTATACAGCTCTATGACATTCCTCCCAATTACATCATTGACGGATTTAAAACCGAATATCTTCAGGGCCGACTCCGATGCCCATTCAACGGTGCCGTCCAAAGAGATCCGATAGAATCCATCCATGGAATTCTTCAGGATGGAATCGAGCAGGCGTTCGCTTTCTGTAAGCTTGCGCGCGGTTCTCATGCGGAACGCGTTCACCACCACCAGGGCCAGGGCAAGCATGGTCAATACAATCAGGATTTCGTTTTTGTACCGCCAGAAAAGAACCGAGGCGAATTGCCCGATATTCTTATGAGATACTTCGAAAAACCCGCAGCCGTTGCCCGAACCGGCAGCCATTAATTTGACCGCTCTGTCACCGTCATAAACCAGCGGAGTTACCCAGTAGTAGTCCCCCGGAAGGGATGCCATTTTTTGCAACCGGGGAGAATAGAAATCGAGGCCCGAAGAAGTCCTGAAAACGAATGAAGGAAGATTCATTCCGCGCAATCGAACCGTGTCTACCATTTCCGTAAGGTTGGTTTCGCCGGATTCTGCCAGCAGCTTAAAATTGCCGTCATAAACCCTAACCACTCCATTGGTCGATAAAGTGTAGATTTCGGGTATCCCATCTCCTTTGAAATCGCAGTACCATAACGACTGCAGTCGGTGCGGGATATCGTATCGCTCCAGGGTTTTGCCGTAACGGTCGATTTTTGAAATCTGATATTGATGCGGAATGGTTTCTGTAACGGAATCGGGCGATAGCATCGGGAGACCGTGATACACCAGAAATTCTCCCGGAGTCAGCGAGGGCCATATTCCGGCCGGACCATGGTCGGCAAAAACCACCGCCTTGTACTCCACTTCGCCGCGGCTGTTGACTTTCGCCAGGTAACCGAAGAAATCATCGAAATTGTCATCGACGACGCCATTTTTATAATTATAGGTGATGAACATTACGGCCGGATCCAGCGAATCGCGGCAACTGACCAGGGAGCCTTTTCCGACCGCACCCGCCACCGGCAATGACCATTCGATCCTCAGGTTTACCGGATCGATGCAGAAAAGTTCGCGCGGCTCCAGATCCCGTCCCGGACAGACCTGCAAAAAGACCTCGTCGATGCCGTCGAAATCGTAATCTTCGACCAGGCTGAGGCGTGTCCCGGCCTGCCATTCACCGTCCCCGGAATTATCCACCCCGGTTGTGAGGAACAGCCGTTCCACTTTTTCCGAAAGCGGGACATCCTTAAATACGAAGGCCGAATCGTTATAATAGCCGTACCCCAGGATGGCGTTCTTACCTGCCTTGTTATCATAATAAACGGTATATCCGGTGAGAATTCCCCAAAACGGATCCTGGTCGATTACGGCGCGGCTGTTCAAGTCAATCAGGAAAAACGAGGCCGGGCCTTTCTGGATATAATCGCCGTTTTCCGCCCGAATGATGATGGTGCTGTCTCTCTCGGAATCCGGCAGACTGTACATCCGGATGAATTCGGCGAGAGGAATCTGACGGTCCGAGAAGCGGTCGATTTGCTTCTCGAGCAAGCCGTATGACAGGAATCCTGGATCGGCATCGAAATCGATATCAAGCTGTTCGGCGGCAAACATGGATGGAGTTGCCGCCAGCATTAAGGCGGCAACAAGTACAATAACCCGAAAAATACCGAAATAGCGGAATTGCATAATCGTTCGATTCCCTGAAATTATCGCAGACCCCTTCCCAGGCGGCAGAATAAGCGGAAATAGCGGCAATTCGGCCGCCCGGCGTTCTACAATATAATGAAAAGAGGCAATTATGTCCAGAATTTCGAGCCGGGACAGGGAGATTCGATTTTCACCGGGAATTGAATAATAAGGAGTTACGCCGTTCCTGACCGGAACGGTGTAGAGTAACGAAAGCTCTGCCGCTATTCCTGGAAGCGGTAACCGACGCCGCGAACCGTTTCGATATACTTCCCGGCCTTCCCCATTTTCTTGCGGAGACCGGCGCACTGGACATCGACCGAACGATCGGTAACGGGGTAATCTTCGCCGTGCAGGGCGTTCACGATCTGGTAGCGGGTATAAACCCACCCCGGACGACGCGCCAAAAGATGGAGGAGTCGGAATTCGGTCGGAGTCAGATCGACCCGCCGTTCATTGACAAGCACTTCGTGACGTCCCGGATGAATGATCAGGTCGTGGATACGCAGAGTCGACTGCTCATCGGTCTTGTTCACCGTTTTCCTCCGCATAACGGCGCGGAGTCGGGCAAGAAGAACCCGGGGACTGAAAGGCTTGGTGATATAATCGTCGGCGCCGAGTTCCAGACCCGTGACGATATCGGTTTCCTCCCCCTTGGCGGTGAGCATGATAATGGAAATTTCCTGCGTCTTGGGATCCCGCTTCAATTGCCGGCAAACCTCGAGACCGTCAACGCCAGGAAGCATCAGGTCCAGGACGACGATATTCGGAATCGATTCCTCGATCGAGGCCAGGGCCTCCTCGCCGGAAATAACCCCTTTCACCTGAAAACCCTCTTTCTTGAGGTTGTAGGTGATGAGTTCCTGAATGTCGGTATCGTCCTCGACAACCAGTATCTTTTCTTTTGCCATATTTCCTTACCTTTAAAGATACTTAACCGGTCACAAATAGAATCATAAACATTAGGACATTGTTAGCGAATAATTAATAAAATATTCAGAATAAAATAAATAAGGAAATCTTTGCCCACAAAGGCCGCTTTACCTCCCAGCCCGGACCTCATCAAGGGTTTTCAGGGCCTCCCGGATATCGCTTCCGGCCGGCGCCTGGTAGACCCTTAGATCGAATTCCGGTATCACCGCCAGGATATGATCGAAGATATCGGCCTGAATGCCTTCATAG
>JBFZFV010000079.1:0-65239 GCA_041306185.1 Candidatus Zixiibacteriota bacterium
GATATGGAATTCCGGAAAAACATCGGCAAAAACACCCGCGCCCGGGGCATCGACCAGGCCGGATTTTATGTCCTGAACGGAGTTTACATGCCGTCGATACTGGTGGAGACGGCCTTCATTACCAATAAAGAAGACGAAGAGCTGTTGAACGATAAGGATTATCGACAAAAGGTGGCCGAGGCCGTCTATGAGGGACTGAAACGTTTTAAGTCGAAATACGAGAAGAAATAATGACAAACAGCGATATCAAGAACCGCCCCATCGGGGTATTCGATTCCGGAGTTGGAGGACTGACCGTGGTTTCCGAAATCATGCGGCAGCTCCCCGGTGAAGAAATAGTTTATTTCGGAGATGTCGGACGGTCGCCATACGGCGGACGGTCCAAGGAAACCATTCTGAATTTCACCCGGCAGGACATCCGCTTTCTTATGGAGCATAAGGTGAAGTTCATCGTGGCCGCATGCAACACGGCTTCGGCAGCGGCGCTTGACATCGTGGTCGAAGAATACAATATCGACATGCTGGGGGTGATTTCTCCCGGAGCCAAGGCGGCGGTAGCCGCCACGAGGAATAAACGAGTCGGCATTATCGGGACCGTCGCGACCATTACTTCCGACAGCTACGCCCGGGCGATACAGAGCCGGAACCCCGACACCAAGGTATTTTCGCTGGCCTGTCCCCTGTTTGTTCCGCTGGCCGAGGAAGGATACATCGACAGGGAAGCCACCCGGCTGATTGCAGAGGATTATCTCAAAACCCTGATCGATGTCGATATCGATACTCTCGTCCTTGGGTGCACACACTATCCCCTGTTGAAGGGGGTAATCGGGAAAGTGATGGGCGACAATGTCCGGCTGATCGATTCCGCTGAAGCGACCGCTACGGAATTGTCCCTGGTGCTTTCGGATCATAATCTCCTGAGGCAGGATACCGGAGAGGCTTCGCATAAGTTTTACGTATCGGATGTCCCGGATCGCTTTTCGCAGGTAGTCCGGCAGTTCATGGGGTACAACATCAACAATATCACGAGGGTAGATATTACCAGATATTGATATGGATATTATTATCACGGTAATCGCCACCGCCGCAGTCGCGGCCATCGTTGTCTTCTTCGTCGTAAGGAGTCTCTCGAAGCGCATTGAAGAAGATGTTCTCGGCAAAGTCCAGCAGAGTTTCGGGGAATCCTCGATGCAGGCCCTCTCCCGCAACAGCGAAGAATTCATCAAACTGGCCAAGGAAAGCCTTTCCCGTGAAACTCAGACGGGGGTCAAGGAACTGGAATCGAAAAAACAGCTTATCGATCAAACTCTCGAGCAGATAAAAAAGGAAATGGAAAAAGTCGAACAGTTAATGACCACCATCGACAAGGCCTCCGAAAGCAAATTCTCGGCCATCAGCACCAGCATCAAAAAGCACGGCGAGGATACCGTAAGGCTCTCCGAGGTGGTGGGTAATCTCAACAAAGTCCTCTCTGCCTCCAAAAGCCGCGGTGAATGGGGGGAACGGATGGCCGAGGATATCCTGCGGCTGGCCGGAATGGAAGAGGGAGCTACCTATATCAAGCAGACTGCTCTCGGCAATAATCGCGGCCGCCCGGATTTCACTTTTATTCTTCCCCAGAATAAAGTGGTCAATATGGATGTCAAGTTCCCGTTCGACAACTATCGTAAGTACTGCGAGGAGGAAAATGCCGAAGCCCGCGATCGTTATCTGAAACAATTCCTCCGCGATTCCCGCCAGCGGGTCAAGGAAATCACCGGGCGGGAATATATCAACACCGATGCCGATACCCTCGATTATGTCCTCATCTTCATCCCGCTCGACCAGGCCTACTCCTTTATAATGGAGCACGACCGGGATTTCATGGATTTCGCTTTGCAGCAGAAGGTTATTGTCTGTTCTCCCTGGACCCTGTACGCTTACCTGTCGGTTATCAGGCAATCGGTCAGCAATTTCAACATGGAACGTTCCGCCGGGAAAATTTTATCATTAATGAACGAATTCAAAAAGCAGTGGGTAAATTATAACGACGCTTTGCAGAAGCTCGGGGGCCGCATCAGGCAGCTGCAGGAAGAATACACGGCTTTGGTGACGACCCGATCGAATCAGCTGGAACGCCCCCTGATGCAGATAGACCAACTGGCCGGTCAGAAAGAGAACGGCGGAAATGATTGATTTAATCAGAGCCAAAATTAAACAGGCGATCGGTATTCTCGAAGAACTCGATCTCGATATGTGGCTGATTTTTTTAAGGGAATCGGATATGATGGCCGACCCGGCCCTGGATTTGGTGGTCGGACACCCCGTAACCTGGCAATCGGCTATTATTTATTGCCGCTCCGGCGAAACCATCGCTATGGTCGGCAATTTCGATGCTCCCAATTTCGAGCGGTCCGAAAACTATTCGCAGGTGATTCCTTATGTGGAGGACTGCGGCAAAGAGATAAAAAAGCTGATCCGCAGGTTCGACCCGGATAAAATCGCGCTGAATTATTCGACCAACAATACCGCCGCCGACGGCATGACACACGGGATGTACCTGCTGCTTTCCGATTACCTGAAAGGAACGCCGTATATCAAGCGGTTCGTTTCGTCGGAAAAGCTGATGTCCCTCTTGCGGGGGAGAAAAGTCCCGATTGAGATACAGCTTTTGCGTAAGGCCGCGGAAATAACCCACAATATATGGCTCGAAGCCTTGAAGAAAATCAAGCCGGGGATGACCGAGATTGATATTGCCCGTTTAATCGACCAGATGATTGCCGGACACGGCGCCGAGAATTCTTTCCCCACCCTGGCAAATGCCGGGGCCAAAACTTCGGCAGGGCACGGTCATCCCACCGATGCCGTTCTGGAACCGGGGGATCTGTTTCATATCGATTTCGGCATCCGTTATAAGGGATACTGCTCCGATATTCAACGGCTGGCTTATATGAAAAAGAAGACTGAGAAAAATCCTCCTCGCAGATTGACGGAGGCTTTCAATACGGTCAGAACCGTAATAGAAAACACATCGAAACTTTATAAACCGGGAACAAAAGGTTTTATAATTGATGCCGCCGCCAGGCGGATACTGAGAGAAAGCGGTTACCCGGAATACCAGCACGCCCTCGGGCACCAGCTCGGCAGGTCGGTGCACGACGGAGCGGCCGTGGTAGGTCCGAAATGGAAACGGTACGGCGATACGCCGACTATCCCGCTCGAAAAGAACAATGTGTTCACGGTGGAACTGGGAATCGAACTGGAAAATATCGGTTATACCGGATTGGAAGAAGATCTGGTCGTGACGGAAAATGGTGGAGAATTTTTATGTCCCGTGCAGGAAGAATTATACGTCATCTAAGCATTTTTACGGCTCTACTTGCAATTGCATTTTTGAACTTCAACTGCGGACCATCCGGCAAGAAACCCGGCGAAGAGGCCGCTCCGACCCTATGTACGCCTTCAAACCTGACCGTCAGGACCGACGACGGGACCATGTCGCTTCGGTGGGATATGTCCTGCCCCGATACGGTAGCACTGTCGGGATATTTCGTTTATCTCAGCCCATACTCACTTCAGGAATTGGCGGCCGCGGTTCTTCCCGACTCGATTAAGCCGTACAATAATGCTCCGTATCCCGGAGATACCAATCCCGACCGGACGTACGAAACCATGGAGCTTTCCAATCTCGAAAACGGCGTTCCGTATTATGTGTCGATCAGAACCGTTTACCCCGACCAGACAGTCTCGGCGGCTTCGAATGAAGTTAAGGTTTATTGCCGTCCCGAAGGTGAATTCACGCTCGACATGCGGTTCGTCGCCGACCATGACGGTTTCGATTTCAGCGCCGGTCAGTATGCCCGTGCCGACGGCGACCGGAACGATATATATTACTACCGGGTCGGTTCGAGCGATTTCATCGCATCGCCGCACCGGCTGAACGGATACATCAGGGAATCTTTGATTTATTCGCTGGGGCCAACCACCGATATATACCAGTATCCCGAATTGAATCTCGACATCGATGGGGCGAGCAAGATACCGATCCGCGAGGGTGAAAGCTATCTGATTAAGACCGCCGACGGAAATTACGCCAAAGTACGCGTGGATGAAATTATCGGAGTAAACCGGGAGCGGAAAATCAAGATGTCGTACATCTATCAAACCACGCCCGACCTTATGGAATTTTAGGCAATTATTTTACAAGAACCATTTTCTTCGCTTCGTGATAATCCGGCGCAGAAATCCGGTAGAGATATATGCCGGATGCCACGGTCATGCCATAATCTGTGGTACCATCCCAGGATACGGTGTGCCTTCCGGCAGGAAGCGATTCCATGTTCCAGCCTCGGACCTTTTGTCCCAGGATATTGAAAATTTCCAGTGATACCGCAGAACGGCGCGGCAGATTGAATTCTATCACCGTGGACATATTGAACGGATTGGGATAATTCTGCATTAACGCGAAATCGTCCGGCAAATTGCCGGGGAGTTCCTCTTCGGCATCGGTCGATTCGCCGCGAATCTTGGTTATATAAATATCGGATCCGCCATACGTGTACGAATAGGTATGCCCGATCAGCAGGTAGTCTCTCCCCTGCTCCTGAATGATGGCGTTACCGTAATCGGCTTCGTTGCCGCCATAGGTTCGTTCCCAGATTCTCCCCCCGGCCGGATCGACTTTGATTACATAAGCGTCGTACTTCCGGGACGGTGAAACTTCGGTGAATCCGGATAACAGATAGGTGCCGTCCTGAGCGGTGGTCACGGAATAGGCATAATCGTCGCTGGTTGAACCGAAAGTATTTTGCCAGAGGAAATTCCCGTCGACATCCACCTTTATAATGTAGGCGTCGTAGAAACCGGCTCCGAATGAGGCGGTTCTTCCGGCTAAAATATATCCTCCATCGACGGCATTTTCCACGGCATGGCCGAAATCGGCCTTGCTGCCGCCGAAGGCATCGGCCCAGATCGAATCGCCCGAGGCGTTAATCTTGACGGCATAAACGCTGCTGTACCCCGTCCCGAAAGAACCGGTCGAACCGACCGCAAGGAAACCGTTGTCTGCCGTATGCACGATCGCAGTCCCGACATCGCCGGCGGTCCCGCCGAAAGCCTTAAACCACTGCATGGTTCCCGAAGAATTCAGTTTCACGATATACATATCGGTATAACCGGAACCGTAGGAATCGGTGGTTCCGCAGATAACGAAGCCACCATCCGAGGCCAGGGCTACCGCCCGGCCGTTATCGTCGCCGGGACCACCGATAGCCCGCGTCCAGAGAGTATCTCCGAAAGAATTGGTGCGGACAACGTACATATCTTTCTTGCCGTTTCCGAAAGAACGGGTCGATCCCACCATTATATAGCCGCCGTCGGAAATGCGTTCGATATCGTAGCCGTATTCGGTGCTGTCGCCGCCGTAATGGCGCGACCAGAGGGTATCCCCCTCCGAAGTTAATCGTAACAGGTAAAAATCGTAGCCCCCGTGGCCATTCAGGAAAACGTTACCGAGAACGGCATAGCCGCCATCGGTCGCGACCGCTCCGGCGTAGGCGTCTTCGTTGTACTCTCCGCCATAATTGACCGACCAAACCATGTCCTGCCCGCAGGCATTGCCTGTCGGAAGGAGGGCGATCACTGCGATCATCAGTACAGTCCATGTACTTTTCATATTTTTTCCCGGCTTTGTGCTGTTTAAAAATTGCACAGCCTTTCATCCCGGATTATCGGAATCTGCCCACACTTCTTTAGCGAAAAGTTTCTTTTTGAAACGGTTCCGAAAATTAACGCTTCCCTGGCAGGAGGTTAGGCCGGGTAAAACGAGCCAACGGAGAACGGCCGCTCCATTATAAAAAATTACCCGGCATCAAGATTCTTTGGGGCATCACCTTAAGCCAACAGCCTGTGGGGTATTTCCCATATATAATGATGTCTAAAAGGACAATCGGGCCCTTCTTCAATACGCCTATGTCCTTGTTATCCAGAAGGTTGTAACAGGAATCCCGGTCTCGGCATCCCTCTTGCAAAAAAAGGCTCCCGGAAAACTGCAACCGCAACAGAAAGAGGGAAAACCATGAGATTCCTCATTAAATTGATGGTCAAGCTGCTAATCCTGGCCGGAATCGCCATTTACCTGTTTTTCAGCGGCGAAGTCAAGGCCCAGGAAAGCGCCACCATCCAGGCTGTCGCCAATGTTCTTCCGGCCCTTCTGATTACCGGAGAAAACGACCTGGAATTCGGAACCGTGTTTCCGGGAACGGATAAATCGGTCGACAAGGCGACACTCGGGTCGGCCGGAGAATTCCATATTCAGGGTAACAACAACGCCGAAATCACGCTCGATTTCGATCTCCCGGCGCAACTGGATCATGAAACTATCGCCGCCGCCATGGATATACTTTTCGTGGCGACCGATGCCTCATACGACGATGAAAGCGGAGGCGGACAATTGTCTCCGGCGGGAATAATGGACCCCAGGGTAATTACGACTTTGGACCTCGGCCCCACGGGACAGTTGGATGTCTGGATCGGGGGAACGGTTCAGCCGACGCTGACTCAGACCGGAGGAGATTACAGCGGTGATGTTACATTGACCGTAGCGTATACGGGCAATTAGCCTCAGGCCACATATTCGCGGCTTGACAATATCGCATTATGCGGTATCTTTTTGCTGTACCTGCAAAAGGAGAAAGATACCGCCATGTCGATTTTTTTTCGTTTATGCTGTTTCCTGATTATTCTGCTTCTGGTCCGAAGCGTATCGGCACAGGAATCTCAGAGTATCCGGGCCACCGCACATGTAATCAACAGCGAAATGGTCAAAGCCTCGGCCGAGGCCTCTCCCCTTAATATCTACGGAACGGATATTTTCGAGGTTATCGTCCTGAAACCTGGCAATGGAAATATCCAGTTGAATATCATCGGAGGGGATGGAAAAACGGAACAGCAGACAATCGAACCGAATAAGGGGTACCTGTATCACAAAACGCTGATCGATGCCGGGCGGAAGTGGAAATCGCAGGAATCGGCGGTTTCCGATAGTTCGTCGACTTTGGTCACTATTATATATCTCGATATCTGATCCTCTGAATTTCCTGTTTGACTTTTTATCTTCAATATCCAAGATTAAGACATGCGGACTCTTCTGTTAATAAGTCTATGTGCTTTATTCCTGCTGCCGTGCGGCAAGGCGGAAGCACAGGTGAGCGGCGTTACCGTCATACATAATCTGACTTTCGGCGATGTCTTCCCAGGAATCCCTAAACCGGTAGATGAAAAGACCCCGGGCCAGGCCGCGGAGTTTTCGGTTACGGGGGTCGCGGGATCGGAAGTACAGATCGATTTTACCCTTCCTACATATATGAATAATGTGGGATACAACATGCAATTGATTTTCAATACCACCGATTGCTCGATGGATTCCAGTGCCGCGCCGGATCAGACCAATCCTCTTTATCCCGACCGCAATCCCTGGAAAGCGATTGTTTACGGTATCGGTTCCGGCGGAATTTCGATCTGGCTCGGCGGCAAGACGGTTCCAAAGTTGTACCAGGAGCAGGGGAGTTATTCCGCGGATATCGTGATTACGGTCACCTATCTGGGGACCTGATCACCCCCCTTTTCGTCTCTTTTCCGCTATTCTAACGTACTTATTCGGTTATTCCGAACCACCCTATTCCATTGTATTCCAATATCTTAGTCAAGTATGGGCAGTCTCCCACAGAACCGCCTAAAACCGATGCAAAATGCAAAATATTTTCTAAATACCTGTAAAGTAATTATTTGGCAGGTCGATTATTGAGGTATAGAAAAGGCCAAATAGATTGTTAGGAATTTGAACATAGTCAATATCTAAGAGGGAGTAGGAGATGCAAACCCGTTCAAGGATGAAATGGCTTCTACGCATCATAATGACAGTATCGGTCATGATGATGGTGTATGGGCCATCGGCCGTACAGGCACAGGAAGTGGCTGTAGGTCAGGCGACCGCAAATGTACTTGCGGTCCTGACGGTAACGGCGCCGCAGGATCTGGACTTTGGAGACATACTCCAGGGTGTGGAGGCTGTGGTACCCCGTACCGATGATGCAAATGCCGCGATTTTCCAGATCGCCGGTGAAGGTTCCGCGAACCAGGAGGTTTCGATGAATCTTCAGTTGCCGGAATATCTCTGGAACAGCGCCGGCGGCAGTCAGGATCGTCTGGTCATTTCGTTTGCCGCGACCGACGCTACAGTCGATACCACCGCAGGGTCCCCCGGGACGCCCGGACTTGGAGCCCTGGTCGGCATCAATCCGCACAATTTACCGGATACCGGGATCGGCGGAGATGACGGTGTTATCAGAATTTATCTCGGCGGCCGGGTACAGCCGTCGGTCGATCAACGGGCCGGAAGTTATGCAGCGGATATTATCCTCACCGCAGCTTACACCGGTGATTAATTACAAGAGGTTAAAGTCTAAGGCAATGATGCCGTGAACAGGAGATAAAAATGAGATTCAAAATAAGTTCCAAGTTAAGCATCTTCGCAGTCGCCCTTCTTGTGATTGCGTTTGCCGCCAATGTTGGCGCGCAGGAAGTCAGCACCGGACAGGCTACCGCCAACGTCCTGGCTGTCCTCGTGGTTACAGCTCCGCAGGATCTGGATTTCGGAGACATACTCCAGGGTGTGGTTGCAACGGTCGCTCCGACCAGCGCTACCGCGGCCGGAATTTTCCAAATCGCCGGTGAAGGTTCTACCAACCAGGAAGTTTCCATGAACCTCCAGCTTCCGGAATACCTCTGGAATTCCGGCGTTGGCGTTCAGGATCGTCTCCCGATAGCTTTTGCAGCCACCGACGCGACCATCGATACTACCGCCGGTACTCCGGACGCTCCGGGCGGCGGCGCTCTCACCAACCAGAACCCGCATAACCTTCCTGACACCGGAATTGGCGGTGACGACAACGTTATCCGCATTTATCTTGGCGGAACGGTGAATCCCTCCGTCGACCAGCGGGCCGGCGCGTATGCTGCGGATATCATTCTGACCGCCGCTTACACCGGTGACTGATACGAAAGGTTTAGATTGACAAGCGTCTGAGAATTTCAAGATTTTCCCGAATAGGGGACCGGATTAAACCGGTCCCCGTTCGGAACAAATAAACATAGGAAGGTGGCGTCATGGAGAAGACGAAAAACAAACTCCTTTGCAATCCCGCATTTTTAATCCTCTTCAGTGTAATCCTGCTTATCGGTACGGCCGCGCAAGCCGGCGTCCTGGTTGCTCCGACCTCGGTCATTCTTTCAGAAGGCGATCGGACCGGGCGCATGACTATTCAGAATCCGACCGATAAGCCCAAGGAAATTTCGGTCCGCTTTGCCTTTGGCATCCCAACCTCCGACAGCCTCGGCAATGTCACCGTGGAGATCGAGGATTCCGCCGATGTGCATCACCCCCGCTCGGCCATCGACTGGGTCCGGGCCTTTCCGCGCAGGATGGTCCTGGCGCCGGGAGCCACTCAGGTAGTCCGTTTCGTGGCCAATCCTCCCCGCGATTTACCCGACGGAGAATACTGGGCAAGAATCGTGGTCCGTTCCCAGGAGAGCCAGGCTTCAATCCCTATTTCCGGCGAAGCTGATAAAATCACCACCCAGCTTAACATGGTTATGGAAACCGCCATCGTGCTGAAATACCGCACCGGCGACCTCTTTGCCAAACTCGATGTCACCGACACGGACGTGGAAAAGACCGATTCACTGGTTTCGATAACTTTTGACCTGGCCAACCGCGGCAATACATCATATGTCGGCGTTATGGACTGCCGTTTGCGCGATGCTGCCAACAACGAAATCGCCAAGCGGACGCTCGATTTCGCAGTTTATGAAGATTTGAAGCGGCGTATCGATCTGCCGCTTTTAAATGCACATGATAATTATCCCTGGCGTGTGGATGTCGTGATATCTACCGATGGACGCAAAGATATCCCGCCGGAAGAACTAATCCCGGGAAACCGGATTGAATTGACCGAAGCGGTCGACTGAGAAAGTACTATAGGATATTATGCAAGGGGCAATTAGAAAATATCGATCGACGGCACTGGCCGCGATGATCCTCCTGCTGACTCTGGGGGTCGCCACCTCCTCCAAGGCACAGCGGACCGAGGAAATTATCGTCAAAATCGATATCCCGCGATTGCTCCAGAAGGATGTCTTCGCTCATTATGATGGTCAAACCATCTATGTGCCGCTGATTGATTTCTTTTCACTGATCGAAGTCCAGGTCGATGCCGATTTCTCCGGCAAGAAATTCAGCGGTCAATATCTCAGCGAGAATAACGAGTTCGAAATCAACCTGAATAAGTATGAAGCGAAATGTTTTAAGCGGGAATTAATTATTGACTCCACCTGGTACGTACTGACCGACAATGAATTATTCCTGCGCATCGACCTGTTCGATAAACTGTTCGATATAAAGATGTTTTTCAATTTCAGCGACCTGAGTATCTTCATTCCGCTGAACGACGAATTTCCCATTTATCAAAAACTCCGCCGCGCCATGGCGCATAAAAAACTGCGGGAGCAGCAGCATGCCGAAATATCCGCGCAGAGTATTCCCAGAAGAAAAGAATATCTCAGCGGAGGAGTCCTCGATTGGACTGTCGCCGCCTCCCCTATCGGAGGTTCCGGGCAATATTTCAATCTTGGCCTGGGAGGGATTTTGATGGGTGGAGACCTGGAATTATCCGCGACCGGAAGTACCGATTTCGGCGTCCGCAACGACCAGATTCGTTACCGCTGGCATTATTACTTCGATAATAACCGTTATATCACCCAGGTTGAAGCCGGCAAAATAAATACCCTGGGGCACCTGTCCCGAAGTCTGACCGGTGTCATGGCCACCAATCGGCCGCAGATCAGGCGTCAGCATTTTCAAACGATTACATTGAGCGACAACATCGGTCCCGGATGGGAAGTCGAGCTGTACATGAACGGCCGCCTGATCGATTTCACCCACAGTGATGAAAACGGGCAGTACAGCTTCTTTGTCGATATCGATTACGGGACGACCCGCCTGGAACTTCATTTCTTCGGTCCCGACGGCGAAATCCGGACCGAGGAGCGCTGGGTTTCGGTCCCCTTCAACCTGATCCCGAAAAACGAAATCGAATATACGGTCGCGACGGGAGAGGCCGATATGTACGGAGTATCGAATAAATATTTTCAGACCACTGCCTATTACGGCCTGCTTAATCGCGTGACCGTCGGAGTCGGAAGCGATATCCCGATGCAGAATGCCGTGGAAAAGCCGCTGGCCTCGGGAGAAATGACCTATCAGCCGTTCGACAATATGCTGGTTAATGGAATATTTTCTCCGTCCAACTCCACGCAATTCAGCCTGAATTACAGCCATCCCTCGCTGGTCAGTTTTTTCGCCAGCTATACCAAATATTACGAAAATGAATATCTCAATCGTTTCGACAAAGAACGGAGTCTCTCGCTTACGATTTCATCTCCGCTGAAAGTATTCGGAATCTACCTCAGCCCGCGGCTCAGGCTGTCGCTCGACAAATATCCCAACCACGAACAGAAGATCTGGAATTACGGCTTTAAATTGCGCGTGGCGGGGGTTAACCTCAACTATATCGGCTATACCAAGAACGACGATTACTACACCAGGGTCGATAAACAGACGGTCAGCAAGCTATTGCTTTCAACTTCATTGATAAAATTCGTCCGCCCGCAAATCGGAATAAATTATGATCATGACCACCGTGAATATTCCAAGCTGGGAATCTACCTGAACAAACGTATCTTCCGCAGCGGCCAGATAACATTTTCTTACGAACGCAATCCGATCGCCGGTTATAATATCTATATGGCGACCTTGAATTTCTACACCGATTTTGCCGGGTTCACTTCGAGATTCGTCCGGACCGCCGACCGGAACGCCATCACGCAGACTCAAAAAGGTTCGATAAGATTCGATGACAATACCGGGGAGTTCCGATTTCTGCGCCATAACGGTATCGGGGCCGGTTCCGCGGTTGTCTGGCCTTTTCATGATGCCAATTACAACGGATCCCGCGACGAAGGCGAAGAACTTCTGTCGGAACTCAGGGCCAAAATCACCGGCGGAGCCAGAATCGACCGCCGCGAAGACAACCTCGCATACTACGACAACCTCAGGGCTTACGATGAGTATGTGGTCGAGATCGACCCGTACAGCCTCGACAATCCCCTCTTGCAGCCGTCGCACGAGTACTACAAAGTCACCATAAATCCCAATACCGTTACCCTTATCAATGTCCCCATTGTCACCGCCGGAGAAATCGCCGGGCGGGTCGACCGGGTTATCCCGGACGGAACCATCGGCGTGGGCGGGATAAAAATCAAGGTCCTCAACGAAATCACCAACAAAGAGTACGAAATCGTCTCCTTCAATAACGGTGAATTTTTCCATCTCGGGCTTATCCCCGGCCTCTACCGCGCTTATGTCGATCCCCAGCAGCTCGAGCGCTACGGATATGCCTCCGATCCCCCCTATATTAAGTTCCAGATTAAAACCATCGAGGGTGGCGACTATTTCGGAAACGCCAATTTTATCCTGAGCCCCAAAAACAGCAAAAAATAGCCTGTTTTCCTCTGCCTTTACCCGGGAAAGCTCCGAATCGCGAATTTCCATTTCCACTATTTCGGGAACACTTTCGTTTCGATTTGGTTTATTAATACGATTGCGGGAAACGATTTTCAACCGACTGAGGAGTATGGAAGAAACCAAAACCGTAACCCCCGGACCGATTAAACTGGAACTGTCACGGGGGACCTACTACTGGTGCAGTTGCGGAAATTGCGGGAATCAGCCTTTTGCGGATGAATCGCTTGGCGAGGATTCGAGCTGCCGCCCGCTGGCCTTTTCGATAATCGAAAAGCGCCTGCGGTCATACTGCTGCTGCAAAAAGACCGCAACCCCGCCGTTTTGCGATGGGACGCATAAAACGCTATCGGTCCGGATAGAACACGAAAAGTAACTTACAATAATTTAGAAAATGGAGGCACCAATGACGAAGAAAAATCTGTTAATCATTCTCTTCGCGGTATTATTCACGCTGCCGGCGGCTTATGCCGCAGATCTGTACACTATCGACCCGGTTCATTCCGGAATCGGCTTCAAAGTGAAGCATATGGTGATTTCGACCGTTCCCGGCAAATTCAACACCTTCGAAGGTCAGATCATGTTCGACCCGAACGACATTACCAAATCGTCGGTGGAATTTACCATACAAACCGCCAGCATCGACACCGATAACGAAAATCGCGATAACCATCTCAAGTCGGCGGATTTCTTCGATGTTGAAAAATACCCGACCATAACTTTCAAAAGTACCAAAGTCGAACAGGCCGGCGATGGTTATATGCTTCACGGCAATTTCACCATGCGCGGAGTCACTAAAGAAATCAGCTTTCCGTTCACGTACAACGGCCAGATAACGGACGGCCAGGGGAATATCCGGGCCGGTTTCGACGCCGAGCTTAAAATCAATCGTATGGATTATGGCGTTTCATGGGACAAGACCCTCGATACCGGCGGTTTGATCGTCGGCAACGAGGTTAAAATCGAGGTTCATATCGAAGCGATCCATCAGCCCAAATAATATTTCGAGAATTGCGAGGGGCGGATTCGATAAGGCCGCCCCTTTTTTTATGCCTGCCGGAAACGGGAACTCATGTAGACGCCGAAAATAATCAGGCCGATCCCGGCCATCGCGAGCGCTCCGATCGTTTCATCGAAGAATAGCAATCCGATGACGATGGCGTAAATTGAACCCAGGTAATTGAAATTGCTTATATTCGAAGCCTTATCGACCTGGTAGGCTTTGGTCATGTATATCTGGGCGGCGGTGGTCACCAGACCGATGAGTATCAAAACGATCAATTCTTCAAGGTTCGGAGTCACCCAGTGAAAAATGGTGTAAGTACCGATAATCGGAACAGTCACCATCGGGAAATAAAATACCACGACCAGGGGCTGATCGTAATCTTTTAATTTTCTAATGAAATTGTAGGCCAGCCCGGAAAAGAAAGCCGAAGATACCCCAATCACCAGCTCCATAACATCCACCCGCGGATCGAATCCCTTGATCATAACCACCCCGGCAAAAGATACGATAAAGAACAACCATTGAATCGGGCGAGGCGATTCCTGCAGCATGATTCCCGCAAGGATTATCGTGAAAATCGGCGACATATACTGAATGGTTACGGCGCTGGCCAGCGGCATATTCTGGACCGTGTAGAAATACATTATCAAACCGGCGGTCCCGGCCAGTCCGCGATAAATTAGCAGCCTTTTATTGTTACCCCAGAGGCTGATTTTAAGCCGGCGGAGCATCAGGTAACAGACAATCAAAGATACCAGCCCTCGGAAGAGGACGATTTCGTGTGCGGGAATGGCGGTCAGGTATTTTACCCCGACATTCATCAGGGCGAAGAAAATAGTCGAGATGATAATATATTTTACGCCCGGAGGCATTTTACCCATATATCCTCGAAATTCCGGCCGGTTCTACTCCGGATTGACCGAATAACGGCGCCGATTAACGGGAAGTCAAGGACTTATTGGGGTTATGTTAATATTGAATAATCCCGGCAGAAAAAGGTTGCAATATATCATTTTTCCCCTATTTTGGGGGAAATATGTTTACCAACCGTTAGTACGTAAACCAGGAGAGACTATGCTTTATTTCCGCAATATCCTCGGAGTATATATATGCCTGATCCTGATATTTTCAGCTTTGGGGAATCCGCTGTCGGCGCAGAGTATCATCGCGGATCATTCCGTCATTTCCCAGTACGAATTGATTCCCGATACCATAATCCAGAGTATTTCCGGAAATTTCCGCTTTAATTACGGGCATACGTCGCACGGGAGCCAGATTATCACCGGGTTGAGCATGATACAGATTGAAGTCCCCTCTATGGATGCCCCTTATTTCGGAGAATTTTCGGACGACCTCGGCACCCTTGGAGATACTTCCTGGGCGGCCACCTTCCGCAACCGCTTCAATATCGGCGATTACAATATGGGGATGATGTCATGGTGCGGAGGGGTTTCGACCAATACCCCTGCCGGCATAGCCACATATCTCGCCAAAATGAGCGAATTCGAAAGCGCTTTTCCCGAAGTCACTTTCATTTATATGACCGGGCACCTCGACGGCACCGGGACCGACGGCAATCTGTACGCCATGAACGATCTCATCCGCGATTGCTGCCTGCAGAACGGGAAAATCCTGTTCGATTTCGCCGATATCGAAAGCTACGACCCTGAAGGTACTTACTATCCCGATGAAAGCGATGCCTGTGAATGGTGCGAGGATTGGTGCGCAACGCATTCCTGTCCTTCTTGCGGAGGCTGCGCTCATTCCCATTGCTTCAACTGCTATCAAAAGGGCAAAGCTTTCTGGTGGCTGATGGCCAGAGTCGCCGGATGGAACGCCGATATCGACCCCCCCGGATGCGGGGACGTAACCGGTGACGGACTGATTAATGTCCTCGATGTTATTTTTCTGGTGAATTACAAATTCAAAGGGGGGGCCGCTCCTGACCCGTTGTCGGCCGCCGATGTCGACATGAATCAGGACGTCAATATCCTCGATATAATTCTCCTGGTGAATTACAAATTCAAAGACGGGCCGGCTCCGGCATGCTTGAAATAGCCGGATTAATTCAATAAAATAATAATGGCGTCGGGATACAACTCCGACGCCGTTTTTTTTGAGTGTCTATTACAATAATTCTCTTATCTTCCCGACCAGTTCCTCATCATCCGGTGCAACCTGCGAGACGAATCTCGACACGAGGTTACCCTTCCTATCGAGCAGAAATTTCGAAAAATTCCACTTTATTTCACCCGGAATATCGGAATCTTCAGTGAGATAGGCGAACAGCGGGTGGATATCGTCACCTTTCACGGAAACCTTGGACATCATGGGGAAGGTGATGTCGAAATTGGTTTGGCAGAAATTCATAATCTCTTTTTCATCTCCCGGTTCCTGCCCCCCGAAATTGTTGGCGGGGAAACCGACAATCACCAGTCCGCTGTCCTTGTATTGACGATACAGCTCCTCCAGACCGGCGTATTGCTTGGTGAATCCGCATTTGCTGGCAACGTTGACGATCAGAACAACTTTGCCTTCAAAGGCCCGAAGCTCCGTCTTTTCTCCGGTAATGGTATTGAATGGTATATCGAGGTACGCTTTATCCTGCATTGTGGCGTTTTCGCTGCGTTTCGGCATCTCTTTCTCCCTGGCAATAATATCAACGGTTAATCCCAAACCGAACAGCAAAGTCATTCCCCCCAGTATCAAAACCGAATTATTCAGACGCATAATTTACTCCGCTATAATGTCCAACACGTAGTTCTGAAAACAAAATATACGCCCTGAGTGTTCCATCCATTTAATGTGAATTTGGTAAGGAGTACGCTGCTATTTTGCCAGGTTACGTCACCGTCTATCGATCGAAAGAGTTTATTTCTGCAATTCGGATATTTCAGCGTTCAGTTTTCCGAAAGTCTCAGGATCCCAATCGGGCATTCCGGCTTTCTGAAGATGCTCTCTGGCGCGGAGTAAATATTCCAGGGCATTATCCCTGTGGTCCTTTCCCGCCTCCGCTTCACCGATAGCCTTGCATGCCCATCCAATCCATTCGTCGTTTTTTTCCGATTCGGCCCAGGCCAGAGTCGGCGCCAGAAAATCCAGAGCCTTATCGTAATCGCCGAGTCGAACATAGGTATTCCCCACCGCCCAGTCGGCAATTGCTCTATTCATATTGTCGCCGTACAGGTAATGGTACTTTTTCGCCTGTAAATATGCCTCCAGAGCTTCCTGGTAGCGTCCTTCGTGATCGTAAGTCCATCCGAGGTTATTCCAGAGCGGCCCCAGCCAGCGATGGACTTCTCCCTTTTCGGCCGCTTCGATTCCCTTTTTCCCCCATTCAATCTGCTCTTCGATCGTTCCGACAATCGCCACCATGTGTACCGCATCGATGGCCTGTTCCGCCAATCCCCTTTTATTGCAGTAATCGAACATCTTCTTGAACGTCTCCCTGGCTTTGGGAAGACTGTCATCCTGCCATTCAAACCTCCCCTTTACTCCAAGAAACCGCGACCATCCGGGAGGGAATTTTTCGTCCGCGACTTCCGCCGCCTTATTCAACCAGGTACGGCCATCTTCTTTGCGGTCCGTAATCAGATAACTGCGTGCTACCTGTGACAGGGCTTCGATTAAATTCGAAGTATCCGCTTCCGCCTCGGCCTTTTCCACGGCCTGTTGATAGACCGTCAGAGCTTCATTGTACTTACGGGAGCTAAACAGGGTGTCCCCCGACGCCAGTAAATCCCCGGAATTCTCTCCTGCCGTTCCATGTTTTTCGTTTGCCGCCATTATTGTACCGCCGAATAAAAAGATTAATAACAATAATGCCAAGTGCCTCACTTTAAAGCCCAACATTTCATTTCCTCCCCGGATTCGGGTATTCAATTCCGATATCGCTGATCTCGAATTTATACAATCCAAATTGAATAATTAATATACGCATTACTCGGTTTCATGGGGAGCCATTTATCACATCCGCGATCTTGCTCTCGCCCGTGAAGAAATAAAAACTTGACACGGCTTTAAAAAAAGGGATATATTCAGGCATCTGTTTAATGGTTTGTTTCATCTCCGCAGGAGATTCCGCGCCTCCCCCGAAACCGTTAAACGCAATCACTAACCGGACTGGGGGTACGTATGCAGGAAAGAAGATCCGCTCGAAGACGCCGCCCGACCTATTATCTGCGGGTTTTCGACGACAATAGCGACCAACTGGCCGGAAGCCTTGTCGATTTATCATCATCCGGATTAATGCTGGCCAGCCGCAAGAGATTCAAGCCGGATGATCCCTTGCGAATCAGGCTTTCTTTACCCGATGCCCTGATGGGCGAACGAACGCTCGTATTAAGCGCCCGTAACAAATGGTGCCACAAAGATTTAGACTCAAGTATCCACGACTATTTCAGCGCCGGGTTCGTTTTCGACAATCTCGACCTGGATAAGGCCGAAATGATTACGAATTCCATGCGTAATTTCCTGTTCCAGGATTAGGCCCCCGCTTTCGCGCCTCTCAACTCCCGGTTTACCCGGTCCCGGAAACTCAAGACTTCCCTTTTATCTGCCGACTTATTCTATATAGGGAAAATAGTTCCGCCTCAAAGTAGGGAGCCATTATGCTTGAAAAAAGGAAGCTCAAGCGACGCCATCCGATTTATTATCTTAAGGTTCATGATCGTACATCAAACTGCATGATCGGCCGTATTATCGACATCCATACCGAGGGTATGCGGCTGGTCAGCGAAAAACCTCTGGATCCGAATCAGCAGTTCAATCTCAGAATCGACCTGCCCCGTGCAGTCGACGGCGGCGAATTTATCGACCTCGAAGCCCGCGCGGTATGGTGCGATCTCGACAAGAATCCCGATTTTTACGATACCGGATTCACCTTCACGCGGATCAACTACCGGGATCGCGAAATCATCGACACCGCCTTCATCGATTATGTTTTCAGTTATTGAATGAGGGAATCGTCGTACAAAATTGAGGCGCCGAATTCAAAACCCGGCGCCTTTCTTATTTATATTCCGCTTCAGGATTTATCGGCCATTTTGGCCCAGCTGTCTTTCAGCCCGACGGAACGATTGAACACCGGTTTACCCGGTTTGGAATCGCCGTAATCGACACAGAAATACCCCTGGCGAAGGAATTGGAAAAGGTCCCCGAATTCGGCGTCCTTCAATATCGCTTCAGCTTTGGACCCCTTGAGAATTTCGATCGAATCTCGATTGATATAATCCTTGAAATCTTTTCCTTCTTCGACGTCCATCGGATTTTCTTTGGTAAACAGCTTATCGTACAGCCGGATCTCGGCATCTACGGCATGTTCGGCTGAAACCCAGTGCAGGGTTCCTTTCACCTTGCGGCCGTCGGGGGATGCTCCCCCTTTCGAGGCCGGATCGTAAGTACAGCGCAGTTCTACTATCCTGCCGCTGTTATCCTTGATGACTTCGTTGCAGGTAATAAAATAGGCATGCTTCAGGCGGACTTCCGCCCCCGGAGCAAGCCGAAAATACTTCTTCGGAGGATCCTCCATGAAATCGTCTTCCTCGATATAGATTTCCCGTCCGAACGGGATCATCCGGGTTCCGGCCGTCTCGTCTTCGGGATTGTTGATTGCTTCCAGCTCCTCGAACTTCCCTTCAGGATAATTCGTGATAACCACTTTCAGCGGCCGCAAAACCACCATCACGCGCATGGCGCGGCGGTTGAGGTCTTCCCGCAGGCAATGTTCCAGCAGCGCCATATCCACGACACTATTCCGCTTGGCTATGCCGATTTTATCGCAGAACGACCAGATCGATTCCGGAGTATAACCCCGCCGCCGCATCCCGGCGATGGTCGACATCCGGGGATCGTCCCAGCCGTTTACGTATCCTTCCTCGACCAGCTGGATCAGGCGGCGTTTGCTCATGACAGTATAGGTCAGATTAAGCCGGGCGAATTCTATCTGTTGCGGGTGATGAACCCCGAGCTGGTCCAGAAACCAGTCGTACAGCGGGCGATGGTCTTCGAATTCCAGGGTACAGATGGAATGCGTTATCCCCTCGATGGAATCGGACTGCCCGTGGGTCCAGTCGTACGACGGATAAATACACCACTTGTCGCCGGTTCGATGATGTTTCGCATGCTTGATGCGGTACATCACCGGGTCGCGCATATTGATATTCCCCGAGGCCATGTCAATTTTCGCCCGAAGCGTCCTGGCACCGTCGGGAAATTCTCCTTTACGCATGCGCTCGAATAAACCGAGGTTCTCTTCCGCGGTCCGGTTCCGATAGGGGCTTTCTTTTCCCGGTTCGGTCAGGGTCCCGCGGGTTTCACGGACCTCGTCGGCCGATAAATCACAGACATAGGCCTTGCCGTCCTTTATCAGTTTTATGGCATATTCATAGAGCGTCTCGAAATAATCCGAAGCGTAGAATAAACGATCCTCCCAGTCGACCCCCAGCCACTTAACCAGATCGATAAAGGCGTGAGTGAATTCCTCGGTCTCTTTGACGGGATTGGTATCGTCGAAACGGAGATTGAATTTCCCTCCGTACTGCCGAGCGATTCCATAATTCAGGCAAATGGATTTGGCATGACCGATATGGGGATGGCCGTTCGGTTCCGGAGGAAACCTCGTATGGACTTTGCCGCCGTTTTTCCCTTCTTTCAGGTCTCGTTCGATAATATCCCGGATAAAATCTCCGGCCGTGTTGTTCAGCTCTTCTGCCATATTAAAAACCGTTCCCGCTACAATTTTCAGATTGCCTTATGAAATTATATTCGGAGAAGTTACGAAAAAGGATACATCCAAATCAATAAAAAAGGGGCCGGAAAGAAAATCCGGCCCATTTGAAGTCTTAACTCTTGCCGGATGGCTATTTCTTGGTGTAAGTCCCCTGCATTCCGGTATACCAGGATTTGCCGCCATCGATGGAATGTTCCATCATCCACTTGAAAGTGGTGTCGGTCATATCGGAACTGGTCGTCCGGGAATGGACTTCCTGACCGTTCCAGACATCGACCCCTTGCATAACCCGCTTGCCATCCTCGGTCATGGTGCCGGTATAGAGGGAAATGGCTCCGCCGAGGTTATCGGTCCACATTTCCTGCCACTGCTTGGTTTCCCGGTTATAAGCTGTGTAGCCGATCCCGTGCATGGTCATCCCCATCATTTCGGCGGAAAGGTCCATCCGTAACACGGCGCCGTCGAGTTCATAGGCGAACGTGACTTCGGCAGTCATCGGAGTCCATTCCATATCCGGGCTCATCCGCCATTCCCCTTTAAAGGTCCAGTCGCCGACCATCGGGGCACACGCCTTCATCTCCTCCGGCGGCCCCATCGGGGGCATCGCGCCTTCTCCTCCCTCCATCTTCTTAGCCTCGTCGGCGCCTACCGCCAGCGAAGCCAGCATGCCGACCGCTAACACAATTGCCAGAATCATCCTGAGTGATTTCATCACTTCCTCCATTCCAGCCCGTCCGGGCTTTCTCTTTTTGGGTAGTTTAGCCGTAGATTCTGCATTAAATACGCTGAAACCGGGAAAGCAAAAAGAACATTTTTGGTAATATTTCGGGAATGTGATATCGTAAAAACCGGACTATTTCCTCGTCCGCTATCGAAGCAAAATATTCCATCCATCAGGACTGTCTACTGGTATTCAAAAACCTGACAATCTTCCTTACGACCGCCCGGGGCGTCAATCGAATGGATTGTGCCAGAACCTTATTGCGAAATCCGGTGATTACGACCGGTTTGTTCTTTCGGAATGCCTTGTATCCTGTTCGGACTACCTCCTCGACATTCATGACACCCGAGCTGAAGAGGTTGGTCTGAGTGACCTGCGCCACGTCCGCAAATTCCGTCTTGGTCGGTCCGGGACAGAGGCAAGATACCTTAATCCCGGTCCCCTTAAGCTCTTCATGAAGAGCGTCGGTAAATGACAGGACAAAAGCCTTACTGGCATAATATATTGACATAAATGGCCCCGGCTGAAATGCGGCGGTCGAGGCAATATTGAGAATTCCGCCCCGCTTCCGCGAAATCATATCCGGAAGAAACAGACGCGTAAAATGAAATAGCGCCTCGATATTCAGACGGATCATATTCAGTTGTAAAGAAAGTTCGATCTCGGCGGTATTGCCGATTGCCCCAAACCCGGCATTGTTCACGACCACATCGATTTCGATATTTCGAGTTTTAAGCTGATCGAATACCTGTCTCGGTGATTCCGGTTTGGAAAGATCGGAAGAAATTACATCTACCCGGATATCATGATTACGGCGCAAATCCTCCGCCAGGCTATTGAGTTTTTCTTCGCGCCGTGCAACCAGGACCAGATTGGATTTGTCTCTGGCGAAATGACGGGCGAGTTCGGCACCGATCCCGGCCGACGCCCCGGTTATCAATACGGTTTCATTGGACATATGAGCCTTACAACATTGATTATTTATAATATCGGCCCGGGCGCGAATCCGGGCCGAATGCCTTTAATTCGATTTTTTACTGCATCCCTGTTCCCGGCTGAGACTGCTGGCCGGTCAGTTCATGTTCGAAGAACATCTCGATCCCGCCGGTATAACCAACGACAAAATTGAATATTGTCACCATTATTAATGCCCCAACAAATCCGAGAACGCCATAGAAAATCGGCATTATTATTACCGAACCGATTCCGAATAAAAACCCGAAAGCAGCTCCGCCGCCCCCCATGGAATCTCCTAACATCGCAGCGAAAATCCCGAAAATGGAAAAGAAAAAGCCGACAATCAAACCGATCGCGGCATAAAGGACACCGCTAACTTTGGCGCAGGACATGGCGCCCACTTTCTTCAGTACCATAACATTCTCCCGTTTTTGGGTTTTATTGATTTCTTGACGAAGTCGAAAAGCCTGAATTCTTTAAATACCCCCGGCAGGATTCGAACCTGCTACCCTCTGCTTAGAAGGCAGATGCTCTATCCGAATGAGCTACGGGGGCATTTCGCAATCGCCCCTATTGTCCCTGATCGCCTCTACCCGAAAGGCTGATTTATTATATCAAATTCGCCCCTCCCTTGCAATACTAAATAATTCCCGAAATTCTCCGCAAAATTCTGGAGGGAAGGAACCTTATAGGGGAAATGTAACAAATCTATATCTTGGCAAAACGGAAAAATCCCCTATATTGGAATATGTACACCCCTTGAATTGCCTTAGGAGGTCTTGATGAAATTTCGATTTTTGCCGGTTTTCGTATTCACGATTCTGCTCATTACCGCATCACTTTCCCTCACCGCCGAAAACACCAAAATGCAGGTCCGCGTCTATTTCAGCGACAAAGCGGAACTGGCAGCCCTTGAAAGAATGCACCTCGATATTACCTATCATGGAAAAGGGTATGTCGACCTGATTACCGATTCCCGCGAACTACTCGAAATTGAGCACCTGGGGGTGAAAACGGAAATCCTTCACGAGGACCTGGTCGCCTATTACCGGAGCCGGCTCGATCCGAATAAGACCATGGGAGGCTACAAGACCCTCGACGAGATCAACGCTTATCTCGACCAGATGATTGCCGCTCACTCATCGATCATGTCGACGAAAGTCAATATCGGCTATACTATCGAAGTTCGCCCCACCTGGGCAGTCAAGATTTCTGACAATCCCGAAATCGATGAAGACGAACCGGAAATCCTGTTCACCTCGGCCATTCACGCCCGGGAAGTCATAACTCCCGAAGTCCTCTTTTATTTCATGGACTGGCTGACCAACAATTACGGGACCGATCCCGAGGCCACCTTCCTGGTCGACAACCGCGAAATGTGGTTTATCCTGAATGTCAATCCCGACGGGTATTTTCACAACCAGGTCACCGATCCCAACGGTGGAGGACTATGGCGCAAGAACAGGAAAAACAACGGTAACGGGACTTATGGGGTCGATCTGAACCGTAATTACGGCTATCAATGGGGTTACGATAACGACGGCTCCTCCCCGTTCGGAAGCAGCGAAACCTATCGCGGAACTGCGGCCTTTTCCGAGCCGGAAACTCAGAACATTCGAGATTTTATTACAGCCCATAATTTCGATATAACGGTATACTACCATTCATATTCGAATCTTATCCTCTGGCCCTGGGGTTACGATACTTTTTATACCCCGGAACAGGCGCTTTTCCAGCGAATCGGCGATTCCATCGCCACCTATAATTACTATAACCCGACTCCGGGCTGGGGGCTTTATGTTACCAATGGCGGATCTGACGACTGGGGCTATGGCGAACAAACCCTGAAGAATAAAAACTACTCTTTTACCGTGGAAGTTGGCAATCAAAGCGACGAATTCTGGCCCCCAACCAGCCGGATACAGCAGTTGATTTCCGAGAATCTCGAAGGGAATAAAATTTTCGCCAAACTGGCCGGAAATGTCTACGCGATTTATCCTCCCGGTATCCCCACCGTAACCCTGCCGGATACCTCTCTGTCTCCGGATTATACGGTGAGCTGGACCCTTGAGGACCCCATCAATCCCCCCGTTTTATATGAACTGAAGGAATTGATGAACTCCGCGAAAGTGACCGATTCCTGCAACAGCTTCGACAATTTCGAAAACAATAATTTCTCGACCAACGGGCAGGTATATCATTCCCAGCTTTCCAGTTTCTATTCCGGGACAGGGGACAATATGTACAAGTATTTCCAGACCAAGACGCCATACTCAATCCGCTCCCAGGATATGCTGGTATTTTGGACCAGATACAACATCGAGGATGGCTGGGATTACGCCTATGTGGAAGTTTCCAGCAATGGTTTGGATTTCACTCCTATTCCCGGTAATATAACTACTAACGACAATCCCAACGGCACCAATCGGGGCAATGGGATTACCGGTTCTTCCGGGACATGGGTGCAGGCCGAATTCGATCTGTCTACCTTTAGCGGTCAGAGCCTGTATTTCCGTTTTTCATACGCAACCGACCAGTCGCTGACCGAATATGGCATATATTTCGATGATATTTATCCTGTCTACACTTTCGGCCACGATACCATCCTGGCCTCGGATATAAGCGATACCTACTATGATTTAACCGGTCGCGTCCCCGGAACGTACTATTATCGGGTGAGGGCCATGGATGCGGACGGCCAGTGGGGAGTATACAGCGAACCCGAGGCTATCCTCGTGCGCGAACCGTACATTTGCGGAGATACCGACAACAACGAGGACGTCAATATTCTGGATATTGTCTTCATGATCAATTTCAAATTCAAATCGGGACCGGCGCCGGAAAATCCGGAATCGGCCGATGTCAACCACGACGGCAATACCGATATCCTCGACATCGTCCATTTGGTTAATTACAAGTTCAAGAGCGGCCCCGCCCCCGCCTGCGAATAAGATGTATAAAGCGGCCCCAAAAGCAAAAGCCCCCGAATTTCGGGGGCTTTTTATTTTGGCCCTTGCGGGCTGAAAACAACTCTACGCGAATTGCTCGAAATAGCTTGCCAGCGATCGCGCTCCCGCGGCATCGGGATACGATGAAATCTCGACCGGGATCAATAGATCGGTAGGATCTCCAAAATAGTCAGAGAGAAAATTATTCAGCGACTCCTGAAGCCGCCTGGCCGCCATCTCCGCCCCCTGACGCGAGGTCTCGGGACAAAGTATGCCGACCATCTCATAACTCGAATTGGAAACAGCGTCCACCTCCCGGACAGAGTCACGTATGAACCCCTTTACAGCCCTCAGAAAACCTTCCCTGTCTTCCGTATTCTGAAGACGATCTGCCGCAAGCTTCTCGATAACCGAATCGAAATTAAAGACCAGTAAAGAGACAAATATCCTGTATCTTTCGGCCCTTTTTAATTCATAGGAGATCCGGCTGGCGAATTCGCTGTTCGTCTCAGGCTGCTTTTTCCTGTTTTCCATAACGATTAAGATCTCAAGGTGCTCCCACTTTAAAGGCTTGTAACCATGATTAAGATAGCAACATATGTTCCACGGAGCCGGTTAGCCCCTTAACTTTTTTTCCACAATTTTACGTCTATTTTAAGCAATTTATTACAGCCGCAACGCCTTACATGGTAATATCTTATTCTTCATATAATGGACTCTACGTGCCAGTATTGGGATTATCCCCATACTCCACCATGCAAAATATTGCGCATTATAAGAACAACAATATCAATGATGTATTAATTGAGTCATACCCGAACTCGGGTATTACTTGGAAGCGTTAAGGTTATATTCTTTGATTTTATACAGCAATGAGCGATAGCTGATTTCAAGCATGTCGGCTGCCTTGCGGCGGTTCCAGTTGGTTTTTCCGAGGACTTCTTTGATAATCCGCTTCTCCTGAGCCGCAACGGCGAAAGCCACTCTCTTCTTCAGCGAATAAGAATTCCCAATCTCGGCCGATTCTTCGACGAATCCCTGACCGGCGCCATCGGAGCTTACTCCCCCAACATTGACCCGGTTCGAAAGTAGTTCGTCGACGATTGCTTCTCCTCCACGGACAACCACCTGCTTGATGAGATTCTCCAGCTGCCTGACATTCCCCGGCCAGGAATAATCCATCAGTTTCGCCAGGGTTTCTTCGGATAGATTGGGATAATCGCGCTGATACAGGTTGTTGTACCGCGCCAGAAAATATTCCGACAGGAGAGGTATATCTTCCCTTTTTTCGCGAAGGCTGGGCAAATATATGGTAATCTCATTTAAGCGATAGAAAAGATCGCTTCGGAATTCACCCCGGTTGATAGCATCTTCCAGATTCTTATTGGTGGCACAGACGATTCTGACATCGACATGAATATTATTTATCCCACCGACCCGGACGAATTCCTGTTGCTCCAAAACCTGCAGTAGTTTCGACTGCAATTCCAGCGGCATGTCGCCGATTTCATCCAGGAAGATCGAACCTTTGTTGGCGACTTCGAAACGTCCCGGCTTGGTCTTATGAGCCCCGGTGAAGGCCCCTTTTTCATAGCCGAACAGCTCCGCTTCCAGAAGATCCCGTGGAATCGCCGCACAGTTGACCTTGGTAAACGGTTCATCAGCCCGTCCCGACATCGAATGCAGAAGTCTCGCCACGATTTCCTTGCCGGTTCCCGATTCCCCTCGAATCAGTACGGTCAATTCCGAATCGGCTACCTGTTCAATAACATTTTTTACCTGATTCATCTTGACCGAATCGCCAATCAATTGGTCGTATTGCTTGCGGGAATCGAGCTGCGATTTCAATTCACGCACTTCATGACGCAGCCTGCCCTTTTCCAGGACGGAATTGATATGAATTTCAACTTCCTTAACGTCGAACGGCTTATTGATAAATTCCGCCGCCCCCAGTTTCATCGATTCCACGATGTTCTTGGTTTCCCCGTGCCCCGACAGCATGACCACTTCGGGACGATTATCGATCTTGCTGAGCTTCTCCAGAACTTCAAGCCCGGACATCCCCGGCATCTTGATATCCAGAAGCACCAAATCCGGCTTTTCCGTGGATATCATCTGGATCCCTTCCACTCCGTCGCGAGCGGCGACAATGTCAAATGTCTGCGGAAGTCCCTCGGTTAGAATCCAGGAGACTTTGGGATCGTCGTCGATAATAAGAAGTTTCGTCTTCGCTTTTTTCTTCATAGGCAGACTTTTGCAACCCTAACATATTTATCGACATCACCCTCCAAAAATCAACTAATTTCTGATTTCGGCTGCCGAAATTTTGCAAGAATTTGCAGGGGTTAAATGGGGAAATAAAGGGTAAAATCGGCTCCCTCGCCCCAGGTGGAGTCGACGCTCAAGGTCCCGCCATGCGCAGAAATAATCCGCTCCACCACCGCCAGCCCCAGCCCGGTCCCGGTCTTTTTGGAAGTATAATAGCGGTCGAATATTTTGGATAGATTTTCTTTCTTGATCCCGCAGCCGGTATCCGATACGGTAATGGCCAGGTAGTCGGTCTTCTTGAATGACGGCCGTCCGATTTTTCCCTTGACCGAAATCGTCCCCTTATCGTCAATGGCGTCAACGGCATTAAGAAAGAGGTTCAGGAAAACTTCGAGAATCTGGTTCTTATTAAGCGGGAGCTCGTAATCGAGTTCTTCGTAGTGTTCGGTGTAAGCGATATTCTTCTTTCTCAACTCCGGCCTTATCAACTCCGAGGCCCGTTTGATAATCATCCGGATATCGGTCATTTCGGTTTCATATTTGTGCGGTTTTGAAAAATCGACCAGTTCCTTGACCAGTTCGTTCAAGCGGAGGATTTCCGCTTCGGCCATCTTGAAGAAATCGGAATTATCGGCTATATCGGGCCATTTATCCCGAAGAATCTGCAGCCCGCCCCGAATATTGGTCAGCGGCCTTCGAAGATCATGCGAAATTTCGGAAATCATGTTGCCCATGGTCAGAAGCCGGGTGGCGTTTAAAAGGGCCTTCTCGCGCTCGTAGAAGCCCGATGCCTGCGATATCACCAGTCTGGCCAGGGATATCTCCTGCGAGGTGTAATCCCGTCCGCCATCGGAAGAAATACAGAATAAGTGGCGGAGCGTCCCTTCCTGGAGAACCGGCAGGGCGGTAAAATTCGCGCCCGGTTTCGGGAAGGCGTCATATTTGGCAATCCGCGTCGATACGTAGGAGGATATTTGCGGGATATTTTCGAAATCGATTCCCGAAAAATCGACATTATCGATTATGATATCTTCCTGACTGATCTTGCTCATGTTGAAAGACCCGGTATCGGTCAGCGGGATATTGGTCCCGGTCGCCCCCACCGGTTTCAGGCTGACCAGATTTTCCTGCCATTCGAACCATAATGCAAAATCGATCGTCATCAGTTTTCTGAGATATTCAAATACGGTACTCCGCATGGCCGAAACCGAACCGACCGTGGAAAGCCGGCTCGACAATTCAAACAGGATCGAAAACTCCCGAAGTTTCTGCATGTTTTCATCATACTGCCGGGCATCGTCGATGGCAATCGCGGCCTGCGAAGCGAACGTGGTTAAAAGCTTCAGGTCGTGATCGTTGAAAATCTCGCGGTGCCGCTTATTCGCCATGTTGATAACTCCGAGGATACGATCCGCGATCTTCAGCGGGACACACAAAAGCGAGGCAGAGCTGTACCGCTCCTTGTTGATCCGCTTGAAGCGTTCGTCTTTCTCAACATCCCTGACCACCAGCGGCGAACCGCTCTTGGCGACAAACCCCGCGATCGATTCGCCGAGCGGAAGCTTCACCGAGGCCGCCATCTTGGGGTCGAGCCCGATATGCGATTCGATCGTCATGAATTCCCCGGTCGGGTTAATCATCATCAGCGACCCGATTTCGGCGTCGGTTACCCCGGAGGCCAGCATGACGATTTTATCAAGCAGTTCCTTCAGTTGCGAAGTCTGCATCAGCGAGGTTCCCGCTTCATAGAGAGCGTTTATCTCATTGAGATGGGTATTCAGATTATGATTGGCAATCTTAAGGTCTTCCAAAAGCCGTTTCCGGGCCAGGGCGGCTTCCCGTTTTTCCAGGCCCCTCCGGACGGAAATCTCCAGCTGCGTAAACTCGACCGGTTTGAGCAGGTATTCGAAAGCTCCCTTGCGGATCGCTTCCAGTGAGGATTCCAACGAGGCAAAACCGGTCATGAGAATCACGACCGTTTCCGGATCGACCTTTTTGACTTCATTCAGGATTTCGAGCCCTGAAAACTGTGGCATCTTGATGTCGGTAATGACCAGATCGAATGGCTGGGTGCGGATCTTCTCGATTGCCTCCTTGGACGACTGCACCGCAGTTACCTGGTACCCCGCGCCCGACAGCAATTCGTGCAGCGATTCGCACATGCGGACTTCGTCATCAACTACCAGTATTTTCCTAGATGCGCCAGTCATATTCCTTTTCTTTCTGCTCGATCGGAAGGTTTATTCGGAAACACCCTCCCCGCTCGGTATTACTGAAGGTTATCGACCCGTTATGATTTTTTATTATCCGTTTACAAATCGACAATCCCAGTCCCGTTCCTCCGGTTTCGATTTTCGTGGTATAAAAGGATTCGAAAATATGAGGCTGCAAATCCTCGGGAATTCCTGGTCCATTGTCCTCGATATAAATAGTCACCCCTTCATCCCCTTCCTCGATCCGGATATAAATTTCTCCTCCGCTTCCGATCGCGTCCCGGGCATTGACCAGGAGATTCATAAAAACCTGCTTAAGACCGTCCGGCCAGACTTTGATTTCGGGGATATTGTCGCAGGCACTCACAAAGACTTTGATTCCGGATTCATCGAGCTGGAATTTCATGAGGGCCAGGGTCTCGTCGAGTATTCGTTTGGGATTTATCCTGACGAATTTGGCGACCAGCGGACGATGGAAATCGAGCAGTTGCCGGACGATTTGCGCGATACGGTCCAGCTCACCCCTGACGATATCGATGTACTCCGTAATCTTATTGTCATCCCCCTCCGAACGCATCATCAGGAGCAGATAATTCTTGATGATACCCAGCGGGTTGTTGATTTCGTGGGCGACCTTGGCCGATAATTCTCCCAGAGCCGCGGACCGTTCGGCCCGGGTCAAAAGCTCATGCGCTTTCTGCAATTCAATCTGGGCCGATTTTTCCGCTTCATACAACCGGGCGTTTTCGATGGATACCACCGTCTGATTCGCCAGGATTGCCAGGAACTCCAGATCGCTTCCATGGTAAGTTTGATCATCCCTCCGTCCGGAAAGTATCATCAGCCCCCGCAGGCGGGTTTGGTAGACCAGAGGGATGGCCAGTCCATGCGGGAAGATACCGACAAAATCGAGGTTCTCCCGTCCCCCGTATTTCTCCGCTATTTCCTTGACATGAACCGGACGGTTCAGCGAGGTGAGATGACGATAAAAGGGGCCGTCAATGTCGATTTCAATAGCTTGTTCCAGATTGGCGATTTCCCCCCTGACCCGGACCAGGTCGAAAACCGGCAGGTCGATTTCTTTCCGGATATATAAGACACCGTGATTCGAACCCATACGTCCCATCGATGCCAGCATGTATGAATCGAGCAGGGAATTGTACTCCAGCAGAGTATTGAAATTGCGGCTCAGTTCGAAAATGTTGTACAGGTCGAAAATCGATTTTTTCAACTGCCGGTTGGCCTCGGCCAGCTCGATCGTCCGTTCCTTGACCCGCATATCGAGGACATCGCGCGAGCGTCGCAGTTCCGATTCCACCTGCTTGCGCTCCGAAATATCGAGGATGGTTCCGAAAGAACCGACGAATTCTCCACCAGAATCGAATCGGGGTGAAACCGAAGCGAGAATGGTCCGGGAATTACCTCTGGCCGTGGTAATATTCAATTCATAGCGGCTCGCCTTGCGTTCCCGGCGTTGCCGGCTTTGTTCGATGAGGATACTCCGCTGTTCTTCGTCGAGGAATTCCAGCATATTCTTGCCGATGGCCCGCCGGGCCGATTCCAGTTCGAAAATACTGGCGAACGCTTCGTTGCAGAACACCACCGTTTCATATTCATCGACCACGACAATCCCCTCCATGGCATTGTCGAACAATTCCCGGTAGCGGGCTTCCGATTTCCGGATCGCCTCTTCGGATTGCTTTCGGTCGGTAATATCGGTGACGATAGCAATATCGCCGATGGAACGTCCCTTTACGTCAAGAATAGGGCTGATTGAAACGAAAGAATGCATGGTAGTCCCATCGCTTTTCTTCCAGGGAATTTCAAAGGCGACCTTCACTTCAGGGTCATTGCTCCCGCAATATCCTTTGAATTCCTCAATATCGCCGAACTCGAGAAAGCTCTCGATAGCCCGTCCCACAACTTCCACCCGGGGCAGCATCAGCATATCGCACATCCGGGAATTTACGTACGTCACCATGCAGTTTTCATCGAGAATAGCGAAACCGTCGTTCATGATTTCGATGAGATTGCGGAATTGCTGCTCGCGCTCCTGAAGAGCCTCTTCGGCCAGCTTCTGGGGCGTGATATCGACCATGGTCACCAGGTCGGCGTTCCGGCCATTGTACGTTATTGTCTTTGAAAACAGGTCCACCCACTTTATCCGGCCCGATTTGCTTATCAGCTTGTTGACGTATTCCGGGACAACATCGGTTTCACCGGCCTGTTTCTTGCGAGCCTGTTCAAGGGCAAATTCCCTCAAATCGGGATGAATCATTTTGCCGTATTCTTCCGGCCCGAGTTTCATTATTTCGTAATGCGAATATTCGATAATTTCAAGAAAGGCCTGATTGCAGAATTTTATGAGGTTATCCTGTAAAATCAATACCCCCATCAGGACCTGTTCGGAGAAGATGCGGAATTCATCCGCCCCCTCTTCGAGGGCCTTTTCGGCGCGACGTCTTAAATCGGTGTGAAGCAGGGTTTCGGTGTCGTCCGGCCGCCCGAGTTTTCTATTTTTGTCGAGATTTTCTTCCTGTTCGGCCATAAATCCTGGTTCGGTTTTCCAAAAATTCGCCGACCGCAAAATGGGAACCGGCTATGATGAATATATCGTCACGTTTCGAGTTCAATATAATTCTACGTGCCGACGCGGTCAACGAATTGGATACCGTTACCGGGAAACGCCCGTTCGGGAAAAGCTCCGCGATTTCGGCCGGCTCACAGCTCCGGTCGGTCTTCAGGCGGGCGATTTCGACACTTTCGGCTATCGGGTAAAGATATTTAACCGTTTTGGTCAAGTCCTTATTCCGCACAAATCCGATCAAAAGTCGGGCTTTCCGTCCGGGAAACATCTCCCTGAAACATTCGGCCATGGCCTTTACCCCCATTTGATTATGACCGACATCGAGGATGGTCAGCGGCCCGCCGTCTGCTTTCAATATTTGGAATCTCCCTGGCCAAACCGTCTCGCGAAGCCCGCTTCGTATGTCCTCTTTCGATATTTCGTATCTGAATTCCCGAAGCAGTTCCGCGGCCTTGATGGCATTGGCGGCGTTTTTCAACTGGTGCCGCCCGGGAAGAGAGGTTCGCAGTCCGCTTAAAGAATATCCGTTATCCCGAAAATCGAATCCCTTGCCGGGATTCTTGCGGACCACCATCGAGGGCTTGATATAGTAATAAGGGCTTTTCCTGATCCTGCTGGTTCTCAAAATCTCTTTGCGCGGTTCCGGAAGCATCGAACCGATTATCACCGGAATCCCTCTCTTGATTATCCCAGCTTTTTCGTGCGCTATCCTGGTCAGGGTATTCCCCAGGACATTCATGTGATCGAACGATATATCGGTTATGATCGAAAACAGCGGGCTCAAAGTATTGGTGGCGTCAAGCCGTCCGCCGAGTCCGACCTCAACCACGGCAAGGTCCACCTTTTGTTTCGCAAAGTACAAAAAGGCCAGTGCGGTACAAACCTCGAAGAACGTAATTTTATCTTTATCGATGATCGGTTCGTACTTTTCGATAAAATCGGTGATGAATTGACGGCTGATTTTTTTACCGTTCACGCGGACTCTTTCCCGAAAATCGAACAGGTGCGGCGAAGTGAATATCCCGACCTTGTACCCTGCCTTCCGCGCGATGGCATCGATATAGGCCGCCGTGGAGCCTTTGCCGTTGGTTCCCGCGATATGCACCGATCGGAATTCGTGATGGGGATTGCCGATATGTTCCAGGAAATTGGTGATATTGGTCAACCCGAGCTTCATGCCGAAATGCTCGCGGTCGAATATAAACTTAAGCGCCTTACGATAGCCGCTTGAATTGTTATTCATAAAATCAGTCCAGGAAATATTTCAGGAATTTAACGAGGGAGTCGCGCAATTTATGGCGTTCGACGATTTGATCCAGAAAACCTTTTTCCATAAAAAATTCCGAGGATTGAAATCCGGGAGGGAGTTCCTGCCCGATCGTCTGCTGGATAACTCGCGGGCCGGCGAAACCCAACAGCGATTTCGGCTCGGCAATGATGATATCCCCCAGCGAAGCATAACTCGCCATTACCCCGGCCGTGGTCGGATTGGTGAGGACCGAAATAAAGGGAATCTTCTTCTGATCGAGCAGAGCCAAAAGAGCCGACGTCTTCGCCATCTGCATCAGGGATAATATCCCTTCCTGCATCCGGGCTCCGCCGGAGCATGATACGATAATCAACGGGATATTGCGGTCGAGCGACCGTTCCATGGCCCGCGCTATTTTTTCTCCCACCACCGAACCCATCGAACCGCCGACAAACGCGAAATCCATGATGGCGAAAGAAACTTCGATACCGTCTATCCTGCCGATCCCCGCCACCACGGCGTCGTTCAATCCCGAATTCTCAATTGCTCCCTTGATGCGGTCGGTGTACTTCTTTGAATCCTTGAACTTTAAAGGATCCAGCGAGGTCAGTCCGGCATCGAACTCCTCGAGTTTTCCATCATCGAGAATAAACTTGATGTAACGAGAACTGCTGATCCGAAAATGATAGCTGCAATTGGGGCATACCCAAAAATTCTCTTCCAGCTGTTTGGTGTAAATGATTTCGCCGCATTCGGCGCATTTGGTCCAGAGACCGTCCGGGATATCCTTCTTTTCCTGGGCGGTGAGATTCGAGCGGGATTTTTTAAACCAGTCCATCGGCATAATTAATTCTCGAGCGACTTCATCATTACGATAGCATCTTCGCGCGGGTTGTCATAATAACCCGGCCGTATATACGCATCCTCAAACCCGTATTTCCGGTATAAATCAATAGCGGCCTTATTGGTCGGCCGCACATCCAGAAATATAAACCGGCAATCCGCCTTCTTAACGGAATCTAAGATATAATTTAATAAACTTTTAGCAATAGATTTCCGCCGGCAATCCGAGGCCACCGCGATGTTGGTCAACCGCGCTTCGCCCAAATCCACGAAATACGCCGCATACCCCACAATCTTTTTATCTGATTGTGCCACAATGAATTTGTGATTCGGGTCGTTGTTCTTGCGGTCGAACGCAAAATCGGGCCAGGGATCACTGAAAACATCGTTTTCAATCGCCACCACCGCCTCTTTATCCCTTGGTTTCATGGCCCGGATTTTCAACTCTGTCATTACCGTACTCACTTCTTCCTCGCCGGAAAATTTTGTATATAGAGCGGCTCCAGAGCCGCTAATTCCTCTCCGCCGGCCGCCAGTTTCTCCTGCGCCGCAATCAGAAAATCCTTTAATTCGATTGAATATTCTTCCTTACCTATCATCTGATCATTCAAAAAAGGCAGTTTGCCGGAGTCGAAATCGACGCAATAGACTCTCCTTTTTCCCACAGCTTCGACAATGCCCTCACCACGCACCACACGTATGCTTTTTCTGTCAAATCCCTGATTGCCGATCAATCCCAAATAGTATTCGTCCTTCCGCGACTGCACCAGCATTGCCGCCTCATCGTACAACTCTGACAATCTCACCTGCGCCGCTTCGAATATCGATGGAGCCGCCAGCGGAATTCCCAGAGCGATTGACATCCCCTTGGCCGTCGCCATCCCGACCCGTAATCCCGTGAATGACCCCGGCCCGCACGAAACTATCATGCCCGCCAGCTCTTCTCTCTTCAGCTTCGCATCCGATATTGCACTTTCGATCAACGGCACAATATGCTCGGCGTGACTGAATCGTTCGGCGTTTTCCATTTGCACGATCCGTCCGTCCGGACAGGAAACCCCGATGCGCATGACCGAAGTCGAACTGTCGATGACCAGTATATTGGACGGTATTCCGATCACCGATTTCCCCTGAATAATATTCCGATCCGCCGCTCCGTTTCCGAAATTATCTCAATATGCACTTCGATTCGCTGCGGCGGAAGCAGTTCCCCTGCCCGTTCGCCCCACTCCACGACCACCATCCCGTCCCGGCTGAGGTAATCGTCCCAACCGATATTATGCAGATCCTCTTCTCCTTCAAGCCGATACAAATCGAGGTGATATAAATCCCTCGCGCCGTGATATTCATTTACCAACGTGTACGAGGGGGAATTCACCTGCGCGGGATCGAGCCCCAAACCACGAGCCATCCCCGTCACGAACCGCGTTTTCCCCGCTCCGAGCGGTCCCGTCAGGACTATTAATTCCCCGTCCGAAACGACCTTTGCCAGCCCCTCACCGATACTTACCGTTTCCTGTTCGGACCGGGAAATATATGTCTTCTCTTCTCTTTTAATCAGCATTTATTTGGGAGTGAGAACCGCAAACGGCACCACCATCTCTTCCAGGGAAATCCCTCCGTGCTGGAATGAATTCTGAAACTGACGGATGTACTCGTTGTAATTGTTGGGATAGACGAAATAGAAATCTTCCTTGGCCAAAATATAAGTGGTCGCGAGACTGAAGGATGGCAGGCGGTATTCATCCGGCTTCTTTATCAGGATCGCTTCCTTGGCTTCGCAATTAAGATTATCGCCGTACTTATAGCGGAGGTTAGTGGAGGTATCACGCTTCCCGTGCGCCATGGTTCCCCGTGAACAAAGGACCGAGCCGTGGTCCGAAGTTACGATCACCGTGAAATTCTTTTTGGAAAATGCCTTTAAAATTGTAAACAGCGGGGAATGCACGAACCAGCTTTTCATCAGCGACCGAAAGGCCGATTCCGAACCGGCTATCTCCTTCAGAATAATATTATTGGATCGTCCGTGCGCCAGAATATCCAGAAAATTGAAAACGAATGCCACGATCTCGGACTGGTAAAAATCCGCCACCCGTTTCGCCAGTAACTCCCCTTCGGTATTATCGTACACCTTTTCATAACGGGGATTACTCTTTAGATTCACCTTTTCCCGCTTCAACAGGTCATCGAGCAACTGGTCTTCCATCCGGTTCAGGCTCCCTTCGCGGGGATCGCGGTACACTTCGGGAAACCGCTTCGCGATTTCATTGGGAAAAAGCCCCGCGAACAGGGCATTACGAGCGAACGGTGTCGCCGTCGGAAGCATCGAAAAATAAGTGTCGCGGTTGATATTATAATGCTCGGCCACAAGTCCTTCGATAGTCAGCCACTGATCCAGCCTCATGCAGTCGACCACGATCAGCAATACCTTCTTCCCCTCTTTCAATAACGGAACCATGTGCTTCCTCAATATATCCGGAGAAAGCGGCGGCCTTCCTTCATCGTCATGCAGCCAGTTCTGATAGTTGCGTTCGAGGTATTTCGTGAATTCCGTGTTCCATTCTTTGCGGGTCCCAAGGTGCGTCTGGGCCAGCCCTTCATCGGGGTTCTCATCGAGCTCCAGATCCCACCCGGCGATAATCTTAGCCGCCTCCTGCCAGTCCGACGGTTCCATGGCGCCGTACAATTTCTGATTGAAACGGTTTATCTCACCGATATACCGTTTCATGTGGCTTTCCGAAACGATTTTGCGGCTTTCGAGTACTCTCTTGGCGGTAAGCAGCACCTGCGAGGGATTGACCGGCTTGACCAGGTAATCGTCGATCTTCTGTCCGATCGCTTCATTCATCAGGGTTTCTTCTTCCGATTTGGTCACCATCACCACCGTCAAGTGCGGATCGATATCCTTGATTTCTTCGAGCGTGGTCAGGCCGTCCTTGCCCGGCATCATCTCATCGAGCAGGACCATATCGTAATTCCCGGACTTCACTTTTTCGATGGCATCGTCTCCGGAAACCGCCTCGTCCACCTCGAATCCCTTTTGCTTCAGAAAAAGAATGTGTGGTTTCAGTGAATCGATTTCGTCGTCAACCCAGAGTATTTTCTTTCCCGCCATTATTCCGCTTTCGTTTTGGTTAAATGCTTCGTCTCGTCCATATATTATACCAGAAGCGATTGATTCCGTCCGTCTCTTTTACGGGAAGAACGATATGAAAGATGGTCTGCCCCGGACGGGATTTCAATAGCCCTATCTTCCCCCGGTGATAGTCCTCTACAATGCGCTTGGTTAAGGTCAAACCCAGCCCCCAGCCCCGTTTCTTCGAAGTAAACCCGGGGCGAAATATCTTCCGCGCTGTCCCGGTCGGAATCCCCTTGCCGTTATCCTCAACTTCGATAATTATGAACCGGGGATTCTTCGACGGCATCGTCTGCAATCTAATCCTCCCGTTTTGCGAATCAACCGCCTGGAGACTGTTCTTAATCAGATTTTCGACCGCCCAGGTGAACAGCTCCCCGTTCAGCGAGATCGGAGGGATATCTCCATTGATCAGATTTATTTCGGTTCCCTTGCCGCCGAATGGCAGTCTCCTCCGAAAATAATTCACGGTCTCTTCCATGACGCCGTTGATATCGGTTTCTTCGAGGTCCGGTATCGATCCTATCTGCCCGAAACGATTGGCCACCTTTTGCAGGCGCTCCACATCGACTTTCATCTGAGCGTAAATCTCCTCCGGCGAAATACCGTTATCCTCTCCCTTGTCTCCTGCCGACATCAGTTCCAGCCACCCCATCAGCGATGAAATCGGCGTCCCCAGTTGGTGGGCCGCTTCCTTGGCCATCCCCACCCAGATACTCCGTTCCTCCGACCGCTTGATATTTTGGAATCCGACGAATCCCACGACCAGAAATGCCGTCACCAGCCCGATTTCCACGAACGGCATCCATTGCAGCTGCCTGATGACTTTGGAATCTCCATAGTAGAAGTACGATATGACCCGTTCGTTGAAGTACAACGGAATTTCTCCGTTCTTTCTCTTCATCTCCGCGACCAGTTCCCGGACCTTTTCGCGAGTCTTCGTAGTGGTGTCGTCGCTGTTCACTCCCGGAACGTTGCGCCACGATGAAGGCTCATAGTACATATCCGTAATGATCACCGGGAAATTCGCTTTCTTGATGACCTCTTCGAAAATAATCTGCACCTCGCCGCCGGACGTGGTTTCGCTGGCCGCCAGTTGCCAGAGCTTGACATAAGAAGTCACCATCCGCCGGGCGTCCTCCTCGAGTTGCTTGATGACGTCGAGCGTGTACCAGATAAAGACAATCGAGATGGCGACTATTCCTATCAAAAGGAACAGCTTGAAGATGGTTACTTTGCCGATTGAAAGCGATAAACTGCTCAAATTACTCCCGTCCGGTTATTTCCGCCAGACCGTTCATGTACGGCCGGAGGACCTCCGGTACCACGATCGTCCCGTAATCGGTCTGGTAATTTTCCATCACCGCCGCCAGGAGCCGCGGCAACGCCGTCCCTGACCCATTCAGAGTATGCACGAAGCGGGGCTTTTTATCGTCCTTCCCCTTGAAGCGCGTATTCATCCGGCGTGCCTGGAAGTCCTCGAAATTCGAAACCGAAGATACTTCAAGATACTTCCCGACTCCCGCCGCCCAGATTTCGATATCGTAGCACTTGGCCGCCGCGAACGACAAGTCCCCGGTCGCCAGCATCCTGACCCGGTACGGTATTTTCAGGGCCTGGACGATTTTTTCCGCCTGGGCCAGCAGGGTTTCCAGCTCATCGTACGATTTATCGGGATGAACGATCTTCACCAGCTCCACCTTGTCAAACTGATGCACCCGCAAAATTCCGCGCGTATCCTTCCCCGCCGCGCCGGCCTCCCGGCGGAAACAGGGAGTGAACGCCACGTAGTACAGCGGTAGAGCTTCCTCCGCGATTATTTCCTGCTTGTGAATATTGGTCACCGGGACTTCCGCGGTCGGAATCAGATAGAGATCGTCTTCCTTGAGATAGTACATGTCCTCGGCAAGTTTCGGGAGCTGCCCGGTTCCGGTCATGGTATCTCCGTTGGCCAGGACCGGCGGGATGATTTCGGTAAAACCGTCGGCGGTGTGCGTATTAAGCATGAACTGCACCAGCGCCCGCTGAAGCCGCGCTCCCCATCCTTTGAGGACATAAAATCCCGACCCGGTGATCTTGGCCCCGGCCGGAAGGTCGATCATACCGAGCTTTTCTCCCAGATCCCAGTGCGCTTTCGGTTCGAATCCCTGCTGCGGGATATCTCCCCATTCCCTCACCGTAACATTGTGTTCCTCGTTCGGCCCGACCGGAACCGATGAATGCGGGACATTCGGAATTCGCAGCAGGTGGTGATTCAGTGCTTCCATGACCGACCGAAGATCCTCGTCGAAGGCCCCAATCTGGTCGCCAACCTCCTTCATATTCGCGATTTCCTTGTCGGCGTTTTCCTTGTTCTTTTTCTTTTTCGCAATCTCTTCTGAGACCTTGTTCCGGAGCGCCTTGAGCTCCTCGACCTTCCCGATAATATCCCGGCGTTTCTGGTCGAGTTCGATGATTTTTTCGAGGTCGGCCGATTCGTTTTTATTTTTTATGGCGGTTTTCACCAACTCGATATTATCGCGGATAAATTTGAGGTCCAGCATATATTTTCCGTGTCTGAGGGTTTCCGAAATCCGTTATGGTTTATACATATTTCCCGGCAAAATAAGGCTTTAAATATACAGAGTCAAGCGGACTAAAAAAGAGGAAAAATCCCACGGATTTTCGGAAGTTCCCCGTAAATCAGGTCTAAAAAAACAATAAAGAACTTGCTTTTCAGCCGAAATTATATATACTGAATGGCTGTAATAAAACAGGAGATTGCGGATATGGCAAAAATGTGCGAAATATGCGGAAAGAAGCCGAGTTTCGGAAATACTATCTCTCACGCTCATAATGTGGTTCACCGGCGCTGGAATCCGAATCTTCAGACGGTCAGGGCGAATGTTGACGGAACGGTTAAGAAGATCAAGGTTTGCACCTCCTGTTTGAAGGCCGGCAAGGTCCAAAAAGTAACCCGCTAAAAAAGCCGGATAAAAGTTTAAAGGCCCGTTCAAAACGGGCCTTTTTTAATTCCTGTGCCGCCGCGATTTTGCGGCGATTTTCTGCTGATTCCGCGATTTGCTCTTCTTCTTGACCTTGTCGATTTCGCTCTGGAAAATCTTTTCAAGGGTATAACTGGAGGGCTGAAAATCCAACAGCCCCTTCTCCAAAACCTCATCGACCGATTCGATGAAAATGAATTTCGTCTTCTGATTGATATCCTGAGGTAAATCCTTCAAATCTTTCTTATTCTCGCGGGGAATCAATACCGTTCGTATCCCGGCCCGATATGCCGCCGATATTTTCTCTTTGATCCCTCCGACCGGCATTACTTTGCCTCGTAAGGTCACTTCTCCGGTCATAGCGATATCATTGCGGATCGGCCGTTCCGACATCACCGACGCAATCACCAGGGTAACCGTAGACCCCGCCGAGGGCCCGTCTTTGGGAATCGCTCCCGATGGAAAATGTATATGAATATCGAAATCGTTGAAATCGCTGTGATCGATCCCCAGGATATCCGCCTTCGACCGGACATAGCTGTGCGCCGCCTGGATCGATTCCTTCATGACATCCCCCAGCGACCCGGTCGTGATGACCTCGCCGCTCCCCTTCATCTTCAGCCCCTCGATAATCATCAATTCGCCCCCCGACCCGGTCCAGGCCAGACCGATGCAGACGCCTATTTCGGGACGCTTGTCGGGAACTTCCGGGATATACTGCGGCGTCCCCAGGACATCTTCGAGGTTCCGTTCGCTGAAATTCCATTTCCGCCGGGCATGCAGAACTTTTTCGCGCGCGACATGGCGCGATAGCCGCTCGATTTGATGCGTAAATTCCAAAAGCCCCGCTTCCATGGTGTAATTGCGGATAATTTTCTTCAATCCCCCGATAGTGACACTCATGTCCCGCTTGGCCAATCCATGCCTTTTCAATTGATCGGGAATGATATGCTTGCGGGCTATCAGGATTTTTTCCTTTTCGATGTACCCCGGCAAATCGATGATTTCAAAGCGATGATTCAGCGAATCGGGAATATCCTCCATCCCCCGTACTCCGCATACAAAAATGGCGCGGCTCAGATCGATCGATACCCCGATATAGTTATCGAGGAACGCCGAATTGTACTTCGGGTCGATCGCCTCCAGCATTGCCATCGGAAGGGCGCTGTTGGAATCCTCCGAGAAACATTCGATATCTTCTATGAATACCACCGGGTCGCAAACCCCGGCATCCTTGATTGTCCGAATGAAAATCCCCGGCATGGCACCGAGGAATGTCCGCGCCGTCCCCTTGATATCGGAAAGATCGATCAGCCCCCCGGCGGAAATCCTGATAAACTTCTTGCCGAGAGCATTGGCAATGGCGCGAGTTAACGATGCCTTCCCGGTCCCCGGAGATCCCGCCAGACAGAGAACCGATCCCTCCGATACCCCCTTCTTTAGCTTCCGGATAGCAAGTTTTTCCAGAATGCGGCGGGTGATGCGGGGCGACCCATAATAATGCCTGTTGATATCCGCCTCGACCTCCTTAAGATCGTAATCCTCCGATGTCCCCACATTCCAGGGGATATTCAACAGCCAGTCGAGGTACAGCTTGGTAGCGCCGTATTCGGCCGACGCCGTTGACAAATGAGCCAGCCGCTCGATTTCAATATTGGCCCGTTCCTTGACGGTATATGGAAGCAGTTTATTATTCGCCACTTCATAACGGAGCTTCTGAACCACCCGGTCTTCAAGATTATCTTCGCCGAGCTGCCTCTTTATTTCATACAACTGCTGGCGCAGGAAATTCCGCCGCCGGTCTTCGAGATTCTTTTCCTTAACGGTCTGGCGGATTTCGTAGCTGATTGTTATCCGTTCCAGTTCATCATTGAGCAGCTTCAGGACCTTTTCAAGGCGATCTTCGAGGTTGAAAGTTTCCAGCACTTCCTGCTTGGAATTTATGGGGAAATGGAAAGTGGCCGCAATCTTATCCGCCAGCCGCCCCGGATTCTCCAGGTTCAGCTTCATAACATAAGGCAGTTCTTTAGAATAGGGCGGAGCCACCTCGGTTATCTGCTCCACTGCCGAAATTATTTCTTCGGATATCTTGGCGGTCTGCTCGGTAACCGCGACTTTTTCATCCAAAAAGGCTATTTTGGCGGTCAAATACGGCTTCTTGCGCTGGATACTTTTCAGGGCGATACGGCGAATTCCTTCAACCGTAACGATTTTCGACCCTCCCGGCCCTTCCACCGCCGATATGATCCGGGCCGATGTCCCTATCTGGCATAATTCCTCCTCTACCCGGTCCCCTCCCCCGCTGGGAGAATAGGTCACCCCGATCAGCCGATTTCTTCCGGTATTCTCCTTAATGAGAGCCAGGCTTTCCTGACGCCCCACTTGAAGGGTGATTGTTTCACCCGGAAACAAAATCAGGGTTTTGCCGGGTAAAATCGGCATCACTGGCTCCCCGTCGGAGGGGAGAAACGGAATATGTATGCCAAGTTTCTTAATCATCGCCTATGCCAGATATCGGTTGCTTCAGTACTTTCTTAAACCTCCGGCCGTCGGCAAAGTTTTTCTTTTTGGCGATATTTTCCTACTCCGTTTCCCACCCCGCCGGAAATCAACCCGCCAGCCGCGGGCTCAGCCGTTCCGCCAGTTCGCGGAGTTCGTAATCGGGATGATTCTGCAGGTTTCCCAGGTTTATTCGCACCCGCGAGGAGTCGACGTCCAGCCGGTAATACCCCAGCCGGTTGTTCTCGAAAATCCCCCACGGGAACCCGCCGTCCCGGTTGACCTCCTGCTTCAGGCGATAAAGATACCGCGCCTGGTTGAAACCCGTCTCGATATCATCCTTGTAAATCCAGCCGTCCCGGTTAAGCATCCGTGACCCGGCCAGCTTGACCAGATACTTGAACGATTTCCCGGTCAGGCGAACCGGGACCCCGTCGAGCTTGACCAGGTACCGTTCCCCTTCGTACCGGCCGTCCAGTTCCACCAGCGATGGCTTGGCGTGCAGTCCCCTTACGCTCCGTAGACTATTGCCTCCTCCCGGAATGACACTCTGAACATTCGCTCCGTTCATGAGATCCTCCTTTAGGTATCCGTTTATTATGGAAAAGAGTGTTTCGATTTTGCCTTCAGGCTTGATAATCTGCTTTAAAGCATCCCCGCCGGTTTTTATCAAAGTATCCGGCGTGATGATATCGTGCTCCTTCAAAATCCTGAAATCCCCCCGGTTCAGACATCCCTCCGCGACCCGGAATAATCCCTCCAGCGCCGGATCGATTCCGTACTGCACCGCGAAAGCGTGCCGTTCCAAAAGCCCCGGAATTTCCGAAGTACAATCCCCGGCCGCAATCAAACGGCCGATCGCAATCAGAAGCCACGCCGCGGTTTCCCCCAAATCCGCAATCTGCCCCAGGTGAAGCTGGTACCTTTGCTCCAGTTGTTCCGCCGGGCACATTTCCGCCCAGTCGGTCAATAGCAGCGCTCCCTTCAGAATCGCCGCCTGCCGGTAATCGAGCGGCCGCTGGCCGATTTCCGCTCCCAGAAAAGTATTGAGTTCTCCGAGCTTCTCCGAATATTCCCGGTAAACCAGCTTTTCGTAGAATCTTCCCCGAAATTCGGTCCCGCTCAGCCCCATCCGGGCGAATTCGATATCCTCGCCGCTCAAAGCCAGCGCGATCCAGCCGATCGGCGATTCCGGAATCCGTTCCGCCAGCGCCTCACGGTACCTGCAGCAGGCCGTCACCCCCAGCCCGCTTTCGGCCGCGGCGGCTCCGGCCGGAGTGGGAACATTCCGGCCGTCGACAAGTCCCGCCGTAATCAGACCGCCAATTGCATGATCGATACAATCGCTCGCGAAACCCCCGCCTTGCACATGATAGAAACTTTTTTCGAGAATTCGTTCGAGCGAAGCCTTATCCTCGGCCAGCCCGCTTACCAGTAAATCCAGCACCAGCCCCCGGGGGTCGGCATCCGCCAGCGCCGAACGGAGCTTGTTTCCGTTCCCCCTCTCGATATAGCCGCTCCAGAGCACCTCGTGCTCGAACGGCGACCCGGCCAGGATGACCGCCCGCCCCGGACAATTCTCCCGCCCCCGGCGGTACCGCCCGGCCCGCCCTGCAATATTCTGGTATTCCGCCGCCGTTACCGGAGCCAGGACCGGCTTCCCTCCATACTCCCCGGAACGGTACTTCATCGTCTCCAGAAAAACCGTTTCCGCCGGGAGATTCACCCCCATCGCCAGCGTCGGCGTGGAAAAGATGACCCGAATCTCCCCCCGCCGATAACCGGCCTCGATCGCCTGACGCTGTTTCGAAGTTAAATCGGCATTATGGAACGACACCCCCCGCGACAGCACCTGCCGCAGCGACCGCACCAGGTAGCTCGGCTCCTCGTTGTCCAGTTCCGCAATGGTTCCCGACGCCTCCTTCCAGTTCACCGCCGCCGCCAGCCGGAACGAAGCATCAATAGTATCCCGCCGCGATTTCAAAAAGATAAGATTCTGCGCCTCGTCGTTTTTGAGATATTCGATCAGGGCCGCCGGAAGATTATCCTCCTCTACCGCCAGCGGAAAATCCTCGTTCCCCTCAAGCCCGCTGTTGAACGACCGGTACCGGAACCGCCCCTCCATGACAATTCCCTGCAGCAAATCGACCGGACGAACCGTCTCGCGGATTAACCGCGCTCCCAGCCATTCCAGCAGTTCCGTCTCGTCATGCAGAACCGCCGACAGCGCCACCAGGCGGGGAGAATACTCCGAACCGAGTGTCTTCACCAGGCTCATTTCCAACTCCGGTCCCCGCCCCTCCTCCGAAATCATCTGAAGCTCATCAATTATAATCAGCCCCACCTGCTGGAGGATGTCGAGGTTGACCGTCAGAAGCCGGTTGAACTTTTCGTAAATGGCCAGAGCCAGATCAAATTCCCCGGCTTCGAAAGCACAGTCGTTTTCAGGATGATCTCCGGTCACGATAACGGTCCTGATTCCCAGCGGAGCATAGCAGTCGTTGAAATGACGATACTTCTCCTCGACAATCGACTTCAGGGGAAACAGCATCACCACCTTCCGCCGCCTCAAAAGCGCCGCCATCGCCGCCATTTCGCCGCAGAACGATTTCCCCGATGAAGTCGGCGCCGAAATCAAAAGGTTCCCCTCGTCCGACAACAGCCCCGCCGCCACCGCCCGTTCCTGCAGCGGCAGAAGGTAATCCCCCTGTCGGTGTGTCCAGGCTTCGATGATCATTTCCGGTATTCCATATTTCAAAAGACTCTTTAAACGCATCTTAAACTCCCTCCGTTTAAAGTGACCTCGCCTCTTTAGCCGCACCCTCCCCAGCCGCAGGCCGGACAGGTAAAACAGCTCCCGAGTCGAATCAATTTCACCCCGCAATCGGGACATCCCCCTTCCGCAGGGATATCAGCACGGCAGGCAACCGGATAGATTCCCGAATCCTCCGTTACGACTGCCGGTTTCTCCTTTTTCCGAGAAAGCGATAGCGCCATTATATTCTCCATCTCCATATTTCTCCTTCCTGGATTAATTATCGAAGGCAAACCCAATATACTGCACATTTGTGCCCCTGTCAAGTAAATTTTTATGGAAAAGTGTATGAATCTTAAGCAGTTACCAGATATTGAAAAAAACCAATCGCCGGCCACAATATATGGACAAGTTGCGCTATTGAACAAATGTTCAAGCGTCCCTTCCGGAAATCATCTACTGCAATCGTTCGGAACCGGGCAACCGACCGCAGTTATTTCTCTTGCCAAAGATATGTGAAATAGATATTATTGCCGCGATTGAAGGCGTTGACTCTGAACCTCGATAGATAGATAATTTATTAAAATACCAACAATCAGGGGATAATGCCCATATGGGCGGAAAGGGACTTTTTATGAAAAGCTTAAAGCTGTCAATCGTTTTGCTGACTCTCATCCTATTCGCATCACTGGCGACACCGGTTTTTGCCGATGTGATGATTCGTCAGCTAAATTCCACCGATGCCTTCGAAATGATGGGACAACAGGTCCCGGCCAAAAGCGATACTTCCGTCGTTTGGATCGGTGACGGCGTCGCCCGCTTCGATGTCGCCGACACTGCAACGATGATCTTCAACGCCTCTGAAAATACCATAGCCCTCATTAACCACACGAGTAAATCCTATTCCATGGTCCCTCTCGGCCAGGGAGGCGAAATGGATATCTCGAAAATGATGGATACCGAAGGGATGAGCGAAGAGGAAATCGCTGAGGCCAAGGCCGCGATGCAGGGGATGATGGGCGCCATGCAGCTTAAAATGACCGTTACGCCCACCGAAGAATCCAAGAAAATCAAAGACTGGAATTGTAAAAAATATACGGTCGTGACCGACATGGGCATGGTCAAAGCCGCCAGTGAATCCTGGGTTACCAATGAAATCAAACTGAATTACGACCTCTTCTTCAATGTCACCAGGGCCTTTATGGCCATGATGCCGGGATTCGAAGACGCCATGAAAGAATTCAAGAAGATGGAAGGTATGCCCGTTTGGAGCGAAACCAATGTCGATATGATGGGCGCCAAGGTCCATTCCACGACCGAATTGCTGGAATACAAGGAAGCCTCCGCTCCGGCCGGGACCTATAAAATCCCCGAAGGCTACAAAGAATCCAAATAACCAAAAACCACAAGGGTTAAACTTCCTAAATTGAAAAAGGGGAATGAATCCATTCCCCTTTTTTTATCACATCACGTTATATCTTACTTATCCGGCTATTCCGCCGCTTCCATCATTTTGGCCAGCTCGTCGATATTCTTCTGCGTATATGCCTGGATTTCTTTAACCACTTCCGGATTATCCGACGATATCACCATGATATCCGCACCTTTGGCATGCACCATATCGAACTTGACCCCCTTCATCATCAGGGTGCCGTACGCCTGGCAGGAACCGCACATATAGGCATCCATGTGCTTCCCCTGAGCCATTTCCATGCCGATCTTCTCCATCGCCTCGTTAGCCTTGATATAGGCGTCATGGTATTCCGGTTCGACGGTGTACACCTGCACCGCCCCGTTGGAAATCATATGATTTTCCCAGGTCATATGCTTGGTCAAATCCTGGCCGTCGGCCAGAAGATTCTTGCAGAAAATACACTTTTCCAGGTCGAACCACGGCTTTTCTTCTGCGGTCGCCGCGAGACCGATCAGTATCACACATGCCAGTGCAATACCGACAGCGCCGATTCGTTTCATAACATCCTCCATTGATGGTTTGGAAAAAAATAAAATCCCTTTCCGGAATAGTCAATCACATTGATAAATGCTTTACGGATATCAAACCGGCGCAATACTCCCGCACGGAAGCCGACTGCACCTGAATTCACGTCGTCCTATAATCAACAGCTAACGGGTCAGGGCCTAATAATCGAGATTAAACTCCACCGGCAGCTTCACCCGGCAGCGGACCGTCTCATCATCCAGAACCGCCGGCTTGAACACCGCCGATTCCGCCGCCAGACGAGTCGCTTCGCCGAAACCGTACGCTTTGGGGGTCTCTTCCTGGAGATTGATCTCGATCGGATAACCCCTTTCGTCGACCAGGATTTCCAGGACTACTTTACCGTTAATGCCCGTCTTCTCGGCCTCGGCCGGATAGCTCGGATACATCATCCAGATCAGTTCCGGAATCTTGTCGACTTCGTGCGGAGGATACTCCTTGACGATCCTGGGGCGTTCGTTCAATTCCTCGGCAATCCCCACAACCGTATCCGGCTCGCTGTAAGCAATATCATCCACGGGCGCCGGTATGACCCCCTGGAAATACGGGTCAGGAGAATTCCCTCCGCCCGGAATCATACTTCCGATGAATCCGGCAACTGCCGCTATGACTCCTCCCCGGCGTTCGCCGAACCCCTGCTCTTCATCCCAGGGATGACAGACGGACACGAAAGTCAAAATCGTAAAGAACATGAGGATGGCCCCGCAGGTCAATACGGGAAGGTGGTTGAGGTCGTAGTGCGTCAAAGGGTGTCCTGAAGCTAAGGCTACAGGTTTCATTAAGTCCTCCGAAATATTGCTGACCATATAATATACGTTATTAATAATTTTTATCCAAGTCAAACTCAAAACAAAATGTCACCCAGATCTTCACCGGACGACCATTCTGGATTGCCGGGCTGAAAATGCAGCCGTAGGCGGCCTTGAGCGCGGCCTCTTCGAATCCCACCTTGGTGCCGGAAAGCTTTTCCAACATGGCGTCGATAACCCGCCCTTCTTCATCCAGAAGCACCTTTACACATACCCTCCCTTCCTCACCAGCGAGTTTTGCCAGCCGTGGATATTCCGGCACCGCCCCTTGAATCATTACCGGGTATTTTTCAACGATAATGAATTTATCAGGATCGGGATAATCGTCACCGGGAATTCCCGTACCGCGGTAGGCATATGAGCCGTCAAATTCCCCTTCACCAGTACCGAAACTCGGCCCAGCTATCGGATATGATTCCCTATCAAACAGGTTCGGCGTTTCCGATTCCCCTTCATTAGCGAACAACGAATCATCGACAAGAACTATCGGCCCCTGTTTGAACGTTTGTTCCGGCCTTGGCCCCACAGGTCCGGGCTCTTCATCTCTTACAATGATTATGTCATCATCAAACGGTATCGGGCCACTGTCATCAGTGTCGATCGGTACCGGATCGACCGTGACTACCTCAGTTCCGATAATCTGATAGACAATCCAAACCGACCCGATTACAAATGCCGCGAACATAAAGCTGAACAGAATCCCCAGAAGCATATTCCGCCGGTAAGTAGCTTTCAGCTCGAACGCTCCGTACGGAGCGACCCCTGCGTTCAACATTCTAATCATTTTCCCCTCCTGTTAAAAAGGTTTATTCCATCCGCTCGCGCGATAAATAATCGCGACCTTTTCCGCAGGTTGACAGACGAACAGCTTTAAAGATGTCTTGCCATCGAGGGCTAATCGAACACTTTGGCGTCGACCACGCCCACGAGCGTAGTCGTAAGGGATTCAAGATGGGGTCAAAAGAGGGGATACTGCGCCGAACCGGGCTATTACACCCGGTCCGGCGATACAAAACTTATCAGTTAGTTTCCTCGAGCGTAAACTCGACCTGGTACGAAACCCAGACCGCCACCGGCCGTCCATTCTGAATGGCCGGTTTGAATTTACACTTGTAGGCCGCTTCGGTGGCGGCTTCGTCGAAACCGGCCTTCGATCCCGATGATTTCAGGATCATCGCCTGTTTGACATTGCCTTCCTTATCGACCAAAGCTTTAACCCAGACCACCGCCTCCATACCGGCCGATTTGGCCAAACGCGGATATTCCGGAATTTCTTCCTTAATCATTTCGGCCGGAACTTCGACCGGAACGAATTCATCCGGAGCCGGCATGTATTCCTCGGACGGAATATCGACTACGATATCGTCGCCGCCGGCGGCACCGCTGGAAATATCCGGCGCCACGATTTCGGCCAGTTCTTCACGCGAAGCGATCACGACATCGTCGTCGACCACCTCGTCGTCGGCCACCGGTTTCGGAATACCGACCTTCGGCGCGGCCTTCTGCGGAGTGGCGATCTCCACTCTCGGCTTGGCCTTGGCGATCGTCGGCGGCGGACCAAGATCCGCGATGGTCTTGATTACACGCTGCTGCATATAGACGGTCTCTTCTTCGGTAAGAACCTTGATCAGATATACCGATCCCACGATGACCGCCACCAGCAGCAGGCCGAAAATCGTCCCGGCCAGCATATTCCGCTGGTACCTGGCTTTCAGCTCATAGGCCCCGTATCCCCCATACAAAGCATTGCGTCCAGAAGCCATTAGATTTCACCTCCTGACAATGCGTTAGTAAGGGCATCGGCTGTTATTTTGTTATCGCGGTCCTCCCACTTACCCATGGCATAACGGTAGGAGAACTTATCATCTTTTTCGAGCTTATCGACGTCTACCCCTCTTTCTTTGGCACGGGCGGCGTTCCAGGAACGTTCCAGAATATCGATTTCATCGAGAATATCGACCATGGAACGATATTTCGCCTTGGGATGAATCAAAATCAGCGTGCTCAAGCGGGGATTGTTAACGTTTTCGTCAATAAGAATTTTACGCAGACTGTCGGCAACGACCCTGTATCCCGAAGTATCGTTATCGCCTAATTTGGTCGCCGCAATCATCAGCGGCATATTCTTGGCGGGGTTTCCGACATTCCAGAATATCCGGTTTGCCTCGTCAACCCTCAGGGTCAGCAAATTGGACTCCCTGACCTCGACATCTTCGGTTTCGTCTTCCGGAGGGAGGTTAATTTCCATTGCCTGGGGCATCGAGAAAACCGTCGTCACCATGTAGAATATCAAAAGGAGCATGACGATATCGACCATCGGCGTCATATCAATACGGATATTCATACGCCGCTTTTTACGTCGACCGCCCTTACCCTTGTCATGTTTTTGGGGGGCTTCAACTGCGCCACCGGACATTTAATTCACTCCTTTCAAAAACCCAGGAATATCTTAAGTTTCCTCGATCTGTTCGGCTTCGTTATCGGTAATAATCAGGAATCGCGTCAATTCGTTTTCCCGCATCGATTCCATGACACGTTCCATAACTCCGTAACTGGCGTCCCGATCCGCTTTAATTACAATCAAAGCGCGAAAAACTTCCGCGCGGGCACGGTTAATGAACGTTGAAACCGAATAGGCATCGGTCTCGGCGACTTTCCGCACCGTGGTTATCTTTTCGACGCCGTCGATTTCGACTTTTTCCTTCGCGACATAATCCACATAAATCGAATCGAGTTTAGTTACGGTGATATTGATTATGTCTTTATCGGGCAATTCAATCTGAGAATGCGATTCCGGCAGAGTCACGGCCTTGGCCTCGGGCGGCTTAAAACTGGTCGTCGTCATATAAAATATGAGCAGCAGGATCACGATATCGACCATCGGGGTCATATCGATCACCACGCCGACCCGCCGTTTCTTCTTAATCGCCATGATTTACATTCCCACTTTCTGCTTAAATAACTGCATTACTTCGAAGGTGGCCTCATCCGTGGTGTAATTGAATCCGTCTACCTTATTAACAAAGAAATTGTAGAAAAAGATTCCGCCGATACCGGAAAGAAGCCCGCCCGCGGTATTCACCAGAGCTTCCGAAATACCGACCGCAAGCTGTTGGGCGTCGATAACGCCCCCCTCGACATTACCGGTAGCCGCAAAGGCGCGAATCATACCGATCGTGGTTCCCAGCAACCCCACCATGGTGGCGATGGAAGCGATCGTCGAAAGTGCAATCAGGTTCCGTTCCAGAAGCGGGCCTTCCAGAGCGTTGGCTTCTTCGATCGCGGCCTGGGTCATTTCGATCTTCTTTTCGGCGTCGATTTTGCCGTCGTCTTTTACCGTCTGAAAACGTTCAATGCCGGCCCGAAGCACGTTGGCGGTGGTCCCGCGCTGCTTGTCGCAAGCCGCCAGGGCGCCGTCATAATCGTCGGCACCGAGAAGAGTGACCAGCTTCTTGAAGAATACCTGGACCGAGCTCTTTCCCTTGGCCACTTTATAAAGAGAAATGAAGCGTTCCACGACAAAGGCCAGAAGCATCAAAAAGATGGTCATCAAAACCACCACCAGCGGCCCTCCCTGATAAACAGAATGAGGAATCGTTCCCGATGGCTGATTTTTCAAAATTACTCCCCATACCACGTATCCGATGGCGAATGAAATCAGGAAGTTCAGCGTGACGAATAATGACTGTTTCACTTTAAAACTCCTATTACTCTTATGTTAAACTCTTTATTCCCGGTTAAATTTCGCTTCCCTTTACGGCATTCATGACAAAGCAGCCGATCGATATATAATAGCCGTACGACAGCAACCCCAGAAACGCTCCCGGACCATAGCTGTCTCCGAGCTGGACAATCATACCCTTGGGGTCGAATGAATAACTCCCGCCGGCAAACGATATAATCAGCATAATTCCGTAAAATGCCAGCGATAGCCAGCTTAATCTGGCCCCCTTCTTGATTGCCAGCGCTTGTTGATCGGGATTACCCTTTGTTCCATACAATAAATAAAGGGTGTAAAAAGCCATTACCAGAACAAACAACATGTATATGAGCAGCAGAACCGAGGTAAGCATCACGACTGCGCCCGATCCGAAAGCCATTTTCCCCATCGTCCCCAGTGACGTCAACGCCCCCAGTGCCGATAAAGATTCGTGTTCCCGGGTTATCTGCCTGCGCTGACGGGTCGCGGATATCGACGAAAATCCGCCTTCATCGGTCGTTGCCGTGATCGCCGTCCCCGGTTCGGTTTCGGGGGCGGTCTCCGCTGCGGCGGATTCCACCGGTTCCGGCGGAATTATCGACTCGGTTCCTGTCAGTGCCATGGAATCGGCCGGCATCGCCGGGCTGGTATTCACCGCCGGCGCCGCGGGTGTCGTTTCCACCACGACCTCCCGATAACCGGAGAACCACGGCAGGAATAACGACGCGATCAAAACCAGCGAGGTGATCGTCATGACGATCTTTTCATACGGCGCGACCCGTTCCACGGTCAGCGTACAATGCTCGCGGAGCTTTTCGCCTTTTTCCCGTTTGGCCTTGACTTTATCGACCAGTAATTTTTTTTCGGCTTCGGATTTGAAGAATTCCCCGATCTTGCCGGGCTTTACCTCAAAACCGATGTACCGAAATCGATCATCCGGATCGAATGGTTTGTTCTTCTCAGATTTTTCGGCCATAAGTACTCCTGAAAATTTCAATAAGCAATATCCGATTAAAACTCGTAATAAACCTGCTCTTTGCCCTCGGTAGCCGCTTTGTTACCCGGATCGCATTTCAAAATCGCCGTATAGTAATCGTAAGCGGCCTTGAAATCGGCCTTGGCTTCTTCCTTCTGCTTGGCGTCGTTCCGTTCGATGGCGCGGAACTGGTGGGCCTGCCCGATCCAAAGCTGCAAATCGACCAATTGCGTCCCGCACTGGTCGGTTCCGTTCGCCTCCATGCAGCTTTTCGCTTTCCCCAGGTATTCAAGAGCCTTGGTATAGTTATTGGTGCAAATCCCGCTGAAATAAGCGTACCCCAGTGATTTCAAGGCATCGCAGTTCTTGGAATCGTACTCCAGAACCTTCTGATACCATTTCACTCCGTTGGCGCAATCCTTTTTCTGATACAAATAGGTCGACCCCAGCATCCCCAGCGCCTTGATGCCGGTGGCCATATAATTTTCCTTGCTCTGAACGACACTCCAGTGATCCACCGCGATTTTTTCAAGGTACTGAATGGCCAGATCGGACAGGTCGATACCTTCAAGAGGATTGGCCTTGGCATCCCCGCCGAGTTCTTCCTCGAGTCCGAGATCCTCTTCCTCCATCATCGCCGCGCCTCCCTTTTCGACCAGGTACAGAGCACAGGTGGCGGCATTGTAATAAATCGACCAGTAGCGTTCGTCCATCCCGGCGTCGATCCGCTTCTTATAATATATCAGAGCATTGTTGTAATCCTGGATATAATTATACGCCACCGCCGCGCCGTACAACAGGTTCGGCTGATTGGGATCGAGCTCCAGCGATTTCTTGAAATAACTGATGGTGTTGTAATAATCCTTTTGAGCCTGGTAACATTCGCCCATGCGGCGGTACAATTCGGCCTGGTCGACACCGGATACATAATCCTCACCCTGGGCCTTTACCCAGTCGTCATGCTTCTTGTAATAAAATAGCGCGGAATCGTACAGAGGATTTTCGCTCCCCTGGAACGAACGCGCGAAATAGAAATAAATGTCTTTCGGCTCCACCGGTATCGAGATAACCTTTCGGAAATAATCCTGCGATTTATCGTAACCTCCGATGAACAGATAAGACATCGCGGTCTCGTAATAGGCCCGCCCGGAAAAACTGTCCGGTTCGGCCCGCGAAAGCTCGATGTACCGTTCATATGACCCGATGGTCTCGATAAACCGCTGCTTGATCTCCTGAGGATCCCTTGTCGAACGGGCCGCCTTGTAATAAATCCCGCCGGCCTTCATCCAGGCATCGGCGAAAGTGGAATCCTTGGTCAGCACCACCCGCAGCTTTTCCAGGGCACAGGTGTAATCGCGCATCTCGAGACAGGCTTCCGCCCAGCGGAAATAAACGTCGGTGGAGGCCGTATCGAGCTGCAGGGCTTTTTCGTATTCGGAAATGGCCAGCGGATAAACCTTATTGGCAAAATTGACGTCGCCCAGATTGATGTGGAATCGAGCGTTGTCCGGATCCGCAATCAAAGCCTGCCGAATTTCTTTATCGGCATCGTTCAAATTCCCCTTGGCCATCTGCACCAGCCCCATCCCGTTGTGGAACCAGGCCTCCATGTCGCGGGCCTTCTTAAGCCCGGTCTTCATGGTCGCTTCGGCCTGATCAAGCTGACCCAATTCCAGCTGCATCAAGCCGAGTGCATACAAACCTTCGTAAAATTTGCTCTTCTTGTCGACCGCGGTCTGATAGTACTCCAAAGCTTTGCCGTACTTGTGCCTCTTCTCGGCAATTTTACCCAGAAGATAGTAATTTACCTCATATCCCGGATCGAGTTTTATATCCGCTTCGATTAGGTCGATGGCTTTTGCGGTATCACCGGCTGCCAGTGCATCGGCGATCGGCTGTTTAATTTCAAATGCGAATGACGATGCATTAACACCCAACAGAACAAACGTCAAGATTATTAAGATAGATGGCAAACCGTGTAAGTTACCCTTTTTCAATGTCATCACCCTTTCATACCCTCAAAAATTTTAATCAAGAATTATACTGCAACCTGCTGGTTTGTCAAGCCTTTTATTCCTTCGGAGGCCTCCCCAGCGGGTCCGCTTTTCTCTCGGAACTGTGCCTCACGTAATAGTTTAGCCTCAGGAGAAAATATAATATTAGAAATACCCCTATGATTATACGCACCGTCGGAGACAACGCGAACGGCATAAAGATGATTATGTAAAATCCGCCCACCAGCACCACAATCGCCGAAAGCAGATTTACCAGTCTTTGTCCCTGAGAACTAAACACCGTACATCATCCTTTCTAATGTTTATACAATCCGGGACGGAATATTCTTCCCTGCGGCGTCGCAAATACCGCTCCTGCCGGCGTCATGCTTCCCTTCGACTCCAATATAATCCATTTTGACCGCAGCTGTTACATTCCCCACCGGAATGATAAACTCCTTATTAAAAACGACGCAAGTTATACGCCGAAATCAGCGTCCGCCTCCTTCAGTCGTATCTAAGGTATTGAACGACGGCAACTTGACCGGACCGCCAAAGGCCGCTTCCGGTATCCAGTCCGCGCGAATTCGTATTTTATTACTAAAATCGAAGTAAAAAGTCATCGATCCTGCGAAATCGAGCCTCCTCCCTCCCATGGTCTGCAGCGGAATAAAATCAAGTTCCGCCAGGATATTCTTTATGGCTTGCTCTATTCCGGGCAGTGTTTGACCGGTCAATCGGGTCAGGATTCCGCGGCCGCTGCGATTGATGAAAACATCCCCTTTCACGCTGTCGACCGTTTTAATGGTATCCCGATAAACGAAGTAATCCCCGTTAAGATTTTTCGGAATCGGATAAACCACATTGGTATCGAGATACGGCAACGATTCCAAATGCAAATAATTGTACAACATCCCCGCCTTATATGCCCCGACCGGCGGCCATTCGGTGGCCTGATTACCGGTCTGATGGTAATTCCTTACCGTAACGTAAAATTCCGATGGAACCGCGTCACCGTTGATTTTCCCCCCCTGATAACCGCTGTACAAAAAGACCGATGAAATCAGCACCGCACAGGATAGATTATTGGTCGTAACGGTATCGATATCATGTATCAACCCGGCCTCATCCAGAGTAATTTTGTAAATGATAAACGGAACCAGACTGTCGGGAACCTCTTTCTTCCCGGCACAATAATAACCCGGCATCCATTTCAGATACGGATATTCGAATCCGTTTAGCGTGAGAGCTTTGAGAATCAACTTCTTGTCCCGTTTTCGCAGCTGGGGGTTTTCCGGCAAATCCAGGCTGACGATCGTTCTCGCCGGACCTTTAAAAATTTCCAATTGGGCCGGTAAAACGAATTCGATACTGTCCCCTTCGAAGAGAGCCGGGCAGAAATCCAATCCCTGAATCGCCCCCAGAAGCGATTCCCCGACCTCCTTCCGATCCCCATTCAGAAACAATACCGAATCGACACACCCGTCCTTCGAAACGAACAATCGGAGATTATACTCCGGCAGCATCGCCGTCGAAGGAACCTGGGTGTTTTCCGGGAGCCACTTCTGATGAATCGGGTAAGGAATCCGCAAACCCATCGCGGCGAGATCTTCGCAATTATCTTCCGCCGCCGTTACTGCGGCAAGAATCATCAGCATGGACACCATTAATACACGCATTGTTTGAATTAAGACCGCCATAGTCCAAAAGTCAACATTTCACCATCCCTTTCCCCTTCCTATTTTCCCCGGATGGTACGGCTGTGCCGATAATAATCCTTCAGCATCGCCAGGTCTCTTTTCCCCAGAATCATTATACAGCCGTACGCCGAAAAGGCCGAGACCGCCGCCACGTTGGCGGAGAGCATCAGCCAGTTTTCGATTCCGGCCGCCTGCCGCATCAGTAACGCCGCGGCCATAGTCAACGCCGATGCGAAAAACGCACCCTTGACCAGAGTCAGAAAATACGATCCGAACGATGTCCCCAGTATCCGGGATAAAGTCATCGGCATCAGAATGAAATAAACCGGAATCTGCGGTATGATTGTCCCCAATACGATTCCCGTCACTCCGTACCACCGTACCAGGATTACGCTCAGGACCAGATTGGAAATCCCTTCGGCCAGGAGCAAATACAACAAATACTTATGCCGCTCGATACCGTAGAAAATAGAAATCGAAACAGCCTGCGTGAAATACAGCGCGAACGGAAACGCCATCAGCTTCATTAACTTCGCGGCCTCGCCGTACCCCGGCCCCATCCAGAGGTAGACGAATTCCTTCGCGAATATGAAAACTCCCGCCGCGAACGTAAAGCTGACCCAGGCCAGGTATTTCGTCCCGATAAGATGAATCTTCCTGATGGTATCCATCTGCCCCGATGCCTCCAGCGTACTCACCAGCGGGCGAAGGGGCAGCGATACCGCGAGCACCCCCTGGCGCATGAATACGATGACCATGATCGCCACCGAATAAGTCGTGACTGGTTCCATGCCGAGGAAATACCCGATCAAAATCCGATCCATGTTATCGATAAAAATCCAGCCCAGTGAAATCAACAGCGCAATTCCGCCGAAACGATAAATCTGCCGGACCGCTTCCTCGGTCACCTTTGAAAGACCGAATTTGACCTCCGGGAATTTCGCTTTCAATACGATGACAGATACGATATTCCGCACCAGCGAAAATACCGGAAATACCGATGCGAATACCAGCAGCCCGTACCCGCTCTTCAACAGGTACACCAGCGCCGCCGCCTTCAGAATGTTCTCGCCGATCAGGATACCATTGACGATATCGTACCGCTGGAATCCCCGCAAAGAGCCGCTCCAGGCCATGAACATGAAATTGATCGCCGTATCGATCCCGACAATCAAAAGCACCAGCCGCGCCGTGAATTCGTCCCCTTCGCCGAAACTGAAAATCCTCACCCCCGCCACCGAGGCCAGCACCGAAAATAAAATCACGATGATCGCCGCGAAGCTGTACATCATGAACGCCGACTGTATGACGGCATTCAGGCGGTCGTGGTCTTTCTCCGCGAAATATTTGGAAACGAACCGCTCCAGGGCCTGGCGCAGCCCGAAATCGAGCAGGGTCGTATAATTCATGATGGATATGCCCAGCATCCAGATTCCGTAGTGCGCATCACCGAGGAGATGGATATATACCGGAGTCACCGCGAGCGCGATGACCGCTCTTATCCCCAGAGCCCCCCAGCCGCTGAAAATATTTCTGGTAAATTGCCGGAAAATTTGCGTCATTGACCTAATCGCAGCATAGATTAAAGTTTTATGCAACTTTTCGCGTATGCACGATATACTTAAAAATAATACCGGAATAAAAACAAATAAAAATAAACTCAGAGGATGATTATGGCTCGAACCAAAAAAAACAGCGGCAAGCGCCTGCTTACGAAAGAAGACATTGCCAACATAAAAACCCTCGGCGGGGTCGCCCTCTCCCCCGATGAATCGATGATCGCCTTTACGGTCGAACATACTTCCGAAGATCGCAGAAAATACTTCTCGCATCTCCATGTTGCCGACCTGAAAGCCGGCGATGTCCGGCAGTTCACTTTCGGCGAAATCAAGGATTCCGGGCCGGCCTGGTCTCCCGATGGTACCCAAATAGCATTCATCTCGAACAGAAACAAGAAGACCGGTATATATGTCATCGCCGCCGATGGCGGCGAAGCCCGCAAAGTTGTCGAAATGGAAGGAGCCTTCGCCTTCCTGAACTGGACCCCCGACGCCTCCGAACTGGTTTTCTCTTTCCGTTTCAGCGATTCACACAAAATCAAGGACGAAGAGAAGAAAAAGGAAGCGCCTCTGTTCCGCCACATCAACCGTCTCTTTTACCGCCTCGATGGTTCCGGTTTCCTCCCGGAAGACCGCTTCCATATCTGGAAAGTCGAGGTCGCCTCGGGAAAAACCACGCAGCTGACCAAAGGGAAGTACGACGAAGCCGGCACGGCCGTTTCTCCCGATGGGAATTCTATTGCCTTTGTTTCAAACCGTTCAAAAGACCCCGACCGCGACTGGTTCCATGATGATCTCTTCCTGATCCCCATCAATGGGGGAAAAATGAAACGGATTCCCACCCCGAAAGGCCCCTTGGGTAGTCCTTGCTTCTCCCCTGATGGCAAAAAAATCGCCTATATCGGCCACGACAACCCCGATGATTCCTGGGGTGTCACCAATCTTCATCTCTGGACAGTTGGTGTCACCGGCAAACCGGCGGCAAAAGATCTCGTGGAACGCTTCGACCGCCCCTGTATCGACTCCTCCATCGGAGACCTCGGCGAAGGACATGAAATGCCGAAACCGATCTGGTCGAAAGACTCCAAACGGATTTTCTTTCTCGCTTCCGACAACGGTTCAACCCATATTTTCTACGTTCCTGCCGGAGGGGGGCTCCCGACCCGCATTACCAAAAAGCCGTGTCATGTAAAGGGATTCAGCCTGAATGGCAAAACCGCCCTGATTGCCGCCATAGTCTCCGACCTGAACGACCCCAACCGTCTGGTCACCATGCCGGCCATTTATAACGGTGATGCCATAAGCAAACAGCTTTTCCAGCCCAACGAAGATTTACTGAAAGAATGGAAATTCCCCAAAACCAAAGAAGTCTGGTTCAAGGCTCACGACGGTTTCGAACTGCAGGGCTGGCTGACCACCCCTCCCGATTTTAAGTCCACGAAGAAATATCCTGCAATACTGGAAATTCACGGAGGTCCCAAAGCCCAGTACGGCTTCACCTTTTTCCATGAAATGAACCTGCTCGCTTCGCAGGGATACGTGGTCTTCTATACCAATCCCCGGGGAGGATCCGGGCGGGGCGAAACCTTCGCCGACGCCAACACCGGAGCCTGGGGAGAAATCGATTATCTCGACTGCATGGCCGCCGCCGATTATCTCGAAAAGCTGAAGTTCGTCAATCCCAAAAAGATGGGGGTCACCGGAGGTTCCTACGGCGGGTTCATGACCAACTGGATTGTCGGTCATACCAACCGCTTCAAGGCTGCCGTCACGCAGCGTTCCGTGGTTAACCTGGAATCGTTTTACGGTTCATCGGATATCGGCTATTCGATTGAACGGGAATTCGGCGTTTCTCCCTGGAAAGATCCCGAACATTATCGCAAGTATTCCCCCCTGACCTATGCCAGGAATGTCCGCACTCCACTTCTGATAATACATTCCGAACAGGACCTGAGATGCGGCATCGAACAAGCCGAAGAGCTTTTCGCTTATCTGAAAATGATGCGGAAAAAAGTGGAATTTGTCCGGTTCCCCGAAGAACCGCACGGATTGTCACGGCACGGACGTCCCGACCGGCGCATTGCCCGTCTGGACTGGATACTCAAGTGGTTTAAAAGATATCTGAAATGAGTCAGTAACCGTTATCTTTCAGGAACTTATCGGCCTCTTCGAAAGTCCGGAAAAATTTTGTGATTTGGGTGGCTTTCCCGGAATCGACCATCTTTTGAAGCTGGTTCCGAGTCACCGGATTGTCGATTACATATAGCGAAAATTCCGCACCGTTATCCTGCGACCAGGCCATATGTTCCCCCAGAACCGCTATGATTTCAGGATAGGATGATTTCCAGGTAGTCAGATTGGTCAGTTTGGCCCATTTTCCGCTTAATAAAGGCTGCGCGACCTTTGCATATTCCTGATGATAAGCCTCGGCCGTCTCTTTTTTCCAGATACCGTATATTTTGGCAAATACAACCCGACGTGCTTCATCGACGTCGATGGTAAAATTCATGCTCAGCAAATCTGTCCCCCTTTACTAATTTCCGTAAGATCTTCCGTTTGATAATTCCGGCAAGTCGGTACCATTTCGTGAGTTCTATAACTGCTTACATTTTCCCATCGTGTGGAGTTTCAATAAATCGAAACCCGGCACTTTCCAGACATCAACAGGTACTTTTATTTTATAATGTGCCCGGCTGGGTAAGGCCGAACGTCCCCTGTTATTATTTCGGCTTTTTTTCCCAACCCGTTAGCTTAACGTACGGGATAAATTATCCCAACACGGCGGTGCGTTTGCGGTGAAGTTGTTTAGAGTTATGGCCTGAACTCGAGCCTTTTATAACACATTAGTTCTTTATTGTCAACAACTTTAAGCTACACAAAATCTAATTATTTTTCGACCGAAAATAAAGATGCCGCCGTTTCCGGCGGCACCAGTCTGGGAGGGACTATGTGTAAGGCACATATTATACGCACCAATTTGCTTTTGTGGGTAAAAAATTTTTTAAAATTGTTTTTTTATCCAATCCCGTTTATGCCAAGGTTTTAATGAGCCGGATTACGCCCCGGCAGCCCCGTTGCCCCCAATTTCGTTTCTGCGGTAGAAGGTCACCAAAAGCCCTCCCACGATTAAAAAGCTCCCGATCCAGACCAGATTAATCGCCGGCTTTTCCGAAACATCGATAATCAGCTGGTCCGGCGAGCCCGTTTCAGCCAGGCCCGGTATCGAAAGCAGCACCGTTCCGTCACTGGCGTTCACCTTCTCAATTTTAACCATATAACCGGAATCCTGCATCAGGGGAACCTCTTCCCCCATGAATCCTTCTCCCGTTGTCGACAATACCGGCTTGACCGTGTCCACCGCTCCGTTATAGGTTACCTCCAGGTCGGCTCCGACCGCTACCCCTCCCCCTTCACCGTGAGACATCATATCGAAAGCCAGAAACTTAATATTGTAATCCCCGGCCTTTCCGGTTTCCCCCTTGGCCAGGTGCAGGCCATGCTGCGAATGATCGAGCTGCTGGATATCCAGCGGTGAAACATACAAATCGCCGCCGAACAATTTCACGATATGCGGGCGTTTCATCATCCCGTTCATCCTGTCCGAAAAATAAATCCGGGGTTGAGCCTGTATTACTTCATTCCCTTTGCGCATGGTCAGAAGAATCTTGTTCTCGCTGCTGTTGAATGCCGCCGTGGTTCCGTGATAGGAAAAATCATAGCCGAAAGCGCTCTCGGTCTTATCGCGCGGAAGAATCAACCTCTGCTCGGTCCCGAACGCCGAAGATGCCAGTATCCCTACCAGCATCAGCCCCAGCCCAAAATGGCTGATATGCCCTCCGGCGAACTTCAAATTATTCGGAATCAACTGATGCAGTATCAGCACATGCGCTCCGGTCGCGGTCAGCGCCGCCATGATGAACAGCAGATAGTGGACCGAGCGAACCCCCAATACCATCGCCACGACTATCCCCACGACTCCGTAAATAAGCGAAATCCCCAGTTTCCGGGCCATTTCCCCCTCACTGGAATAGATTAACAGAACCGCGACATAAATAAAACCGGCCACCGCTACCGCCGGAGAAACAATCTTCAAAGCGGCCAGAATCCCGGCCACAATCAACGGTATAACCGTCAGATACAAATTCACCTTTTTAACTTCTTTATCCTGCTTTTTGAAACCTAATACCAGCGGACTGACCGTCAAAAACAGCGATATCACGATCGCCAGCGGAAACGCGAACGAATTATACGTCGTAATATCCGCCGCGGTCGGAGTTATCCCGAGCCCCATCGTTATCAGAGGCAGCGACGACCAGAACAGCACCAGCACCGCCAGCAGGAACAACAACGACATCCCCACGAACAGAATAAATTCGGTGGAATAAAGCCGGTAATTCAACGGCTGGCCCTTGATGTCCGATTTCTGGCGCGAGAAAAACAGCCCCAGAATCAGCACGAATACTCCCAGAAGGAACGCTATCAGAGTATTATTCACGCCGAGGTCGACGAAAGAATGCACCGAAAAATCGGCCAGCACCCCCGAACGGGTCAAAAAGGTCCCGTACACGACCAGCATTAACATAAACGTCCCCAAAAGCAGGTTTACCCGCCTTAATGCCCCGGAACGCTTTTCGATTATCATCCCGTGAATTAAAGCCAGCGAGGCGATCCAGGGAACGAACGAAGTATTTTCCACCGGATCCCAGGCCCAGTATCCGCCCCAGCCGAGAGTCCGGTAGGCCCAGAACCCCCCCATGACATTGGCCGCAAAAAATAGAACCGAGGTCAGTGCCACGAACGGAAAGGCGATATTGATCCAGCCTTTGTAATCTTTCATTGCCATCGCCGCCATGGCAATCGCGAACGGTACTCCGGCCATGGAAAAAGCGCAGAACATCACCGGGGGGTGAATCACCATCCAATAATCCTGCAACAGCGGGTTCAACCCCGCCCCGTCCATCGCGAAAAATTCCAGCGGCTTGAACGGCGAAACGATGGCCAGCATTACCGCCAGGAATAGATTAATCAGCGAAAAGAACGCCATTGCGGCATACTTGTATTTCCCCGCCCTGTACATCAAAAGCAATCCGAATACACTGCTCAGCACGAACCAGAGCAGATAGGTCCCTTCCTGCCCGGCCCAGAACGATGACAGAAGAAAGTGAAACGGAAGATCGTTCGACGAATAGCTGTATATGTACGCAATCGAATAATCGTGATTGAACAGCAATATGTAAAGATATACCGTTGCCGCCAGAGCCAAAAATACCTGCACGAAATAGGCCCTCTTGCCCAGTTCGAACAAATGCTTCCGCCCCAGCGCCGCCAGCGTAAAAGCCCCGCCCGACAATATCGTCATGGCCAGGGCCATTATAATGGTCATTGCACCAGGCTGTCCTGAAGTCATGAATTCCCCTTTTCGAGCCCCTGATACTTCGAGGGGCATTTTACCAGTAATTGCTCTGCCACGAAGCCTTCGCTCTCATGCTTCCCCCTCACCATGACCGAAGTCGCCTGGTCGAAATTACCCGGTATCGTCCCGTAATAGATAATATCCATCCGCTCCGACTTGGTGCTGTCCACCGGACCCAGGGCGTAAATGGTAAATTCCAGGCGAGCCTTATTGGCATCATAATTGACCGTGGAAAAATCTATCCCCCCGGCCACCTGGACCACCCGCTCGGCCTTCTCGGCCTCCTCGAACGATACGTACTTTATGGTGGTATCGAGAAATGCCGATATCCCCCACCCGGCAAAAACCAGGATGATGATTGTCCCGATGATTATCTTAGTTTTCATTTGTCTTTTCCAGCCTTTTGACCTTCCGGTCAAGTGATATCAAATAACCGAACAAACCCGCCCAGATGATAAGGGTGACTACCATCACCACGTAATTTGCATCCATACCTTATTCCCCGACTAACTTTCTACGCGCCAAACGCTCGATTTTAACACTAATACTGTTGATCCACAGGAATAACATCGTGAAAGCCGCCAGCGAACTGAAAAACACCAGCCGCACGTTCGGCCCCATGGTCATTTTACCCTCTTTGTTTATTATCGTATCGCTGGGATGCTGCGAAAATTCCGCATACATCCTCGGCAAAACAAAAATCAGAAATATCGCCGCCACCGCAAACAGGATCGAAACCACCGCCGCCAGCGAAGCCTTCTTCTCCTGGTCCACTACCGCCGACCGCAGCGCGAAATACGCTCCGTACATCACCAGCAGGATAAATATCGAAACCTCGCGGATCTCCGACCAATTCCAGAATTCCCCCCAGGTCAGCTTCGCGAAAATCGATCCGGTCACCGTCGCCAGAATCGCGAAAATCAATCCCAGCTTGTTGGCCGTCACCGCCCGGACATCGTAAATATCTTCCTTTTTGCGGAGGTACATAATGGAATAAACCATGGCCATGATAAAAGCCAGCGAAGCCATCCAGGCCTGCGGAACATGAAAGAAAAAGATGCGGTAGACATCAGCCGGTCCCAGAGAAATTTGCGGATTCATGGGAGATGGAAAAACGAACGCCCCGACAATCACGCCGCTCATCAGAAAGAATATGATAATTTTCCACCACATCGTTTATATCACCCTCAATACGTGAAATTTAGCACAATATTAATAACATTTTACAAGGAAATAAAGACATAATCTACCCGATTTTGCAATTTATTCAACTTTTCCGCTAACCTATTGCCGCCACACGAAATCGAACAGCATTACCGACAACGTTACCATCACCACATCGTAAGCCGCCACCAGTTGCAGCGGAGCTGTCACTTCCCCCCAAATCCCACCGGTTAAAGCGACTTTGGTGATTTCAATCACCCCCACTAACAGCGGCAGCAATACCGGAAACGATATAACGGTGAACAAGGTTCCCTTAACCGAGGCCTGTGCCACAATTGCCGCGATAATCGTCGTCGCCCCCGCCAAACCGATCAACCCCGGAATCACCGCCGCCAGGAAGATCGGCCACGACA
>JBFZFV010000080.1:0-12468 GCA_041306185.1 Candidatus Zixiibacteriota bacterium
ACCACCAATCCCGATATCGCCACCGGAGACGGTATCGCCATGGCCTTTCGAGCCGGGTGCCGGGTCGCCAACATGGAATTTATTCAGTTTCATCCCACGACTCTGTACGATCCGGGGCGAAAAGCGTTTTTGATTTCCGAGGCGGTCCGCGGTGAAGGAGGCATTTTAATCGATTCCCGCGGGCGGAAATTCATGCAGGAATATCACAAGCTGAAAGATCTTGCCCCGCGGGACATCGTGGCGCGGGCCATCGATAAAGAACTGAAACAATCGGGCGAAGATTGCGTTTACCTCGATATTACACATTTAAAACCGGAATTCATAAAGAGGCGGTTTCCGAATATTTTCAAAGAGTGTGAAAGCAGAGGTATCGATATAACTAAGCAGCCGATTCCGGTGGTCCCCTCGGCGCATTATAACTGCGGCGGGGTAGTTGCGGATATCCACGGGCGGACCGAAATCCGCGGGCTGTATGTTTGCGGCGAGGCCGCTTGCACCGGGATGCACGGAGCCAACCGTCTGGCCTCGAATTCGCTCCTCGAAGCGGTGGTGATGTCGGACTATGCCGCCGACGACGCCGCGAAATTCCTGACCGAGCATCATTATCCCCGGAATCTTCCGAATAAGGGATACGACCATGCCTCGATCGAAGAAAAGAAAGAAAAAATCGTGGTTACGCACGATATTGTGGCACTGAAGAAACTGATGTCGGACTTCGTAGGGATCGTCAGGTCGCAGGAAAGGCTGAAACTGGCCAAGGACCGTATAAAATATTTGATAAAGTCCGCCGATGATTATTACTTCAGCCACCGAACGTCGTATCCGATTATCGAGCTCCGCAATATGGCGCTGGTGGCGTCGTTGATTATAAAATCGGCCTATCGCCGGAAGGAATCGCGGGGACTGCACTACAATCTCGATTATCCCGATACGGTCAACAGCCGCAGAAGAAATACCGTAATCAAACCGCCCAATTTTTAGCACGCCGGGGAAGAAATATGGTCGAAGCAGGTGAAATGATTCTGATACTCGATTTCGGATCGCAGTACACACAACTGATTGCACGGCGAATCCGGGAGCTCAGTGTCTATTGCGAAATCATCCCGTTCAATGCCGACCTCGCTCCTTTCCGCGACCGCAATGTCAAGGGGTATGTCCTGTCCGGCGGGCCGGATTCCCTGAGTGAACCGGGTAGCCCACGGCTCGATCGGGCATTTTTCGACGTTCCGGCACCGATTCTCGGCGTCTGTTACGGCATGCAGTTAATGGCCCAGGTGTACGGCGGGAAGCTCAACTCTTCGGAAACCCGGGAATACGGGAACGCCAGCCTGCAGATAAAGGCAGCCGGAAAGATATTTTCCGGAGTAAAAAATGCCAGCCGGGTCTGGATGAGCCACGGCGATGCCGTCAAAGAACTTCCCGGCGGCTTTTCCACCATTGCCTCGACTTCGACCCTTCCGGTAGCCGCTATTGAAAATCACGGACTGAAACGATACGGTCTGCAGTTTCATCCTGAAGTGCACCATACCGAAGAAGGGAAAAAGATTCTTCGCAATTTCCTCTTCGAGATCTGCGGCTGTTCCGGCAACTGGACCACTGCGTCATTCATCGATACCACAATCAGGGATTTGCGCGAAAAACTCGGCGATAAAAAAGTGGTTCTGGCTTTATCGGGAGGGGTCGATTCCACGGTATGTTCGCTGCTTTTGAAAAGAGCCGTCGGCGATAAGCTTTATGCCATCTTCGTGGACAACGGGGTTCTTCGCAAGAACGAATTCCAGGAAGTCACTTCAATGCTGTCGTCGCTTGGGCTGAACCTGATTCCGGTCGACGCCTCCGGCATGTTTCTCGGCCGTTTGAAAGGGGTCGAGGATCCGGAGCAAAAAAGAAAAATAATCGGAAACACTTTCATAGACGTCTTTGAGAAAGAGGCGCAAAGAATCGGCGAGGTGGAATACCTGGCCCAGGGGACTCTTTATCCCGATGTCATCGAATCGGTATCGTTCAAGGGACCCTCGGCCACCATTAAGTCGCACCATAACGTCGGCGGATTGAAGGATAGGATGAACCTGAAGCTGGTTGAACCGCTGAGGGAACTCTTCAAGGACGAAGTCCGCCGACTGGGAAGGGAACTGGGACTCGAATCCCGGTTCATCGGCAGACATCCTTTCCCCGGACCGGGACTGGCGGTTCGTATTATCGGAGAAATCACTCCGGAAAGACTGAGAGTCCTGCGGGACGCCGATGCCATTTACATCGAAGAACTTCATAAAAGTGAACAATACGACAAAATCTGGCAGGCTTTCGCGGTGCTGCTTCCGGTGAAATCGGTGGGGGTCATGGGGGATGCCCGGACATATGAAAATGTCATTGCCCTCCGTGCGGTAACTTCGACCGACGGCATGACCGCGGACTGGGCCGAAATACCCCGCGAGGTTTTGGGACGGATATCCAATCGGATAATCAATGAGGTCAAAGGGGTTAACCGGGTGGTGTACGATATATCATCTAAACCGCCGGCCACGATCGAGTGGGAATAATAGTAAATAATTTTCTATCCTTGACAAAATCTGCCTCTCCCCTTATTTTAAAATCAGATCGGAAATGATTATGTCGCAGGTTGACCCGTTTCTTTAGGGCAATCTTCGTCCGAATCAAAAATATTTAGTACCATCATGCAAGGGGATGGCATGGTTCTATCGGTGCGTCAGCGGCCTCCCCCAATTCCCGACGGAATTTGGGTCTTCTAAAATATTACCAACCCCTTAATCATAAAAAACTTCACGGAGGAGTATATGCTAGCGAGGAACAACTGCAAATTTCTTATCATGTTAAGCCTGCTGGCCTTTCTACTGACAGGAGGAAATGCCTGGGCGGATGCGAAGGCAACCTATACCGATGGATTTTATTTGAGTGTACTTGGAGGAGAAAACAGCGTTTATATCGAAGGAACGAGAGGCGATGTCGACGATGAAACGCTGGAAATTCAGGTAATGATGCGTCTGGATAACACCGCCGCGGTCGAAGATACTGTCGGTATAATCCACGCATATTTTACCTATGATAATACCAAGCTAACGCTTGATGATGCCTACGCCAATCCCACGGCCTGGCCCTGGGATTTTGAATGTACAACGCTCGGTTACGATAATGGCGTTGTGCAATTGAGTTTTACGGCTGGCTTCAAAGAGGCGTCGTATTTTTACAATATTTATAAAGCCATTGCAACCGTCAAATTCAAAGCGAAATGCGGACCGTCTTATGTAAATACACCGCTCGAATTTCCCGAATATGATCTTAATAATCCCAACAGAAACAGCATGACTACCAGGACTCTGGATGAATATCGGGCAGATGAAGCAGACGAGATGATAGGTAAAAGTATATTAATTGATTATTATGTTTACGGATTATGGCCGGCTGCAGGCTCTTACCCTGGGGCCCTGGGCACCGAGATTATTGTCCCTATTTTATTTTATAATGATTCTTATGTCGACGGCATCGACTTCACTATGGTTTATGATACACTCAAACTCCACTTTATCGAACTTGTCGATGTCAGCACATATTTCCCGGCTGGCTGTGAGGGCGGTTGTCCCGATGAAGGAGATTACCCTGTTATCGCCCAACTGAGAACCGGAGATTCCTACGATATTCCTTCGGGCATGTCTGAAGACCCGGTTGTCTGGGCAAAATTCTATTGCAGATACGATAATTCATTTTGGGACGGCGCTTCGGCCTATATTGGGGTGACCCAGTTTTCGGTTAGGGTAGGTCAAAACACTACAGGTTATTGCGCTGCTGCTGCTTCGGGGGCGTTTTACTATCCCTATGGACATAATATTACGATTCCGGCCTACGCCGCCTCGTTTATTACTTCGTCAAAGGGACGGATATTCAAAGATGAACCCGCGGCTTTCTGTACCACTACGGTCAGTATGAGCAATAATTTCCCCATCGGATTGGGAACCGAGGGAAGCACCAGCGCCGATGATTCCAAAATCAGAATCGATTTCACATTTTCCGAAGCGATGGATATAGAACTGGATTATCTCTATCACCCGTCGTTAGGCAGCCCCAACTACTCCGAGAGATTGGATGATTTCTGGTTCGAGGCTCATACCGGGACAGCCAAAACAATAGATACGAATTACGAATTCTATTCCATCGTAAAAAGCGAACTGCTGAACTATCGCGATCACGTTCCCGATACGGTGTATCAGGATGTCTTGAAGTTCGGCATGGAATTCGGCGGCGGCTGGACGGCGCCGACCTCTTATGCTCTCCGTTATTTCACCTTCCCGTTCTCATGTGATTTCGATTCCCGCAACGCCAGGCTGCTCGATACCACTGGTTTAAGGTCGGTCGAATGCGGAACGGGTCTCGATGTTTCTACCGACGCCGTGGTGGAATATGCCGTCGGCAAGTTTTATGCCCCGGCCGTCATTACGACAGAGCCGGCCAATCCGACTCAGCATTATTATTTGTATGCTAATTTCGTGGCCGATACTTTCAGCGTCGCAATTAATCGGAGCGGTCCGCATTACTTCCATACGATAACGCCTTTAAACGGAGCCGTGGTCGATACTGTTACAAGTACCCAGGTAGTCTTAATCGCCGGAGCCGAATGGGAGGCGGCCGATGCTTCGAACGGAATTCAAATCGCCAGTATCACCTACAGCAGATATTACTATCCGCCGATAATAGAAGATCCTCTGCAAAAATCCGGGGATGGAGAAAAAGACAGCGGTCCCGGTACTCAGTGGTGTTACCGGACGACGACAATAACCTTCGGCCAGGATTCATTCATCAAGGATGCCCAGAATAGAGAACCCTGGATGTTTAACGCCGCCGGCACGGTTAAAACCAGATATAACTGCGGTCATGTTCCGGTTGATCCGCTCCCGAATCCTCTGGAACCTTTCAAGCAGGCGTCATTGCCGACGGAATTCCGCCTGAACGCCAACTATCCCAACCCGTTCAACCCGGCGACCACGGTATCTTTCGAACTGCCGCAGGCCTCGCCGGTTAGAATCGAAATCTTCAACGTCCTCGGCCAGAAGGTCAGAACGTTGATTGATGGATACAAAGAAGCCGGACGCCACGACATTCAGTGGAACGGAACCGATGCCGCCGGGCACCAGGTTTCGTCCGGAATTTACTTCTGCCGCATGACTGCCGGCGAATACAATCATACTATTAAAATGATGATGATGAAATAGAGGAGGTCTCCCAACTTTGCCGTCCCCGCTTTTAACGCGGGGGCGGCTTTTTTTATCGGGAAAATTTGCGGGCTAAATCAGAGAGAATGTCCGCGACATATGCGGTCTCTTTAACGGTCAAATCGGGATAAAAGGGAAGACTTATCACCCGCTTGAAAGATGCTTCGGTTGCGGGAAAAGCGGAAGGACTGGTCTGCAATAATTTCCGGTAATAACTAAAACGGTAAACAGGAATGTAATGCACTCCACATCCCACTCCCCGCTTTTCGAGTTCATCGATAACGCTGTCCCTCCCAACTCGCCATTTCTTGAGATTCAATTTGATAATATAAAGATGTCGGGAAGAAACATATCCGTCGGGGGCGATCGGCGGTTCAAGATACTCAGTTAATCCCTCAAGGAGTTTCCCGTACTGCTTCGCCAGAGCATCCCGCTTCTTTTGCATTGATTCGAATCGTTTCAACTGGGCCAGACCCAGAGCCGCCGGGAGTTCCGCCATGTTGTACTTATAACCCAGGTCCGTGATATCGTACTTCCAGCTGCCGCCGGAATATCGTTTCCACCCCGAAGAACTCATGGCATGAAGCGATAGTAATCGGATTCTATCCGCAAGCTTTTTACTATCCGCGATGACCATCCCTCCTTCGCCGGTAGTGATGCTCTTGGTGGGATAAAACGAAAAAACCGTGGCGTCGGCCAGCTTGCCGACCCTTTTCCCCTTATATTCTCCGCCGAACGAATGCGCGGCATCGGCGATGAGCTTAATCTTATGTTGCGATGCTATTCTCCGCAGGGCATCATAATCGCACGGCAAACCGGCTATATCAACCGCGATAACGGCTCTGGTTTTTTTCGTGATTATTTTCCGGACTTCAACGGAAGAGATATTCAACGTATCGGGATCGATATCGGCAAAGACCGGCTTCGCCCCGCAGTACAAAATCGCTTCGACCGTCGCCGCCATCGTGAATGGCGTAGTGATGACTTCATCTCCCGGCGTAACACCTCTTGCTATCAGGGCCAGATGCAGCCCGGCCGTGCCGGAAGATACCGCCACGGCTTCGTTCGCCCCGGTGAATTTACGGATTTCTTCCTCGAAAAGACGGACTTTCGGGCCGGTCGTTACCCAGCCCGATTCGATGACTTCGCGGACCGCCTGCTTTTCGGCGGACGTAAATTTGAGTCTGAAAAACGGGACTTTCAAGCTACCCGGATATCTCCTTGATCGCTTCGATTACTTCGTCCTGTTCCGCGTCGGTCAATTCCGGGTATACCGGTATCGATACCACCGAATCGGCCGCCCATTCGCTATGCGGGAAATCCCCCTTCTTGTACGGAAGATCGGGATAGCACTCCAGCAAATGGAACGGAACGGGATAATATACTTCATGGCCGATTTTACGCGCTTCCAGGCCCTTCAACAACTCGTCCCGATTTTCCACTGCGATTGTGTACTGGTTGTAGATATGGTAAGAATAATCCTTCGCCTTGGGGGTCCTGACCCTCGTTCCCGCGAAAGCCTTATCGTACTTTGCGGCATGAGCCCGGCGTCCTTCGTTGGCTTCATTGAGGTATTTCAGCTTGACCAGGAGAATTGCCGCCTGGATCGAATCGAGCCGTGAATTGTAGCCGATTTCGGTCGGGTGATATTTCTGTTTCCAGCCGTGATTGCGGAACATTTTCAGCCGGTCGGCATAATCGGCATTATCGGTTACCACCATGCCGCCGTCTCCCGCGCCGCCGAGGTTCTTGGTCGGATAGAACGAAGTGCACCCGTATCCCTCGAACGATCCGGCCATGCGGTTTTTGTATTTCGCTCCCAGTGATTGCGCGGCATCCTCGATAATGACCAGGTTGTGCTTTTTGGCGATCGCCATGATCGGGTCCATGTCGGCGCATTGGCCGAACAGATGCACCGGCATAATCACCCTGGTTTTTTTCGTAATGGCTTTCTCTATCAGTTTCGGATTGATATTGAAAGTATCGGGGTCGATATCGACGAATACCGGAATCGCTCCCACCCGCGATATCACGGTGGTCGAAGAAATAAACGAATAATCCGATGTAATTACTTCGTCCCCCGGCTTCACTCCGGCCGCTCGCAGGGACAACAAGAGGGCGTCCGTTCCCGAAGCCACCCCGATTCCGTATTTCACCCCGGAAAAAGCGGCCAGCTTTTCTTCCAATGCGGTAACTTCCGGGCCGAAAATGAATCGTCCATGCTCCAGGACATTTATCACCGCCCGGTCGATTTCGTCCTTGATCTTCACATACTGGCGTTTCATATCAAGCAGTGGTACTGCCATACTTAATCTCCTTATTCGTCCCAGCCCTGGTTTTTCAACAGCTGTTCTTCGGGAACATCCCGAAACACTTTTCCCGGAACTCCCGCCACGACTTTCCCCGGAGGGCAATCGCGCGTCACCAGCGCTCCGGCGGCCACCAGGGCATCCTCACCGATGGTTTTACCCGGAAGGATCGTCGCATTGACTCCGATACGCCCTCCCTTTTTCACCACGACTCCCTTGAAATGCTTGAACCGTTCCTCGGTCCGCCCGATGAAATTATCATTCGAAGTCGCCGCGCAGGGAGCCACGAAGACCCGGTCTTCCAGCTCGGAATAGGCGGTGATATAAACATTGGTTTCCAGTTTGCAGTATCTTCCGATTTTACAGAAATTCTCGATAGCCACTCCCCGGCCCACAATGGTGAAATCTCCGACCGTGACATTTTCGCGAACCGTCGATAAATCGGCAATGAGGGCTTTCTTTCCGATTTCCGCTCCCCGATAGACGACCACGTGGGTCCCGATGATACAATCCGAACCGATCTTAGTCGGAAGGAGCTGCTGGTCTTTGGTTACCGCGGAATTAGCCGCCCTCATGGGGAACTTGCCGATTACGGCGCCGTCGTCGATACGAACATTATCGCCGATGGTCGTACCCTCATGAATCACGACATTATTTCCCAGAACGCATCCTTTTCCTATGGTCACTTTGTCCCCGATAACGCAGAATTCTCCGTACCTGGTATCGGTTCCCAGTTTCGCGCCGGGACTTATTTTGGAACTGGACATAATTACCTCGAGTTTAGATTTCGCACAACATAATCGAAATGAGCGCCAAAAGTCAAGATATACGCTCCCGGCACGTCAGGTCGCTTGTTGTTTTTGGCCGCAAATTACATATATTGAATTATGCTGCTCTCGATTTTAATGCCCCTGTATAACGAAGAAGCCACTGTCCTTCAGATTACCGAAAAGATCCTGGCCCTTCCGCTCGATTTCGAATTAATCATAATAAATAACGCGTCCACCGATTCTACCGGCGAGCTTATCCAAAGGTTTGCCTCAAAAGACAATGTTGTCATTTTGACCCGGCCGGAAAATATCGGCAAAGGGGATGCTCTGGCCGCTGCCATCCCGCACGCGCGAGGAAAATATACTGTCATCCAAGACGGCGATCTGGAATACGATCCCGGAGATATCGTGAAAATGGTAAAACTGGCCGAAGAGAAAAAGGCCGAAGTGGTTTTCGGGTCCCGGATTCTCAATCAACAAAGCGGAATATCTTATTATCGCTACCTCTGGGGTGGTAAACTACTGACTTTTGTCGCCAATCTTTTATTTAATACCGGCATCACCGATGAATCAACTTGTTATAAGATGGTCCGCACCGATATTCTCAAGCAGCTGAACATTTCATCGCGGCGCTTCGAATTCTGCCCGGAACTGGTCGCAAAACTGGCCCGGAATAAAATAAAGATTCACGAAATTCCGATTAATTATTTCCCGAGGAAATTCGAAGAGGGAAAGAAAATTCGAGGAATTGACGGGGCCGAAGCGATCTGGACCCTCTTAAAATACCGCTTTAAACCGCTCACCGGTTTTCGGGTGAAGCAGAACCAGTAACGCCCCGGCCAGCGCAAGCAACGATATCACCAGATATATATAGAATCCGGGAGTCTGATATTCCAAAACGATACTATCCTTCCCCGGCTTGTATTCCAGTGCAATCAGGTCCTGTTCGTTTCGCAGGGCCCTGCCGTCGGCAGCCTTCCACCCCTTATCATACCCGACAGAGAAAACCATCGCTCCACCGGTTTTCGACTGAATATCATATTCAACTTTGTTAGGTGTGAATTTCCGATCGGTTACAAAGCCGTCCCCGCTCAGGATATAATCCATCATTACGCGATTATCGGGAGTGACAATTCCGCGACTGGCTTTGTACGCCGATAGCCATGGCGCCACCAGGCTCCCCCGGTTATGCTGGAACTGGCTATATAACTCCTCCACTCCTCCCAGTTCCTGGCGGAAATTCTCCTCAAATGGGACCTTGGCCGGAAGCTTATAATCGACTTCGGTCAGACTGGGGAGATTGATCCCGAAATTGATGACCAAAATCAACGCCGGAATAATCCACGCCAGTTTGGTGATCGATGGCAGCTTCTCACGATATTGTGCGATCAAATAATCGAGGCCGAACCCACCCAGCACTCCAAACGACAGCACCACGAATTGAAACGCTCTTCCCGGCGCGCGAATCGAAGCGAACCCGGGGAGTTTCATGAAGAGATTCCAGAGCGAAAAATCGCCGTAATGTCCCAATCCGAAAATCAGGAAAAACACCGCAATCGCTCCCCAGAACCACAACTTCCGAAAAGCTTTAATCAGAGCATAAATCCCCAAAGCAAAAACCAGCGGAGAAAGATACGCTCCGTATTCATGCCAGGGCCAGTTATGACCGGCACTCAATTCGCGGAATAAGCCTTGTTTGAATGAGAAGAATATCGATGGCAACAGCCCGATCGCGGTGAAATCGTCGGTCCGCCCCTCCCAGGGGAACTTGGATAGTTCCAGGTACATCGGGATAAATTTCACCGATGAAATCAGCAGGCCGAAAATGATGCTAAGAATATAAAACTTTAAATAGCGGTAACGTTTCTTCTGAAATGAGTATAGCAGAACGAAAATCCCGGTGTAAAACGATGTATATAAAAACGGGATGGCCGCACCATTGCCGAGGACAATCAAGGCCACCGTGATGGCTCCGGCAATGATATATTTGCGGTTTTCCTCCGCCTTCAGAATGAAATAGGCCAGCCAGGGGAGGAAACAGAAATGGGTGAATGGAATATGCCCCGCCGTGAAATGCAGCGCGAAGTACGACGAACCGAAATAGGTGAATGAAACCAGCCAGGCCGACGGCCGCGACAGCCCCAGGATTCTCCCGAATCGGTATGCTCCCCAGAATCCCAGGAACCAGGCCAGCATTACCTGTATCTTTAATCCCCCGATTGCCCCGAATATTAACAGAATCGGAAAGAAGGGCGAAAAAATCGCGGCCTCGGGGTGCACGAACAGAATATTGCCTCCTCCGATGTACGGGTTCCAGAAGGGAAATTGCCCGTAATGTAAAACGGTCCTGACCGGGACCGCTCCCATGGTGACGAACAACTCCCAGTCGCGCGGCCCGAGATAGCTCCATTCCAAAAGAATCGGAATGGCAAATACGAATGCCGCGGCGAACGAAATGAGGGGAGGGAAATATTTGCTTTTGATTTCGGTCATGGGGAGAATATATGAGATTCAAGCGGCGGCATCAACCCGATAATAAAAAACGGCCGGGGCGAATTATTGCTCCGGCCGTTTGTATCAGCATTAACGCCTATTTCATGTGCTTGGAGACCAATTTGGTCATTTCAAACATGGATACTTTACCCTTGCCGCCGAAAACCGGTTTCAGTTTGTCGTCGGCCATGATTTCGCGCTTGTTTGCGGGATTTTGCAGGTTGTTCTTCTTGATGTAATCCCACAGCTTCTTGGTGATTTCGGTGCGCGGTATCGGCTTGCTTCCGACGATTGCACCAAGCGCTTCATCGGGCTGCATCGGCTTCATGAAAGCCGCGTTCGGTTTACGCGCGGTCTTTTTTTTTGGTGCGGCTTTTTTCTTGGCCGGCTTCTTGGCCGCGGTTTTCTTCTTCGCGGTCTTCTTGGCCGCGGTCTTCTTCTTCGCTGCCGGTTTCTTCTTGGCGGCGGTTTTCTTCGTCGCCGTCTTCTTCGTGGTCTTCTTCGCCGCCGGTTTCTTCTTGGCGGTCTTCTTAGCGGTGGTCTTCTTTGCCGTCTTCTTAACTGGCATGAATGCCTCCTTGTTAAACCTTGGGTGGTTGATATGTGATTAAGTTAATCGTTATTCTTTACTTTAGATTCCCTTTTATAAGCGTTGCATGATCCATGCAATCTCCGCTTTTTCTCTCTCGAAAGTTCCGGTTTTGGCTCTGGAATGCCTCGGATTCCCCCGCTCGGTTCTTCTGCCCAAATCCTCTTATTGGCACCAACAAGAACCAATAAACTATTTTTATTGAATTTTATGCAATAAAAATATTCATGTCGACACGGATTTTTTCAACTTTTTTCATAGGGAAAATCGACCCCCGCCACCCCCCGATTGGGCCCCGTTCACCCCGAAATTGCGCCGTATCGTTTCCCCAAAATTTCTCTTTGATTTTCCCGCCCCCGATATATATTGAGCATCGTTATGGAATATGATAATATCGATTTCGGCGATAATGCCCGTTTTGCCTCCCTGGGATTCCGCTGCGGACTGGAAATCCACCAGCAGCTGGCCACCGAAAAGAAGCTCTTCTGCCATTGCCCCGTCGGCCTTACCAACCGCCCGCATGATGCCGAAATCCTCCGCCATATGCGCCCCACCCTCTCGGAAATGGGGGAATACGACGGCACGGCCCTGATGGAATTCAAGACCCGCAAGGAGGTCATCTACCGTCTCTATCGCGACCATACCTGCACCTACGAAATGGACGACACCCCTCCATTCCTGGTCAACCAGCAGGCGGTCGATTTCGCCATCAGGATCGCGCTTTTGTTCAACTGCCGTATCATCGACGAAATCCATATCATCCGCAAGCAGTACCTCGACGGCTCCATCCCGACCGGTTTCCAGCGCACCATGATCATCGGGCTCGACGGCTGGATCCCCTATAAGGACCGTAAAATCAACATTACCCAGGTAAACCTCGAGGAGGAAGCCTGCCGCGAGGTATCCGACATTCGCCACACCATCACCTTCGCGGCCGACCGTCTTTCGACCCCGCTGGTGGAAATCATCACCGATTCGCAGATACAAAATCCCACCGAGGCCGCTGAAGTCTGCCGCATCCTCGGAAACGCCATGAAAGTAACCGGGCTGGTCCGGCGCGGTATCGGCACGGTCAGGCAGGATGT
>JBFZFV010000081.1:0-4189 GCA_041306185.1 Candidatus Zixiibacteriota bacterium
TCGCTGAACTGCATGAATTTCTGGACGTATTTTTCTTCCGCCTTGGAAATGGAATCGATCATTTCGGCGGTCTTGAATTCATCGGCGGTATCTTCGAGAATAACCTCCTTGAATTCGTGAACCATGAAATCCCGTTCGCTCTTGTTGAGCAGGGCCAGCATTTCCTCGCGGCACGGGGGAAAACCGTGTTCGAGGTGGTCCTGCATCATCCCCAGAAAGCTGTTGAATTCCGTGGAATTGTAAAAGGTATTTATCAGGCCGCCGTCATTCAGGGCGGTCCCCAGGCAGGTTTGATTCCGCCCGTCCGAGGTTATGGAAATATGTTTCAGGGCGAATTCCAGGATCCCCTTGGGGCTGCCGTCCTGTGCTACTGTGCCGAGCGTCTCGGTGAATTGCTTCATACCGTAGGGATTATGCATCAGTTCCGTAATTATGGCGAGGCGATGTTTGTCGATCTTGGTATAATCGTCGCGGAACGACAAATCCGAAGGAGTCAGGTTTATTAGTTCCATTAGCCGTTCCAGCGATTGATTCACTTTGATATCGCTGCTGTCAATATCCTGGGCCAAAATCGATGAGGCGAATAGCAGTATCAATGACAGGACTATAATATGGCGCATATTCCATATAAGTCTTTGAATAGACCCCGGTCAATTACTTTTTGGGTATATAAAAAAAAGGCCCGGAGGTCAAACCGGGCCGAATCGGGAATTTCGTCTATTTCCTCTTGGTCAGCACCCAGACCCAGGTCGGCAGGAAGGGATAGAAATGCTTGAAAAAGCGCAAGGTCAATCCTGCAAAAAATCCGCCCGGTTTAGCAATATCTTCCGAGAAAAATTCCGCTGGATTTCTCCGGATTATCCGGGTATAGTCGTGCCGCCAGAAATCGCTGGTCAGTTTATTCAGCTTGCCCAGCGAGGGAATTTCGGGGTCGTATGCCCCTTTGTGTCCCGCCAGTTTCAGGTACAATTCCGCCGCCGCCTTGGGAAGCCATGACAGGAACGGCAGGAAATAATTCCGTTCGATGACGGTGTATTTCGAAGTCGCCCCGAAATAGCAAAAACCTTCGTATTTGAGCACCCGGTAGATTTCGTTCATCATGACCCGGTGGTCTCTGGTCTGTTCGAGATAGCGGTCGCAGATAAGGACATCGGCGGCATTGTCGTCGACGGTCAGGTTGGTTCCCTCGGCGCAGATGTATTCTATATTGAGATGCCTGCTGATTTTCTTGGAAAGCTGCAAGCTGGAAATGTCTTTGTCCACCGCGATCACTTTCTTGAAATGACGGGCGAAGACTTCGGTCATGATTCCGGTCGACGCGCCCAATTGCAGCGCCGTGAGTTTTTCCAGCGGAAGAGCCGAATAGTGGCGGCAGACCGCTACGATACGACGGGCCTCCCGTTCTCCGGTCAAAATTTCCGGATAGACCGGAACGCGGACCGGAGCCTTGAATTTGGATTTCTGTTCGATTGTCGGTGTAGCGGTTGCCTGCATATTAACCCCGATATGTTTAAACAATAAATTTCGCTGTTTAATCGTTCCTGTTATTCTTTGGCGGCGACTTCGCCTTTCTTGTTCATCCGTTCCGTGATGCGCCGTCCCAGTTCCAGGACCCGCGGGTTTTTCGGCTCGATCGCCAGAGCCTCCGAAATGTGCTTGAGCGCATCGGCATACTTGCCCGACGATGCCAGCGACCCGGCCATGCGGAGCCGCATTTCGGTGTCGGTCATGTCGATACTGAGCGCCCGGCTGTAAAGATACCAGGCTTCTTTCTTGGAGCCGATATTATCATAGTACAGCCCGGTATAATACAGCCATCGTCCGGACACCTCCATGGTGTGCGAATCGCGGCTGCTCTTTTCAACCACTTCATCAATCAGGGCGGTGTGGTTGCGATAATCGGGCGAAGGATAGGTCCGATTGGAATCGAGCCCGATATACCGGAACAGCAATCCCTGCGGCACGACATTGCGGTAATCCAATCCGTAAACTCCATACTGCAGGTAGACTCTGCGGTCACGAGAATTCCGCCAGCAAAGGTCGGCGGCGAAAAAATTATTGTAGGCGGAATCGTCAACCAGGAAGTTTTCGGGATATTTTAAACCGGGAAAACGGCTTTTTATCATTCTGCGGTTGTTGATGTCGTTCAATTCTTCGGACGATACGATGCAAAGGTCGTGATGGTCACCTTCGATATAGGCATAATACCACAAAGGCTGAATCAGGTTTCTGTCCGCGGTAACCAACAGGGAGTTTTTCGGAAGCTGATCGATAATCGCCCGGCCGATGATTTCAGGACCCTCCGTGACCGCCAGATTTCCCCGCTCCCAGTTGTCATTCACCTTTGCGAAGATGAATACGGTCAGGACCAGGGCCATGTAAACCGAGGTCTTCCCGGCCAGAATCTGGGTTCTGACAATATACATCAGGCCGCTGACCGCAGTTATCAGCGTGAGGGCCATTAAAGGAGCCATCAGCGTTATCCGATTGAATCCGCTGCCGTAGAAATCATCGAACCAGACGGCAAAAAGCAGGTTGAAAAGCAATCCCAGAAATAAAAAGGTGAATACCCTTTTCGACAACTGAAAAACTCCGGCCAGCCCGATTACCGCCATTCCGACCAGAGGCCATTCGAGATAGGCGCCCAGAGCATTAATGATTCCCTTCAGCCTTTCCAGATACATCGGCCAGAGTTCCGGATTAGGACCATCGGTAAAGCCCGATAGAAACGGTATCGTGGAGGTCAGGCCGTCCTGACCGCCGGACGAGGCCGACATTACCGTGAAAGCCCGATGAACGGGCAGGTAGAAGTAAACGCAGGCAGCCGCGGCCAGCATCAGGACAATGGCGGCCAGAGATCCGAGGCGATTGCCGAGATTCCCGAAATTAACGAGAATCAGGAAGATGAACGCGGGAGCGAACGCCAGAGCCAGCATGGGATGGTTGGTCAATGAAAGAGCGTAAAGCCAGAGCCCCAGAAAGAATATCCTGTTCCGCTCCGCCTGGATTCCCTCAATCACGAAATATAGCCCGGCCATGGTCAGGGCCAGCTGCAGCGAATAAACGTCGGCACGCACCGAGGCCAGCCAGACCGGTAAGGTGAAGGCGAATAACACCGCCGCTCCGAGCGAGGGGAGTTCGGTCAGCGATGGTTTCGCAATTCGTTCGATATCGATAATTTCATCGATTTGCTTATAATCGGGATTATCCTCAAGCAGTTTCTGATAACTCGGCATATTGCGGTAATTCCAGTGCATCACCGGCACCTGGAACAGGCGTTTGATCAAAAGATAAAACAGCGTCACCGATACCGCTCCGAAAAAGGCCGACATCAGGTTGGTCGAAAAGGCCGGCGTGATGCCCGGAATCAATAATACCACTCTCGAAATAAGAGAATAAAGCGGGTATATCACGGCGGCGTCGGGACTAAAAATATAGTTGGCGGTCGAAAAATCGGTCAGATCTCCCCATAAAATCGACGGAGCCATCCGCGAGATATAAAAAGAGAAGGCCGCGAAAAAGGCCACCACGGGAATCGCCCATTCCGAAACAACCTTGAATTTGCCGGGACGGATATACCTGTAATCGATGTCATGCTTAACCATATTTCACCATTTCGAATCGGATTGGAATCCAGTCCATAATCCCTGTTATCGACGAAAAATCCTCTGTTATATTTTCGGTAGATTCCCCCTAATCCTGAATGACTTTAGAGCCTTGCTTAAAATAAAAAGGGCCCCGATATCGGGGCCCGAATTTGACGCAGTCTTGCGTTCAGGTTTAGAGGATCGAGTCGTCCGTGGTGCAGCTGAGAACGCCGCCTTCGTTGATTTGCCAGACGTCGTTCGAAGCGTCATCGTCAAGACCGGTCGCGGTCGCCGTAACCGTCAGGTTGGTGGCGGTGGCGGTCACGACGTTATACTGGTAGCGAGCGCCGCTCGGTATTTCAACACCGATAGTGGCGAAGTTGTTCTGGTTGGCCGGGAGCGAGTCGGCAGTGGTGCCCTGGCCCCAGTAAGTGTTGTTGGCCTGACGATAGGTTCTTTCCATGGTGTAGATCTGCTTCAAGATCTGCTTGCATTCGGACTGCTTGGACTTGGTGGTGGCGGTCATGAACCGCGGAATGGCCAACGCAGCCAGAATACCGATGATAACGACCACGATCATCAATTCAATAAGGGTGAAACCT
>JBFZFV010000082.1:0-6544 GCA_041306185.1 Candidatus Zixiibacteriota bacterium
CCTTTGAACTTCCAGTTCACGTAATAGACGATATCAAGAACGTTGACAACATTGCTGTAATCGAAATCGCCACAGATGAACGGAGTCATGGCACGTTCCCACAGAGCGGTCCAGCCGCGAACCCAAAGGTTGTCCATGCCGGCCTTGGCAGGATTGGCTTCCCACGGACCGAAAGCGCCCTTGTAGTTAACAGAGGTATAGAACGGGTCGACATACGGAGCCATGGTTCCGCCGATGGCCGGAGAACCGGCATTGAGGCGCGGGTCGAGATCCTGAGAAGCATCCGACCAGGAGAAACTGTGAATTAGCGGATCGACGGTTTCGATATCGTTGGTCGGACCGGTGGCATTGGTGGAAGCCAACTGCCAGGTCGCATTATTTGCAAAATAGTCGGCGGTCCAGGTTTTGGGGATAATTGAAGGAATGGTTCCGTCATAGTCGCCCATGCTGTGGAATATATTATTTTCGAAAGCCAGGTCGCCGGCTTCAAGACGCTTGCGAGTGTCTTCCAGAAGCGGATCGGCAAGATCTTCGAAATCGAACAGCTTGTTCGTGCCCTGGGTAAGAATGGAATTCTTATAGCGACCGCCCGCGTTATCGCGGATATTCAGCATGTAGGTGTTCATGGTCAGGTCATGACCGGCACCGTAGCCGAGACCAATCAGTGTGGCATTGTAAATTTCAGGAATTGCCAGCGGAAGGCCGTCTTCGGGAGTCGTCCCGCCGTCATGTTCACCATTCTTGTCGCCTCTCAGCGAATCGTAAATGGCAAACCAGAACTGGTGCTTCCCGCGGAAACCTTCATCATAGTCGAAACAGTCGTCGCCGGGGCCGACAACAACCATGTGCTTGGTGTTCACGTCGCCGCCGAACCATTCGAATCCATCGTCGTAGTTATTGAAAACTTCGACAAAGTCGACGGTGGTCCCGTTACCGACGGCACCGAAAGTAATACCGTTGATTTCGTTCGCTTCACCGATTTCGAATCCGCCGTGGCGAATCGAGACATACTTCAGAATACCGGAATTGTCGGTATCGTCACCCGGTTCTGTACCGTACGCACCGTATCCGTCTTCGGTAGGAATTCCTTCGATGTTGCCTACACCGGTGGTGGTGTTAATATCGCCATTACCGCAAATAATGAGTCCGCCCCAGAGCTGACGGGAACCGTAAGCGATGTCATACGGATTGCAGGGGTTGTCCCCTTCCACCGTAAAGATAATCGGCTCGTTGCGGGTTCCTTCGGCGTCAATCATTCCGTCCCTGGCGATAATCAAAGCGCCCGGATAGTCAACAGCCGGACCCCAGGTCGAAAACGGATTGGTACCCCAGATCACGGTTCCGGGGTTAATAGTCAAAACATCGCCGGCATAAACCACGCAATGTCCGACCATTACATAAAGAGTGTCCGCCGTCCAGGTCTGGCCGCCGACATCGCCGCTGACGACTACGGTGTCGTCAAACTTGCAATCGCCGGGAAACGCCCAGATCGCGGTCGGCATTACCATCAGCATTAAAGCTAAGAAAAGCTTGCGAAGCATTTCGTCCTCCTCAAAGAGATTGAATAAGTTCACTTAACATTTTTGTCTTGCCGAAATCCCCAATTGAATTTTTTTCTCGATTCCTTCCCCCGTCAGTTCGCTCTGTCTCTGCTTTGAACTTCTGTCTCGTAAGTACTGTGGCTCTCAGTAATACTCGATAATCGTTTCACGCGCTCAAAAAACGATCATCATGTGCGAAGGGAGATTAGCTTTTTACTGTTCAGACAATATGACCGGGTAGTTAGAAAACTGTTAGATTAACGGATAATATTCGGTTAAATAAATATTAGACTAATATTAGCAAAGACGGGGAATTTCCCGCGAACTCCCCCGCCTTGTGCAATCGTATTATGTCTTTACTACAAACTGTACGACAAGCCGATCGAATACGATGTCCCCCGCGAATAGCTCGCGAAAGTGTAATCCGTTCCTTTATAGTGAATTACCTTCCTTAAATCCGTTCCGAGGATGTTCTTTACCGACCCTTTCAATTTCAATCCCGCCATCAGCTTTTGAGACAGGGTAAAATCAAGATCGGCTCGAGGTTGTTCGAATACATCAGGAGCCCCACCCTCCGAAACTTCCGTCAGGCGCTCCCCGAAAACATTGTAAAGCAGTGTGATATCGGTCCCGGTTCGGTAATTATTGTAGTTCAGATTAAAATTGACGATGTACTCTGACTGCCCCTGCAGCGGACGAGTATCCGACGCCGTGGAATCGAATTGACGCCGCGTTAGAAGTTCGAACTCCGACAATTTCACCTCCGATTTTATAACCGACAAATTTCCCTCGACATTGAAATTATGCAGCCCCCGGACCAATCGTCCCAGGTTTTCGCGCACTTCGAATTCCGCGCCGTATACTCGTGCCTTATCGACATTCTTATATTTCACTTCATTGTTATTGCTGATAATGGTTCGTTCAATCGGATTCTTGAAGTGTTTATAAAAAGTGCTGACCGCCAGGATCTCGCCGGGCGCCGTAAACCATTCCCAGCGAAAATCATAGTTGTCGATCAAAGTCCGTTCCAAAGCGGTGTTGCCCACATATATCGCCCCTCTGGTAAATTCGTACGTAACCATCGGTGACAATTCCCGAATACTGGGCCGGGCCAGAGTCTTGCCGTACGCCAGCCTTACATTCATTTTATCCGTCGCCGAATAGGTCAGGTTCACTGACGGCAACCAATCATCTTCATCAATCAGCTTTCCGGTAAGCGTATCCAGGACCGCTGCCGTTCCTTTAATGGTCATTTCAGTCGATTCAAGACGGGCACCACCGACCATCCTCAGGCGCGGCAGTATATTAAAATCAACCATGGCATAGGTGGCGAATATATTCTTCTCCCCGGTAAAATTATTCGTATTTGTTGCCGTTCTTTCAAAAACATATCCGCCGAAATCAATATCGTAATTGATCGTAGTATCGATATATAAAGTGTCGAATGATATCTCCCCGGTAAAGGGGTCGAATTCGAAGTGAATGGTACTGTCTATTATATTCCCCTGGCCGTCGTATATATAGTCATATCGATAAAACACCTCCATAGAAATCGTGGAATCGAATCCTCTGATTCCCATCCATTCATCGGAAAAATACCAGTCCGGGTCGCCATTATAGCTGCCCGTAGCCTGCCCGTAGTAAAATTTATACAACTTCTCGCGGACATCTCGGGAATTTTCAAGATAGCTGGTTCCGACTTTAACTTTGAAATCTCCTCCGTTCAATTTTGCCAACGGGAATTCCAAATCGATCTGACCTTCATAATTTTCTTCCGAAATACTCCGGTAATAGTGAGTCGGCGCAGGATACAAACCGCTCCCGACCGTATAGCCGCTGACGCTCCGGACTGTATCCGCCGAAAGTGTATCGCCCGATGTCTGGTCTATATTAAATATGATCGAATCAACCTGCAGATTAATCTCGTTACTGAAATCTCTAACATCCGGTTCATTTCTATCCGAAGTGGTAAAGGAGCCCTGCCAATCCAGCTTAAACGGTCGCAAAAAATGTTCGCCGCTTAATTGACTGCTCAGAACATCCTGTTCCGTATACCTGATGTTCCTCGTTTCAAAAAGCCTTAAATTGGATGCGGTAAGACCGTCCTTATTCACTTCGCCGGATATATGCTGCGCCGTCTGTTCCCCTTCTCTCGTATATAGAAATCTCGAAGATATTTTATGATTCTGATGCAGGGAATAATTGGCCGACAACAGGCCGCCCCACGATACCTTTTCGACCCCCTTAACTTCATCAAGAAGAAAATCCTTTTCCAGGGTAGTCCCGGTACCCCCCGTCAGGGTATACCTCCCGGTCTTGCCGTCATCGTAATAGCTATACTCCGTTCCGTATGAAAGGCTGGCCAATATCCCCAGCGGACGACTTAAAAAATCGTAGCTGTTGCCGAACGAAAAGGCATAGCTCTGATTAAGTGGTGATTCCCTCTTGGTCGGTTTCATCGCCGATTTGAACTGCTTGCTGAGAGAATCGAGCCTGTATGCCGCCTCGGGATCCGTCTGTGCGTTACCGAGAGGTGGAATGGATACCGAATCACTTTGAAACGCCGCCGGAATATCCCTCATCCCGTCATCGAAAGCCAGCCAGTCGGTGCTGCTGCGCGGAGCGGCCAGGAAATCATCATTCAGAGATGAAAGCGAATTGTATTTAATCGAGGATGAAAACGACATGGTTAACTCCTCAGGCAAATCCTTCGTCCTCAAATCGACCGATCCCCCCGAAAAATTCCCCGCCTTGTCGGGCGTGAACGTTTTTTCCACGGAAACATTATCAAGCAGGTTCGTGGGAAACAAATCCATCTGCACCGCGTTCCCTTCCGGATTCGGGGCCGGGATTGCGGCGCCGTTCAGCTTTGAAGAGCCATAGCGCCCGCCCAATCCGCGAACATAAACGATCCCGCCGTCCACCGTGGCCCCGGTTACTCGTTCGACCGCTTCAGCGGCATCGCCGCTTCCCGACCGGCTCATCGCTTCCGATGAGATTGCGTCGCTGATAGACGGAGACTTGGCCCGTTCCCGAAGCAAATTCGCTTCGGTGTTGCGTAAAGCTTTCGCCGTGACTTTAATCTTGGTCCCGGTTTCCTGTACCTGCGACTGCAAGCCTATATTCACCGGAAGCGAATGATCCTCTTTGACCTCTACCTGGTTGATCTCAATCGTTCCATAACCGATAGCGGAAACCATCAGAGTGTACGTCCCCGGCTCCACCTTGGCAATTACATAATTGCCGTCGACATCAGCGGCGGCTCCCATCGTGGTTCCCACAATCTGAATCGTCGCCCCGATAATCGGTTCGCCGGTCCCCTTGTCGACCACTTGTCCCGTGATTTTCCCGCTCTTGGCGAACGCGGGTTCAAAACTTCCGAAAACGATAAACAATATTATCAGCGCCGCGAATGCGCGGAATACCGCCGTTTTGATTATGCCAGACATCCCCTTCTCCGTACACATAATGTTCATAAATTATCCTCAGCTTCTGGTAATATTCCCTCTGCTACTTTGACACAATATGCGCACTCATCCTTTGTGCACATATCGCCCGCTAAATAACCGGAATAGTATTAAGAGAATATTAGGGAACAGTTAATTTTAATTGGCCGGAAAAATATTTGGGCCGTATCCCCGAAAAATTGACAATCGGTACAAATCCAGTAAATCCGCACCTTTCGCGGGGATAACCCGTCCCCGAAAGCACTATATTAACCTATTGTTAGGAATATATTATGAAATCGTTCGGTTTCTTTAATTAAAAAGAATCGTATGAAGCAAAAAAGGGGAATATCCCTTAGCCCGGCTCGATATCCGGCCCCAGAATTATCGCGATCCACTCTGTCTCTTTATTGGCATGAAGCGCGATCTTGACCGTCACCGTCAGCGGGACCGATAACAGCATTCCCACCGGCCCCAGGATCCACCCCCAGAATACCAGCGACACGAACACCACCAGCGTCGACAACCCCAATCCCTTCCCCATGAACTTCGGCTCCACGATATTCCCGTACACCGTGTTGACCACGACATACCCTATCGCCGTCAATAATGCTTCGAATAATCCCAGCTGCACGACCGCCAATAGTACCGCCGGTACTGCCGCGATAATCGAACCTATATTGGGAATAAAATTAAGGATGAATGCCAAAAGCCCCCACAGCACAGGGTAATCCACTCCGATAATCCAGAGCAGCACCCCGATCGATATCCCGGTCAGAGCGCTTACCCAGGTCTTGATGAACATGTACCGTTTGACACTTTCCAGCCATTCCTTCATCCGCGGAAAACCGGTTTCGGGATCTCCGAACGCCGCCCGCAGTTTATCGGGAAAAAACGATGCCTCCAAAAGGAGAAAAATCACGGTGAGTATTATCATGAAAGCGTTCGCCAGCATGTTCCCCAGTCCCGACAGCAGCTTCCCCACCATATTCATCACCGAACCGAGATTGAAATTTTCCGCCACCATCTGGTCGGTCAGATTGATCCCCTTGCCTTCCAGCCAGACCAACAGCGACCCGGACATCTTTTCCAGCCGTTCCTGGTACACCGGAAGATTTTCCATAAAATCGGTTACGGATGTTCCCACGACAGTGCCGACAATTGCCCCGAGGATTAATATCGCCACGATCACGATTATCAACGCCAGCCATTTCGGGATACGCCGGTCGATCAGCCAGTTTAAGGCCGGAGCGAACACGATCGCCAGAAACGCCGCCAGCATGAACGGGACCAACAGCGATGCCGCCGCGCGCATCCCCGCTACCACCACCACGAAAGCGGCCAGTATCAGCAGAAATTGCACCGGACGAGATTGTATCGATCCTTGATCCACCGATTATCCCCGGAAAGGAAATTCATTTTGATTTCAGGATAACGCCCCCGATTCGAGGGAGCAACTAAAAATATCAGAGAGAAAACTCCGCGATAACCGGAGCGTGGTCTGAGGGTTTGGAACCCTTTCGCTCGTCCCGGTCGATGACCGCCGCCGTACATTTC
>JBFZFV010000083.1:0-86976 GCA_041306185.1 Candidatus Zixiibacteriota bacterium
GAAATCGCCCGCAATGAAATGGGTTTAGGCATTGATGGGCAGCGGGAGCCAGATTCCGGAAAAATCGCATCTGGCAGCAAAATATCCGAAAAAACGGTCTTCATTAAGTCCCTCAAGGAACAAAGTCAATTTAAGACGCTAAATCCTGCGCAAGATTATATAGATAATAAAATATATTTCGCCATAAAGGTCGGCGGGGACCAATACCTTATAAATTCGGATCGAGAATATTTCTATTTTAAAGATGCCGCAAAATACGGCTTTAATTTGGCGACCAATAATGTAAGCACATGTCTGTTTTCAGTTGAGGGCATCGGCGCGTTTATTGAGGATCGATATTCCATAGATCCATTTGACCTGTACGATCGCATATATAAATATATAAAACAGTATGTGTTCTTCATTGACGACAGATATATAGCCTATTTATCGCTATGGGTTATTGGCACCTATTTTCATCGGTGCTTTTCACATTACCCATATGTTTGGATTAATGCCGAAAAACAAAGCGGCAAGAGTCTTTTAATGAAGGTATTGTCAAGAATCGCATTTAACGGAGTGATTATCATCGATCCCACTGCCGCCATTATATTTAGGGACGTCGCCGCGAATTCAGTCACCCAGTTTTTCGATGAAATGGAGCAGTTAACCAAACATGACAAAGAAAATAGGAATGCCATTTTCGCTATATTCAATTCAGGTTTTGAGAAAGGTACATCAGTTAAAAGGGCTGAGAAGATCAAGTCAGGCGGCTTTGATATCCGAGAATTTAGCACCTATTCTCCTAAGATGTTTGCCGGTATAAATTCAATCGATGAAGTTCTCAGAGACAGGACAGTCAAATTGAGGATGATGAGAAAAAAGCCGGATGAACATGTTGATCGATACAAAGAGACTAAAATGAATTTGGAATACCAGGCTAAATTGCGAGACGACCTTTACTTTTTTGCCCTCAAGCACGGTCCGGAAGTGGCCAAAATCTACGAAGATGGCCAATTCAATTTACATCATCTCTCAGATAGAGAAAAGGATATATGGGAACCCATTATTGCAATTGCTGAGTTTTTCAATGGAATCTCCGGTGACAATTCCATAATCACAACATTGACTTCGCTTAGTAAAGATTTAGGGGCAGAGAAACATACTGACGGCATCGAAGAAAATGAAACATGTCAATTGCTTCGGATTTTTAAAACCTTAATGGAGGAACTCGAGCCAGTCAAAATAGATGGCGAAAAAACGCTTTATGATCGGCACGAGGTCTTTGGTTACTTTCGCAAAACAGACGAATTTGGTTGGCTGAAGGAAAATCAAATCAATACCCTTACTAATCGATTTAAAAAGATTGGTATTGCTGCTTCTGAAAGGCGAATTGACGGTGGCAAGAAGGACCGATATTATTGCCTTAATCCAATTGATTTCGAAAATCTATATGAGCGCTATGTCAAGAAATCGGACAAAGAATAGGAATACTTTGCTTATACCCCCGGAATTGGGACAAGTTTGCGACAGCATAACTAATTGTATTCGTATTAGTTACAAAAACGTGTCGCAAAGTTAGTGCTATTTGAGGGACTATTAAAGATGTTTGTGATTGCTTATTTTATAAAGGGCGCTTAAATAATGGATATGATTAAAGCTGCCATTTACGCTCGGGTTTCGACCGACGCCCAAAGCGAAAACTCCACGACCGACCAGATTAGGGAGTGTCAAGCCTACGCCACCAAAGAGGGCTGGGCGATTTACGGGACGTATGTCGATGAAGCAATGTCTGGCTCCGATATTTCCCGTGCCGAATATTCCCGCCTGAAATCAGATGCCCTTGCCGGGCTTTTCCAATATATCATTGTTGATGATCTCTCCCGTATTGGCCGAGATATGCCGGAATTTACCCGACTCTATCAGGACCTAAGCGAAATCGGTGTATTCTTGATTGGTGTCGCAGACGGCATCGATACCTCAAAACCTTCTGCAAAAATCCCCGCCTATTTTAAGGGAATTATGAACGAAATGTATCTGGACGACTTAAAATCCAAAATTGTGCGAGGATTAAAGGGCCAGGTGCTTCGTGGATATTCGACTGGTGGACGGGTCTACGGCTTCGAAACCGAACCTATATTTGACCCGACCGGGGCCAAGGACCGATTCGGCAGAGTAAGACGATTGGGTTGTCGGATATTGATAAATAAGGATCAGGCCGATGTGGTTATAAGTATTTTCGAGTTAAAGTCTGCTGGCCATGGTTATAAGGCAATAGCCCGCATTCTTAACAACGAAAAAATACCTTCTCCTCATGCCGACACTGGACATTTTTCCGGCCAATGGAATCCAATTAGTATAAGAGGAATTCTTATAAATAAGAAATATACTGGAGTCTGGGAATACAACAAATCCCGCTGGATCAAGAAGCGCATAAGTAGCAAACGTAGGGCCGTGCCAAATAAACCTTCTGATTGGATTACTTATCGTTCAGAAGAACTTCGAATAATCGACGAAGAGCTTTTTATAGCGGTTAACTCACAGATTCAGTCAGCTAAGCGCAAAGCTTCACCCGGTCGAAAGAAGTATTTGCTGTCCGGCTTGCTCAAGTGTTCCGAGTGCGGCGGCTCTATGGTGATCCAAAGATCGGGTCAGCACTATTGCTATATTTGCAACACTACCAGAACAAGAGGAAAGTCCGTATGTTCATCCAGACATCGAATCAAACGGGATGAAATCGAGAAGGTGCTTCTCTCAGTATTAATCTCTAAACTAACCGAGTTTGGCGCTTTTGAGAAGATTCTTAAAAGGGCCAGGGCAATCGTTCAGACCCAGCTTGAAGGACATAAACCCGAAGGCAAAAACCTCGAAGAAAGAAAGTATAAGACGGAAACACAAATTGATAATATCATCGCCGCAATCGAAAAGGGCGGTTATTCCCCAATCCTGCATGAAAGACTATCCCAACGGGAAAGTGAGCTCACGCAGATTAAAGCCGAAATTACCGCCGCCAAAGTTGAACCTGTTCAAAGAGCCGAGTTAACAATGGAATGGCTTAAAGACCGCTTGAAACAATTGGGTCAACTACTCAATAGCAGTAATGACAAAGCCTCTTTGTTGCGCAACGAGCTTAGTAACCTGTTTCCGGATTCAATCAAGGTGCAACCATTCAAGGCTGGTAATCGAGTCGGATTCAGTTTTTGGGGAGAGGCAAGACCCTTCGCTTTGGTCTTCCCGCAAAAAGTGTCAAAAAGTATAATAGCGGTGCAGGGACTTGAACCCCGGACACGCGGATTATGATTCCGCTGCTCTAACCAACTGAGCTACACCGCCATCTTTGTTCGATTTTGGAACGGTCAAATCTAATATCTAATCGGAAATTGTCAAGCTAATTCAAAATCCGCCCGCCTTCTGGAACCAATTTGAGGGCCAAGGGGTTCCGGCTATAAATAAATTGACAAGATACACCCCTTAGACTATAATTCGAACGATTCGGGGGAAGAAACCCGAAAAGACGGGCCTGGATGCTTATTTAAGAATATGAAGCATAAGCAATTGGAAGAACTAGTCGAACCGGTAAAACCGGATCTCGAGAGGTTCGATGAACGAATGGCAGAGTATTTGACCGGGGATTCTCCTCTGATATCCGCGGTCGCTCGTCACCTTGTCGAAAATCGGGGAAAAAGAATCCGCCCGGCCTTCATGTTTCTTCTGGCCCACGCCACCGGTATCAGAAACGACCATTATATTGAAGCTTCCCTCGCCATCGAAATGATTCATACCGCCACCTTGCTTCACGACGATGTGGTCGATAATTCCGATACCCGGCGGGGAACCGAAACGGTCAATTACAAATGGACCAACTTGATCTCGGTCCTGATGGGAGATTACCTCTTCGCCAAGGCTTTCCGCCTGATGGTCAAGACCGGGTCGATCGATCTTATCTCGGCCATTTCGCGTGCCACCGAGCGGGTATCGGTCGGGGAATTGCGGCAGGTCGAGGAGACCTCAAATTACGACCTTTCCGAAGAGGAATACCTCAAGATTATCGCTGACAAGACAGCATCGCTGTTCGCCGTTTCGTGTGAAGCGGTTCCGATCCTGGCCGGGATGAACGGCGACGAGCGAAAGTCGTTCGCGCGGTTCGGCGAGGGGATCGGCGTGGCGTTTCAGATCGCCGACGATCTCCTCGACTACACCGGCGATGTCAAGGTCACCGGGAAAGAGCCGGGGATGGATGTCATCAACGGCAAGGTGACTCTTCCGCTCATCTATACCCTGAAAAACGGCAATAAGGCACATAGCCGCGAAATCCTGAATATCCTCGGGAACGGAATCAGCGAAGGGGGATTCCGAACCATTCTGAGTCATGTTACCGAAGCGGGCGGTATCGATTACGCCTACAAACGGGCGGCGCAGATTGCCGATGAGGCCGCGGAAACGGTGCGCGGTTTGAACAGCAATATCTATCAGCAGTCTTTAATGGCGATGGTTGACTTTTCGACCTCCCGCGACAGCTAATTTCTCAACTTTGACGGCAAATCACAGTATAATCTGATATGTTTGGTCTGACCGATTTTTCTATCGACCTGCTCACCGGCCATCCCCTGATTACCGGGCTGTTTTTCGCCGTATTCCTCCTGGCTTCAATCTGGCTGTACCGCCGGACCAATCCTCCGTTATCACGACGTATCCGGATAATCCTCGGAGCCCTGCGGATCATCGCAGTGATCGCGATGTTCCTGGCCCTGTTCGAGCCGGTGGTGTCGTACGATAGGGTGTACGAGAAGAAGCCGAAACTGACGGTCCTCGTTGACCGGTCCGGGAGCATGAACATCGAAGAAGAAGGAAAAACCCGTGATCGCCGCGCCGAGGATTTCCTCGGTTCCGGGGCGTTCAAGGAGCATACTTCGGGACTCGATATCGACGTCGTTCCATTCGCCGGAGGGATACTCGGCGGAGAAACTCCCGGCGATACCAACCGGACCGCTATCGGAGAGGTGCTGGACGATCTTTCGAAGCAGCAGGTCGGAGATCCCTCGGATGCCTGGGTGGTGCTTTCGGACGGGATATCCAATTCCGGGATGGCACCATCGGAAGCTGCTGCGAATATCAAATCGCCGGTGTTCACAATCGGAATCGGCGAGGAGATCCCGGAGCGGGACGTAGCGCTGACCGGGGTCGATTACAACGATGTCATCTTCGCGGGGAAACCTACCGAAATCACCGCGAAGCTGGAATGGACCGGACTCAACGGCGAGAATGCAAGGATAAGAATCCGGAGCGGCGAGAGGGTCATGCAGACCGAGACGGTCAAGCTGGGAGCGGGGGAACTGAAGGAAGAGATAAAACTGAAATTTACTCCGGAAAAACCGGGGCAGCAGACATTCGAAGTGGATGTGACCGGTATCGACGGGGAAGTGAGTACGGCCAATAATACGCGGTCGTTTTCGGTATCGGTGCTCAAGAGCAAATTGCAGGTGCTCTTGGTCGCGGAACAGCTCGACTGGGAATTGTCGTTCATGAAGCGATTTTTGGAACGGGCGGAATCGGTGGAGCTGACCAGCGTGATATACGGCCGAGGACCGGCACCGTTGACGGGGAATTTCCCGACGAAGCAGACCGAGCTCAACCAGTACGACTTGGTCATCCTGTACGATATGGATTACAACCGGCTGAAAGCCCGGGCGGACCTGTTCGATTCCTACCTGAAGGAAAAGGGGGGCGGGCTTTTGGTATTCATGGGAGATAATTACGTTCGTGACCGGTTCCCGCGCTGGATCGATCAGTATCTCCCGTTCGTAGTGTCGCAGCAGCGGGCGGCGGTGTTGTACCGTCAGTTCAACGGCGTTCCGATGGAGAATTACCTGTTTCATCCGGCGGTCCGTATCGGCGACAGCCGTCGCGATATCCGGGCGGCCTGGAGCGCGCTGCCGCATTTCGAAATGATGCTCCCGATCGATTCCATCACCGACGGCGCCGATATTCTGGTCAATTCCGATCTCGGCGAGGGGGCGGGGGCGGTGCCGATTATCGGGTTCAAGCGAATCGGGGCGGGGAAGGTCCTGACGATTTCGGCAGGGCCGTTCTGGCACTGGGGTTTCCTGGTGTACAGTTTCGGACAGGAGCCGAAGGAGTACGGCCTGTTCCTCAACGGTGCGGTCAACTGGCTGGCTTTGAAAGAGGAATCGGAACCGGTACGGATATTCCCGGACAAGAACGTGTACACCCGGGGTGAGAACGTAGCATTCAACGCTTCGGTGTACGACCTGGGGTTCCGTCCCATCAACGGGGCATCGGGATACGTGTCGCTGATGCGTGAAGGGGAGCCTGACAGCACCGTGGTGCAGTTCGTGGAGACCGGAGACGGGCGATACCGGGCGGAAGCGGAATTGATGCCTCCGGGGCGGTACGACTGGCACGGAGCGGTCGAAAAGGAGGGGCGGCTGCTGAAGCTGTCCGAGGGGCAAATCGCGATCGAGGCGTACTCGGTCGAGGAATTCCGGCGGCGGCCAGATTTCGGAACGCTGGCGGCGGTGGCGCAGTTGACCGGCGGCGAATTCGCTCCGCTGGATGGGGCCGACAGCGTGTTGGCGAAACTGGATAACGCTCCGATTACGGTATCGGAAGCGAACGAGATAGTCTTGTGGAACAAGTTCTGGCTCCTGCTGGTATTCATCGGCGTCCTGGGGCTGGAGTGGTTTCTGCGCAAGCGGTACCAGCTGATATAGTTTTCGCAAAATCGCAAGTGATTTGTAGTCCGGTTTTCGAGATTATTCCCTGTAACTGAATGCGTTGCATGATAGTGCGAGGAAATGGGTTTGTTTTTCATAATTAATATGCGTTCTTTCTCCGCTTTCCGGATGGCCTGCGGGAGCGTCGGGTCACACTTCCGCGATTCACGAATCCAAGGGACGCGGAAGTAATGCCCGACGCAACAGCAAAAGGGAAATCCGCAGCGGTTTGGTGGTGAAATGAGTGAGGGTGCATAAAGGGGTTCCTCCATATTTTTCTCTTCGAGAAAAAGCATGTCGAAACCATAAAGGTTTCGACCTACCGCAGGCGCAACCGGCGGTTTTCATATAAGGGGAGCGGTGGGAATCACCACCGGTTTTGTAGTGAAATTGCGGGGGGGGAGGGGTTCTATAGAGTTAGTGCGATATTCCGAGGGTAATTGCGTGATAGTACTTTCCCACCGCGTGCGGATTGGATATCGCATCGAAAAACCGGACTACGGCTTATATGCTGGACATAGATTATTTTGTCAATTATATTCTAAATTGTGGTCTATTAGATATCGCTTTCGCCAATGAGTTATTCTGATGGAGTAGTTGGAAGCCATGAGTAATTTAATCTCCCTGATTGCATCAGATTTATTTGATAGTTGCATGAATATTCTATTCAAAAAGCGAAAATTACGTCATTATCTAAACAATAGATTAACCCTCCAAGAATATAGGGATATTGTTTCAACGCTTGCCAGACCAACAGAAGATCAGATTGATGATTTTATTGAATTTGTTTGCAGCGCACATAGTTGGTACAAACCGATCCTGCTTTTAAAAACCAAGATGCCATACTATATGAAGTTCATATTTTACATTAATCCTCATGCGGGAATGAAGTTAGAATATAATTGGAGAGTCGGTTACACTGCTCGGGAAAGGCTGGATACTGATGAGGATAAAATTCATTATACTTGGATGACGACGTCGGAGTATAGAAGGCGATTTGGATACTTAGCCTATAATAATACTATCGGCACTAATTATGATAAACCTCTCAGTGATACAGACGGATCTTATCCCAAAGTCCCGTTTATTGAAGGCAAATATGGAGCCATTCCTGATGAAATTATGGAAGTTTGCTCTTCATTAGCCTCCGGGATTATCCATCCCCATTCCGCAAACAGAAGTTTTGAGAATTATTGGATTGATTTATATTCGGAAACTTTCCCCAATAGTGCCAAAATCCAGAAGTTAATCGAAGAAATAAGGGAATATAGTCGCTGGCGAGAACAAGAAGGCCAACGAGTTTCGGGAATGAGCGAAGAGGAGAAAGACAAATGGTATGACGAGAAATTCGACTCATTATCAGAAGTCGAATTACATAGGTATGTGGAGAGACTAAATCCCAAACTTGAGGAATTATTGGAGCCTGAAAGGTTCAGTCAGATAGATGGGATGAAAAAAGCTATATATTGCATGCTCAATCTGCTCTATCCGAATCAATAGCGTTGCAGGGAATGAGTGGAGGCCCGAAAGCGTTGCAGATTCCTGCCATTCGATATGTAATAGGAATATTGGCAGGAGTTTGCCATTGCTCGGGAGAGGAATCTTAACTCTTTCCTTTGTTATCAAAAAAATCGCTTGACAAAGAAGAATAATAGGTATATTTTCCCACTTTAATAAGACAGGTTAGGTAAAATACTCAAGAAACGGACGAAGATTCCGAAACAAGGGTGAAAGAAAAGGCGTAAATTGGTAATATGAAGACTTTGCCTAACATTTTCGTATTCGTCGATAATAAGACCCGGATATCCGGAGTGTAGATAAAAGTATTTTTGAACACGACCCCGGAGCATTCGGCTTCGGGGTTTTTTTATTTTCGGAAAGGAGGAAAACATGCTTCGCAAGATGAAAACCGGCTTTAACACCGGCAATCCCGGAAGGGTATGCCAGCGAATTAGTCCGTGTATTCGGCGAAATTTCGCGGTACGCCCCGGCCGGTTTGACGGGGAAAGGAGGTTTACAGGTAAGCACTGATCGCTCTCGTTTAACGTCACCTGCAGTCAATCTGTAACCTTCCGACGACCATCAAACCCGGTCGAATACTCAAGTCAACGAAAATAAGTAATCGTTCGCGCGGAGAAAATTTTCCGTTCGATATCATCTCATGAGGTAAGGCGATGAAGAGGAAGGTTCTCAGACTGGAAATACTCGGATACTATATAGAAATCCGATGGGAATACGAAGGGGGTTTGGAACACCTTGATTTGTAATACGTTTAAACCCGTACGAAGGCGCCCGTAAACGAAAAGAAGTTTCCGGGCGCTTTTTTTTGTTTTCCGGAAATCGGCCATAAAATCTATTTGCGTAAGTCTCGCCATATCTTATATTTAAACATATTTTTCACTCCATGTTATCGGCAATACAAACGGCGCTTAAATTTATAAAAGGACGGGTGGCTATGTGGCGGTGCGGAATCTCTCGAAGTGTCAGCCATGCAATGGCGGCTATTTTCATTCTGACTATTTGTGTGTCGACGGCCGATAGTGCCGGGGTTCCCAATCTTATCAATTATCAGGGGATGCTGGCCGACGGGTCGGGGCAGCCGGTTCCGGACGGAGCCTATCAGATTACTTTCAGAATTTATACCGCTCCATCCGGCGGAACCCAATTATGGACGAGCGGAGCCCAGAGCATTACGTTATCGGGGGGGAGTTTCAGCTATTTACTTGGTTCCAATATGTATTTGCCGGTCCATTTATTCGAATCGGATACGGTGCGTTATCTGGGAATTACGGTCGGGACCGATCCGGAAATTGTTCCGCGGACGAGGCTGGTGACGGTGCCGTATTCCTTTCAGTCGAAGTACGCGGATACTTCGGGGTACGCCGTTTTCGTCGTGGACGGGTCGGTGACCGATGCAAGTATTGCCGCCGGGGCGGATATCGATCCCTCCAAGATAGACGGAACTGCCATGGTGCTGTCGTCGTCATCGCAGACGGTTGACGGATTCGTGAATTTCACCGGGCCGGTTACCTTGTACGATAGTGTTTTCAAATCCAGCGTTTACGGGGTCAAGATCGGGACGGCGGTGGCGCAGAGTCCGGATGATGCCATGGTCCAGATCGAACGTAATGTAAGTTCGTCAACCTACAAGACCGCCTTGGAGATCGATTTTCAGAATTCTACGAGCGGCGGGTTGTACGGGCTAAAATCAGAGGTAGAGCATACCACGGCCGCAGTCGGCGGGTCATGTTATGCTATTTACGGACATGCGACCAGCGACGGTTCCGTCAGAGCGGGGGTGAGCGTATTGGCCGAATGTCAGAATGCCTCGCATACTTCGGGGAACAGCTATGGAGTCAGTGCCTCGGCTTATGACGGGGCCAATGCGTACGGAATTTATGCTTATGCCGGGTCGGCCACGAATAACTATGCCGGGTATTTCAGCGGTAATGTCAACGTAACCGGCACCCTTTCCAAGGGGGGAGGTTCGTTCAAGATAGATCATCCGCTGGATCCTGAGAATAAGTATCTTCAGCACTCTTTTGTCGAATCGCCGGACATGATGAATATTTACAACGGAAATGCGGCTCTCGATTCGCGGGGGGAAGCCGAAATCGAATTGCCGAAATGGTTCGAGGAGTTGAATCGGGATTTCCGGTATCAACTGACGGCGATTGGGGCGCCGGGGCCGAATCTTTACGTGGCCGAGGAGGTTCGCGGCAACAGGTTCCGGATTGCCGGGGGAGAGCCGGGGATGAAAGTATCGTGGCAGGTTACCGGGATACGCAAGGACCGCTGGGCGGAGGCTAATCGCATACAGGTGGAAGTCGAAAAGAGGCCGGAAGAGAGAGGGAAGTATTTGCATCCTGATGTTTATGGACAACCTATCGACCAGAGTGTCGATTATGAATCTCTGAAACCGATCCTCGATGAAAGGGCGGCGCGACTGGAAAACCGTTAATTCGACAGAATAAGATTTGCGAAAACCGGGAGAGCTTAATCCCGGTTTTCTCGTGTACTTTCCGCTTGCGGAAAGTACAAATATCATTAACTTGTTACTCTACAATATGGTAAAGATTGCTCCCTCCATACTGGCGGCGGATTTTTCCTGCCTTGGCAAGGAAATCAAAAAGGCGCAGAAACTCGCCGACATGATTCACCTTGATATTATGGATGGGCACTTTGTCCCGAATCTCACGTTCGGGAAAGATATATCCAGGGTTTCCAAAGCCGCGACGAAACTTCCGCACGACGCCCACCTGATGGTGACTCACCCGGAGCATTATATCGCCGATTTTGCATCGATCGGAGTGGAATATATCAGCTTCCACCTGGAGCTGGAGGGATCCAAGATCGAATTGGGGCAGAATCGCTGGGTTTACGTAGCCAATGGCAAGGTGAACAAAACCAGAACGCGCAAGCTGTTAAATGATATCAAGATAGCTGGCAGCAAGGCGGGGCTGGCATTGAGTCCTCAAACCGAATTCGAGCTGGCGGTTCCGTTTTTGAAGGACGTCGATTTACTGATTCTGATGTCGGTTAATCCCGGTTTTGCGGGGCAGAAGTTCATGCCGGAGGTTTACGACAAGATCAAGCGAGCGGCGGCGTTCAAACAGGACAACGGGCTTCGGTACGAAATTATGGTTGACGGCGGGGTGGGGACCAAGAACGCCAGGAAACTGGCCGATTGCGGCGCGACGATCCTGGTGAGCGGTTCTTCGTTCTTTTCCGACGAATCTTTTCAAAAAACAATCCGGGAACTCCGTTCGTAGAAATCGCTTGCGATTTCAAGCGGGTTGATTATATTCCTAAGCTCCATCGGGGGTGGAGTATGCCCTTTATGGAGCTTTTTGTTGTGAGATATGTTTAGCGAGTTACAAGACAGATTCGACGAGATATTCCGGTCGTTGCGCGGTAAGGGAAAGCTTTCGGAGAAAAACATCCGCGATTCTCTGAAGGAGGTCCGCCGGGCTTTATTGGAAGCGGACGTCAACTATAAAGTCGTCAAAAACTTTATCGGGGACGTGGAGGTTGCCGCGGTCGGCGAACGGGTCCTGAAGTCGATTGAGCCGGGGCAGCAGATTGTCAAGATCGTTCATGAAGAGCTGGTCAAGCTGCTCGGTGAGACATCGGAACCGCTGGCGGCGATCGACAAGTCTCCGACGATTTACATGGTTTGCGGACTGCAGGGGTCGGGCAAGACGACGCTGTCGGGAAAACTGGCCCTGCATGCCAAGCGGAAAAACAAAAAGCCGCTTCTGGTAGCGTGCGATATATATCGTCCGGCCGCGGTGAAACAGCTCGAGACGGTGGGGAAATCGATCGAGGTCGAGACCTTTTATCTCGAAGGAAAGAAACCGCCGGAGATTGCTCGGGAAGCGAAAAAATATGCCGAAAAGAATTTCTTCGATTTGATTTTGATAGATACCGCCGGGCGGCTGCATATCGATGAAGAGTTGATGACAGAGCTGGAGGAGATGAAGGGGAAAATAAACCCCGACGAACTCCTCCTGGTGGCCGACTCCATGACCGGGCAGGATGCCGTCAATGTCGCGGAGCAGTTTCATCAACGGCTCGGCCTGACCGGGGTGGTGCTGTCCAAGCTGGACGGTGATGCTCGCGGCGGCGCGGCGCTGTCAATCCGGGCGGTGACGGGATGTCCCATTAAGATGGTTTCGGTCGGCGAGAAGTTGTCCGATCTGGAGCCATTTCATCCCGACCGGATGGCCTCGCGGATCCTGGGAATGGGAGATATCGTCAGCCTGGTTGAGAAAGCGCAGGAGACGGTCAATCAGGAGCAGGCGGCGAAGCTGGAAGAGAAGATCCGGAAAAATACTTTTACGCTTGAGGATTTCTACGAACAGCTTCAGCAGCTGAAAAAAATGGGGCCGCTGGAATCGCTTCTGGGGATGATTCCCGGGGTGGGGAAAGCGCTCAAAGGGGTTGAAATCGATGAGCGGGGGATGTCGCGGGTGGAATCGATAGTCCAGTCGATGACGCCGTTTGAGCGGCAGAATCCGCACGTGGTCGATGGCAGCCGGAAAAAACGGATTGCGGACGGTTCCGGCAATTCGGTGCAGGCGGTAAACCAGTTGTTGAAGCAATTTAACGCCATGCGCAAGATGATGAAAAACGTAAATAAAATGAGTTTTAAGGGGCTCCCCAAAGGGGGATTCCCCACGCAGTTTTAGGTTTAAGGAGGTTTTGCAGATTTGTCAGTCAAAATTCGCATGAGACGGTTGGGCAAGAAGAAACGTCCCTTCTTCCGCCTGGTAGCGACCGATTCCAGAATGCCGCGGGACGGCCGGTTTCTCGAGACGCTCGGGCACTACAACCCGATCGAGAAGCCTGCCAAGATCGATATTTTCGAAGATCGCATCGTGCACTGGTTGAACGAAGGGGCGGTGATGTCCGACACGGTGAAGACACTGTTGTCGCAGATCGGCTTTGTCAAGAAATACGAAATGCAGAAGCGGGGCGAGGATATTTCCGCCGTGACGGTTACCAACCAGATAACCGAACGCCCCAAGAAGCGCAAGAAGACCAAGAAGGGTAAGACGGAGGAAGCGGCGGTCGAAGCTCCCGCCGAACCGAAAGCGGAATAAGGCAAAAGAATAAAAACCGAATAGCTTGTTTACCTGTTACATACGGTAAAGATAGTCCGAACCGGTAACGCAACCGAAAAAGGAGTTTGCTGTGAAGGAATTCATCGAAACTATCGTTAAGGCGCTGGTGGACCATCCGGAAGATGTGAATCTTACTGAAGTACAGGGAGAGAGGACTACCGTGTATGAGCTTAGAGTGGGAGAGGGCGATTTGGGTAAGGTAATCGGCAAGCACGGCCAGACCGCGAAGTCGATCCGGACCCTGATTTCCGCCATCTCGGCGAAAAAGGGAAAACGAGCTGTGCTGGAGATACTGGAGTAGTTGAACGACGCCCCGGAATATATCGCGGTCGGGCGGTTCGGAAAGACACGAGGAGTGGCGGGTGAGATTTACATCCACCTCATGACCGACAACCCCGACCGGTTCGAAAGCGGAGTGCGATTCTGGGTAGAGGATGAAAAGGGCTACCGGGAGATTAAATTCGATGCGGTGCGGGAAGTATCGGGTCGAGTTTCTGCCAGGGTAGCGGGAATAGACAGCCCGGAACAGGCCAGAGCGGAACTGACAAATCTGTTTATTTACGTTAAACGGACCGAGCTGGGCGATGCTCCGGAAGGAAAGTACTATCATTTCGATCTGGTGGGATGCCATGTCGAAGATGAAGATAAAAGAGTTTACGGCTGGGTGCAGGAAGTGGAAGAATACCCGGCTAACGATGTTCTGGTGGTAATGACCGAAGATGAAAAAAGATTCCTCGTCCCGATGGTGAAACAATTCATCGTCAAGATTGATATCGCCAACAGGGCGATAGTTATCAAGCCGGACGAGGGGCTCTTCGGCGAGACCGATGAAAATTGAGATAATAACGCTTTTCCCGGGGTATTTCGAATCGGTTGTGAAGCAATCGATCATCGGAAAGGGAAAAGAGAAGAAGCTCTTTGAAATAGAAATAATCGACCTGCGATCGTTCACCAGCGATAAGCATCAGACCGCCGATGATAAGCCGTTCGGCGGCGGCGGGGGAATGGTCCTGAAGATCGAACCGCTGGCGAAATGCCTCCGTGCACTCGGATACGGAAAAGAAAGTCCGAAAGATACACGATTAGTTTTGACTTCCGCGGCGGGGGAGCGGTTCGGGCAGTCGACGGCAGTGCGATATTCGCTGCTGGATCGGCTGACCATCCTCTGCGGACACTACCTCGGGGTGGACGAACGGATCGCCGAGTTGTTCGAGTACGACGAAATTTCGCTCGGCGACTATGTCCTGACCGGCGGAGAGCCGGCGGCGGCGGTCATCCTGGATGCCGTGGCGCGGCTGATTCCGGGAGTGCTGGGGAATTTCGAATCGGCGCTGGCCGATTCGCACAGCGAAGTTTTACTGGGAGCCCCGGTTTACACCCGGCCGGAGGAATTCGAAGGGATTCGAGCGCCGGAAGTGCTGTTGGGCGGAAATCATGCCGAGATAGAAAAGTACCGGCGCCGGGAAGCGATAAAGAGGACGTTTTTGAGGCGCCCGGAATTGTTGAAGCGGGTCGATTTGGAAAAAGACGATATTAGATTTATAGATACTTTGAAAAAAGAAAAAAAAGATAAATGACGAAAGGATAATTGCCATGAAACAGATAGCGGCGCTTGAAAAAAGCCTAATGAAGGATAAGCTTCCGACTTTCGCTCCCGGCGATACGGTCAAGGTGCATGTGAAAATTAAGGAAGGGGACAAGGAACGTATTCAGGTTTTCCAGGGAACGGTTATCAGCCGTCGCGGAAGCGGAATGGGTGAAACATTCACGGTCCGCAAAGTTTCCGCCGGAATCGGTGTTGAACGTATATTCCCCATTCATTCGCCGAACGTGGCCAAAATCCAGCGGATTCGTCAGGGGAAAGTCCGCCGGGCAAAGCTGTTCTACCTGAGAGGTCTTACCGGCAAGAGCGCCCGTATCGTCGAAAAGCTCGATGATAAGAACGCCGCAGATATCGAAATGGAAAACGAAGTTATCGAAAGCACCGCAGATGCAGTCGAAGAGGAAGCTCCGGAAGCCGAATCGAAAGAATAGTCCGTTTACGCGGTAAAGAGATTTAAAACCCCCGATTGTATCGGGGGTTTTTTTGTGGGGGATATTTGGCAGTGGGCGGTTGCTAAGGATGGTGCCTTCTTCTCCTGCCGGAACTCAAACAAAGAGGAAATTTTCATATATATCCAATAATCCAGCCCCCTCCTTGGTAAGGAGGGGGCTGGGGGGTGGTCTTCTCAATCCATCTCCATCCTCACCTCCCCATCCCCGCCCTCCCCACCAACCCCCTCTCATCCTCGCGGCTTGACTTCCGACACCCCGGAGATTATCTTCCGCAAAACCAAAATGGATAAGAGGATATACTATGAAAATAGCTGTCATCGGATCGGGGTTGATGGGACGCGCCGCCGTCTACGACCTGGCTCGCGCCGAGGGTGTCGAGGAAGTCGGGCTGTATGATTTCGATTCCGATCTAGCGGATGAAATTGCCTCGAAATACGGCAACGGCAAAACCAGAGCGGCTAAAATCGACGCCGGCGACGAAGAAGCGGTCACGCACGAACTCCGCAACTTCGACGCCTGTATCTCGTGCGTCACCTACCGCTACAATCCGGGGCTGACCCGGGCGGCGATCTCCACGCGGACCCATTTCGTCGACCTCGGCGGCAACAACGACGCGGTCCGGGCGCAGTTCGACATGAACGACGAGGCTAAAGCGGCCGGAGTGGTGGTGATTCCTGACTGCGGATTGGCTCCGGGGATGGTTTCGGTCCTGGCGGCGGACGGCATCGCCAAGCTGGACCGGGTGAAAGCGGTCAAAATCCGGGTCGGGGGACTTCCTCAGAAACCCCGCCCGCCGCTCAACTACCAGATGGTCTTCTCGTCCGAGGGGCTCATCAACGAATACTGGGAGCCGGTGGTTATCCTCGAAAACGGGCAAAAAAAAACCGTCGACCCGATGACGGCGCTCGAAGAGCTGGAATTCGAAGGCATCGGCAAGCTGGAGGCGTTTTACACTTCCGGCGGGACCTCGACGCTCCCGGATACGTATCTGGGGAAGATCGATTTCCTCGATTACAAGACCATCCGCTACCCGGGGCACTGCGCGATTTTCAAACCGATGCTTGAAATCGGGCTCGGTTCGCGGCAGGAGGTGAAAGTCGACAACGTGATGATCCGTCCGCGGCGGGTTTTCAAGAAAATCCTCGAAAAGAACCTCACTTTCAACGAACCGGATTTGGTTCTGGTGCGGGTGACGGTTGAAGGGGAGAAGGCCGGGAAATCGAAAAGAATCGTTTACGAGATCATCGACCGCCAGGATATGCAGACGGGCTTGACGGCGATGATGCGGACGACGGCGTTTCCGGCGGCGATAATCGCGTGGATGGCCTGCAACGGGAATATTTCGGTGCGCGGGGTGATACCGCAGGAGGTTGCGGTGGCTCCGGGATTTTTCATGGAGCAGTTGAAAAAACGAAATATCGACTTAAAGGTCAGAGAATTGTAAAATAGGATAAGGGTAATCGGAATTTAACGAAAAACTATTTGACATAATCAGAGAGAAGGAGTTAAATGCAATTTAATGTATACTAATTTCTATAAATTAGGCGGTTCGGGACGTGGCGTTGATAAAACGCTTTGGAAAATTCCATTTTCTGCGGACAACATTCGTATTTTTTTAGGACGATTTTGAAAGAGCACGAGGTAAGGAATGAGACTATCACGGAAATCCGACTATGCCCTTCGGGCGGTTATGCATTTCGCGGGATTACCTAAGGGAAAACTGGCCTCGATCGGTGAGGTCGCGAAAGCGCAATCCATACCCAGGGAATTCCTGGCGAAGATTTTGAAAGATTTAACCTGGGGAGGGATCCTGGTATCCTTTCAGGGGGTAACCGGAGGGTATCGTCTGGCCAAACCTGCGCGTGATATTACCTTCCTCGATGTGATAGAGGCGATGGACGGTCCGGTGAATCTCAATCTTTGCACGGAAAAGGATTGCGACTGCGAACATTTTCAAGGTTGTCCGATGAAGGATTTCTGGATCAAGGAAGAGGCGCATTTCAAGAAAGCTTTGAGTAAGGCGAACTTCGCGAAGTATCGCGCCAAGGTGGATTGAAAGTAAGATAAGCTTGGAAAAAACCCGGTTTAGGCCGGGTTTTTTCTTTTGTAATAGAGCCAAAAGTGGTTTGGCGCAATGTTGCCTTTTGGTGCGTAAAGACATATATTGAAACAGGAAGCATTATCGTTATTGGTTCTTGGATGTCGGCACCGGTGGTTCCGGCATTATTTTTGAATCAAGAAGCAACGGCTGTTGTTTTAAGGATTGGGGAATGTAAGCAGGAGTTTTGCGATGAATTTCGAAGATAAAGATCACAAGGTAAAGGTCGGACTGGCGGAGATGCTCAAGGGAGGAGTCATCATGGACGTGGTCAGTGCCGACCAGGCTCGAATCGCGGAGCAGAGCGGGGCCGCGGCGGTGATGGCGCTGGAGCGGGTGCCGTCGGATATCCGGGCGGCCGGAGGGGTCGCGAGGATGGCTCCGCCGGAGATTATCGAGCAGATCAAGAAGGCGGTTTCGATACCGGTAATGGCGAAATGCCGGATCGGGCATTTTGTCGAGGCGGAGATATTGGAAGCGCTGGAAGTCGATTTTGTCGATGAATCGGAAGTGTTGACTCCGGCCGACTACGAAAATCATGTCGACAAGTGGCGGTTCAAGGTCCCGTTTGTCTGCGGGTGCAGGAATCTCGGAGAGGCGCTGCGGCGGATATCCGAGGGGGCGGCGATGATTCGGACCAAGGGTGAAGCCGGGACGGGAGATATTTCCGAGGCGGTGAGGCATCTGAGGCAAATCAACCGCGAGATGAAGGCGCTGACGGTCAAAGGGGAGGATGAATTGTATTCCGCGGCCAAGGAACACCGTGTCCCGATCGACCTGGTGCGGTACGTTGCGAAACATGGAAAGCTCCCGGTACCGAATTTCGCGGCAGGGGGGGTGGCGACTCCGGCCGACGCGGCGTTATGCATGAAGCTGGGGGCGGAATCGGTATTCGTGGGGAGCGGGATTTTTAAATCCTCCAATCCTGAGAAGACCGGGCGCGCCATCGTGGTTGCCGTGACGCAGTACAAAGATCCCAAAGCTCTGGCCGCGTGCAGCCGGGGGCTCGGTGAAGCAATGCGGGGAATTCAAGCCGCGGATTTGCCGGAGCAGTCGCTGCTGTCGACCCGTTAGACCATTCGGGCAGTATCATGCAGAATTATTCCGAACTGACCACAGGGGTGCTGGCCCTTCAGGGGGATTTCGAGCGCCATGAACACCATCTGAAATTGCTCGGTGCGAATTTCGTCGAGGTGAGAACCGTCGGCGATTTGAAAGGCATCGACGGCCTTATTATACCGGGTGGAGAATCCACTACCATGAGTCGGTTGCTCGACCGATTCGTAATGCGGGATGCGGTCACGGAATTCTGCAGAAGCAAGCCGGTTTGGGGGACTTGTGCCGGGATGATCATGCTGGCAAGCGAAGTAATCAACGATAATCGGGTGATCCCGCTGAAGACGCTTGATATATCCGTCCTGCGAAACGGTTACGGGCGACAGGTGTTTTCATTCTTCACGGAAATCCAGGCGGCATTAAACGGGACATCAGCACTTTTAAAAGCTTCGTTTATTCGTGCTCCGAAAGTAACGCGAGTCGGCGAAGGTATCAAAATTCTGGCGGAATATGCCGGGGAGCCGGTCCTTTTGATGAAAGATAATTGCCTGGCAAGTTCATTTCATACGGAACTGGAAGAGGACTATTCTCTGACGAAGTACTTTATAGATCATTTTATTTTGAAAAATCGCAATTAATCGTTTTTATTTCCGTCGAATCCGCCCGGGCAGCGGTATCAATATAAAAATCGTAATAATGACCGGAGCAAGTAATGAACCAGGAAACTCCCGATCGGGAAGCAATCGATGCACTTACCCGTAAACTCTACGACACGATTTGCTTTCGGGAAGGAACCGCACCGAATATCGAAAGTCTGCGCGGGATTTTTATAGCCGAGGGACAAATGATAAACACCGATCCGGAGGTCCCGGTTATAATGAGCGTGGATGATTTCATAGAGGCATTCAATGAAGCCCGGACTACCGGCGGCTTGACTTCGTTTGACGAAAAAGAGATATCGCACAAGACGGAAATGTTCGGACGTATCGCAAACCGCTTCAGTACCTATGAAGCGAGGTTCAATCGGGAATCACCGGAACCGGTAGCGGTAGGGATAAACAGCATTCAATTCGTCAAAACGGGGGAAGGCTGGAAAGTCGCGGCCATGTGCTGGTATGATCAGACCGAGCAGATTAAAATCCCCGAAAAGTACTTGAAATAGCCGATGAAAATAATTGTCGCGAAACATTTCGGATTCTGCATGGGGGTCAAACGGGCGATTCGCCTGGCGGAAGAGGCTTCCGGCAAGGAACAGCGAACGACTTTGTATCACCAGATAGTGCATAATGAAAAGATAATTAAGAGGATGGAGGAAAATGGAATCGTTTCCTCCGAATCCATTCCTGAAATTGACGGCGGGGCGGTGATTATTCCGGCGCACGGTGCCCCTCCGGAGGTTTACCATGAAGCGGAAGAGAAAGGGCTGCAAATAATCGATGCGACTTGTCCTCTGGTCCTGCGGGTCCAGAAGATTGTCGCGGAACTGGCGGAAGAAGGATATTTTATTCTGCATTTGGGGGACCCGGAGCATGATGAGACAGCCGGTATTGCCGGGCACGCGGGGGGAAATTTCGCTGCCTGCGGCGACCCTGAGGCACTATTGGCGCTTGATATAAGGTCCGATAAGTTAGCTCTAACAGCGCAGACCACCGCTGACGTGGAGCAGTTCGAACAGCTGTCGGCGCGTCTGCGCGAAAAACATCCGGACTTGCTGGTCAAAAACACTATTTGCAGCGCAACCTCCAAAAGGCAAAAGGCGGCAGTTGATCTGGCGAAACAATCCGATTTATTCCTGGTGCTGGGATCCGGGCTATCGGCGAATTCTCGCCGGTTGTACGATCTGGCAGTTCAATACTGCGATAGAGCGTACTTTCTGAATGGCGCCGATGAATTGCAGGAATCGTGGCTGGAAAAAGAAAATTCAGAAATCAAAATTATAGGAATTACCGCCGGAGCTTCCACGCCTGATGAAACCGTAAGAGATGTCATTGTTCGAATAAAGGAATTTGTCGGCAAAAATATCGAGGTTGTTTTCACGAAATCAAGTGATTCCGAAATAGAATTATGCCTTGATAATTAGGTTAAAAGACATATACAACCGGCGGAACCTAACAAAGGGCAAAGTTGTTAAAATAAATGAAAGATCTTGGTATTTGAGTCCCGAGTTTTATCCGCCAAATCGAGAACGTGAAAAATGGTGCAAACGGGGCTTGGGGGCAGTGATGGAAAATCGGACCAGTATTAAACTCCTAAGATATTAAAGATCAGAATGTTAAATGATATAAACAGGATGGAAAAAAGCCGAATTCGGCAAATAAGAGATGGACTTTTTAAAAATAATAGCATATAATATTCAATTCCGGCAGGGGGTGCCGATAACTTGTGTATCCCCCAAGTCCGAATATTTCGATTCTGGCAAAGGGCCGCGGTCCGGCCGGGTTAATCGAGCACACATCTTAGAGTATCTGGAGGCGCTATGATGAAGACGGTTGTAGTGTATACCGACCCGAGGAATCCTGCTTGTAATGAAATAGATGGTTTTTTGCGGCAACAGGAATTCAATCTCAGGGTTCAGGATGTTACCAAGGATCCCCTGAATAAGGTTCAAATTTCGGAACTGCTTCGTCATTTCAACATCGATCACTTTATTGACATAACCTCGAAGGCCTACAAGAAACATAATCTCGATCAGGGGCTGCCCGGGCGCGACGAATTGCTTCAGATGATGGCCGAGGATAATGACCTGATCCGCAAACCTATCATTGTCGCGGGAAGATTGATGACAGTAGGTTGTAATATTGACAAAATCAAAGAAATGCTTCAAATTAAATCCAACGGAACCGGCACCGAAGATAGCGATGAAGCCGGTAACAAGAGAAACAACAATAGTCACCGAAACCGTGAAGACAAGAAATAAACGGTGGTAAAGGAAGCAGATCTTTGAGATGGATATTGAACGCGAAGTCTTAGAAACAGACATACTCGTCGTAGGCGCCGGTCCGGCCGGACTGGCTTTCGGTTATCACCTCGCAAATTTAATTGCCGCTTCAGGCGGAAAAGTCTCCATGCCGGAGATTATTATCGCGGAGAAGGGATCGTATTCCGGGGCGCATTCTTTGTCCGGTGCGATTTTCGATCCCCGGGGGATGAAAGAATTAATGCCCGATTTCATCGATCAGGGAATGCCGTATGAAAAAATGGCCGGAAAAGATTCTCTGGTGTACCTGACCGAAGCGGGTGAAATGAAGTTCCCGTTTTTGCCTCCGGCACTTCACAACGACGGCAACTATATCATTTCATTGAATAAATTCAATGCGTGGTTTTCGGAACTGGTCGAAGCGAAGGAAATCAGCATCTTTCCCGAAACGGGATGTTTCGACTTATTGGTTGAAAACGGCCGGGTCGATGGGGTCCGGACGGTCGATCTGGGACTGGATAAACATGGAAATCCTCGTTCCAATTTTGAGCCGGGATCGATCATTAAGGCCAAGGTCACGATTCTGGCCGAAGGGGTGCATGGTTCGCTGACGAAGCAGGCTTATGCCAAAACCGATATCGGTGTGGGGAAACTCCCGCAGGCGTACCTGACCGGTGTTAAAGAAGTCTGGGAGATTCCCGAAGGAAGGCTCGGCGACGGCGAGATCATTCATACCTTCGGCTGGCCGCTTCCTTTCGAGGAATACGGCGGCGGATTCATTTACAATATGTCCGGGAATATGGCCTGTGTGGGGTACGCGGTCGGGCTCAACAGCCCCAATCCGACCAACGATCCGCACTACCGATTTCAGCAGTTCAAATCGCACCCGATGGTCAGGAAGATTTTCGAAGGGGGCAAGATGCTCCATTACGGAGCGAAGACCATCCCCGAAGGGGGATATTATTCCATGCCCCGGCTGTACCATGATGGGCTGCTGTTAATCGGCGACTGCGCCGGTTTCCTGAATTCGCAGCGGCTGAAGGGAGTGCATTTGGCGCTGAAATCCGGGATGATGGCGGCGGAGACGGTTTTCGAAGGGCTGGAAAAAGGGGATTTCGGAGTAAATGTCCTGAAAGGGATGCAGGAACGGTTCGAAAATTCCTGGGCCAAGAAGGAACTGTACGAGGTGCGGAATTATCATGCCGGATTCGAGGATAATCTTCTCACGGGAATGATGCATACGGGATTCCAGATGATCAGCGGAGGCCGGGGTTTGTTCGACAGGCGAATCAATCACGCCGATCATGCTCATATGATGAAAATGGAAGAATACGTAGCGCGCAAGGGCACGGATGCCGTTCAGAAGAAACTGAAATTCGATAATAAGTATTTATATGATAAATTGACCGATGTCTATCATTCCGGGACCAAGCATGAAGAGGAGCAGCCCTCGCATTTGGTCATCGCCGATTTCGATATTTGCAATAATATCTGTACCGAAGAGTACGGCAACCCCTGCCAGCACTTTTGCCCGGCGCAGGTTTATGAAATGGTGGAAGACGAGGCCCGTCCGGGGAAGAAGAAGCTTCAGCTGACCCCTTCGAATTGCGTCCACTGCAAGACCTGCGACATTGCCGATCCCTACCAGGTTATCACCTGGGTAACCCCGGAAGGGGGAGGGGGCCCGAACTACACGAATATGTAGCGCGGGTCTGGCGATTCCTTTCGATTAGCGTTAATCACTTATAATCAGAACTGTCCCCACAGGGACAGTCCCACGTTATTTGTACCTGATAAAGCCATATTCAGCACTTTCTTCGACCGGCCCTGCCGGATAGTATCCTATTGAAAGACAATGGATAGGATTGTGTCCGGCGAATTTGGCACGGGATTTGACTATATGATTATCGGTGAATAAATGAAAATCGTTTTGCCAATTTAGCAAGGAGTAAAAAATGCTGAAGAAGTTCGCAATGTTCGTGATGGCACTCGCACTGCTGGGGCTTTTCTCCGGATGCAGCTCCGATTCCACTTCCGCCACAGGCGATGATATTTCATCGGAATTCGGCGGATTCGAACCGACTTCCGAAGCACCCGCATTTTCCAATTCTATCCTGACCGATGAAATGGAGGGGGATGTCGCATTTGACGACGCGATGGAAACCGATTCCGTGGTTCAGGAATGCCTTTCTTACGATAACACCGATGTTTATGCTTTGAGAATCATCTGGGGAAAGCTGAGATACGATTCCACGGTCATGAACGTGACCGACTGGTCCGGTACCCTGACTCTGTCGCGCGGAGCGATTCTGCTGCGCCGGGTAATCCGCTTTGAACCGTCGACCGATTGGATTGTCATGAGGGATAACCGGGCCACGCTGAGCTGGGTATCGCTGACGACGGTGCATCATGACGGAATTTTCGTAAATCTTATTATTCCTCCGGTTGATGAAACCGAAGACAGCGATGAACCGGTGACGGTGACATTCGATACCGAACCTTTTTCAATCACGTTCAATGTTGAAGATATTGCAGCGCTCGATACGATATACCACCTCGACGACTCCAATGCGGTGGCTTTTGAAGGTTTCAAGGTCGACCGCGTACCCTGTCCGAAAGGATTCCTGGCCGGCTACTGGGGCAAGGATGAAGATGGCAACGGGGTCTTCTTCGGCTCCTGGATGGGGCATCACGGATTCATTATCGGACATCTTGAAGGGACCTGGGGGGTCAACAACGAAGGTGAAGAAGATAACGTTTTCTACGGCAAGTATATCGACGACGAGGGGAATTTCATGGGATTGCTGAAAGGGACCTTTAAGTCCAAGGGGAGTTCCATTAACGGGATGCACGGCAACCAGTCGGGGTGGTTCCGGGGCAACTATTATGACGGCGATGGAAATGTCCTGGGTGTTTTGAGGGGGCATTACCATGAGCAGCCGCGAAGCGCCGGATTTGGATTTTTCCAGGGGCGCTGGCGCGACTATTGTAATGAAGAAATAGCGGGTGCAATCGCGGATGGACTGGATGAGTGATCTCATCAGATGACTCCTCCATCTACGGTTGATCGGCCCGGAGTAACCCTCCGGGCCGTTTTTTTTGTCCTGAATCGCAAAATCCGGTTGAAAACGACCGATTTTCGGACAAAAATCAAAAAAAATCGGTTTTTCCAAAAAAAGTTAATTCCAGACTGACAGAGGTTGTCAGTCACCTTTCCTATAATATACGCGGGAGGTCTCATAGGATAAGGCTCGGGCCGGTGTCCTTCACAGGCCCGGCCCGGCCTTCCTTAGGTCAATTGCGGAGGTGGGGGAGGTTTGATAAAATGGGGGAGATTGTGATCGGGCGGGAGGGCCGCTGTCAGGTCGAGAAAAAACTATCAGGTGGGAGAGAAGAAGGGTTTCTGTTGACTGTCTTTGTCCGGAAGGGGAAATTGTACTGAATTCAGTCGGGGAGGCAGCGGTCATGGAGATTTTTCTTTTATTTCTGGGGTTGGTTCTGCTTTTGGGTGGAATCGTTTTAATGATTCTTTCGATGCATTTCTGGGTGACCGAATTTCCGGAGGCCTATTGGAATGAATCGGGCAAATTAAGTTATTGGCAACGGCTTTGGAGAAGGAATCTTGGAGCGTTGCCGAAAGGATTTCGCTTCCAGTTGCTTGGCGGAATCCTGATGATCTTGGGCGGAATGATGCCGTTTTTGATAAAGTGGATTAATTAGACGGCGAAGACGGTTCCATAATTGCATTTTTCAATTCCAGGCAAGCCCAAAGTAATTCGACAAATCAGGACTTTATTTGTCTGCATTTCTTTAAGTATGTAGGACTTGGTATCCTGAGTTACTTTCAAACACCTATTGACTTTTTCGATATTTAACTTATTCTATTCTATATAGTACTTCATGGTTCTCATTGACCATCGGGGATTTATTCGGTCCCCCTTTCAAAGAGCACATCGAATAGCCTTTATAATTGCCGGATTGTTGTCCGAGTTGATGCAATGTGGTCGCCGCGGAATGCTGGATAATGTCCGGCGTTATACTGAGGATTATAATTTCGAGAATATAATATCCTGTCGAAGGAGGACTGTGTGATGAAACCAGGTAAAGGGGCGATGCGCCTGATTCTGTTCTTCCTAATTTTATCATTCTTTGTCGCGACGACGATTTCGTTTTCAGAAAACAATGAGATTGAAATTCCCGTGACAAGAGACGGGAAAGGGGTTTGCGGGGATGCGGATAACAGCGGCACGGTAAGTCTTGGCGATATAGCCTATATAGACGCGTATATTTTTAGCGGGGGTACCGCGCCTCCTACCTATCTTGATGCCAATGCCGACGGATGCGGGGGGCCGAATGCTGCGGTCAATATTGGTGATGCGCAATTCATCGCCGTGTATATATATCAATTCGGGCCGGCGCCGTCGAATTGCGGCAACACGTCCGATTGTTCTGCCTCCATAGCCGGCAACTCTATCCGTATCGGCGATCCGCCGTATACGGCTTATCCTGGCGGTGATTCGGTGGCGATACCCGTTTATATCACTACCAGTACCGCAGTGAATGCTATTAGCGTTGCCCTGGAATATACTTCGTCATCTGGAGAGACAATTAATTCGGTTAATTGGGCCGGTTCGGTATTTGGTGCTGATCTTCGGCATGCTGGTTTTGATCCAACAGGAAAGAAAGTCATCTTCGGCGGGAATTATTTTTTTTCCAGCATGTCCTCTCAAAACGATGCTCTTCTCGTTACCATTAATGCCCTGGTAAATGGGAAGGCGGGGGAGAATTACAGTTTTTCTAAGACCTTTTATTCTCCGGCCGGTGAGAATCTTTTTGTGACGACCGGCGGCGGGTTGTACGAACCAGATTTGGTTTTGCCGACCGCTCCGCTGATCGTTACCAATACCGATGAATCGGGGGACGGCAGTTTGCGCTGGGCGATAACGGAGGCGAATAATAATCCGGGGCCGGATACCATCACTTTCGATATTTCGGGAACAGTGACCCTGTTATCGAATCTTCCGGCCTTTACCGACGACAGCACCGTGATACTCGGGGGAACAGCGCCGTCAGGGGCGCGGAGTTTTATCATTGACGGCGATGATACCTATCTCGGGTTTGAAATACAATCATCGTACAATCGAATCGAGGAATTGGTAATATACGGCTGCCTGGAAATTCAAATCGATATTCAGGGGAATCATAACACCATAGTGGGATGTTACGTGAATGTCGACGAAACCGGATTAAATGCGGCCGACAACGGAGAAGGGCTTAAAATATCCGACGGTGCAGAATACAATACCATTGGCGGCTGCGATCCCGAAGACGCAAATGTGATCGGATCGCAAATCGGCAGTCCGGTTTCCGTTTTTTATAATCATAATACTATAGCGGGGAATTTTATCGGCGTTTCCGCCGACGGTGAGGATTATTTTTGGAATAATATTGGCATTTATTGCGAAGGCATCCACAATATGATCGGAGGGGTCGATGCCACTTGCAGAAATGTAGTTTATCCCGGTATAGATTTAAGAGGCGATACAAACGAAGTTTACAATAACTTCATCGGGTTAAAAGGATCGGGTGATGAGATTCTTGAACCGAGTTTTACGGGGCAAACTGATATTGGCATTGAAATTAGAGGATCATCCAATAAAATAGGCGGCAACAACGGTAATGGTAATATTATTGCCGGTCTTTTTCAGGCAATCTTGATGTGGCCCAGCGCTGACAGCAACCTCATATTCGGCAATTATATCGGGACGGATACTACCGGAAGAACATCCCTTGGTATGTATAGAGGGGGATTCGATATCCGCAGCAAATTCAATCAAATCGGGGATACTCTTCCGGGTTTTGCCAATATAATCTGTTCCTGCGATAGTACTGCAGTGGAGTTTCAAAATGGAGACTCCAATATTGTCAGAGGGAATTATATCGGGACGAATCCCCAGGGAGATGTCAGGGGTAATGCCACCGGGGTTAAGTTCACGATGGGAACCGCGATCGGAAACATCATTCAGAAAAATATAATCGCGAATAGTGTTCAAAACGGTGTCACGTTTGATTCCACATCTCCCGGCAGTATCCGCAATACCTTTTCCCAAAATCTGATATATAAAAGCGGGGGATTGGGGATCGATCTGCGGGATAACGGGGTTACCCATAACGATGCCAATGATAGCGATACCGGTCCGAACGACCTGACCAATTACCCGGTTATCGATTCGGTATTCATGAATCCGGACAGCACCTTCAAGATCTACGGTGGCGCGGGGGCATTGACGGTAATCGAATTTTTCATGGCACATCCGGCGGTTGACATTACTCGTCCAGAAGACCCCAGCGGCCACGGTGAAGCCTATTCCTATATCGGTTCCGATACCGCTGGCTTTTCGGAGAAGTTCATTTTCGATGTTCCCTCCAGCGTGAAACCGTTTTCAATCCTGACAGCAACAGCGACCGACAGTTTCGGGAACACTTCGGAGTTCTGCGAGAATTTCAGATTAATTGCGGCGCCGTTAATCATCGTGGCGTATTCTCCGGTCAATTTGCAGGTAACCGATCCGGAAGGAGGGTTCATCGGCCGGGATGAATTCGGAGTTTTAACGCAAACGATTCCTCTGGCTTCTTACACGGAAATCACCAACGACTCGATTCACATCGATTTCCCCATCGAGGGGGTATATATAATCGATGTTATCACTGAGGATGGTGCCGACCCGGGGGCGGTTTATTCGATCGGGATCCGCATCGACGGGACGGAGAATTGTATAGTCGTGGCGGAGGCTTTGGTTCCCGCGACGGGGGTTGTGACTTCTTATGAGTATGATGTCGAAGAGGGGTATCATTATCTAAATGGCGATTGCGACCGAAACGGAGTTATCAATATTCTTGATATCGTTTATTTGATCAATTGTAAATTCAAGGGGGGAGCCTGTCCGGAACCGCTGGAAGTCGGCGATGCCAACTGCAACCTGATGGTGAATATCCTGGATATAGTATACCTGGTAGATTACAAATTCAAAGGAGGCCCGGAACCCTGCCCGGTGGAAGAATAAATTATACGGGTTCGATAAATTCAGGAGAATAATCAGCCGCCGAATTTGATGGAATTATTCCCGGAACCTATTGCGGGTTAATATATTGAGACCATGCCCGGATTTAGATTGCCGGATCGTGGGTAATGCTGCGTATGGCAACTTAAACATTGACATTGAGAGTCTTATTTAATATTATATAAGTATCCATTCCTTTTCTTTATTCCAAGAGCACATTGAGCACAATATTTAGGTCGTTGTAAGAGTCTTTTAAGCGGGTTATTGGGATTCGGGTGAGGTGATCAGACCGAATCTATTATAAACAGGCCCAATGGCTAAAATAGGACTCGACGGCACGGAGCCATCAAGACTACAATTCCACCTTTTCCGCCCGTTGTTTGTTTAATGTTATCCGTGCACGAAGGCCTCACCATGCAATTGGGAGGTAAGATGTGGCGTAAAACTTGCATTATGCTTTGTTTCCCGCTCTGTTTGCTGCTGGCGGAGCAGGCTGATGCAGTTCCCAATTTTTATATCAGTGCTTCTTCCCCGCAAGATATCGGCGGCATAATCTCAGCAGGAAATGATTTTGCCGTAGAAATCTGGATTGATAATGAAGGTCCGGTTGAGTTTTGCGGCGGAGCGTTCAGCCTGGCTTTTTACAGTCCGGATCTATCAATAACGGAATTACAGCATATCGGAGTTACGGGGGGGGATGGACCATATCAGAGCATTGAATTTCTCAACAACTGGGAAGAAATGTTCAATGTTTTGAATGAAATTCATCTTTGCAGTTGGGATGAATCAATACCCGATACCGTTTCATTCGTTATGGTTGCGACAACATGTATACAACCGGCTACGCCGAATTTGCCTTATATAAGGTTCAACCTTTATTCTTCTCAAGAAGGGACCCTGTGTATCGATTCGCTGGATCATCCGGACCCGAGTGATCAGTATGACTGGCTGTTCGGGGTTGAATTCGAAGTGGTTTTCAATGGTCCTTATTGCTGGAATCTGGAGGCGGCGCCATTCGACGGTGTCAAGGTAGTTACGAATACGGCCAATTCCGGTTCACACAGTTTGCGCTGGGCAATTGATAATGCGAACCTCAATCCGGGACCTGACACGATCATGTTTGACGTTTCCGGGCAGCTAACGCTGTCGTCGCCGCTCCCCTCGTTGACAGATGACAGCACCGTAATACTCGGAGGAACCGCGCCATCCGGGGCGAGGAGTTTTATTGTAGACGGAGAAGGGATAATCCCGGGATTGGATATTCAATCTTCATACAATCAAATAAGCGAACTGGTACTATTTGATCTTTTTGAATATCAACTGCAAATCAATGGAGATTCCAATATCGTTCGTGGCTGCTATCTAAATGTCGATGCCTCCGGCGCAAATTCCGGGTTTGAGTCCAATGCCGTTACAATACTGATTGGAAGTGAAAGGAATATAATCGGTGGATGCAATACTGGCGATGGTAATGTCGTGGGTGGAATAATCACCCTAAGCGGTGATTACAATTCCCTGGCCGGTAATTTGATCGGGGTGAGCGCGGAAGGTGAAGATCCGCTGAATGCGGGAGGGATAGACTGCAAGAGCGACCATAACCAAATTGGTGGAACCAGTACCGACTGTAGAAATGTAATCTATCCCGGAATTGTAATAGACGGGGATGAAAATGAGGTCTTAAACAATTTCATTGGATTAAACGAATCCGGGGTTGACGTCCTGGAGCCGAGTTTTTACGGACAGACCGATATCGGGATAGAGGTCAGGGGATCATTGAACCGGATAGGCGATGAAAACGGCAATGGTAATTTTATTGCCGGTCTTTTTCAGGCGATCCAATTATGGAATGGTGCTGACAGCAATCTCATATTCGGGAATTATACCGGTACAGATATTAACGGAAGAGCATCGCTGCGGATGTACAGAGGCGGATTCAATAACTGGGGGAAGTTTAACCGGATCGGGGATACGCTCCCTGGCTTTGCCAATATAATTTGTTCCTGCGACAGCACGGCGGTGGAATTTACCGACGGTGATTCCAATATTGTCAGGGGAAACTATATCGGGACGAATCCTCAGGGAGATTTATTGGGTAACGCTACCGGAATAAAGTTTACCATGGGCACGGCGGTTTCCAATATTATACAGAAAAATATAATAGCAAATAATGTCCAGAATGGTATTGTCATCGATTCTGTTACGTCAAGCAACCGCAATACCTTTTCCAGAAACTTGATTTTTAACAACGGACTTCTGGGTATTGATTTACGGGATGACGGGGTTACGTATAACGACCCGGGTGACGCGGATACCGGTCCGAACGATCTGCTGAATTATCCCGAGGTCGATTCGATATTTATGAATCCGGACAGCACGTTTGCTGTCTATGGCAGGGCAGTCGAAAATGCAATAATTGAATTTTTCCTGGCGCACCCGGCTAATGACAGCAGTCGTCCGGTCGATCCCAGCGGTTTCGGGGAGGCCTATTCCTTCATCGGAGCTGATAGCTGCGATGATGACGGTGAATTTGTATACGATATCCCATCCAGTATCGCGCCGTTTTCGCGGATTACCACGACCGCAACGGATACTCTCGGGAATACCTCTGAATTCAGCGAAAGCTTCGTATTAATTGCCGCACCATTAATTGTCGTGGCTTATTCGCCGGTTAACCTCCGTGTAACCGACCCGCAGGGCGGATATATCGGTCGGGATGCTTTCGGAGTTCTTACGCAAACCATATTTCCGGCAACCTATACGGAGGAAAACGATTCGATACATATTAATTACCCACTGCTGGGAGAATACATCATCGATGTAGTTCTGGAAGACGGCGCATCCGAGGATGCCATATATTCGGTCGGCATCAGAATCGATGGAACGGAAAACTGCATTATCATATCGGAAGGACAGGTTCCTTCGGAAGGCGCGGTGACTTCATTAATGTATGATGTGGACGAAGGATATCATTATATCAATGGCGATGTCGACCGGAACGAGACTATCAATATTCTCGATATTGTATATCTGGTTAACTACAAATTTAAGGGGGGCGCGGAGCCTTACCCAATCGGTGTTGCCGATGCCAACTGCAACCTGGAAGTAAATATTCTGGATATAGTCTATTTGGTCAATTATAAATTCAAGGGGGGACCTGAACCCTGCGCGGTGGAAGAATGATTATTTGGCCTGAATGATCACGAAAGTGATATCATCGGATCGTTCCCGGTTCCCGCGAAAGCGGTCCAGTTCTTCCGGCAGCAGGCGTGATATTTCTTCGGCGCTGTTGGTATGATTGTATTTGAGGAAGGCTTTGAGGCGCTCCTCGCCGAATTCCTCTCCTTTATCATTGAAGCATTCGGTGACGCCGTCGGTGTAAAGAAACAGGATATCTCCGCTTTTCAGTGTAACCTTATTTATGGAAAACTGCAGGTCGGGAAGAATGCCGATGGCGAGGTCGTTGATATCTCCGGAAGGGGACTCGATTGTCCCATTACTTCTTATAATAATTAAGGGAGGGTGTCCGGCGTTGACAAAGCTGAAACTGCTGTTACTGCAGATATATTCGCCGAAGATGGTTGTGATGAACTGCTCCGGCGGGGTGAATTTATGGACGAGGTTATTGAGACTGTCGGCGATTTCGGCAAGAAAGAATTTCCCCGCCCGGCTTAATTGAGAGCGGAGGACTGCCATGGCATTGGACATGATTAATGCGGCGGGAATTCCCTTACCCATGACGTCCCCCAGAGATACGAAAACGCTGGTGTCGCTCATTTTTACGATATCAAAGAAATCTCCTCCGAGATCCATGGCAGGGATATTCAGTCCGGTAATATAACATTTCTCGTTTTGAAGACCCTGGGTCGGAAGAAAATATTTTTGAATCTTGTGCGCGACATTCAGTTCTTCCTGTATGGCCAGGTATTTCTTTTCCTGTTCGTACGAATTGGCCGATTCGATAACTCTGGCCACCTGCGTTCCCACGATTCCAAGGAATCGCTTGTCGCTATCGGTAAAACCGGATTCATCCCGTTTATTGACCAGGGCTATAATACCGATGATGCCGTGCCGGGTAATCAGAGGGGCTGACAGGATTGATCTGATTCCGAATTGCGCAAGGTTCATTGCCTTGAAGATCCGGTCTTCCTGGGGGTGGTTGCAAAGAATGACGGACTTGTTTTTCAAAATGAGGGAGGCAAGACTTTGGTTTAGGTGAAAAGGAATTTGTTCGCTTCCTTCGGCGAAACCTCTCAGGAATGTTTTAACATTGCCGGACGTGTCTTTCGTTTCATCGAGGAGGTAGACCATTCCCTGTTCAGCACCGATTCTATTGAGGCAATGGTCGATTATTATTGCGGCGATATCATCCACTCCCATCAAAGCGTTAATGGCCGTGGAGATATCGTAAAGTGCAGTAATCAGTTCCGGATCATGTCCCAAAGAAGGTGTTTGAGGTCCTTTTTTATTAGGCATTTCCATTTAAGGCCTTTATATTATCTGCGCGGATATTGCCAAAATTAATTCTTTTCCACAAAAAAGGCAATAACTTTGGGAAAGTGTGATGGCTAATCTTCTTTCGGAACTCTCTCCGGGCACGCATTTCGGGCATTACCAGATAGAATATTTGCTTGGTCGGGGAGGCATGGGGACGGTTTACAGGGTTATCAATACCAGAACCGGTCGAACCGAGGCCATAAAAATAATCAATGAAGAATTCGGAAAATCGGGACGATTCCGTGGTTTTCTGGAGCGTGAGGCCGCGGCGGCGGCTTTGATCGATTCACCGTACGTCGTAAAAGTTCTGGAAAGCGGCGAAATTGACGGAAGACCGTACGCCGCGATGGAGTATGTCGCCGGGGAAAGTGTCGATAAATACTGCGAGAAGCTGGATCTTCGCCGGAAATTGCTGGTTTTATGCCGTATCGCCGAGGGATTGCATGCTGCCCATACTCGGTCGCTGGTTCATCGCGATCTCAAGCCGGATAATATTCTGGTCACTTCGGAGGGACAGGTCAAAATCCTGGATTTCGGGCTGGCCAAGATAATCGATGCGGAAAATATCCATGTTCGGGACGAAATCGCCGGGACCCATCATTACATGTCGCCGGAAGCTCTGTCGGGGGGGGAAATAACTCCGAAAGCCGACCTCTTTGCATTTGGCGTACTGGCCTACGAATTATTGACGGGGCGGCGTCCGTTTGAAGGAGCGGTTTCGGCGATTATTTCGTATGCCATCCTGATGGAGGAGCCTCCGCCGCCAAGCAATCTGAACGAGGAACTTCCGGGATGGGTCGACGAATTGGTTTTGAGACTATTGTCCAAGGAGCCACGCGACCGTTTTGATAATGCGCGGGAAGCGGTTCGCTTCATTGAAGAACGCATCGACGATGATAGCGAAAAGCGGGTAAAGACGCGCAAGAGCCGTTATACCGTGACGGTCATGGACCTGTTGAATAAATCGGATGATGAATCATGGGATTATTTTTGTTCGGGGTTCACGGAAGATTTAAGAGCGGGTTTGTCTCAGCGGACGAACCTGATCGTGGTATCATCGAAGTATCAGGAAGAGGATTTGAAGTCGGTATTCAACCGGCTGCGGTCGGACTTCCTGGTTCGAGGATTCTTATCCCGTAACGACGAGAACGTGATTCTCAGGCTGGATATATATTACCGTGATGACCGCAGCCTGGTGGCGGCTCTGAATTTCGAAGCCGGTTTCGAGAAAATTTTCGAGATTCGCAGCGATGCCGTAACCGATACCGCCAATGCTATCGCGAAGTTTACCGGGTTCACCGAAATTCGGGAAGAAGAAGCGGCTATCACCGATGTCAATGCCTATGAGTACTACTTGAAAGGGAAAAACTACTATCATTCGGCTCGTTTCGAGGATTTGCAGTTCGCCGAGCAGATGTTCAAAAAGAGTCTTGAAATCGATCCCGATTTCGCTCCGGCCCATTCCGGGCTGGCCGATTTGTATGCATATCAGTACATGGCTTTTGCCGACGACCGCAAAAATAAAATCGAACGGGCGCTGGAGGAATCCCGGGCGGCTATGGAAATTTCTCCCGATTTGCCCGACGCCCACCGGGCACACGGACGCTGTCAGATGTTCATGGGAAACTTTACCAAGGCTGAGGATGCGCTTTTAAAGGCGGTGGAATTGAATCCCAAGTACGCGATCGGCTATCGAACCCTGGCCTGGCTTAAAGAAATAATGGGGGATCACAAATCGGCATTGTACTGGACCAACATGGCGCTGCTGTATTCTCCGAACGATATCGAAACCCTGGTGTTGCGCGGGATCATCAATATGGACCTTCGCAAATATGTCGAGGCCATTGCGACTCTCCAGCGGGCGATCGAACTGGCTCCGGATGAAGGACGGGCCTACCATTATATGGGGATGGTTTACCTGCGGCTGGGCTCGCTGGAAAAAGCTCTGGATAATTTCCTTCTGGGGATAAAGTACGGCGGGGATCACAATTCTTATGTCGAGGCCGGTTACATTTATATCATTTTCAAGCAGTACGACCGGGCGACGGCGCTGTTGAATATCTGCATTGAAGCCGGGTTTTTCCCGTTCATGTCGTACTATATACTCGGCTACATGGAGCTGAGAAGAAACCGACGTCAGGAAGCGGAGCGGTATTTCATATCCTCGATCAAGTCCGCGGATGAATACCGGGGGAACGGAGAAAGAGAATATTATCCCGACGCCTACCAGGCGTTGTCATACGCCGCCCTGGGTAATAAGGAAAAGGCCGTGGCAATACTGGAACGCCTCTATCATGAAGTCGAAGACGACGGCGAATTCTGCCATTGTCTGGCCAGGGGGTACGCGCTGGCAGGGGATGCCGCGCGCGTAAACGACTGTTTGGTGCGGGCCATGACCGAACATACCGGACCATCGGAAAAGGAACTGCGGCACGATCCGCATCTTGCAGGGTACCGGATACCTTCGGTTCAGAAAACAGGTTTGGATTATGTCGCCGGGAATAACCGGGTAGCGGGACAGAATTAGTCAATGGATTTTGTCGATCTGACCGAAGCATACCGCGATAAGTTAATCAAAGAAAACGACAGAACCGCATATGAGAATTCCTTTCCGGAATTATTTAATCATTATTACGAATATTGGGCGAAGCGGAACTTTGAGATTACGTACCTCAACGATAGCGAATTGAAGATTCGCGGGGATTGGATAAGGGACCATGTGCGGGTTCTTAAGGCGATACTGCGTGATGAGAAAATAGACACTTCATATATCGATATCGTGTTGATGGTCGGCGTGAAGACCTCGAACGGGCATGCTTTTCGGCATAACGGCCGATTTTATGTCTGGCTTCCGCTGGAGACATACAATTCCGAAAAACTTGTTAAGGTATTCGTAACGCATGAACTGGTGCATGCCCTGCATTATTATCACAACCAGGATTTTTATTTTGAATCGGTGGATGAGCGGAATGTATTATCGCGGCAATTGATTACCGAAGGAATGGCGACGTATCTGACCAAGAGGTTGCTGGGGGTATCAGACACCGAAGCGCTGTGGGGGGATTACCTGAGGAGAGCAACGGCAGCCAGCTGGCTTGAGGAATGCAGGAGAAGGGAAAAAGAGATTTTCGCGTTGATTCGAAAGTATTTCTATTCGAGCTCTCCGGAGTACGATATATTCACCATGAGCGATCCCGATGATATTTTAAAATACCGTGCCGGGTATTATGCGGGTTTGAGGCTGGTAGAAGAGGTTGCGGAGGGTGATGGGCTCACTGGCACGGAGTTACTAACCGCGCCACGCAATAGGTTTGAGGAAAGAGCGTTGAGTATTGCCGGGAATATATGAATTACCTTTGCAAATTCCTATTAATGGATAAAAATGGTCTGCTTCTTAATCCATCGCGCCAGTTCCTATGAGACTTTCATCATTCCGTCTTGAGGTTACCAGTTTTCCTTCCTCCCGTTCCGCTTTCAGGTTCCGTTCGATCGAGGCGTAGGCGTTATGGTTGTGGATCGATTCGAAATTTTCCGATTCGACCGTGAACCAGTCGATCCGCTTGTCTTTTGAAATCGTTTCCGTTACGCCGCGAACGACGTCTTCGACAAAATTCGGATTTTCGTAGGCGGTCTCGGTGACGAATTTTTCATCGGGGCGTTTCAGAAGCGAATAAATCTGGGCCGAGGCATTCTGTTCGACGATATCGATTAACTCTTCCAGCCAGACCCGGTCATTCGGACGGACCGATAAGGTAACAATCGACCGCTGTGAATGGGCGCCGTGTTCCGATATTTCCTTGGAGCAGGGGCAAAGGGTGGTGATGGGGACCCGGACGGTCAAAACCAGGTCGATTTTGCTGCTTTCGCGGCTCTGGCCGTTTCCGGCGGCGGAGATGGTGCAGAGGTAGTCGAGCATCCCGGCGGACCCGGTAACCGGAGCTTTCTTTTCAATGAAATAAGGGAAAGTCAATTCCAGGTGAGCTTTCAGGGCGTGCAGCTTTTTCCGGGCGGTAGTCAGGATGTCTTCGAGGTTGTGAATGTCGAGCGATTCCCGGTACTGGTTGAGGATTTCGACAAAGCGGCTCATGTGAGTCCCTTTGAAATGATGGGGAAGGTCGACATAGAAGTTAACCTCGGCGACCGTGTTCTGGCTCCCCTTGCGGCGGTCTTTCAGTACGATAGGGAGTCGAATATTCTTGATGCCGACCTTATCGATCGCGATCTGGCGATTATCGAATGTATTCTGTATATCTTTCACTTTGGGCGCTCCTGAATTCCGATTTCTATTTGAGTTTCTGGTCTATTCTAACGAGTAATCTCGACTTTATTGTTTTCCGATTCCCATAACACCAGCCGGGTCAGCATTTCTGCTCCGAATTTGTCATCGAGAATATTCCAGATGGCGGCGGCAAGATTTTCGGTGGTGGGGATGATGTCTTTCATGAAGGGGACATCAAGGTTCAGATTCTTATGATCCACCTTGTTAACGATTTCGTTCTGGAGGATGGCCTTCATTTCCTTGAGATTGATTATCATTCCGGTTTCGGGATCGACCGGGCCGGTGAGGGTAACTTCGAGGATGTAATTATGGCCGTGTCCGCTGGGATTGGAGCAGTCTCCGAATATCTGGCGATTTTTGTCATCGGAATATTCCGGATTGAAAATACGGTGTCCGGCGCTGAAGGTCATCCGTTTGGATACTGAGGTTATCATAGTTATTTCCTTACATCAATTCCCTTGTGCCGGTTCGATTTCGCGAGAAATCAACGGGCAATCCTGTCGCGTAGATATAACAGCAAAATCAGATAAATGTTCATTATTACAGCGATAAAAATGAAGCCGACCAGCGGTTTTTCGAATAGGGCCGCCACGATTATCACAAAAATATGGGTTCCGAAACAGAGAGGGGAAATGAGGGTCATAAAGCGGCGGCTTCCGTAGCCGGGAGATTTTCCGGGAGCTCGATTCAAAGATTTATCGATGGTTCGAACGATAAGGTCCTGCCAATAATAGAATACCAGATAAAGAAGACGGAAAACCGCAAGCAGAAAGCGATAAGCGGCACTTCTTTCTTGTGAAGCCGATATATCGCGGTGTCTTTCGTCGATTTTGGATTTAAGGGTGACGGTATCGTGGAATTCCAGATAGCGGAGCTGGTAATAATTGAAAAAGGAGCACTGAAGAAACAGGGAAATCAGAGCGGCGATCCCCCAAAAAATCAACGAAAGGTCGCCGGAACTTTCCGGTCGCATAATTATTGATATTATCACGGCAATTATGACCAGGAAATCCCCGACCGAATCGAGGTATCTTCCGAGTAAGTGGCCGCGTCCGGTCAGACGAGCGATGGCACCATCGGAAGCGTCCAAAACATCCTTCAAATGTAAAACAATGACTGCCGGGACGGTATTCCCCTGAAAAAACAAAATGGCCGAGACAAATCCTGAAAAAATCGACAGCAGGGTGACCGCTTCGTGAGGGATTTTCAGCTTATAAAGTAATTTGATTACGAGCCGGTAATAAGGAATCCAGAGAGTGGAGATGTTGAAATAGCGGATATCCCGGGGGAGCTTTTCGGCTTTACCGAGATCACTCATCCTCATCCTGCCGGTCAGGCATTCCTTCGAGGGTAATATTGGCTCCGGAGAGGGGGAAGGAGTCATCGGAGGCGAGATAAAGAATTTGCCGGGCCACTTCGGTCGGCGAGAGGTCTGGCGGAATACCGGGAGGGCTGGCTTCCTTGTACATCCTGGTATCTACCCCTGAAGGCGATAGCTGGTTGACCCTGATGTTGAATTCCCGGTTTTCGACCGCGAGGTATTCGGTCAGCCCCCAGAGGGCGTATTTGGTTATGCCGTATATTCCGAATTCCGGGAATTTCTGCGCTCCGGGGAGACCGGAATAGGTAGAAATATTGATGATGTTTCCGCCGCTGTTATTTTTCATTATCCTGATTACTTTTTGAGACAAATAGTACGGGGCAATGAGGTTGGTTTGGAGCATGCTCTGAAAATCTTCAAAGGAAAATTCGTCGATTCGTCCGGCGATAAACCGGGCGGCATTATTTATTAGTATGCCGATACGGGCGAAATCGTCGGGGAGGTTTTCGAAAAGGTGATCGATGGCACGTTTTTCGGCCAGGTCCACCGTGGCGGTGAAAACATTGACCTTATGGGCGAGACAAAGATTGGCGGTTTCGGATAGTTCATCGGCGGTGCGTGAAATAAGGATAAGGTCGGCCCCTTCGCGGGCAAACTGGACGGCGGTGGCCATCCCGATACCTCGTCCCGCACCGGTGATAAGGGCGATTCTGTTTTCCAGCTTTTTCATATGCGGCTTCAGCAATTACATTCCGCTACCCCCCTCACAATAGTTTTTTAAAAGGTCGTTCGCAAGGGCTAATGGTCGAATTTTTTATGGACCTGGTTGATTTTCGAAGCGAGGATAAAATCGTTCAGGTGCAATCCGCCGATGGCGTGAGTCCAAAGCCTGAAATCGATTAAGCTGTAATGAACGCAGAAGTCGGGATGATGGCCCTCTTCTTCAGCTATTTCTTCCACGGCCCTTAAAAAATCCATGGCCTGGCGGAAATTTTTAAATTTGAAGCTCTTCTTTATGGTATCGATTTCTTTGCCGTCCACAGCTCTCAATTCATGAGCCCAGCCTTCGACCAGCGCGAGATACTCATCGATGCCGTCATTATCGAGAGGGTCTATACCACCTTCACAGGGGACGCACTTTTTTTGACTAAGTTCAGACATAACTACTCCATATACTATATAAGGGATTGGGCGTGCTCGTGCCGGGTTTCTAATTGAGCATTTTACGCTCCAGATAACGTTTTGGTTGTATAAAAAATTATCATTGGGCGATTTCCGATACATATGTTATATTGTAATAACCGCCTGAATTCTCACCGAATCTTTACCGCCGCCTGAATATTTTATTGTATAAGGAAGTAACTGAAAGTGACCGGACATTGTAGCGTAAGGATAAGGATATCCGAAGAAAATGTTGATTAAAGTCGTTGCCGTTCAGAGCCGGATGGGTTCCCGGCTGACCCTTGAAGAAAAGCTGCATATTTTCCGGCAGAAACCCGATTTTGTATGTCTTCCCGAATACTGCCTGATGGACGAAAGCCAAGCGGATTTCGCACGGGCGGCATTGAACATAAAAGAAAACCTCGACTACCTGCGCGATTTATCGCTGGAACTCGATACCTGTTTAATCGCGGGATCAGTTGCCGAAGCAGACGGAGAGGCACTGTATAACAGCTCTTATATTTTCAGTCGGGGGAATATGGTCGGGAGGTACCGCAAATTAAGCCCGGTCCAGGGGGAAATAAATAAGGGGATCCTTCCGGGGGACAAAATATTCACGGCGAACGTCGAGGACCTGCGGATAGCCGTTCTGATTTGTGCCGACGCCTTAAATCCGTCGCTGTTCGAAAGCCTGCATGACCGGGATATCGATATTATTTTTATACCGACCACTTCACCGTACCGTCCGGCGGAACGGAAAGCGGAAAAACATCGCCGGGACAAAACTATTTATCAGCAGGGAAGCCGCAAAGCCGGCTCATATATCGTAAAGGTTTGCGGAGTGGGGACTCTGTTCGGAAAACCGCTTCAAGGGAGATCATTGATCGCTTCACCGTGGGATGTTTTAAAGCGAATTCCGGAATACGCCGAACAGGAATCGGCACTTTTGACGGCCCTCCTGGATGTAAAGGAACTTCGCGATTTCCGCATGAAAAGCAAAGATGCTGCGGAACGTCAGAACCTCGCTTACTAACAAAAAACCCGATCGGAGTGACTCCGATCGGGTTTTTTTATTATCCAAAGACTTTTACATTGAGCTTTGATAAAATCTATCGACGTTGTTTTCGATATTAGCATCTTCTACCAGTTGATTGTACCATCTGGAGTACATATCCTGCCGTTTCTTCAGGAGGACCGCCTGGTAAATGGAATCCTGTTTCTGGTTGAATTCCTCGATATTGGGCGAGATCCTGTCCAGTAATTTCATGACAATGATGCCGTTATCGTACTCGACCGGTTTCGATATGTCACCGGAATTTTCCAATGCGAAGGCGGTCGCCAAAACCTGGGGGTCATTGCCGACATTACGGATTATCGACTTGTTGTTAATGCTGGCGGTGGTATCGTAGGCGAACCCATATTTGTCGGCAACCGCTTTCATGGCATTGCCGTTCGTAATTTCCTGATAGGCTACGGCCATGGAATCCTGGGCGATCTTGCGGGCTTTTTCGCGGGATACCAGACCCTGAATCGATGCTTTGGCATCTTCAAAGGGAGTATATCCGGCCGGGAGATGTTCTTTGACTTTGACGACATAATATCCCGCTTGATCTTCAAAGGGATCGGAGATGGAACCGACTTCGTTATCGAAGGCGAAATTTATGGCGTTCTGATTTCTCCCGAGGAATCCGGCATAGCCATCGCGGAGGAATTCGCCGGTCGGTTTGATTTCATAATTAAATTCTTCAGCGGCCGCTTCGAAACCCTCATCACGTGCAGCCGCAGCGAAATCGGCGGCGTTGGTCGAAATCTGCGAAATGGTTTCGCTGGAAGGTTCCACTTTCAGAAGGATATGGGCCGCGTTTCGTTCTTCCTTGCCGTCCTTGTCGGTTCTGGTATCTTTAAGCTGTATCAGGTGCCATCCGAATTGAGTTTTAACCGGCGCGCTGAAATCTCCCTTTTTCAGAGAAAACGCGGCGCTGTCAAACGACGGGACCATTCTTCCCGGGCCGAACCAGCCAAGGTCGCCGCCCTGTTCGGCGGAATTGTCTTCAGAGAAAATCTGCGCCAATTCCGCGAAATCGGATCCGGCTTTCAGCGAATCGTACAGCTGGTCGATTTCGAACTTCTTGCGCGACCAATCCGATTCCGATGGCATAAGCGGGAAAGCTACGACATCGAGATTGGCACGTTTATCCCTCTTATAATCTTCTTTATGTTCCTCATAATACGCCTGCAGCTCCTCGTCGGTGACCGAGGGGAGCTTATCCGGTTGATAATAGTTTCTGTAAACATTGTTTACATATGCGATTTTAACCGTTTCTTTTTCGTCAAGATAGGCCCGCATGACCTCGGCCGGGGTAACCCGGGCGGTGCCGATAACCGCTTCCTGCAGTTTCATTTTCTTCAGGTCGGGCAGGACATATTGTTCAACGCTGGCCCAGAAGGGGGCATTGTCGGGGTTAACCATGGCGTTTATATATTTCTGATAGTCGAATTTGCCTTCATCGTTCGTGAACTGCGCGGCGGCCTGGAGTTCCTGAGGCGGATATAATTTTAGAAAATCGTAGATTTCCTGCTCAGTGACAAAGATATGGCGTTTTTCGATTTCCTTTCCCATCAGGATATCGGCCTGAATTTCAGCCCAGGCCCGGGAACGAAGCTGTTCAATCTGCTGCTGGGTTAAATCTTCTTCGGATTGTCTTCTCTGGTTGGCCAATAATTGGGTGTAATAGCGGTCGAATTCCTGCAGTGAAATATCCTGACCGGCGATTACGCCTATGGTGTCGTCGGGACGATTCTGGAATCCTCCTCCGCCCCACTCGAATATAATTGTTGCGATAAAAGCGACCAGGACTGCGATCATAATCGGCCCGATCATGTTACGGAGGAATTGAAACATTTAAACTACTCCTGAAAAATTAATTTTCTTTATTTAGCGACCAGTTAATATATGCTAAATTCACATTTCCGCAAGTCAGATATAAGTAAGAAAGCCAATATTTATTTTGACTTTGAACCCCCTGCGGGATAATTTGTTTAACCGTTAATATGATAAACTTATCGTCATTCCGAATCTTTTTTGCAGTCATGCTTTGTTTATACACATCGGCGGCTGCATCAGACCACATTCAGAATCCGGTATTGGGCGAAGTAGACCTATCCTCGAACTTCTGCGAACATCGGCCGGGTCATTTTCACGGGGGAATCGATATCCGGACCGGGGGACAGGAAGGAAGGAAAATATACTCCCCGGTGGACGGGTATGTCTGGCGGATAAAATATTCCTTTATTGGGTATGGGAAAGGGCTCTATCTTAAAGACAACAATGGACTTATATATGTTTTCGGGCACCTTTCGGCGCTTTCCGACAAGCTTGAGAAAATAGTCAAAGAGTATCAGTACGCTCATGCCGCCTATTCTTTCGATAATTTTTATGGTCCGGATTCAATTCCGGTTGAACAAGGGGAACTGATAGCCTTTTCGGGCCAAAGCGGTTACGGTGCTCCGCATATTCATTATGAAATCCGCGACCGGAATAATCTCCCGCTGAATCCTCTTACCAACGGTTTTACGCTGGACGATTCCTATCCTCCTCAGATTGCCGGGTTGGGATTTATTTGCAGGGATTCGGCTTCGGTTCATGCCAACGGCTACCGTCGGATTTACGCCGATGTCGAATACGACCGGGACAGCCGCAAATATTTTGTCCGGGAGCCGATTCCCCTTTTCTCCCCGTTCGGGATAACGGTCAAGTCATATGACCGCATTCGCCCGCAGGGACCCACGTTGAATGTTTATAAGACGCGGCTGTATATAGATGAGCAACTCTACTTCGAAAGCGACTATGAAAAGTATGATTACGCCGATACCCGCGACGTCGACCTCTGTTTCGACTATCCGGTTCTAATTGAAAATAATAAGGACTGGCAGTTGATGTACATTCCCGAGGGGAAAAAATACGACGGCAGTAAATCTGTCTTAAACGGCGGCGGGATTTTCGGTATCGGGGGACGGGACGAGCACGGATTACATGCCGTGCGCGGAGAGTTCGTCGATGCCTCGGGGAATACCGCGATTCTGGAATTCCGATTCGCATATCTCCCCGATTTCCCGGTTTATGATGCGGTGTGGGCCAACGATTCCACCTGCTATCTGGAAGCGGATTATAATTTAAAAAAACTCGACATTAAAGATATTACGGTCACGGCCATGCACAATCGGGGACAATGGAAACCGTTCGGGAAAGAAAACTATGATATCCGGACCAATGGCGATATCCACCTGCATTTGCCTGGCGGGGCGCAAAGGCCGAATGCCCTAAAAGTCGATTTATTCGGCGAATCCGGATGGCGCACCACCGGCTGCCACGTGATTGTTAATGAACCAGCGGGGGCCGGCTACACACTCGATTATGAGCCGCTCGACAACGGGATTCAATTCCGACTTTCTTCGGATATAGAAATATCGTCGCCGCCATATATCGATATCGCTTTCGAGGATGGTTATGTCCAGCGGATCCCCACGCGGCAGTATGCCATAAATAAGTATGCCGCTTTTTTCAAGGCGGGAGTAATCAGGTCGCCGATTATTCGCTTCGACGTAATCGATCCCCGCGGCGAGCGGGTGGCTGCATCGGTTCCGGCGCAGGTAATGTATTGCGGCAACGATCCGATGCGGGTTCATGAATCGTCGCTGAATGAATTCGGCGTCGTCTTTTCCGGCGGAGATTTTTATATCCCCACCTACCTCGAACTGGTCAAAGAACGGGGGAGTTTCCCCAATAGAAAAGAGCAGGTGTTTCCGGTGTATTCGGTCAGGTCGAAGGCGATCCCGCTGGCGGATCATATGACGGTATCATACGAGCTGGGAGGAGAGCCTTCGGAGAAACTGGGATTCTATCGTTTAACTGATAAGAAGCAGTGGTTTTGGCTGGGACATTCCATTGAGAATGGAAAAATCGTTTCGGAATCGCGGCTGCTGGGAACCTTTGCGGTCCTTCGAGATACCGAAGCTCCCCGGGTTAGCGGGCTTAATCCGGGAGACGGGAAAACGGTGAAAAATCCCAACCCAATGATAAGCTGCCGGGTGAGCGATGATTTGTCGCAGATGGGAGACGATAGCCTGGTCACGATTCTGCTGGACGGAGAATGGCTGATACCGGAATACGACCCTGAAACGGAAATCCTGAAAACTCAGCCGCGAAGAAAATTACCGGACGGCAAACATATGCTCGAAATTAAAGTATCGGATCGGGTCGGCAACAGCCGCACCGTTTCGACCGATTTCATCATAAATACCGGAAAGCAATAACCCCGGCGGAGATGAGATTTGTTTTTTCCTCTGAAAGACGATAATCCGACGCGGACGACTCCTTATGTAACCTTCGGTTTGATAATTATAAACTGTCTGGTGTATCTTTATTCCATCACCGGCGGTTCGCAGTCTTTTCAGATGTTCATATATCAGTTCGGATTGATTCCGGTAGAACTGACGCACGCGGTGGAAGTGACTCCGCAAATTCCGGCTCCGGCTTATTTAACGCCGCTGACCAGTATGTTCATGCATGGGGGGTTTATGCATCTGGCCGGGAATATGTTATATCTCTGGATATTCGGCAACAATATCGAGGATTACCTGGGAAAGGTTAAATTCCTCTTCTTTTATATTCTATCGGGGCTGGCCGCGGCGCTTTTGTTCATTGTTTTCGACCCCGGTTCGCAAGTCCCTCTGGTGGGGGCATCGGGAGCAATCGCGGGGGTTTTGGGGGCCTATTTGGTCTTATTTCCCAACCACCGGATATTGACTTTAATATTCCTGTTTTATTTTATCCGGCTGATGCATATTCCGGCAAAGGTGGTCCTGATAATCTGGTTTGTTTACCAGTTATTCATGTCGGTTGGGTCGCTTGGAGCCGGAGCCGGAGGCGGGGTAGCCTGGCTGGCCCACGTCGGAGGCTTCGCGTTCGGGTGGCTGGTTTTGAGATTTGTTCTGAAACCGCCTCGTCCGAAATGGTCCTGATTTCATTTTTCCAGAAGGGCTTCCAATAAACGCCTATTCTTTTCCAAAAGGCCTTGACTATTCGGCATAATCCGATTACTTGCTCCTGTTTAGCAATGAATTTATGGCTATTGGTAAGGAGTTATTAGATTATGATAACAAAGCAACAAGCTCTCGATTATCATTCCGTAGGCAAGCCCGGTAAGGTTGAAGTCAATTCGACCAAGCCGTGCGCGACGCAGTTTGATCTGTCACTTGCATATACGCCGGGCGTGGCGGAACCTTGCTTGGAAATTCACAAAAACCCAACCGACATTTATAAGTACACCTCGAAAGGGAACCTGGTAGCGGTCATTTCCAACGGCACCGCGGTGCTGGGTCTGGGGAATATCGGAGCGCCGGCCGGCAAGCCGGTAATGGAAGGGAAAGGAGTCCTGTTCAAAAGATTCGCCGATGTCGATGTATTCGATATCGAATTGAATACCGAAAATCCCGATGAAATAATCAAGTGCTGCCAGTTGATGGAACCGACTTTCGGCGGCATCAATCTCGAAGATATCAAGGCCCCGGAATGTTTCTATATCGAAGAAACCTTGAAGAAAACCATGAATATTCCGGTCTTTCACGACGACCAGCATGGAACCGCAATTATTTCGGCGGCGGCGCTTCTGAATGCACTGGAAATCGTGAAGAAGGATATCGGAAAAGTCCGCGTGGTATTTTCCGGCGCCGGTGCTGCCGGAATCGCCTGCGCCAAGCTGTATTTGTCTCTCGGGGTAAATCCCGCCAATGTCATGATGGTTGACTCAAAGGGCGTGATGTACGAAGGACGCGGCGATAAGTACAATAAGTACAAAGAGCAATTCGTACGGAAGACCGATTGTCGCAAGCTTGCCGACGCCATGAAGGATGCCGACGTCTTTGTCGGGGTTTCCGTTGCCAACTGCGTGACCAAGGAAATGGTGAAATCGATGGGGCGGGACCCGATCATTTTCGCGATGGCGAACCCGGATCCTGAAATCACCTATCCCGAAGCCGTTGAAGCTCGAAAGGACGTCATTGTGGCAACGGGACGATCGGATTATCCCAACCAGGTTAACAATGTGTTGGGGTTCCCGTTCATTTTCCGGGGAGCGCTGGATGTTCACGCATCGGCGATCAACGAAGAAATGAAAATAGCGGCGGTGAAAGCTCTGGCGACGCTGGCCAAAGAGGACGTTCCCGATGAAGTGGCGCAGGCTTACAGCGTGGATCATTTTAAGTTCGGCCGGGATTACATCATTCCCAAGCCGTTCGACCAGAGGGTGCTGACCTGGGAAGCTTCGGCCGTGGCAAAAGCCGCTATCGACAGCGGAGTGGCGCAGCAGAAGATTGACATCGAAGAATACCGGCACCAGCTGACTCGTCGTATCGGCAAGGGTCGGATTATCATGGAGAGCATGCATGAACGGGCTCGCAAGAATCCCAAGCGGGTGGTATTTCCGGAAGGGGATTCGATTCGGATCCTTCGTGCAGCTCATATCATACAGTCACAGGGAATCGCAAAACCGATCGTGCTGGGGCATCCGAACGCCATTGGAGCAGTAGCCAAACAGTATGAAATAGACATCAGCGGCATCGAAATTATCGATAATACTGTCTCTCCGAAGATCAATCAGTATGCCGAGCGGTTTTTCGAAAAACGGAAACGGCGCGGAGTAACGCTCGACCGGGCGCAGTCGATCATGCGGGATCGGACTTATTTCGGTATCATGATGCTGGAATCCGGGGACTGCGATGCGGTCCTTTCCGGAGTGACTTCGGAATATCCGAAAACCATTAAGCCGGCGCTGCAAATCATTCCTCTCAATCCGGGTATTACTCGGGTTTCCGGTTTGATGGCCCTGGTTCAGAAGGATCATATCTACCTGTTTGCCGATACCACGGTGAATATCAATCCCAATGAAGAGGAATTGAAAGAGATTGCGCTCTGTGCCGCAAACGTCGCGCGAGCCTTCAACATGGACCCGCGCATTGCGATGCTTTCATTCTCCAACTTCGGGTCGGCTCGTTATCCGGAATCGGATAAAATGGCAAGGGCCACGGCCCTGTTGAAGGAAACGGCCCCGGATTTAATCGTCGACGGCGAAATCCAGGCCGATATCGCACTGCTTCCGGAATTCATCAAGCGCTATTTCCCGTTCTCGAAGCTTAAAGAGGAAGCCAATGTTTTCATCTTCCCGGATTTGAATTCCGGCAATATCGCTTATAAACTGCTGCACCGCCTCGGAAAACTCTCTCCGGTGGGTCCGATCCTGATGGGATTATCCAAAGCGGTTCATGTTCTTCACAGGACTTTCGAAGTAAATCAGATTGTCGATATGGCTTCGATTGCGGTAATCGACGCCCAGGAAAACGAAAAGAAATCGGCACGCTAAAATCGACTTTATCCAGGCGGGGGCATAGTCGCCCCCGCTTGACAAATTCCTATAAATCAATTTAAATCCCTTTCAAGAATAACCAGGCGTTTCAGAAGGACAATAGGGGTTTGAATCTATTCACCGATAATATCGATTTCGGCAATCGCATTTGGCCACAACAGCCGGAATGGAATGATGGCTATTCTGAAACCTTCCCCGAAAATATCCGAGCCATAATAAATGAGGTTTATCAGGGACGCGGACTCAGGTCGGCTGCCGGGCCGAAACACCCTCTGGGACGATATGCCTTTCTTTTCGAATTTGCCAATGACTCTCACTATGATCTCGTCATTGAAATGCTGCGAAGGGGCATTACTATCCCGCATGGTACCATTTTTATTGCCGATAGCGGGAATCGCTTTCATGGATTGCGGGAACGGGAATGGGCGGCGTTGTCGGGGAATATCCATCTCGTGGTTTTCCTGGCTCCCAATCGACCCGTAAAGAATTATGGTATAGGGTTTACCATTATAGCGGCGGTTTCGGTAGTACAGGCGATCGATCGGATTTCGGGGTTAAAGGGCAGAGCTCAGACCAAATGGGTCAATGACATTGTCATCGAGGGCGCCAAGGTCTGCGGGGTCCTGACGCACACCCAGGTGGAAGGAGAGGTGGTCACCGGGGCGGTTTTGGGGATAGGATTGAATGTGGAACGGACGCCGAAAATCGAGCCATCGATATTTGTCCCGAAAGCGGCGGCTCTGGGCGATTTCGTTTCAGCCGGAAAAGGTGTAATGCAGCGAAGCGTTCTGGTATCATTATTGGATTGCCTGAAAGTGAATTATGATTATCTGGTCGGAGGCGATTATAACCGGCTGGTGGATTTTTACCGGGAGCGTTCGGCGATATTGGGAAAAGAGGTGCAAATTTATCCTGATTCGCCTTTCGATAAGGATTGCGAGGTCATTTCGGGACGAGTAGACAGGATTGGAGAAAACCTGGAGTTATATCTTGAGGGAAAGGCATCTCCGATTATAAAAGGGCGGCTGGCATTCAATACGCGAAGTGGCTTGACAAGCCAATGATAGAGTTATAATTTGTACAATTAAGATAGATTCAGTCTCTCAACGACGACAGCGGTACAAGATATGCACGGCCTTTGCTTCACCAACCCGACCGGGCATTGTTTCCGGAACGGGATCTTCAGGAGTACTAAATGAATTCACCGGAATTACTATCTGTATGTATTGCCGCTTTTGTGGGGGTATTTTTGCTGTTGGGAATCCTGGCAGCTTTGATGCGTCTTATCCTGACGATATTCCCTGAGAAGGCGAAGCTTTTCGACCATGCCATTCTCGCTGCGATCAGCACGGTTGCTGCGGCGAATTATCCCGGCGCAAAAGTTACCAAGATTGAGGAGATAAAATGATCCAGGCAAAAAATCCCAAGAAAATCCGCGTACAATTCATGCCCTTCCGCGACGGCTTGCAGAGTTCGTTCGGCGGTAAGGTGCGGCTCAACGACTTTCTTCCGGCCATGAAGCTTGCGGCGGAGAAAGGGCTCCGCCATTTCGAATTCGGAGGCGGCGCTCGATTCCAGGCGCCCTTCTTTTATCTTAATGAAGACCCGTTCGAGGATATGCAGATTATTAGAGATACGGTCGGCCCCGACTGCGACCTTCAGATTCTAACCCGTTCCGTATCCGGAGTGACCCTGACCACCCAGTCGCCTGAGGGGCTGGAATTACAGGCGAAGCTGATGAAGCGTTACGGCACGACGTACGACCGTAATTTCGATTATATGAATGACGTGGATAATCTTATCAAGACCGGAAAACCGATTATCGAAGCCGGCATGCATCATCAGGTCTGCATTGCGCTGATGGGGCTGCCGTTTCAATCCAACGAAGTGCATACCGCCGACTTTTATATAAGTATCGGCAAAAGGCTGCTCGACAGCGGCATGAAAATCGACAGCATCTGCATGAAGGATGCCAGCGGCACGACCGACCCCAAAACATGTTATGAAACAGCGAAGGGGTTGAAAAAGATTATGCCGCCGGAGATGCCGCTCTGGATGCATACTCACGATACGGCCTCCATGGCGGTGGCCTGTTATATGGCCGGAATCGAAGGAGGGGTGGACGGAATCGACCTGTCGGTTCGTCCGATGGCATCGGGAACGGTGCAGCCGGATGTCCGTTCGATGGCTCATGCTTTGAAAGGAACCGGTTATTCGCTCGATATCGACGCGGAAGGAATGATTTATATCGAAAACGCCCTCGACGATCTGATGGTAGATTACGATTTTAATCCCGCCACGACGACGGCGGACGCTCGTGTGGTAGCGTTCGCAATGCCGGGAGGGGCGATCGGCCCGAATGTTCACATGATGGTGAAGGCCGGGATATTCCATCGGTACAGCGAAGTGCTGGCGGAGTTCCCGGTAGTGGTGAAAGCGGGCGGAGCCTGGACCTCGGTGACACCCGGTTCGCAGCAGTACTGGCTGCAGGCATTCAATAATGTGATGTACGGACGGTGGAAGAAGATCGAAGCCGGGTATGGCCGGGCGATTCTGGGATATTTCGGGAAAACTCCGCTTCCGCCGGATCCGGAAGTGATAAAGATCGCCTCGGAGCAACTTAATTTAAAACCTTTTGACGGCGATCCCCTGGAGGCCGCTCCGAAGAATATGAACGAAGCGCGCAAGGCTCTTGAAGAGCGGAATCTCCCGGTTAACGATAAAAATATTTTCCTGGTCCTGTCGGCCATGGTCCCGGGAAAGAAGATGGAAGCCAATGAGGGAATCCGCTTCCTGACCGGAAACGGAAAGATCGATATTCCTTTGAAAAAGAAGGAAGAACCAAAAGTCGTTCCCGTAGCGGCACCTGCAGTCAGCGGACCGGCTCCGGCAATAACGGCTCCGGTGACTTCCCGCTGTGTCGTTCAGGATGGGGCCTCGACACGGATATTCATGGTTACCCTGGAACCGGCCAACGGCGGCGGTATGCAGTCGATGCCCGCAGCGGCTCCGGCGGTTGCGGCAGCTCCGGTTTCCTCGAACGGGACTACGGTTCATTCGACCTTCGCCGGGACGGTCGAAATCGCCGATATCCTGGTTAAAATAGGGGATTCGGTGCAAAAAGGAGATGTGGTTGCCGCCGTAGAGGCGATGAAAGCGAAGCACGACATCAAGGCTCCGTCAGGAGGGCGGGTTTCTGCCATACATGTTAAGATTGGAGAAGAAATAGATTCCACCAAACCGATCATGACTATCTCATGAGCGGGGTGGTGTAATGATTGATTCGATTCAAGGTCTCTTAAATCAATCCGGTTTCGCCAATTTAACCTGGGGAAACTGGGTAATGTTCCTCGTGGCCGGAATTCTCATTTACCTGGCCATTCGGAAGAACTACGAACCTTTGCTGTTGATTCCGATCGGATTCGGAATCCTGCTGGCCAATCTGCCTCTCGGCCAGATGGGTTCGTACGGCAACGGCATCATCGCGTTGATATATAATTCCGGAATTAAAACCGAGCTTTTGCCTCCGATTATTTTCATGGGGGTGGGGGTATTAACCGATTTCCGCCCTCTCCTGGGGCGTCCGATTACATTCCTCCTCGGTGCGGCGGCGCAATTGGGGATTTTCGTGGCGGCACTCGGTGCGGCGTATTTGTTCGGCTTTACCTTCAAGGAAGCGGCGAGTATCGGGATTATCGGAGGGGCCGACGGGCCGACTTCGATATTCTTGGCCTCGAAACTGGCTCCGCATCTTCTGGGACCGATCGCGGTGGCGGCATACAGCTATATGTCGCTGGTTCCGATCATACAGCCTCCGATCATGCGGATGCTGACCACCAAAAAGGAACGATATATCGATATGCCGCAGGCCAAACCGGTATCCAGGGCCGCGGAAATCCTGTTCCCCATCATCACGGGGCTGGTGGCGTCGCTGGCGATTCCGTCGAGTGCGCCCTTGATGGGAATGCTGATGTTCGGCAACCTGATTCGGGTTTCGGGAGTGACGGAGCGGCTGAAGAAAACCGCAGGGGGAGCTTTGATCGATATCGTGACGATTTTCCTCGGGCTGGCGGTGGGAGCCACCATGGATGCTCCGCATTTCCTTAATTTAGCCACACTGAAGATACTCCTGCTCGGAGCGGTGGCGTTTTCTTTCAGTACCGCCGGCGGAGTAATTTTCGCCAAGATTTTGAATTTGTTCCTACCGGAAAAGAGCAAGATCAACCCCTGCATCGGTGCGGCCGGAGTTTCGGCGGTGCCGATGTCGGCACGAGTGGTGCAGAAATTCGTTTCGGATGAGACGAAGGGGGATGTCAATCCCCTGATGCCCGCGATGGGGCCGAACGTGGCCGGAGTTATCGGATCGGCGGTAGCGGCGGGTGTTTTCCTGATGCTGTTATCATAGATTTATCGAAAATTAGTGATATGTGAAAACGGCGGAGTGAGGGTACTCCGCCGTTTTCGTCAAGAAGGATGATTGCAGGCGTTTAGGTCTTTTATCCTTCGAAGTTAGTTTTCTTTCAAGGTCGCTTTGCCGGTTGCGGTGGATAATTCGATCAAAGGTATGTCTGATCCCTTACGGGCCATTTTCGTTACATAAGTGTCGCCGTGGCGGACATAGGTCTTTTCGCTGTCGAAATCGAACGGCGAAACGATTTTCCCTCCGCGGACTTTCGAGGTGAATTCGAAATATCCTTTAATGGGATTGCCATTATAGTCGAGGGTGACTCGTCCGGAAGCCGAAGAAAGAGTCAGGTCGTGTTCAGCCGATTTCCCCAGGCCGACATCGACTCGTCCCGACGCAGTAGAGAACGTGCTGGCCTCTTCCAGCAGGACATCGTTGGCGTAGACATTACCCGAGGCGGTGTTGGCGCGGAATTCTCCGGAACAATTATCGAGTTCGATGTTGCCGGAGGCGGTGTTGAGATCGAGCATGCCGTTGCATTCTCGGAGTTCGATATGGCCTGAGGCGGTATTCGCCTCTATTTCCCCATTGCACCGGACTGCCTCGATATTTCCGGATGCGGTGTTGACATAGATATCGGATTTAAGGTCCTGGACGGAAAAATCACCTGAGGCGGTAGAGAATTTGATTTCGGTTTGTTCGGGGACTTCGACTTTCCACATCGAATTGCCCCGGTTCGATCCGTACATGTCTTCGTCTATAACGATGGACCGGTCGCGCTCCTTGACGATGGGACGGAAGGAATTTTCGGGGCTGTAATTATAATCGACGGATACATGAATCTTGCCGTCCTCGCTTTTGATGATCATGCAATCGCCGCTGACGGTATTGATGGCTACTTTGTCTTTGGCATCGAACGTCCAGGAATTGTCGTTGTTGTATTTGGCGGAGACGGAGGTGCAAATCACGGCGAAAAGAATTGCCGCGGTTAGAAAGAAACGGATAGAGTATTTCATGGCTAACTCCCTCAAGTATTAATTTTATAGTTTTAGATACGGGAGGTTTGGGGATGGGGTTTCAAAAAAGGCGAAAAATTCGGGAATAATTTACTATGTCATTAAAGGATAAGTGTTTAACGCAGGATATTTATTCCACTCTCTTTATCGAAGGCCTTCTAAAGGAAGGCGCTTGATTCCCTGATCAATTCTCCGATGTGTTTCAGGGGGAGTGAAAAATGTCCTTCATTTTCATAATAGCGCTTTTCATCACAATTCAATTTCGCGATTAGTGCTTCTTCTGTATCAGGTGGGACTATCCAATCGATTCCGGCGTACCAGATGGAAACGGGGAAAGCAATATTCGCGGGATCGAACCCCCAATCGCTTATCAACAATTCGATTTCCCTTTCGACCCCTTTTATCGAATCACGCAAGGCTTCGTGGACATTCATAGCCATTAATTTGGAATATCTTGTATCCGTCATAATCTGAGCATCGACTGCCGGGAGGATTTTGCCCGCCGCCCGGCGATTTACCCTGCCTCGATTAATGCGGATGTACCATCGAGCCAGAATAAGAACGACCATTCTTATCAATCGTGGAGTAGTGAGAATTCTTCGGATAAATCGGCCGACACCCTTAGGCGATTGGATTTTACGAAACCAGTCGTGGGATGGAACTCCGCTGCAAATCGTGATTTTATTCAGTCGTTCCGGGATAGTCACTGCACAGGCAAGGGCATAGGGGGCTCCTCCGGATACTGCGAGCAGGCAGAATTCATCGATTCCCAGTTTGTCCGCGAATTCATTTACAGTCTGCGGCCAGTCCATGATGGTTCGGTTCGGTTGATATGTCGACAATCCCATTCCCGGTCTGTCCACGGAAATCAGTCTTACTCCCGCCTCTTCGGCTTCAGTGTGCCCCGCAAAAGCCTGCAGGCGCGATCCGGGAAGGCCGTGAAAAAAGAGAAGCGGCTTGCCATCGGGTTTTCCATAATCGGCGAATCCTATAATCTGTCCCGATTTTAGAGTTAAGGTGCAATTCGGATTCATAAGGGCGCTTTTTCAGATAAGCCGTATAATTCGAACGGCTATTATTCGTTTTTGCCGTTTTTCTTGTTCGATCTATAAGCCACGATGTTGACCTTTTCCAGGGTAATCATCCCTTCGCCGATCATTTTGTCAAGAACCGGAAGGATTTCCTGGATTTTATCCGGCTTGTCGACAATTTCAATTATGATCGGCAGGTCATCCGAAAGCCGCAATATCTTGGTAGTATGAATCCGGCTGTTGGCTCCGAATCCCATCAATCCCCTGATAGCGGTCGCTCCGGCCAGGCCGGCTTCGCGGGCTTTAAGGATGATCGCTTCATGAAGCGGTCTGCCTTCCCAGTGGTCGTTTTCGCCGATGAAAATCCGCAGCAGTTGTCCTTCGCCTTCGATTTTCATATTTCCCTCACTTGATAAAAGTTTTCGCGAAAATAATCGCCCCCCAGACCGCTCCGATTCCGATAATCAGGTGCATCAGGATATTCACCGCTGCCGCGGTATAACGCTGACCTAGGAGCAGTTCGTACGATTCATAGGCGAAAGTCGAATAGGTCGTGAAGGCTCCGAGGAGCCCGATAGTCAGAAACAGGCGCGGGCCGGGACCGAGTGCGGCTTTGGTTTGGACGAGGTACATTAAAAACCCAAGCAGGAAACTGCCGATGATGTTGACCAAGATGGTACCGTAAGGGAATCGCCCGTCGAACCAGCGGTGGACCAGACCGGACAGTGCGTACCGCGAAATGGCTCCGAAAAATCCGCCGCATCCGACAATGAGAAATTTTTCAATCATGAGGACTCCATAACGTTCTATGTTGTATTTCGTGGTAGGAGTTATCAGCCTGTCGCGGCGGTTAACGGCAAACTCCATTGCCGGGTTAAGCAGGATTATATTCAAATACGTGTCTATCCGCAAAGAGAAATGATTAAATCCACTCCAATTCCGTTTTGGTCAGATCGCTGTCCCTTTGGTCCCCGGTATTCAGTACCGTTTTCGGTTCGATGAGCAGGACCGAGGCAGTTCCGGATGCAGCTTCCGGTTTATGCTCAACCCCTTTGGGGATGACAATCATTTCTCCGGGGTGGAGTTCGATTGTCCTGTCCCGCAAATGCATCGACAAATGCCCCTCGATAACCAGAAAAAGTTCGTCATCGTCCTTATGTTTATGCCAGATGAATTCCCCCTCCAGTTTGGCCAGTTTGACATAGTTTTCGTTCAGCTCGGCGATAATTTTGGGGGTCCAGGGCCGGTCGAACAGGCTGAGTTTATCGCTGGGGCTTATTTTTTCTATCTTTTGTAAGTTTTTCATGGCAACTCCGTAGATTTCAGTAAAAATGTGAACTTTCACTGACATCATTTGTCAGTCGGTATCCCTATTATAGTTACAAATGTGATTTTAATAGGCATTGAAAAAAGTAAATTGATGGCTTATTATAGTGAAAATCATGTAATGAAAGTGAGGAGATGATGGCTGTGGGAGCACCCGATCGCAAAAAGGCGCTGGAATCGGCGCTTCATCAGATAGAAAAATCGTTCGGCAAAGGGTCGATTATGCGGCTGGGAGACGACCAGGTTCTTCCGGTCGACACGTTTCCTTCCGGTTCGCTCGGACTGGATTATGCTCTGGGGGTCGGTGGAATCCCGCGCGGCCGAGTTCTTGAGATTTACGGCCCGGAATCGTCGGGCAAAACCACTCTGGCGCTTCATTTTATCGCCGAGGCTCAGAAAAAGGGAGGGATAGCGGCCTTTATCGACGCTGAGCATGCCCTTGACGCTAATTATGCCAGGGCTCTGGGGGTGAAAGTCGACGACCTGCTGATTTCTCAGCCGGATACCGGCGAACAGGCGCTCGATATTGTGGAAACGCTGGTGCGGTCCGGAGCGATTGACATTATCGTCATCGATTCGGTGGCGGCGCTGGTGCCTCGGGCGGAGATCGAAGGGGAGATGGGGGACTCTCACATGGGGCTGCAGGCGCGGTTGATGTCTCAGGCGCTGCGGAAGCTGACCGGGGTGATTTCAAAATCGAAAACGGCAGTGGTGTTTATCAACCAGATCCGGATGAAAATCGGAGTCATGTTCGGCAATCCCGAAACGACTACCGGCGGCAATGCTTTGAAGTTTTATGCGACGATTCGTCTTGATATCCGCAAGATCGCCACAATTAAGGAAAACCAGGAAGTGGTTGGCGGGCGGACACGGGTCCGGGTGGTGAAGAACAAGGTAGCTCCGCCGTTCCGCGAAGCGGAATTCGATATTACGTACGGTAAAGGGATATCGGCATCCGGTGAATTGATCGATTACGCCGCGAAGTTCGAAATTGTCGAGAAGAGCGGAGCCTGGTTCAGCTATGGCGCCGACCGGCTCGGCCAGGGGCGCGAAAACGCCAAGAAATTCCTCGAAGAGAATCCCGATTTGTATCAGGAGATCGAGAAAGCGGTCCGGGACAAGATGGGCTTGGTGCCGGCAAGAGGGGGGAGTTCCGGCGACGACGAAGTCCAGCCGGAGGGCGAGGAGTAGGGGGGGACCGAAGTATTCGGTTCGAGTTACAATTAAATAAGGGCCAAGAATGAAATTGGCTTTTGAAATAAAACTCGCCGAAGGCTATGAGAGCAAATCTCAAATCGCACGAGTATTAACTGAAAGCTGGGTTGGCGAATACGCGTTTTGCCCAAACTGCGGCAAAAATAGGATTGAGAGATATGCTGCAAATAAGCCGGTGGCGGATTTTTATTGCTCTCACTGCCTTGAAGATTATGAACTGAAGAGCAAACAGAAATCAATGGGTAGGAAAATTGTCGATGGCAGGCACGACAAAATGATTGAGAGACTTAATTCGAGTAATAACCCCAATCTGTTCCTATTAAGTTATAATCCAGAAAGTCTATCTGTCATCACCTTTCTTGTCGTACCTAAGCACTTTTTTGTCCCGGGGATGATTGAAAAGCGAAAGCCCTTAAGCCTGAACGCAATAAGAAAGAATTGGGTTGGCTGCAATATTCTGCTTAGCACAATTCCAAAAACCGGGAAGATTTACTACGTCAATAAGGGTCAGGCAATCCCAAAGAAGGATGTCCTCCATAACTGGAAAAGAACTTTGTTTTTAAGGGATGAAAAAGAGCTTTCCGCCAAGGGTTGGTTATTAGACGTTATGCGATGCGTGGATAATCTCAATCAAAAGGAATTCACTCTGAGCGAAATGTATGGCTTCGAAAAAGAACTCAATGATTTACATCCGGATAACAGGCACGTCAGGGACAAGATTCGTCAGCAATTGCAGGTACTACGGGATAATGGCTACCTGGAATTCCTGTCGAGAGGAAGATATCGGTTAGTCTAAAATGGAAGTAAAGGTATCGCCTTTAATCGCGAGATTGGTTCTTCAGTTTAATCCATTCAGGCGACTGCTTGTCATGTGTAAAGGCTATAATGACGATGATGAGAATTTCACTGAACTGGTATGGAGAGATGATAAGGATTTGGATTTCTTCGATAAAGATACTTATCCTGAATTCGCTATTTGGCTATTATAGATAAGAGACCTAGGTCTTCTCACAAATCCGCGAGGCCGGTGGGGCCCATGAGTTTCGCGAAGGCTTCCAGAACCCGGCGATCGTATTCACCCTTAAGCGAAAACATAATCTTCAGAGCCGGATAGGTTTCCATGGCTCCCTGATAAACCCGCTGGGTGGTCATGGCGTCGAAAGTATCCACCACCGCCACGATCTTGCTGAATTCGTGCATCTCACCCAGTTTAAGGCCGTTGGGATAGCCCTTCTGATTGCCCCGTTCATGATGCTGGAGCACCGGGTAGTAGCAGGAAGCATCGATCAGGTCGGTCGAGGTTAAGATTTCCACGCCCCATTTGGGGTGCTTTTTCATCAGTTCGAATTCCACCTGAGACAGGGCCGAACGCTTATTCAAAATCCGTTCCGATATTTTCGATTTCCCGACATCATGCAAAAGCGCTCCGACCCCCAGGTCGTATAGGAATTTTTCGTCCTTGAACCCGAGCTGCTGGGCGAGGGCGATCGAGAAGGTGCAGACGTTCACCGAGTGGGTGTAGGTGTAATAGTCGAAGGAACTAAGCTTGAGCAGATTATGGAAGGCCTCCTGCCCTTTCAGGATATAGCTGACATGGCTTTCCACCAGCTTTTTCGAACGCTGGACATTCTCGCCGTAGGCCGGATTTTCCAGGACATCCTGCATGAGGGTTTTTGAGGTATCGTAGAGGATTCCCGCTTTTTTCTCTTCGGGGATGGTCTGGTCGGTCAGGATTTTATCGAGGTTCTGTTCGATATATTTCTGGTATTTGGCCTTCGATTTGGAACTGACATAGAGCCGGGTAACCTTGTTGTCGACCAGCTTCATCCGGGTCCGTTCGGTGAAGGGAAGGTCGGCCGAGCGATAGAGGACCATTTCACCGCCGATTTTGATGAAAAGATCGAAACTCAGGATGGTATCGACCCGGAGGGAATCCAGGTAAACCGGGATATATTGCTGATCGATTCCGTGCTGAGCGGACGATTTAGGCGTAATCAAAGACATTCCGGTACCAGTTCAATTTTTACACATTCCATTGAATTAATTATCGGTCGAAGGGGGCTTTTTCCTTATAAAAAAAAGCCCCGATTCTGCCGGAATCGAGGCTTGCAGGAGGAGGGATTAGAAATACCGCTATACTTTAAGCGCCATAATTTTTTATGGTCATCAGAACCGAGCTGAGCGATTTGGTGATGTTAGTCAAAACCTTGGAATAGCGCTTCAAAAGCTCGCTATACTGCCAGCGCATTTTGAAGGCTTCTTCGGGAAAATCGAACAGGTTGAGCAGGGTTACCCGGTAGATTTCATCGAGATATTTTATCACGTAGTAGGGGTATTCCGGAAGGTTCTGGTCGGTGATATCCCCCTTGGCCAGGCGGTCGCGGTAGAGCTCGACCTTTTCGAGGATGACGGTGCCGAAACACCAGGGGGTCATAATAACTCCGAAGGAGGAGCCGTCGATATAGAAATTCCGCGCGGTCCGCAAAACCTGCTCGACAATGACTTTGCGAGCGGTGTAATACGCTATTGATTCAGTATGATTGTTGGAAGTGGTTTCGAGCTTGTCTTCGATCTCGGCCAGTTCCCCTGAGCATTTGGCGTAGACATTTTCCAGGAAGAGATAATAATCGTCGAAATAGACCTTCACATTTTCCGAAAGCGTATAAATATAGAAGCCGTCGTCGTCCCGGTGAACCTTAGGTTCCTGGGCAGACTGGAGTTTTTCGAGAGTAAATCCGCGCTGAAATTTTCCGTCTAGCATAATCCTGCTCCTTTTGCTCGGTGTCCGGATATCGTTCGAGCAAACCCTGTGCCTCGGGGATTATTTGTCGTTGCCAATCTGAAAGGTGGAGCTTTACATCAGCGTTACATTATGCTCTGCAATGACTTACGATGCATGGGGGGGTATTATATTATTGGCTCGAAGCGGGATTTTATGGGAGACATGGGCTTCCGAAGTCGGCTTTCGGATAGTGAAATTATGAAGCCGGCTTCACATTTGCAAAGTCGTTATTCGTTATATCGCGGCAGGAGTACAATCGCAGATGGAGTTGTCGATGATTGCAACGCTGATTTCAGACGGTATGCAAAAATTATACAGGGGGTCGGGGTCGGTGTAATTCGTTGGCTGAATTGTAAATAATTTGAATTCATTGTCGATAAGAAAAGCATTAATGAGTAAACCGGTTTTCCCGTCAGGTACAGGAAAACTGATACGTGCATCCGATAGTAGGGAGGAAGCGCAATGCCCACTCGCACTCGTAAAACCGTGAGCCGTAAAACTACGAGCCGCAAAACTCGCACTCGTAAGACGACTCGCAAGGCCGCTCCGAAGCGGACCACCCGTCGCCGTACTGCCAAAAAGGCGGCTCCTCGTAAGACCGTCCGTCGCAGCACTGCCCGGAAGACCACCGCTCGCAAGGCCACGACTCGGCGCAAACCGGCTCGCAAGGCCGTGAGCAAGACTTCGGCTCAGAAGACGACGTACCGTCGCAAACGGACTCGTAAAGCTGCAAGCCAGAATCAGGCTCAGCAGCCGACTTACCGCCGCAAACGGACTCGCAAGGCTTCGTCAGACTGGCAGAAGCCGCAGGCAAGGAAAGCCAGCAATCGCAGAACGACCCGTAAAGCTGCTGCCCGTCGCACCACTCGTCGTCGGACCAGACGCTACTAAGCGGTCGAAACGCTTCAATAAATACCCCGTTCCCTATGGGACCGGGGTATTTTTTTTATCACTTCGCTTCAAAAATTAATTGCATCATGCATCCGCTCCGGACTATCATTGGTAAACCCGGAGGTATTCGATGAGAAGATTAATTCCAGTGATGTTATTATTGCTAATTGCATGGCCGGCGGCGTTGGCTCAGGATGAGCAGGATGTCCTCGGCATGATGTTCGATTCGGTCGGATATACGCGGGCGGATATCGGTTTCCACCCGAAAGGATATTGGAACCGCTACCCCCTCGATATCCCCTATCGGCTGACCTCATTCGATGATCTCTTCGCCGAGCCGTTCAAATTAATCGATTATGCCAGGACCATGGAAGCGGCGGCGGAGAAGTATCTGGATCCGGCCTTTCTCGATACCACCTCGCTGGGGCTGTACTATCTGACCTATTCGCTGGGGGTAGATCGCAAACAGGGGGGATTCAGAAATTACTCGCCGAATCTGATTCCGGTTAAGGATTCCGTAAATCCTCTCGAGAAAGCCCTGGAGCGGCTTTATCTTGCGTCCGGCGAACAGGCGGAGGGGCTGACTTTCGGGACCGAGGGAGGCTGGCCCCCGTTCAGGAACGAAATCAAGGAAATCGGGAACCACATTGATAAGAGGACGGAACTGATCCTGGCCGCTGCTGTCGTCAATCTGGAGGATATCATTCGCTGGAGAAACCTGGCTTTCCGCCGGTGCGATGTCAGGGCCATGCAGAAGGTATACGGTTTGAGGGACCTTTCATCGACGCAATCCGACGGGACGGTTTATCATCCGGAAATCGACGATATCGCCGCGACAATCGACTGGCCCTCGTTGCACTACGCCGGGCTAAAGGGCGCGACCCTGGCTGAATTCCTGGCCGATTCGCTCGATGCCGCCGCATTTGCCTCTGATAAGAAATCGACCATATCGACTCCTTACGGTGATTTCATCCTTATTGGAAAAGACTATTTCAAAAAATCGAGCGAAAAGAGAATAAATATCAATAATGCCCTGCTGGTAATCGATTTCGGAGCTGATGGAAACTATTCGGGATGTACCGGCGCTAACGGAGGATTGTCGAATCCCGTTTCGATATTCATAGACCTCGGCGGAAATGATAAATATCCCTGCGAAACCGACCAGCCTTCGCTTGGCGCAGGAATTTTGGGTATCGGGGTTTTCTATGAAAAAAACGGCAATGATAATTTCGATACAAAGAATTTGACCCAGGGATGCGGGCTGTTCGGAGTCGGAATTATGTTCGATCGGGAAGGGATTGATAAATACAGTGCCGAGCTTTCGGCTCAGGGGTGCGGTTATTTCGGCATTGGGCTTTGCTTTGACGCTTCGGGCGATGATGAGTATTACCTGTACGGCGACGGCCAGGGTTACGGAGGAGTCGGCGGCGGGGTTGGAGTGCTGGCCGATTTTTCAGGAAACGACCGCTATACCGGCGAGCCGTATTCCGAAGTTTTCAATCGCGGGGACTATCATTCGGAAAATAAAATTAACGGTAATGGGGTACAGGGAGTCGGATTCGGGCGCCGGGGAGATGGTTCCGACGGTCATTCCTGGGCGGGAGGACTGGGCGCGATTATCGATATATATGGCAACGATCATTATCGCTCCGGCAACTGGTCTTTGGGATGCGCCTATTGGTTTTCGACCGGTATCGCGGTAGACAAATCGGGCGATGATTATTACGAATCATGCTACTTCACTCAGGGGTCGGGAGCACATTATTGCAATGGGATTCTGCTCGATGAAGGAGGAGCCGACCGTCACGAACTATTCGAAACCGCCGGAGCGGGGCTCGGTTTCGGATGGGATTATACCAATGCATTTCTGATAAATATCGGCGGCGACGATTCCTACTATGCCAATATGATCTCGATGGGGTTGGCTCAAATACGTTCCAATGCTTTTCTTGTGGATGTCGGCGGGAATGATAAATACCTGTTGAAAAAGGGGACTCCGGGGCTGGGCGAGGCAACCTATCGCGAAGATTATCGCTTCCCGCGAGATCTGGCACCGTACTATTATTACAGCAAATCGTTCGGAGGATTTATCGATATCGGCGGACAGGACGAATATATTTCATTCGACGATACCGGCAAGTCTCCGCATTTCGTGGCAGCGAATAATACCGTCTGGTTCAATCCTTCAAAAAGCGATTCAACCTATGGTGCCGATAATTTCGGAGTTGGCGTGGATATCGAGGATGGGATTATTCCCGAGCTCGAGAAATGGAATAAATAAAAAAGGCCGGGAATCGACTTCCCGGCCCTTCTGAAGCTTAATCTCGCTATTTTTTCTCGCCCGATTTATCTCCACGGAGCAGGGATACTTTCAAGAGCGGAGGTGTTACCAGAGTGGTTACAATGACCATGATAACCACTGCCGAATAGGTTCCAGAAGAAACAACCGCTTCTCCATCGAGCACCAATTTCGCGCCAATTCCGGCGAAAATCAAACCCACCTCGCCGCGAGGGATCATCCCTAACCCAATGGACATGCGATTGATGGTCTTGTCGAATATGGCCAGTGAGCAAACCTGTTTGCCCAAAATCGCGACAAATGTCAGGACTCCGGCAAAGGCCAGAATATCGACATGGCCAAAGGTATTCAACTCCACCATCATCCCCATTCGAACGAAAAATATCGGAATAAGGAATATGCCGATCGGTCGAACCAATTCTTCGATGTGATGATCACCGCGATCGGTAAAGGTCTTATAATGAACATCATCGAGGATGAGGCCGGCAGCGAATGCTCCGACAATAGGGGCCAAGCCGATCATATCGGCGAGATAGGCCAGAAGAAAGCAGATCATAAGGGCGATGGAAAGAAGAACTCCCTGCCCTTTCAACTTGCTGCCGATTTTGAAAATCTTGGGACTTAGAATCGTTCCGAGCGCAATTGCAACCACCACGAAACCGACCGCCTTAAGGACGATAATCAGGACTTCAGCAGAACCAATGCCGTCTCCTCCGGTCGAAGCGGCGTTAATGATTCCCACAACTACCGCCAGAATTACCAGCCCCATGATATCGTCGATTACCGCCGCGCCGAGGATGATTTTGGCTTCCCGGGTGCGGATTTTACCGATATCCTGCAAAACTCGGGCGGTGATACCGACCGAAGTAGCGGTCAGGGTCGCTCCGATGAATATATGAACGTAGGTTGAGGCGTTTGGGAGAAACCAGATCGCCACACCCCATCCCAGGATAAACGGAGCGATAACTCCGAAGGTGGCAACCATGAACGAGGCCACCCCGACACTCATCATTTCTTTAAGCGAGGATTCCAGGCCGACTTCGAAAAGGAGGATGATGACCCCGATTTCGGCCAGGACTTCAAGAGTAATACTATGTTTGAACGGTTCAAAGGCGTCGAATCCGACCAGGTGAAGATTTCCCAGAACCATCCCGATAATCAATTCACCCAGTACGGCCGGTTGTTTGAATCTTTCAAAAAAATCTCCTCCCAGCTTGGCCGCCAGAAGGATGACTATCAATCCCAATAATACTTCGGCAACCTCATTGCTGCCGTGACCCTCCGCAGGGGATGCTCCGTTTTCAGCTTCGCCTCCGGTGGATCCGAAAGCAAGCGAAACCAAAAGATATCCCATGATAATAATCAGGGCGAATATGGTTCGACGCGTCGTCAGGAGTCGTGACACCTTCATCCTCCGTTTTTCTAAATCCAATACCAAAATATCCGCAGAAGTTAAAGGGCCGAAGGTTCTTTGGCAAGTTAATTCTGGCGAAAACAGGTCTATCCGATATTTAAAGAGACACCGTGAAGAAGGCTTAGGCCGCACCAAAAACGCCTTGCAATTCAAGGCGTTAAATGCTATAATCTAAGCCCTGCCGGGTTAAGGCTGCGTTAGGAACATAATCCGGCCGTTTTGGTATAAGCCCTTGGGAAAACTGCTATAGAAATTCGATGAAGGAATTGAGTGTTATGAAATCATACCAAAGACTCACCATTTTTATTCTCGCCACAATATTGCTGTCTGCCATTACCGGATGCGGGACGGGATCGGATAAGGGTAAGGTCCTGGCCGAGGTCGGCAACGACGTCATCTATGAAAAGGATATGGAGGATATTATCAAAAGGGAAGCGCGGAATTTCAGGACCTATGATGACGAACTGAAATACCGCAAAGACCTACTTGATTCCATGATTGTCCAGAGACTGCTGATAAAGGCGGCTTATGATCGCAAAATTGACGAAGTGGAAGAGGTCAGCCGGCTGGTACTGGGAAATCAAAACAAGTTCCTTTTGGATGTTTTGTATCAGCGTGAAATCGAAGACAAAGCCAAGGCGAGTGATGACGAGGTTCGAGACTGGTATAACAAAATGGAATACAAGTACAAAGTCTCGCATATTCTGGCAGCGACCGAAGATACCGCCCAAATAATTCTGGATTCGCTGCGAAATGGAGGGAACTTCGAGGACCTGGCCGTCAATTTTTCCAAGGACCCTTCGGCCATAAGGAATCGCGGAGAACTCGATTATTTCGCCTACGGACAAATGGTTCCGGAATTTCAGGAGCAGGTATTGAAAATGGCTCCAGGCGAGATTACAACGCCGTTCAGGACCAGGTACGGATGGCATATCGTGCGGCTGCAGGATAAGATACCCAATGCCGAGCGCCGCAGTTATGAAGCGATGGAAGAGAGCATCAAGGACGCTATCCTGAAAAACAAGAAAGGTGCGTTGATGGAGGCCTTCAACGACTCGTTGAAAGCCAGCTTCCCGATAGCTATCGATACCGGGACTGTCGCTTACCTGATGCATAAACGAGAAATACTTTATCCTCCGCATATTTTGAAGAATTTGCCGCGTAATGACTACGATTTGGATCAACTCGATCGCAACGATAAGGAATTGATTCTGGCTAACTGGAAGGGGGGGCAGATTACCGTCGGTGAATACCTGAGCGAGGTCCCAAAGCTGAAAAACTATATAACTCCCCCCGATCTCGACAATTACGATTCCCTGGCAAGTATCATTTTCCAACTGAACGTAATGGAACTACTGGCCGCGGAAGCACGCCGCCAGGGTTTGGAAAACGATCCTTTGTATGAGGAAAGGCTGAAGGATTTCCGCGAGCTGGCCATGGCCGATATTATGAAGAACGATTCGCTGGCTCTTCCGGATGCGCCCGACGAAGGGGAAATGAGGCAATATTACGAGGATAATATCGACGAGTTCCGCGAAGCACCATCGATAGACGCCTACGAAATCATGATCAACTCCAAAGAGAAGGCGTTGAAATACCGCCGGGAGATCAAGAGCCTCAGTAAATTCAGGGAAATCGCGGCAGTAGAAACGGAACGCCCCGGAAAGCGTGAGGAAAAGGGAGCGCTCGGCTATATCACGGAACGGTCCTGGGGACGCTTTTACAAAGCGGCCGACTCCACCCCGGTGGGGGGAATAACCAACCCGATCGAGATGGCGAACGGCATGTATTCGATTATCTATGTTCAGGATAAGAAAGGGGAATCGATAAAGCCATTCAATCAGGTGATGGGCCAGATTAACACCACGCTTTTGAAGGAACGGCGCGACAAGGTCTTTGCCGAATGGGTCGAAAAGAAAAAGGGCGAAGTAAGTATTACCATCAATGAAAACAATCTCCGGGCCTCAATCGATAAAAACAAATATGCCGGCGCCGAAGAGGCCCCTCAGGGATAGGGGAAAATGAAAAGGATCTTTTATCTAATACTCGCATTAGCGGCAATTAACAGCTGCTCAGTCGCGAAGGATCCGATTGAACGGATTGTGGCGGTCGTCGGCGATGAACCGATTATGTCTTCGGAACTGGCGGCACAGATTCAGTTAATAGCCATTCAACAGGGTATCCGACCGAAGTCGGAGGAAGAGGTTGAGGCTTTCCAGGAAAAAGTGCTTCAGGATATAATCGCCGAGAAATTACTGCTGATTGAAGCGAGAAAAGACACCACGATAATTGTAACCGACGATCAAATCGATGCTGCGGTCAATGAACATATCGCCAGACTGATAGAGCAATTCCCTTCGGAAGAGGCTTTCCTGGGAGAACTCGGCCGTGAGGGGCTGACGCTTCGTGCCTTTCAAAAAAGGCTTCGTCCCGAAATGGCAAACCAGCTGTTGAAACAGCAGTTGATAAATCGCAAATTGTCCAGCATTTCGATCTCTAACCAGGAAGTGCAGGAGTTCTATGTTGAGTTCAAGGATTCGATTCCCGATCAACCGGAAGCGGTTCGTCTGGCTCATATTCTGATATCTTTCCAGCCTTCCGGGGGGACCGAGGATTCCGCAAAGAAGGCTGCCGAACAGGTGCGTGAAAACGCCGCGGCCGGAGCCGATTTCGCCAGTCTTGCGATTGCCTATTCGGACGGTCCGGGGGCGATCAGCGGCGGGGATCTGGGATTTTTATCCCGTGAGGATGTCATCCCGGACTTCGGACGGATAGCCTTCAATTTGGCTCCGGGGGAGATATCGGCGGTGTTTCGTACCGAGTACGGTTATCACATCGTCAAATGCGAGGAAATCCAGGGAACCCAGGCGCATCTCAGGCAAATATTATTCGAAATTAAGCCGACTGCGGCCGATTCGGTCCTGAGCTATAAGTTGGCTGATTCCCTATTGACCGCAATTTCGGAAGGGGCGGATTTCCGGGAAGTGGCCAAGGTATATTCTGCCGACGACGAGACCCGCAAGTCGGGCGGGGAACTCGGCTGGTTTGCGGTTGCATCTCTGCCTCCGGGATTCGAAGTCGCCATGGCACATTTGACTGAAATCGGCGATGTGTACGGACCGGTAGAATCCCAGTACGGTCTGCATATTCTGAAATTGATGGAACGGCAGGAGGCGAGGCATATTACCATCGATTCCGATTTCGATCAGATTAAGAATATGGCACGTCAGGCCAAAACAGGTGAAATGGTAGACAAGTGGATCGATGAGATTCGGCAAAAAGTATTTGTCGATGACCGTCTTTTCGGCGATTAACGGCAATGCGGCTTGACCTGTTTTTATCCAGGACCGGTATAATCAAACGGAGGTCCATAGCCAAGGAATTGGCTGATAACGGACTGATACGGATTAACGGAAATGCGGGCAAGGCTGGGAAAGAAGTCGAAGCCGGCGATATTATTCAAATTTCCGGAAATAGAGCATTGACGATAGAAATTCTGGCGGTGCCATCCGGTTCCGTTAAGAAAACCGACCGCGAGAGATACTTTAAGACCCTCGATTCGAATTGAGCCCGGCGAACTCGACCTTTTTGGAACTTAGGTATTGATTTTTAAGGTCGAATCGACGTAATTGGTTGATATCACAATTCATTTGGAAATAAGTTGTAATAAATAACGCAAGGGATTCGGAGAAAAAAATATGAAGATTACGGAAAAGACCCAGGGTGATGCCGTTGTAATAGGTCTTGAGGGGAAAGTGATGGGGGGACCGGATGCCACCCTTTTCCACGGCAAGCTTCATGAATTCGTCAATTCCGGCCGCAAGAAAATCGTTATCGATCTGGCCAAAGTCGAATGGATGAGTTCGGTCGGTTTGGGGATGCTTATTTCTGCAATGACCACCATGAAAAACAATAATGGCCAATTGCATCTGGCCAATGTTACCGAGAATATAGAATCTCTTTTGACCATTACCCGGCTGGTAACCATTTTCCAGACATTCGATTCGCTTGATGAAGCCATTGCGGCTTTCAAATAGTCTTCGATATTGATTACAGATTATCGGGCGGTCCGGGACCGCCCGTTTTATTTGTGTCGCGCTCGATTTATCGATATTTGTTGTTGCCGCAAAACAAGATTGGCTTATATTCTCTTTCCCCGGGAATTGAATGATGCAAAAATTTTTGGAAAATTTGAATTCGGTTCAGTACGAAGCGGTGACTACCACCGAGGGGCCGCTATTGGTCGTGGCCGGAGCAGGGTCAGGCAAGACCAGGGTTCTTACCAGCCGCGTGGCCTATATCCTGCTCCAGAGGCTGGCCAATCCCTATAATATCCTGGCGGTTACATTTACCAACAAAGCCGCGCGCGAGATGAAGGAGCGCGTGATTTCACTTCTCGGATCGGATATTCAATCGCTGACCATATCCACCTTTCATTCCTTCTGCGCTATGCTCTTGAGACGTGAAGCGGAAGCAATCGGGTACCCCTCCAATTTTACCATTTTCGATGAAGACGATGCCCAGTCACTGATAAAATTCTGTCTTGAGGAGTTGAACTTATCGAAAACCCAGTTTACTCCAAAATCGCTGAGGCGGAAAATATCGGACGCCAAGAACCGTATGGAGGATGCCGCAGCCTATTCGCAGAAAGCCTCGGGATACTTCGAAAAAAAAACGGCCGAAATTTATACTTCGTATGAAAGACGGCTGCGGTCCTGCGGCGGGTTCGATTTTGACGACCTTATTTTCAGAGCGGTACAGATATTGAGCGGGCGTGAGGATATCCGAAATAAGTACCGTAATAAATTCAAGTATATCCTGGTCGATGAGTACCAGGATACCAACCACACCCAGTACCGCCTGTTGAAACTACTGGTCGGGGAATCGCAGAATATCTGCGTGGTTGGGGACGAGGACCAGTCGATTTACGGATGGCGCGGGGCCGATATTTCGAATATCCTCAATTTCGAAAAGGATTTTCCCGGCGCCAAAGTCATCAAACTGGAGCAGAATTACCGCTCGACCGAAATCATTCTCAAGGCGGCCTCGACCGTCATCGCCAATAATTACAGCCGCAAGGAAAAGACCCTCTGGACGGAATTGAAAGAGGGGGATCCGGTCAGGCTGATTATGACCGATGCCGCCTCCGATGAAGCCGCGGCGGTAATCGGATATGTGGAACAGAATCGTCAGCGGTACAGGCTGAAGGATATGGCAATATTGTATCGAACCAACGCCCAGTCCCGCGCCTTTGAAGAACATTTGCGGCGGTTGAACCTGCCGTACCAGATTATAGGGGGGATTTCCTTTTACCAGCGTAAGGAAATTAAGGACCTTGTGGCGTACTTGAAACTAATCGCCAATCCAAGAGACGACGTCTCGTTTACGCGTATCGTGAATTTCCCCAAAAGAGGAATTGGGGATACATCGCTCGCGAAACTGAGAGAATTCGCCACCGCGAATAACATATCACTGCTGGAGGCTTCTCATCGGGCGGAAGCCTGTTCCGAACTGGGGAACCGTCCCACCAAGCTCCTTCTCGATTTCGCGGTCTTTGTCGATAAATTCATAGAGCTGAAGCAACACGCCGATATCGAGACCGTCGCGCAGCAGCTGGTGGATGAACTCAGGCTGCCGGAGGTCCTCATCCAGGAGGATGATCTGCTGGGGCAGGAACGGGTAAAAAACGTCGAAGAACTTATAAATGCGGCCGGAGAGTTTACTTCCGGTTCCGCCGAACCGACCCTCGACAATTTCCTTGCGGAGATATCCCTTTATACCGATCTCGATGAGTACCGTGAAATCGAAGACAAAATCACGCTGATGACTCTTCATGCCGCCAAGGGGCTGGAATTCGACGCGGTTTTCATGGTCGGACTCGAGGAAGGGCTTTTCCCTCTGGCCCGGACGATCGATGAACCGATGCAGCTCGAGGAAGAGCGCAGGCTCTTTTATGTCGGTGCCACTCGCGCCAAACGGAACCTCTATTTATCTTATGCCGCTAACCGCGGAAGATACGGCGACATCGATTCGATTCCGTCACGCTTTATCAAGGAACTTCCGCCGGCCCTCGTCGACACCGACGATCGCCGCAGTTATGTCCGTGACGGTTACGGCAAGGTCCAGACGTCGATGTTTCCATCGGTTGGTCAGGAGGTCCCCGAAGATGGGTATCAATATGAGTATGAGGAGAATGAAATTCTCCGAGTGGGACGAATTGTCCAGCACGCCACTTTCGGGAGGGGTAAGATTGTCAGGGTCGAAGGGGCCGGAGATTCTTTGAGGGTCGATATCTTATTCACCGGCATAGGGATAAAGAAAATAATGCCGCGCTATGCCAGCCTGAAAATTATTGGCTGATTCCCATACGATTTTTCATTTCAGAACGCCCTGTACATATTCTGGACGTAAATTTGCGCCATTTGGTGTCGATACTTTTAGCATACTCACGAGCCCCCCTAATCTTGAGTGTGAAAGGTATATAAATGGAGAAAACCAGCCCCAAAGAAATTGTGGCGGGAATCAGTCAGATTGGCGCACTACCGCAGACCCTGGCGGCCGTCCTGAAGGTATTGAACAATCCGAATGCCGGAGCCAAAGATATTTCGCAGGTTATATCGTCTGATGTCTCGCTGACATCATTAGTTTTGAAAATGGTGAATTCGGCGCATTATGGACGGCACCGCCGCGTCGCCCGCATTTCCGAAGCGGTTACCCTGATGGGTATTAACAGCCTGAAAGTGCTTACTCTGTCCAGTTCAGTGTTAAGCGTGATGAACCGCAAGGAACTGGCGGAACGGCACAGCATCAAGCGGATATGCCGGCATCTGATCGAAGTCGCCGCGACCGGACGGAGTATTGCCCAGGCGGCGAATTGCTGCGACCCCGAAGAAGTTTTCGTATCGGGGATGCTGCATGATGTCGGCATAATCATCATGGTGCTGTATTTTCAGGAGAAATATTTCGACTTGATTTCCAATATTCGTGCCCGCAAGCAGGGCTTTTTGAAGGCCGAGAAAGAGGTTTTCGGGTGTAATCATTGCGAAGTCGGAGCGGAACTGGTCGAAACCTGGAAATTGCCGCCGAAGCTGACCTTTGTGGTGCAAAATCATCATAACCCGGATGCGCCCAGAATTATCCCAGACGAAGCCATGCTGAATGACGTCATCTCGCTGGCCGACCGCATTACTCTCGGGCCTTTCGACGAAAATGAACCGGATATCGAGGGCAACATCGATTTCATCCATATGGTTTCCGGGCGCCTGAAGCTCAATTATGACAGCCTGAATAATATCCGCAAGGAATCCATAGTCCAATCCATCAAACTGGCCCAGTACCTGGAACTCGATACCGGCGATCTGATTGATATTTTATCCGACGCCAACAGCAAGCTGGCCGAGTTATATATATCGCTCGAAAGGATTTATCTCGAAAAGCAGGACCTTCAAAAGAAACTGCTGAAAAGCGAAGCGCCGTTCGAACCGACTCCGGTTTAAGAAGATAGACAACAACCAGAGATTCCTTTGTTTTCAATAGCCCCGTGGCCCATAAGGCCCCGGGGATTTTTTATCCATATTTTTTAAAAAATGGTTCTTATTCCGGCGCGGATTGATTAAATTGGGGGTCGGCAAAAAATCAGGTGGAAGAAATGAAGATAGAATACGGCGAAGAAAAACTCGAAATAAAGACGTCACTTCCGGTTCTCCCATTAAGGGATATTGTGATATTTCCGCATATGATTTATCCTTTGCTGGTGGGGAGGCAATTCACGATTTCGGCGCTGCAGGAATCGATGGTCCTTGATAAATTTATATTCCTTTGCGCACAGAAAAGCCCCTCGATTGAAAATCCCGCCCGGGAAGATCTCAACGAAACCGGCGTGATTGCACGCATCCTTCAAGTGATGAAATTACCGAACGGGACATTGAAAGTCCTGGTCGAGGGGATTGTTCGGGCACGGATAAAGATATTCAAAAAAACCGGCGGCTATTTCACGGCACGGGTGCAGGTGATTCCTTTCGATAACTCGAGAGATAAAGAGACCGAGGCCCTATCGCGCATGGTCGGCGAGCTTTTTACGCAATATGTCAGGATGAATCGTCGTGTTCCGGAAGAAATCCTCCTGTCGGTTTCCGCCATTGATGATTACCAGCGGCAGGCCGATACGATTGCAGCGCACCTGCTGCTCAAGATGGAACAGAAGCAGGAAATCCTGAATATGGAGACCGTCAAGGAGCAGATGTCGCGGCTTTCGGAAATTCTCCGTTCGGAAATCGAAATATTGCAGCTGGAACAGAAGATCGACGGGACAGTCAGAGAATCTTTATCCAAGGATCAGAAAGAGTTTTACTTAAGGCAGCAGCTTAAGGCCATCAAGGAAGAATTGGGGCAGGGAGAGGATGCTTCGAGTGAAGTGGACGAACTCCTGGCCAGGGTCGCCAAGCTGAAAATCCCCAAGGAAGTCAAATCCAAGGTCGAAGAAGAAATCGGCAAGCTTGCCAAGATGCACCCTTATTCCGCGGAATCGGCCGTGGTGAGGGGTTATGTCGACTGGATTGTCGCTCTGCCGTGGGGGATTTTCACCGAGGATCGCCAGGATTTCAAGAAAGTAAAGAGAATTCTCGATGGCGACCATTATGGCCTCGATAAAGCCAAAAAGCGAATACTCGAACACCTGGCGGTGCTGAAAGTGGCCGGGAAAGTCCGCGGGCCGATACTATGCCTGGTCGGCGCTCCCGGAGTCGGAAAAACCTCGGTGGGACGTTCCATCGCACGGGCGCTTGACCGGAAATTCGTCCGGATGTCGCTGGGAGGAATACATGACGAAGCAGAAATCCGGGGACACCGGAGGACCTATATCGGGTCGCTTCCCGGTCGGATCATACAGCTATTGAAAAAGGCAGGCTCATCGAATCCGGTTTTCCTGCTGGATGAAGTCGATAAAATTGGACGGGATTTCCGCGGGGATCCGGCGGCAGCGCTCTTGGAAGTGCTCGATCCGGAGCAAAACAGCACCTTTTCCGATAATTACCTCGAAATCGATTTCGACTTATCGAAAGTCCTGTTCATCACGACGGCCAATCTGGTGGCTGGGATTCCTCCGGCTCTTCTGGATCGCATGGAGATTATCGGTCTTCCGGGATACCTGGAACACGAGAAGCTGCGCATATTTATGGATTTTCTGCTGCCGAAGGTGAAAAAGGAACTGGGGCTGGATAAAGTCAAAATCGACTTCACCAGCGAGGCGGTATCGGAAATCATTCGTGAATATACCCGCGAGGCGGGAGTCCGGGAACTGGAGCGTAAGCTGAATGCCATACTGCGGAAAGTCGCGCAGCAGCTTGCCGAAGGGAGCAGGAAGCGGAACTTCAAATTCGGGAGTAGCAAGATTAACAGCTTCCTTGGAGCCCCGAAATATATTTCAACCGATATCAAGTTAAAGCCGGAACCGGGATATGCCATCGGTTTGGCTTATACCGAGGCCGGAGGTGAAGTTCTTCCGATCGAAGTATCCCTGATGAAGGGGGCCGGAAAATTGAATCTCACCGGGAAACTGGGAGAAGTGATGCAGGAATCGGCCTCGGCGGCACTGTCGTATATTCGGAGTCGTGCACCTAGGTTTGGCCTGGCGAACGACTTCTTCGATAAACTGGAAATGCATATTCACGTTCCCGAGGGAGCGGTACCAAAAGACGGTCCTTCGGCAGGGATAACGATCCTTACTGCGGCTCTGTCGGCTCTGACGCGGAAGCCGATTCGTCCAAAATTAGCGATGACCGGCGAAATCACTTTGACCGGAGATGTCCTGGCGATCGGAGGATTGAATGAAAAATTACTTGCCGCCAAGCGTTCCGGCATTACCGATGTCATCGTTCCGTTCAGGAACAAGAAAGATATTCCCGAATTGCCGAAGGAACTGAAAGAAGGTCTCAGGCTGCACCTGGTCAAACGCATCGATGATGCCATCAAGTTAGCCTTTAACGGGCATCCGATGTTAAAAGAATCGAAAGGCGTCAGAGCCGGGAAGAAAAAGCCGGCGCATTAATACCGCCGGTATGATAAATGGCACACAGTGCGGAATTTTATCGGTCGTTCAGCAATGCAGGGGAAATTCCATCCGATAATCGCGCTCAAATAGCTTTCGCGGGAAGATCGAATGTCGGCAAATCGTCGCTGTTGAATCGCCTCGTGGGGCAAAAAAAGCTGGCCCGGACATCGAAAACTCCCGGCCGGACCCGGCTGATAAATTTATTCCTGATAGATAACAGCTTTTACTTCGTGGACCTACCCGGCTACGGCTACGCCAAAGCCTCGAAGTCGGATAAAACCGCCTGGGGAAAAATGGTCGAGAAGTTTTTTGAAAAGAAATTGAATCTTAAAGGGCTGGTGCTGCTGCTCGATTGCCGCAGGGATCCGACCGAGGACGATATGATAATGATCGACTGGCTGGATAGCAGCGGTATCAATTATATCATCGCCCTGACCAAGGCGGATAAATTGAGCAAAAGCCGGCTGATTCAGAAGCAGAAACAGCTTGAGAAGGCTTTTTCGGTCGAGGTTATTCCGTTTTCCACTTTATCGGGAATAGGGCGTAACGAAATTTGGGCCTGGATTGACCGGGCGGTCAAAAATCGTGCAAATTGATGTTTTAAAAGGATAGAGAGATGGGCAAAAATACTATCGTGGTAGGCTGCCAGTGGGGCGATGAAGGGAAAGGCAAGGTGGTCGATCTTCTGGCCGAACGAGCCGATGTCATCGCCCGCTTTCAGGGAGGAGCCAACGCCGGGCATACGATTCAAGTCGGCGGCAGGAAATTAATCCTTCATTTGATTCCTTCCGGCGTAACCTACCCGGATAAAAAATGCTACATCGGGAACGGTGTGGTGATTGACCTCTTCGGCATGATCGAGGAACTGGAAGCGCTGAACAGCCAGGGTATCCAAACCAAAGGGAGACTATTTATCTCTTCAGCGGCGAACCTGGTCCTGCCGTACCATAAACTGATTGATACCATTGAAGAGAAAAGGCGCGGAGGAGAAGGAATCGGGACCACACTGCGCGGTATCGGTCCGGCGTATCGCGATAAGGTCAGCCGCTGCGGAGTCCGTATGGCCGATTTATTCGTTCCCGACCGTCTGAAAAGGAAGCTGGATAATCAGAAAAAGCTGAAAGCGGAATACCTTACCGGTTCGGAAGACGAACGGGCCAATCTGGAAAAGATTTATGACGACGTGATGGCGGTCGCTCCGCGCTTCAAAGAATGCGTGGTGGATGTATCGCTGGAACTGGTCAGGCATGATAAAGCGGGGAAAGCGATCCTGTTCGAAGGAGCGCAGGGAGCGATGCTGGATGTCGACCTGGGAACATATCCCTTTACGACTTCGTCGAATACTACGGTTGGTGGGGCTCTGACCGGATTGGGGATCGGGCCGAAAATGTTCCATGAGATAGTCGGAGTGGTCAAGGCCTATACCACCCGCGTTGGCGGAGGGCCGTTCCCGACCGAATTGATTGACGAGACAGGGATTGCGCTGAGAGAAACCGGCGGGGAGTACGGAGCGACTACGGGACGTCCGCGGCGGACAGGGTGGCTGGATCTGATCCTATTAAAACATGCCTGCCGCATTAATGGTATCGAGAAGCTGGCCATTACCAAGCTGGATGTTCTTAGCGCCTTCGACAAACTGAACGTTTGTACCGCCTACCGGCTTAATGGGGATCAGTTCGATGAGGTCCCGCTGGATTTGTCGGACCTTGGCAATATCGGGCCGGTCTATACGGAACTCGAAGGCTGGAAAAGCTCCATTACCGGGTTGACTGATTACGCCAAACTTCCGAAGGCGGCACATAAGTACCTGGATTTCATTGCGGAATTCCTTGGAGTAAAAATCGGCCTGGTGTCAACCGGGCCCTGTCGTGAAGAAACAATCATCGTCGATTTGTAAATCAAGCGGAATTTCGTAGAAGTATACGAATTCGGTTAGAAGACTGCGTTGGACCGGCCCCGCTATTATTGCGGATTTAACTGAATCTGCGAAAAAGGGTCGTATGTTTTTACGAAAACGCGCTATCGGGTTAAATTCCCTCAATTCCCACGTGACTTGTTAAGCATATAAACAGCAAAGATATAACCGGCCGGTTCCGGGTTCGGCACCAAACATGGCACCCCCCTTGCTATATATTGGCTCGGTTGACGGTCGTTTTAGCTTCCTTTTTGATGGCGGTAAAACGCTGAATTTAAAAGGGTGTCACTTTCTTTTCTCAAGGCATGAAGGCCCGTTTGTCGAGGGGATGACGGGCCTTCTGCTTTTGTCTCAAATTCCGGTATTTCAATTTCAATCTTGTTTCAGTTTCCGTAAATTATCACAGAATCGAATCTGACAAGACGGAGGATATATGCTGGATTTGAAAGATAAAGTCGTTGTCATTACCGGAGCCAGCCGCGGGATCGGTGCTGCTATGGTACGGCATTTTGGACTTGAGGGCTCAAAGGTCGTTTTGATTGCGAGAAACAAGGATATGCTGACCGAATCGGCCATGATGGCGGGTTTGACGAAAGGGAATTTTCATTTGATTACAGCGGATATCACCAAAAGAGCCGGAATTAAGAAAATAGCGGCAGGGACCATGAAAAAGTTCGGGCGGATAGATATCTGGATCAACAATGCCGGAGTGGGAGTGCATAAATCCATTCTCGAGACCACCGAGGCGGAATACAACGGGATGTACGATACCAATATGAAAGCGGTCTATTTCAGTTTCCTGGAAGCAATTCCTATTATGCAAAAGCAAAAGCAGGGACATATAATAAATATTTCGTCGGCGTCGGGACTCCGCGGTGAACCGATGATAGCGGTATATTCTTCGTCGAAAGCGGCGCTCAATGCCTTTTCCGAAGCGGTGGCGCGGGAAGTCCGCAACGATGGGATCAAGATATCGGTGCTGGCGCCGGCTTCAGTAGATACCGATTTTGCTTATAATTTCAGCGGCGAACGAAAGCAGAACACCGTTTCAAAGGCCAAAATGAAGCTTACGGCTGACGAAGTGGCCGAAGCGGTGGTGGGAATGGCCAAAGACAATCCCAACGCCTGGACTTCGCTTGCTGTTCTGCGTCCTTTATCGGTGAAATGACCGAAACTTGCCTTATCCTGAATTTCTTGTATATTTCGGAGTATAAAAGAGTGAGGGAATAGGAAGGGGAATATGCCGGGATTAATTTGCTGGAATTGCGGTCAGTCGACCGGTCTTGAGGGTAAGGTCATGAAAACGGATTATTGTCCCAATTGCCAGGCGGACCAGCGTTGCTGCCGGGGGTGCCGTCATTTCGATCCCCATTCGCACTGGCAGTGCCGTGAGCCGATCGACAGCCTTGTAACGAATAAGGAAAAGGCGAATTTCTGTGACTGGTTCCAGGTCAGGCAGGCAGTGCAAAAAGGGGGGAAGATCGTCCGCGACGGTGATTCCAAGGATTCGCGCAAGAAAGCTTTCGATGATTTGTTTAATGATTAGACTGGATTGGTGATAAGATGATTACATTCCTGCTCTGGTGTATTCTCCTTGTGATTTTCTGGCCGCTGGCCATCCTGGCGGTTTTGGTGTATCCCTTCATCTGGCTGTTTTTATTGCCGTTCAGACTGGTCGGGATCGCCGTAGACGGAGTATTCGAACTGCTCCGGCAGATTATTCTGCTTCCTTCGAGTATTGTCAGAAAAATCAATAACTGAAATTCAAACGCTCAGGATTTGTCATCCGACGCCAGGTACGCCTGGTTGGGATGATTTATTACCTGAGGATATTTTAAGTTAATCTGCCCGTCGTTGAACAGGGGATTGAGAAATTTCGACCTCAGGTAGTCGGTCTTGCGTCCGAGCAGGTCCGCGATTTCATCGGCCGTTAGATAATTCTCTCTGGTCAGGCGCAGGATGGTCTCTTTGATAAAATCAGCGCTGGCCCTTCTGGAATTTTTTACTTCACTGGCGATTTCGGCTAATTTGGAGGAATTGCCTTCGTCGCCGGATTCGGCTTCAAGTTTTACGGGATCGGAATCTTCGTCATCCTTGGCCAGGAATTTCGAAATCTCTCCGACGATCTGGTCGAAATGCATGGTCCCATCGGCGGATGAGTTCATGATATTCTCAATCTGGTTTTCCGGGAGAGAGCAGGCCGTCGGAGGTTCCTCGAATTCCATCTCCCCGGAGTCGTCATCGCTTTCGGATTCCAACCGACCGATTTCGTCGGGCGATTCATTCAGTTGCTCCTGCGGTATTCCCTTAAGGATATTTTCGAACGACGGCGTTCCTTCCATGTAGTCTAATTCGTACGGTGAATCGCCCCGTTCAGCTTCGGTATCTTCGGGAGTTGTATCCACTTTCGCACCCGCTTCCGAAAGAGTCCGCTTGGTATCGGTGGAAAAAATCTCGCCGGTCAGCGTTACCAGGTCCGGTATTTGCACGGTGCGGCCATCGATTTCGATGGTCCCGGTGATGGGAGCATGGGCATCGGTCAGGAATCTGGACGGGGCCTGGATCTTATCGGAGGTCGTGGCTTTTATAACGTCGACAGCATCAACCAGAAGCCCGCATTTGACACCCGATATGTTGACGATAACAATGGCCCCTACGCCGCTCTCGGCCTCTTGTTTTTCGAATCCGAGATACCTTCCCAGTCCGACCAGGGGGATGACCTCGTCACGCAGTTTGAAAACTCCTTCAATAGCTTCAGGGGCGTTGGGAATCGAGATGATGCGGTTTTGTTTTATGATTTCCCGGATATTCAGGACATCGACAGCAAAATAGGTGTCGCGTAACCGGAATACCAGTAACCGGACTTCATTCGTACCGGTATTATTTTGAGTTTCGACCAAAGACATAATTCCACCCGATTTAGCCCGCCGAAGGCAGGCGTGAGACTATTATTTTTGTTTATACCAGTCGACCGTTTTTTTCAATCCCTCTTTGAAATCGACGATCATTTTATACCCCAAATCTTTTTCCGCTCGTGAAATATCCGCGAACGAGTGCTTGATATCTCCCTTGCGGGGCGAGTCGTATTTCGCCTTAATATCGACCCCGATGATTTCCCGGAGCCGGTCAAGAAGCTGATTCAAAGTATATTGCCCGCCGCAGGCGATATTATAGTACTTCCCGGGCGCATCCTTCGCCGTTGTCGCCTTAAGGTTGGCCGAGACCGCGTTGTCGATGAAGGTGAAATCGCGGGACTGCTCGCCGTCGCCGTAGACCGTCGGTTGTTTCCCGTTAAGAAACGAAGTGATGAATTTGGGAACGACCGCGGCGTATTCCGACTGCGGATCCTGGTGCGGCCCGAAGATATTAAAATAGCGAAGACAGACCGTTTCCAAGCCGTACAAATCATAAAAAACCTTGCAGTATTTCTCATCGGCCAGTTTCGAGACCGCATACGGAGAAAGCGGGTCGGGGACCATGCCTTCGTGCTTGGGCAGGGTCGGAGTATCGCCGTACACCGATGAAGACGACGCCATCACGACGCGCTTCACGCCGGCCTTTCGGGCGGCATCGAGAATATTTAAAGTCCCATTAATATTCACTTCTGAGGAACTAAGAGGGTTTTTTATCGAGCGGGGGACCGATGCCAATGCTGCCTGATGCAGGATATAGTCGACTCCGGCGACCGCTTCGCTGACTGTCCAGTAATCCCGGATATCTCCCTCGATCAGTTCCAATTTGTCTTCAATCCCGGTCAGGTTGACTTTCCGTCCGGTGGAAAAATTGTCGATAATGCGGACCTGGGCTCCTTCTTTAAGGAGGGCTCGGGCGATATTGGACCCGATAAACCCGCCTCCGCCGGTAATTAAATACTTCATTCTCTCAATTCCTTAGAGGTTAGTGTACATATTATCGGATGTATACGGTTAATTTAAGTCTTTATTTTAAAAAGAATTCCGGGTTTCTGGCGAATATTCGGTCAGCCTTTTCCCAGTCGTCCGGGCGGCCGATATCGTACCATCTTCCCCGATACCGGAATATGGCGGGGTTTCGTCCGATTTCAATTAACTTCTGAACCAGATCCGGGAAATCGAACTTCTTGTCCGGTATCAGCTTGACTATACTCCGCCGGAAGGCATAAACGCCCATGGAGACGTCATAGCGCAAAACCGGTTTTTCATGATATTTATCGATAATTCCGTTACTGGCATCTATGACACCGAAATCGACTTTCACCGACCGCTTTTGGACCGCAATCGTCGCGGGAGCCTCCCCGCCTACATGTGCCTTAATGAAACGCCGGAACGGGAGGTCCGTTAAAAGGTCCCCGTTAAGCACCAGGAAATCCTCATCAAGATTTTTTATTTTTCGCAAAGGGCCCGCGGTGCCGAGCGGAGATTCTTCGAGGGCGTACTTTATTTTTATGCCCCATTGAGAACCGTCGCCGACCATCAATTTTATCAATTCGGCATGATACCCGACCGCGATGATTATATCCGAAACCTCTGCCTCGGCAAGTTGGCGCAGGAGGACTTCGATAATGGGGATATTCCCGACCGGCAGGAGCGGTTTGGGTAAAATCCGCGTGAAGGGACGAAGCCGCCGGCCTTCCCCTCCGGCGAGAATTACGGCCTGTTTAATATGAGTATTTTTCCTTTTTTGAGACATTCGGATTATTCCCGTCACGCGAATATAGGGTCCGATCTTGCCTGAAACAATTCCTTTTTATGAGATATTGCTTTGTAAGCGGAAGTATAAGCCCCCAAAATCGTTTTTTTATTGCATCGAATTTTGGCCGCTCATAGATTCCGCAAAAGTATAATTCCAAAAGAGGAGATGGCAAATGTCAGATTTCGATTATATCACCGCAAGACAGATTATCGATTCCCGGGGCAATCCGACGGTCGAGGTGGACGTCGTTTTGGCGGACGGTTCGCTGGGAAGGGCGGCGGTGCCATCGGGGGCGTCGACCGGCACTCACGAAGCGGTCGAACTTCGTGACGGAGATAAAAAGCTCTTTTTCGGCAAATCGGTTCTGAAAGCGGTCAGTAATGTCAATCAAAAGATCGCCCCGGAAATCCTCAAAAATAGTCTGGATCCGTACAACCAGGTCGCGGTCGATAATTTCCTGATAAAACTCGACGGCACCGAAAACAAGGGGAACCTCGGAGCCAACGCAATTCTGGGAGTATCGCTGGCCACTGCTAGAGCGGCCGCGCTATCGCTGGGCCGTTACCTGTATGAATATATCGGCGGGACCAACTGCAAGATTCTTCCGGTCCCGATGATGAATATTATCAACGGCGGAAAGCACGCCGACAACAATGTCGACCTCCAGGAATTCATGATTATGCCGGTGGGCGCGAAATCGTTCTCGCACGCGATACAGATGGGGGCCGAAGTTTTCGGCAATCTCAGGAAAGTTCTTCACGACAAGGGGATGAATACCGCTGTCGGTGACGAAGGGGGATTCGCACCGGATTTGAAATCCAACGCCGAGGCGCTGGATGTTATCATGGAAGCGATCAAAAAGTCGGGATATAATGCCGGCAAAGATATCCGCCTGGCTCTCGATCCCGCCGCCAGCGAGCTTTATGATAAAAGCAAAAAGGTGTACAACCTGAAAGGGGAAGGGAAGAAGCTGTCATCTGAAAAGATGGTGGAGTATTTCGAAGATTTGGTCAAGAATTACCCGATCATATCGATTGAGGATGGATTATCTGAAGATGACTGGGACGGCTGGCAGTTGATGACCGAACGGCTCGGGAAGAAGATACAGATAGTCGGCGACGACCTGTATGTCACCAATCCGAAATTCCTGGAAAAAGGAATCAAGCTGAAAGCCTCGAATTCGATTCTCATCAAGCTGAATCAGATCGGGACACTCACCGAGACTCTCGATACCATCGAAATGGCCAAGAAGGCCGGATTCACGGCGGTGGTATCGCACCGAAGCGGCGAGACCGAGGATACGACCATTGCCGATGTCGTGGTGGCGACCGCAGCGGGGCAGATTAAGACCGGCTCCATGAGCCGGACCGATCGGATATGCAAATACAATCAACTGCTCCGCATCGAGGAAGCAATCGGACCGGAAGCGATTTATCCCGGCATGAAGGCCTTCTATAATCTGGCGAATTAATTCCCCTTAGCATGTAACAGAAAAAGCCCCGACTTGGTCGGGGCTTTCTTTTGGGAGGGTCTGCTTTAACAGAGCGAAAATATTTAGCACCCTTCCCTGGGTAAAAACGAATCCCTTAGCGCTTCTTAGCTCTTCTCTTCGGTTTTGCCTTGGCTTTCGATGCCTTCTTGGCCTTGGCTCTTCTTTTCGGTTTCGCTTTGGGTTTCGCTTTGGCCTTCCTGGCCGAAGCCGGCTTCTTCAGGCCGAGAGCGCTGATCTTGCCGCGAACCGAGGCCAGCGAGCGACCCATCATCTTGGCAATCGCCGACGCTGATTTGGTCTTGTACAATACTCTCAGCTGCTTCACTTCGGCTGAATTCCATTCTTTGCCGACGGAAGCTTTGGACTTTCTGGCCTTCTTGGCTTTCGCTTTCGGTTTTGCCTTGGCCTTGGCTTTGCGCTTCGGCGCGCTTCTTCTTTTAACAGGCATTACTGATTCCTTTCCTCAGTATGGTTAACCGATTGGTATTGGTTTTACCTTCTTTACAAAGCTTTCGTCATGCCAATTTATCGTACAGGCATCTATCGTCGTCTTAATTATATGTGCAATGGCGTTCTGTATCATCATTACAATAATGAGAATAAAAATGTTAAAATACATGTGCAACTAAAAAAAATAAAAAAATCGCAATATTTTAATAAAAATTGCGATTGATTTCACGCCGCGACTGTGCGTACTGATGGAAATATGATACTATTTTGTCCTTTTTGAGCCGTTCAGCTCCCTGGCGATGAACTGCCCCGTGTACGATTCCCTGACCTGCATGACCTCTTCGGGAGTCCCCGATGCGATGATCCGGCCCCCTTCATCCCCTCCCTCAGGGCCGATATCGATGACATAATCGGCAGTCTTAATGACATCGAGATTGTGCTCGATCACCAGGACCGAATTGCCGCGCTCGACCAGTTCGTTGAGTACTTCGAGAAGCATCCTGATGTCTTCGAAATGCAGTCCCGTGGTCGGTTCATCGAGGATGTACAGAGTATTTCCCGTGGCGGTTTTGGAAAGTTCGGTAGAAAGCTTGACCCGCTGCGCCTCACCGCCGGATAGAGTGGTGGCCTGCTGACCGAGGTGAATATAACCCAGGCCGACGTTCTTTATGGTCAGCAGTTTCCGCTTGATGCGGGGAATATTTTCGAAAAATTTCAGGGCATCGTCCACTGTCAGATCGAGAATATCCGCGATGGATTTCCCCTTATAGGTGACTTCGAGCGTCTCGCGGTTGAAGCGTTTCCCCTTACAGACCTCGCACGGGACATAAACATCGGGAAGAAAATGCATTTCGATCTTGATGATGCCGTCCCCCTTGCAGGCCTCGCAGCGTCCCCCTTTGACATTGAAAGAAAATCTGCCCGCCTGATATCCCCGCATTTTCGATTCGGTCAATTGGGCGAAGAGATCACGAACGTAGGTGAACACCCCGGTATAAGTCGCGGGATTGGAGCGGGGTGTCCGTCCGATGGGAGATTGGTCGATATCGATGACCTTATCGATGAATTCCATCCCCTCCAATGATGAGTACGGCAACGGGGCTTTGCGGGAATTATAGAATTTGCGGGCCAGAATGCGATAGAGAGTTTCGTTGATCAGAGTCGATTTGCCCGACCCAGATACCCCGGTTATGACCGAGAAAACGCCAAGCGGGATTTTAACCGTAACATCTTTCAGGTTATTACCGCGCGCACCATTGAGGGTAAGGTACTTCCCGTTGAATTCCCGCCTGGTCTTCGGAATTTCGATCCGCCGGCGATGGGACAGGTATGCTCCGGTGAGTGATTTGCGGCTGCGCCGGACCTGTGTCGGTGTTCCGGCCACGACCACCTGTCCGCCCTGGTTTCCCGCACCCGGGCCGAGATCGACGACATAATCGGCGGCCTCGATGGTTTCGCGATCATGCTCCACCACGATAACGGAATTGCCGAGGTCGCGAAGTCCCACCAGAGTCGCCAGAAGTTTCCTGTTATCCCGCTGATGCAGGCCGATCGAGGGTTCATCAAGAATATACATGACTCCGACCAGCCGGGAACCGATTTGTGTCGCGAGCCGGATACGCTGCGATTCGCCGCCCGACAGAGTGCTCGCGCCGCGATTCAGAGTCAGATAGCCGAGTCCGACGTTTTCCATGAAAGTCAGGCGTTCCCGAATCTCTTTCAATATCTGGCGGGCAATCAGTTCCTGTTTCTTGGTGAGTTTGATATTGTCGAAATATTTCAGGGCGTCTTTTACCGATTTCTCGGTAACGGAATCGATGGTTTCACGGTCAATGATAACCGATAACGCTTCCGGTTTCAGACGTGCTCCCTTGCAGTCGGGGCAGGGGGAGATCGACATGAAGTTTTCGATCCACTGGCGGATACCGGAGGAATCGGTCTGGCGATAGCGACGTTCCAGGTGCGGAATCACTCCTTCGAAACGATCATGATACACGCCGGATCCCCGTCCGTTGGAGTGTTCGTATTCAAATTCCATTTTCTCTTTTCCGGAGCCGTGAAGGAGGACATCTTGAATTTCTTTCGGCAATTTATCGAACGGCGTGGTCAGTTTGAAGTCGTAATGCCGGGCGACGCCGCGAATCATGAAACGGTACCAGTTGGCCATTTCGGCCCCCCAGGGACGAATCGCCCCCTGGTTGATCGACTTGGTGCGATCCGGTATTACGAGGTCGGGATCGATTTCCATTTTCTGTCCCAATCCGCTGCAGGTGGGACAGGCTCCGAATGGCGAGTTAAACGAAAACATCCGGGGAGAAAGCTCTTCATAACTGATATTGCAATGCAAACAGGCCGACTGCTCGGAAAAGAGCAGGTCTTTGCCGTCGATGTTTATCAAGACGATCCCTCCGGATGTACGCAAGGCGGTCTCGATGGAATCGGCCAGTCGGCGGGACGAGCGTTTTTTGACCGTCAGGCGGTCGACGACCGCTTCGATAATATGCTTTTTATTCTTGTCGAGTATGATTTCGGTTTCGGATTCGATGACTTCGCCGTTGATTCTCAGGCGTATGAATCCCTCCTTGCGGGCGGTGTCGATAACCTCGCGGTGTTCCCCCTTGCGTCCTCTCACCAGAGGAGAAAGGACCATCATTTTGGTTTCTTCCTCGAACGACAGCACCGAATCGACAATCTGCTCGACCGTCTGCCGCGTAATCGGTCTTCCGCAGCTGACACAGTGCTGGACACCCACTCGTGCGAATAATAACCGGAGGTAGTCGTAAATTTCGGTGACCGTCCCAACCGTCGAACGGGGGTTTTTGGCGGCCCCCTTTTGTTCGATAGAGATGGCCGGAGAGAGCCCGTCGATGAAATCGACATCCGGCTTCTCCATCAATCCCAGGAACTGGCGGGCGTAGGCCGAAAGAGATTCTACGTAACGCCGCTGTCCTTCGGCGTATATGGTATCGAAAGCCAGAGAGGATTTCCCGGAGCCGGATAATCCGGTGAATACAATCAACTTATTGCGCGGGAGCTGGATTTCAATATCCTTCAGGTTGTGTTCCCGTGCTCCCTTGACATGAATGAATTTGGCTTCGGTCATCTCCTCATCCTCAACGCAGGGGTAACCCCCAATATAAGCTCTTTGCTAAATGCCGACATCACTTTTTTGGGTTTTTGAGAGTAGATTTCGGAAATTATCGCGGCATAAGCCTGTTGCACTTTCTTCCTTTGGCTATTAATATGACATAATGCAAAACCGCAAAAAGAGTTCCCGCACAAGTAAGGCTGGAAAGATGCTTCTGTTCAACGAAGACTGCCTGGCCGGAATGGAGAAACATCTCAAAGCCGGGTCGGTCGATGTCGTCGTTACCTCGCCTCCATACAATATTGGAGTGAAATACGGCAGTTTCGACGATAAAATTCCCCGGAAGGATTACCTCGCCTGGATTGGGAAATGGGGTTCGATAGTTAAGCGCACCATGAATGAAGATGGCTCACTCTTTCTGAATATCGGTTCTAAACCGAGCGACCCCGAAATCCCCTTCCAAGTCCTGGCGGAAATGAAGAAGCATTTCGTTTTGCAGAATGTAATCCATTGGATCAAGTCGATTTACATAGAAAGTTCCAGCTATGGCAAGAAGACTGATATCAATGTCGGGCATTTTAAGCCAGTCAACAGCGACCGATTCCTGAACGACACCCATGAATACATATTCCATTTAACCAAACGGGGGGAAGTCAAGCTGGACCGGCTGTCCATAGGGGTTCCTTATAAAGACAAAACCAATATTGATCGGTGGAAATCCGGAGGAAGAAA
>JBFZFV010000084.1:0-3002 GCA_041306185.1 Candidatus Zixiibacteriota bacterium
ATAAATTTGATATTGCGCTGGGAATTCCGGCCCGGTTCGACTCTATATCTCGTCTGGACCCAGGCCCGCGACCGTTACGATTCGGGAAATTCCGGTTACGATTACGGCTTCCGGTTCTCGCGCGATTTCGACGATATGTTTGCGATGCCGCAAACGAATACGTTCCTCGCCAAGGTTAACTATTGGTGGAACATCTGACCCCATTCATCCCCTGATGAATGAAGGCCCCGCATGATGCGGGGCCTTTTCTATTGATGGAAATTTGCCTTGAGGCGCTTAAGCCGAGACCGTAACTTTATCGAGCTGTTCAAGCTGCTGTTTAATTCTCTCTTCGATTTCGAACATGTAATTGTCGTCTTTGTAGACGGTTGCTTCGAAAGTCGTGGCGTTTTTCAATTCCCGGAGAATCGTGGTCATGGCCTCCAGGGCTTCGATGATGATCCCGGTCGAAAGCGAAGCCGCTCCGGTATTATCTATCACTTCTCCCTTGGATATAGCCATCTCTATCAGTTCCGCTCGACCCTGGATGGTCGTTACGGCGGTCCCGAGGTAATGGCTGAAGGTCGCCGCCAGCGTTTTAAGCGATTCGAAGGCGGCCTTCTTCTCCTGGTCCCGGCTGATCTGCTGTTTCATGGTGCGGTTTTCGCGAAGGAGGTTCTCCACCGTTATCAACTGGCGGTACAGAATTTTGTTCGCTTCCAGCAAAATCTCCTCAGTACTTCCGATTTCAATTTCGAGGAAGTTCGATTCCTGAACCACTTCGTTGACCAGGTTTTCGCAAATCTTATTCAGATCGGCCGGCGTCAGTTTGAGGTTGGCCGTGATGATGTCTTTGTTTTCGAGCATGCGAGTTTCCGGCGGAGGCGAAACGTAGGTCCGGAACCGTGAAACCAGGTTCGCCAGGCAGACAATCTGGGCCAGCCGGGAATCTGTTCCTCCGGCATCGCCGGTGAATAAATCGTGGTGCCTCTTGACCGCTTCGCCGATTTTCTTCGGAAGACCCCATTGATCGAGGATGAACTGCCCCGCCTTGGCATGATCGGTACTCCAGGTCCGCTGCTCGGCAGCCGTCTGGTTTTCGCCGGCCTCGACCAGTTTCCAGATCCGGCGGAAATCTTCGGGGAAGGAGGCTTCCAGAATCAGAACCCCGATATCGTGCAGCAACCCGGCGACAAAGGCCTCATCCGACGGCTTGTAGCCGCTTTTTTCGGCGATCATCCGGGCCGCAATGGCGACTTCCAGCGAATGGCGCCAGAACCGCTTCCGATTGATAGTGCTTTCGATCTTGTCGGTAAAGGAGTAAATCGAGGTCGACAAGGCGATCGCCGTAACGCTCCGGATCCCCAGCGTTACCACCGCATCCTGAACCGTGGTGATTTCGCGGGCCTGTCCGTAGTACGGAGAATTGACCACCCGCAATACTTTCGCGGTCAGCGGAGGATCCTTGATGATGACTTTCGCCAGGTCCCCGGCCGAAGAGCGGGGGTCGTTCGATACTTTCAGGACCTCGTTCAGCACCTGCGGCAATGAAGAAAGCTCGCGGTGCTCGGAAAGTATCCTGTAGAATATATCCTGTCCGGTATTGGTATTTATAGCCATAATAATATTATCGGACAGAATCGGGGGGAATTTAGAAGCGGGCGTGTCAGCCCAGCTTGAGCCGTAACCGCTTCACCCGCTTGCGGATATCTTCCCGGGCGGATTTTGTGGAAGGGCAGTTCTCGGCGGCCCTTTCGGCTATTTCCAGCGCCCCGGCGAAATCCCGAATCCGGTGCTCGTAATACTTGGCCAGCTCGATCATCGCGTCATAAGTCTCCGGAGTCCCGGACAAAGCAATCTCTTTCCAGAGCGGCACCGCCTTTTCGATCAACCCGCTCCGCTTGTATGAGAGGGCCTGCATGTATGCCAAATCGTACCGACCATTGGTCGAAATCATGCCGCCGAAACTTTCGAGGATTCCGTAGACCCGTTCATGCTCTTTCCTGTTCTCGTATATCCGGGCCACGGAATAGACATCATCCGGGTCATAAATGACCTCCTCCGGATTATCCATGGAGCAGTTAACCCGGTGCATCAAAAAATAGAGCGATACGATATCGTGCAAATTGTGCTCGATTACTCCCGCCAGGTTGGCGGTGTTCATGGTATTGAGCCAGTCGAAATAAATAGGGGGGACCATTTCGCCGGGAATATCGTCGTAACGTATAAACGACAGCACGTTCCGTTCGATATTGCTCAACCTGCAGCTTTGCAGACGGCGCTTGTAAAGCCTTCGGGCGGAATGGAGCAAGTCGATATGTTCGGCATATTCCAGGTTCCGCTCCACCCGGTGCAAAATCATCCTGTCCTGGATAATCGGCATATCGAAGGCCCGCCCGTTGTAACTGACCATCACCGTTTCCGGAGTTATCTCTTCGCGGACCGCCTCCAGCATGGCCGCTTCATCGGGATAATCGGGAAGAAAATACTGACGCACCTGGAAAGAGTCACCGATTATTGACCCGCATCCGATGAGAAACGCCACCGTTCCCGAACCGCCAAGCCCGGTGGTTTCGGTGTCGATAAAGAGCAGTCGTTCGCGGTCTAAGGGCAACTCGTCGCCGAAATTATGGAAATTGATAAGCCGGAAATCGGCCCCTTTATTGAGTGCCTCCAGCGGGGTGTCTCCGTGAATATATTCCGGCCCGAAATCGGAAAGGATTTTGATGAAGCTCCCTTCGGGACGCTGGACGATTTCACCGTTAAGCGTCTTCGCGGCGATTTTGTACCGGTCATACTCGTTTTCGGATATATCGATTTCTGCCGGTTTGACCAGGTGTTGAGAAAATCTGGAAAGCTTATCTCGCAGCATATTTTTCGAGGACAAGTTTTACATAATATAATACGGCGGGATCGGATTCAGTCTCACTTATTTGATCGACCAGGCTGCAGGCTATGGAAGAATTGCTGTTGTAAATCGCCTCGACCGCCAGCGCGCGGTTGATGGGATCATCAGAAATCAA
>JBFZFV010000085.1:0-5399 GCA_041306185.1 Candidatus Zixiibacteriota bacterium
ATCAAGGGTTTTCAGGGCCTCCCGGATATCGCTTCCGGCCGGCGCCTGGTAGACCCTTAGATCGAATTCCGGTATCACCGCCAGGATATGATCGAAGATATCGGCCTGAATGCCTTCATAGTTGGCCCAGGCCGTATCGCTGGTGAAGACATATATTTCGATCGGGAGGCCATGTTCGGTCGGCTTCAGTTGCCTGATAAGAAAAGTCAGATTTTGATTGATGGCAGGATGGTTTCTTAAATATGCCGCCACGTAAGCGCGGAAAGTCCCCACGTTGGTCAGCTTGCGGCCGTTCACGCGGCTGGAAGTATCAATCTTCTTTTCTTCGTTGTACCTGGCTATTTCTTCCGCTTTCTTCTCGATGTATTCTGCGATGTATTGAATCTTCCGGTAGCGATTCAGCAGGTCCTCGTCGCAAAAATGAATAGTGGTCATGTCGATATTAATCGAACGTTTTATCCGCCGTCCGCCCGCTTCCGTCATCCCTCGCCAGTTTTTGAAAGAATCGGAAATCAGAGAATATGCCGGAATGGACGTTATCGTCTTATCCCAGTTTTGGACTCTGACGGTGTTGAGGGAAATGTCGATGACATCTCCGTCGGCGCCGTATTTCGGCATCTCAATCCAGTCTCCGATTCGGACCAGGTCATTGAAAGTCAACTGGACCCCGGCCACCAGTCCCAGGATCAAATCTTTGAAAATCAACATCAGAACCGCGGTCATGGCTCCGAGTCCGCTGAGGAGCAGGAAGGGGGAACGATTAATCAGGGTGGCCAGCAAATAAATCGCCGCGAAGATGTAAGTGACTATCTTGATAACCTGAATGTATCCTTTAATCGGGCGTTTTAGGGAGATGTCGTATGTGTTGTAAATATCGAGCACGGAATTCAGGAATGCATCGAACACCATTATCGCCACTAGGAGCATGTATATTTCGGCCAGCTTTCTGATGGCTTCTTCGGCCACGGGGAACATTGCCGCCGATGCATATATCACTATCGCCGGGGCCAGATGAGACAGCCGTTGAAACACTTCTCGTTTTAAAAGGGCGTCATCCCAGGTCGTGGAGCTGCGCTTGACATAAAATTTGACGAATGCCAAAAGAATCTTTTTGGCGATAAAGTTGACGATAACTGACAGCAGGATAACTCCCGCCGCGAGAACGGCGATAGCGAGGTAATGTCCGCCGGTGCCGGTCATTCCCTGGCCATTCAACCAGATTTCTATGCTTTCCAATAATGAATAATCCGGATTCATTTTAGGTGCTCCGTTGACCTTTTAGTGTTCAATTGTCAGGCCGAGCCGGCCTGCCGATTCTGTTTTACCTTTACAACCATATCTTAAGCCCGCATCTTATTTAAATAAAGCAGAATTTTTCTTTTATGGAGCGGATATGAAAATCGGAATGAGTTCAGTGTTGCTGATTATAGTCGTTCTGGCCGCAGGAGTCGCGGCTCAGTCCAATACTTTCTATGGCCGGGGAGTTTTTCTATCGGGAACCCCTTCGAGCTTCAACGACGGTCTCGCCGGTTTTATCAATCCGGCGAATCTGGCCTTTCTCGATCGCTGGGAATCGAGGTTTTACTGGTCGACCGAGAACGATAAATTCGGCTCTTTCGAAAATTGGGGTTTTTTTGCCGGAAGTGGTCTCGGATTCGGAGTCCAGCATCTCAATTTCGGCGATAACGCCGTTACCGATTATTCACTCGGTCTTGGATTCGGAGATAAGAGCGGAGCTTTCGGCATGTCGTACGGATGGAGCACCGGCAACGATGAAATCCTCGGAAGAGAAAATATCCTGACCGTATCCGGCGTTAAGCGCCCCTTCGATTTTCTCTCTCTGGGATTATCGGGGAGGTTTTCTACCGAAAGCCGCTGGAACGAAATGGTCGGCGAGGCGGGCCTGAGGCCGTTCCGGAGTTCCTTCCTGACCCTGTTCGCCGATGCCTCGTGGGAATACAAAACCCGGATAGAAGATGCTCTCTGGTCGGCCGGGGGAGCAGTCGAAATCATGCCCGGTATCAATATCGTCGGGAGATATTTCCATAACGAATCGTTTACACTCGGCCTGACCCTCGATTTCGGATTCAACGGAATAGGGGGACAGGGGCATTTCGATACCGAACAGGAGCTCGCTTACTACAGCCATTATGTTCGTGTCGGAGAAATGCGGCCGAGTATCATCACCGAAATCCTCGATAACAAGCCGCGCTATGTCCCATTCAATTTGAGAGGAAAGGTTGTCTATAACAGGTATCGCTTTTTCGATGACGGTAAAATCCGCTTTTTCGATTTGCTGAAAGATATCCGAGCCGCCGCCGATGATCCCCGCGTGACGGTGCTGGCGTTCAACCTGGCCGACTTGTCGATCGCCTCGGAACATGCCTGGGAAATTCGCGAGGAAATACTCCGCGCCAAAGAACAGGGGAAAAAGATCGTCATGTTCGTGGAACGTCCCGGGATGGCGGTCTATCACCTGGCCAGCGCCGCAGATTATATAGTCATGGATCCCGAAGGGGCGTTAATTTTGCCGGGTTACATTCTGAATCGGACTTTCTATAAGGGAGCCTTCGATAAACTCGGAATCGGTTTCGACGAATGGCGCCTCATGAAATATAAATCGTATTTCGAGGGATACACTCGCGAAGGGATGTCCGAAGCCGATTTCGAACAACGCCAGGATTATGTCGATGACCTGTACGAATATGTCCGCGAAGATGTTTGTCGTGGAAGAGGACTCGCTCCCGCCGAATTCGACCGGATTATCGATTCGGTTGCTTTCGTTATGGCGGATCAGGCCCTTGAATATAATCTGGTCGATACCCTTGCCCGCTGGAGCGATCTGGGGAGGATTATCCGCGCCGGACTTCACGAAGGGGCTCGCAGGCTGTCCCCGAGGATGACCCGGGATAAAACGGTCAGCGATCAGGATTGGGGAGAAAAACCGAAGCTCGCGGTGGTCTACGGCCTCGGCGCCTGCGATATGAATTCCGGAATAAATGCCCGGAGATTGGAGAGGGTATTCCGCCGACTGTCTCGGACCCGCGATGTCAAAGGGGTCATTTTCCGAGTGGATTCTCCCGGAGGGGACGGCATGGCTTCCGATGTCGTCGCCGAAGCCCTGCGCCGCTGTGCCGAACGGAAACCGGTGATTGTCAGCCAGGGGACGGTGGCCGCTTCGGGGGGATACTGGCTTTCGATGTACGCCGATACCATTCTGTCCGGGCCGCTCACCGTAACCGGCTCCATCGGCGTTATCGGCGGATGGATTTACGACAAAGGTCTGGGGCAAAAGACCGGCATCACTTACGATTTTGCCAAGCGGGGCGAACACGCCGATTTAATCGCGGGAATCAGCATTCCCTTCACGAATTTGCGCCTTCCCGGAAGAAACCTCACCGAGGAAGAACGGAAAGAAGCGGAAAAGAAAATCCTCGCCATGTATGAAATATTCATGCGAAAAGCCTCCGACGGACGGGGCCTGCCGCTCGACAGCGTCCGGACCCTGGCCGACGGAAGAATCTGGTCGGGAGTTGCCGCACAGGAAAACGGACTAATTGACCGCATTGGCGGATTGACCGATGCTATCGCAATGACGGCTTCGATGGCGGGATTCGAAACATCTGATGACTACGATATTATCGAAATACCCGACAGCTATGGATGGTTTGATTTTGGGAATGCTTTGAAGAGCAGGCTGCAGCCGATGTTGAATATTGAGAACGACCCGTTGTATCAGTATTTGAGGCTTTATTCCAGGGATCCCTGGCGGCCCCTGTTTATGCTTCCGCCGGGGACATATCCTGATGAGGAATTCATTTTCGAAGAATAAGAAATCCGGTTATTAGATAATAAAGGTCCTTTCACCGTTGATGATTTGCGAAATCATCCGCACCGATTTTTCGGCCGGGGCGCGCATTAAATCCAGCGAATGGAAAGTGGATCTGACTAATTCGCGCGGGCACAGGAAATCGGCCTCTCCGGAATCCCCCCGCAGTTTCCGTTTATGCGCATGGTAGTAAAGGCGCTGATATTCCCGAACCTTTTCCTTGTTGCGTTCGTAGTAATCCCGCTGATATTGACGGCGTCTTTTGATTGTGTAAGGCATCCCTCTTTTCCCCGTTGCTTTAGGGTTGGTGATATGTAAAGTCTGAAAAGTCAGTTTTTTTAACTTCGGCGGCATGAGTGCTTAAATCACTTCCCCCGAAAAGCGCGATTTAACTCACCCATACCGCCTACCGTTTTCTGTCCCCTCTTATCGGTAAACAGGCCTTTGTTAACCCGCCAAAGGTCTTATAGCTCAAGTGAACAAGTCGGTAACCTGCTGTCCTGTTTGTTTCCTGTGCGCTAAAATACATTATTATTGCACTCCGTCAATGCGAGGAGATTGCGTAGGAAATACGTATCAGGCAATCTAACACGATGCCGGATTAGACCTTAAGTGTGCCAAATATGGATGAGAATTATCAATTCTCGTCGTCAATAAATCCGATATTCATTTCCGGATTCATTCTCGATTTCAAATAGCCGGCCAGGTTTACCCTCTTGTTGGCCAGCCCGAGCTTGCGTCGAATCAATTCCCGGTGCTTATGAATGGTAACTACCGATAAATTCAATTCGGTCGAGATTTCTTTGGAGGTAAGACCGTCGCGGATTAGAGTGCACATTTCGGTTTCGCGCGGAGTAAGGTGCCCGAATTTTTCCTTGAACAGGTTGATATCCTTTTCCAGAATGGCCTCGAAGTTATCGTAGATTTCCTCGATATCGGCCACGATTTCCTTATCCACTTTGCCTTTCAGGCGGTCGAGAATCGGCAGGATGGTTTCTTCGAGACTGACTCCCAGCCGGTGGCGATAATTTTTCCGATCGTTTTCGATATGCTTGAGCACCTGCCGGAGGGCGATGTTTTTTTCGGTCAGGGCCTTCTGCTCGTTGCGCAGGCTTTCCGTCATCCGCCGCAGGGATTCCTCGATCCGCTTATGCTCGGTAATGTCTCTGATTATGCAATGAGCCTGCAGGAAATTATCCTGGTTGTCGTACGCGATCTTCATGTCGATTTCAGCGAACATGCGGCTTTTGTCGCGGCGCTGTAGTTCATACTGAAGCCCTTTCAACTGCCCCTTGGGACGCATGCTGTCGTAATCCTCCATGAATTGCTCGCGATAGTGGAACACCAGGAAATCGCCGAACCACCGCGCGATAGCTTCGCGGGGAGCGTAACCCATCGCCCTCAACCAGGCGGAATTCACATCGATGATGTAGCCTTCCTTGTCCAGCGCCTGGTAGATCAGGGGGGAGCGTTCATATAGATTCCGATAGCGTTCCTCGCTGTCGCGCAGCGCCCGAATGGCCCGCTTGCGCTCGGTGATATCGGCGTTGCTCCCCACGATTCTCAGCGG
>JBFZFV010000086.1:0-7227 GCA_041306185.1 Candidatus Zixiibacteriota bacterium
GTCGGCTTGAATTGCACCGATGATTTTGTTCTGGCTGAAAGGGTGTTTGAAAATCTGGCGTCGCGCCACGAATTTCTGATTTCGTTTGCACCCAGCCGGGGAATTCCGGATGCCTCCGGCATTTATCCTTCCGATATCGATGAAATCATCAGTAAAACCGCCGCTATTATGGAAAGAAGGCTGTTGAATATTGTCGGAGGTTGCTGCGGGACTACTCCTGAATATATTCGTCGTTTGAATCAAAGAATGAAAGGAGTAAGACCGCGACCGTTCAGGAATTTCTAGGAACGGGATTCTTTCTTATCGATAAGGCGATCCGTTTTCGTTCCGGCTCCACACCAATTACCGTAACCTGCACCTTTTGATGGACTTTCACGAAATCGTTGGGATCTTTGACGTATCGGTCCGCCAATTCACTGATATGGACCAACCCATCCTGATGAACACCGATATCGACAAAGGCCCCGAAAGCCGCAACATTGGTGACAATTCCCGGAAGGGTCATCCCGACTCGAAGATCGTCAATCGTATTGACCGATTCGTCGTAACTGAAATGTTCGAATCCCTGACGCGGGTCCCGTCCCGGTTTAGCCAGTTCGTCCATGATATCTCTCAGGGTCGGCAGGCCGATTTTGTCATCGACGTATTTTTCGATCTTAATCGACTTCCGCAGGTTTTCATCGCTAATTAAATCCTCGACAGAACAATTAAGGTCTTTGGCGATTTTCTCGACGATGTAATAGCTTTCGGGGTGCACGGCGCTTCGATCCAGGGGATTTTTGGCGCTCGATATTCTGAGGAAACCCGCCGCCTGTTCAAAGGCTTTCGGCCCGAGCCGGGCCACTTTGGTCAGGGTTTTTCGCCCGTCAAACGGGCCGTTTTCATCGCGATGCTTTACGATATTTTCCGCCAGCTGCGGTCCCAGTCCGCTGACATATGACAGCAATTGTTTACTGGCCGTATTGACTTCGACCCCGACGGCATTAACGCAACTGACGACCACATCATCGAGTCCCTGTTTCAGTTCGCTCTGGCTGACATCGTGCTGATACTGCCCCACGCCGATCGATTTCGGATCGATCTTCACCAATTCGGCAAGGGGATCCATAAGACGACGCCCAATTGAAACGGCACCCCTGACCGTGACATCGTACTGGGAAAATTCTTCGCGAGCGACTTCCGATGCGGAATAAACAGACGCCCCGGATTCATTGACCATTTCAATTCTCACCGAATCGGGCAAGGCGATTTCCTTAAGAAAGCTCAGGGTCTCCCGTCCGGCAGTACCATTTCCCACAGCGATGACTTCCGTTTTAAATTTCCCGTATAGAGCTTTGACCTCATCGGCGGCATCCTTCCGCTGCCTGTCTCCATTGTGAGGATAAATGGTGTCGTAGTGCAATAATTTCCCCTGGCGATCGAGACAAACCAGTTTGCAGCCGGTTCGGAAACCGGGATCGAGGGCCAGGATGTTTTTGCCGCCCAGGGGCGGAGCCATCAATAGTTCTCTCAAGTTTGCGGCGAAAATGCGGATAGCTTCGGTATCGGCCCGCTTCCGGGATTCGTTCCTAATCTCGGTTTCCAAAGAAGGGGCGAGGAGTCTTTTATATCCGTCGTTTATGGCATCCTTGACATGCTCGGAAGCCCGGTTGGAGGCCAGAAGGAAAGCCCTATATAGTATCGAAAGGGAATCTTCTTCCGGGGGAAGGATCGAAAAACTGAGAATTCCTTCTCGTTCGCCCCGCCTGACCGCGAGAATTCGGTGCGAAGGAATTTTCGATATTTCTTCTTCGTATTCGAAATAGTCAGCGTACTTTTCTCCTTCGGTTTCCTTGCCGGAAATTACTTTCGATTTCAGGATACCTTTTTCATTGAATAGCGTCCGCAGTCTGGAACGGGCATCGGCGTCCTCATTTATCCATTCCGCGATGATATCTCTCGCCCCCGCCAGGGCATCCTCGATATTATTGACTTCTTTCTCGGGATCGATGAATTTCTCGGCCTCGGCCTGCGGATCGATATTTTCCTGCGCAAAAAGCAATTCCGCCAGCGGTTCCAGCCCTCTTTCGCGGGCGATCATCGCTCTGGTGCGGCGTTTCGGTTTATAGGGAAGGTATATATCTTCGAGTTCCACCATCGATCCGGCAGCGTCCAGTTTCTTGTTCAATTCATCCGAAAGCAGTTGGCGTTCTTCGAGGGATTTCTTGATGGCATCCCGGCGTTTGTCCAGTTCACGCAGTTGTACGATTCTGTCCCGGATAACGGTGATGGTGACTTCGTCCAGACTCCCGGTAGCCTCTTTGCGGTATCGGGCGATGAACGGAACGGTGGCGTCTCCGTCAAGCAACTCGACAGCGGCAGCGGCTTGTTTGGGAGATATCTTAAGCTCCGCCGATATTTTAAATATGTGTTTATCTTCCATAATCTATAATCAAACCGGGCCGAATATAATACGGCCGCAGCTTAAAAAAAAGATTATTACCGGCGCAACCTATTTAAGCAAGATCATTTTTTTCGAATCCTGGAATTTCCCGGCCTTTATGCAATAGAAATAAATCCCGGATGCCACCTGTTTGCCGCCGTTGTCGGTACCGTCCCAGATAATAGTATGTCGCCCGGCGTCGAGATTGTCATTCAACAACTCTTTTACCCTTTGACCCAGAACATTGTAAATGGACAGCACCACCTCCGATTTCGATGGTAGTGAAAACGCAATGGATGTCATCGGATTGAAGGGATTGGGATAATTCTGTTCAAGGGTGAATGACATCGGCAAAATTTCCTCGAAATCGTCAATATCGGTCGGCAGGTTATTTATGAGAAGCGCAATTTGATTTTCATTCTGATCCGGAACCGCGATATCGAGGATGCCGTCGCCGTTGAAATCGGCAATACTGACCGAAACCGGCTGTGTCCCCATCGGCAAATCGATTCTTCCGGCAAAGGTACCATCCCCGTGGTTCAGCAGAATTGAAATCGTTCTCGATGAACGATTTACCGTAACCAGGTCAAGGTCGCCGTCGCCGTTAAGGTCACCGGCTTTTATCTCGCAGGGAGAGTTTCCGATTTCGACAGTACCGGTAGAATTGAAGGCTCCTTCTCCGTCATTATAAAAAATGGTAGCGGAATGAGCCATGCCGTTTGTCGAAAAAATGTCAATATCACCGTCTCCGTCTATATCTCCGGCGTCGATAGCATACGTATATGTTCCTGAAGTATAAAGCTTGCGGGATGAAAAGAGAGCATCCCGGTTATTTTTGAATACTGAAATTTGATTGGAATTCAAGTCGGCACTGGCCAGATCGAAATCGCCGTCACCGTCGAAATCGGCGGTACATATATCGGCCGATTGACCGCTGACCAGGTAATCGTTCCGGTTTCCGAATGTTCCGGTTCCGTCATTCAAAAGAACGGTAACATATCCGAAATTACCGCTGTTCCCGATACAGGCGGTTAATATATCGGTATATCCATCGCCGTTGACATCGGAAGTAAAGATGCTGAATGGGGCACGGGACACCGTATATTCGGCACCATAAGAAAAGCTTCCATTGCCATCATTAATTAATACGACCGTGTTGTTAGACGACTGGCAAGCAGAGGCCAAATCCAGATCGCCATCATTATCGGCATCAAGGGCGCACACGGAGAAGGGGGAGTCGCCAACAGCGTAATTGACCCGTTCGCCGAACTGCCCGTTACCATCATTGTGCATCACCGAAATGTTATCATCGCTGGAATTGGTAAAGACTAAATCGGCGGCACCGTCGCCGTTCACATCAGCGGCGCAGATCCCATAAGGAGCTGTACCGGTGTTAAGATAATTATATGGCTGAGCGAATTGAATTCCAGCCGCCGCGGAAGCCGTGAAAAAGCGGTAGGAATAACTGGAATGGACAGGAGACATATCGGTCGAGATCGTAATTTCGACTTGCTCTCCCGGGAGCAGGGGAGAGTCCGGAGTGAAGGTGATGATTTTTCCCGAAAAATCGTGGATTGTGGTTCCCGGGTGATAGCCTGAAATTGCTCCCTTGACGGCAACTGAGGTATGCACCAGGGCATTGTCGTCAATGACATTATCGAAGGCGATTTCGAAGCCGGTACCCATGTCGACCGTGTTAATATTCCGAATTGGATTCGTGCTGATAACATGATGCGGCTCGCATACGTCGCCGACTCCATCACCATTGGCGTCTGACTGGTCGGGATTGTATTCATCAGGGCAATTATCGACATCTCCGCAGTAACCGTCGTTGTCAATGTCATTGTATGGATCGTACGGGCATTCGTCGCAAACGTCTCCGGCACCGTCACCATCAGAATCGGCCTGGTCAGGATTATGTTTGTCGAGGCAGTTGTCGCACAGGTCGCCGACACCGTCACCGTCGCTGTCTTCCTGGCCGGGATTAAATATAAAGGGGCAGTTGTCGAGATCACCGCAAATAAGATCGCCGTCGATGTCATTGTAAGGGTCATAAGGACAATCATCGCACAGGTCGCCGATTTCATCACCGTCATTATCTCCCTGTCCCGGATTATGGTCATAAGGACAATTATCGAGAATATTGTTAATGCCATCGTAATCCGAATCGACCCGGCTCAATCCCTTTATACAGAAGTTTGCGGAGGTATCGTCGTTGTACAGGTCTTTCCAGACGCCGCCATCCAAATAGAAGCTCTCTCCGGGATGTGCCGAAGACGGGACCTGATTAATGTATTTCGCTGAAAGAAGAAGCGGAACCTCGGAAGTCTGATCATAAGCATAACCACCATGCGACAATTCCAGGTGGATAAAAAACAGGTCGCCGGCTTTCAAGTCGATCGGCTCATCCAAGTCGATAGTGTGGTATCCGGTGAATTCTATAGAGCCGCTTTGTTCGGTTAACAGGTCCGATAAGGTACCGGCTGCATAGTCGCCGTATATTTTAACGGTGTAGTTGACACCGTCGGCAGCGGTATAAAAGCTGACTGCTTCGAGTATCTCCGGCTCGTCCAGTTCGGTTTCTGCGGCGAAAACATTGAAGACCGCCTGGCAATCGGTCTTGGTATTGCGCCAACCGTGATAATCGAGCGAATAAATTCGGTCGTATTTCAAAGGTTCGGTATTGTAAAAAGAAACCGCCCCCATTTTGGGATACTTTCCGGCATTTTTATCATAATAAGAAACCCAGAAAAACCCTCCGTCCCCCCAGCCGGTCCCCCAGCTGTTTTTACAAATCCAGGCGCCGGGGAGAGGAGCCTGGGTGACCTTGTTATCGTCCCATCCGATAATGGCAACGGCATGATTTGGGGGACGATCATCATCCGGGGGTTGATAGTGGACATTGTTTATGAGAGGAAGTGCCAGGGCAAGAATGGCTGTCCCTATGGCACCGTGATCCATGATGGCTTGTTTTATAGCATCGATTCCTGACAGGTCATCGGTCAAAGTATACCATTCGATATTCCGGACATAATATATGTGATAGGAGTCGAGCATTTGTTCGGGAGGAGTTGAAAAGGATTGTCCGTCAATATCTCTGACCACCCCATCACCGCGGGAAATATATGCAGCTGCGACTAGGTAGTCGCCTCCTTCGTGGACAGTCAACTCAGTTGTATAAGGGGGATTGACATCGCCGTTAAAATGGCGGTTAAAGCCGTTCCACCAATCGAGGTGGTATTCGGCCAGGTTCGGCTCGCCGGATTCTCCGGAAGCCGCCCAGACTCCGTTTACAAGCAGATTGCTTTCAATGGAGGACATGGTTCCGTGCGCCCAGCAGGTTCCGCCCTGTTGGGATTTGACGGATGTGACATAATTCTGTCCGGAGACGTTTCGAAGGTCGAATGCTTCCGGAAGCGACTGGGCGGCGGATACTTGGAATGTCGCAAGAAAGATAATCAGGGCCAGCATTAGCCTTATTCTCATCGGTCCTCCAAAAATAATCTTAAAACTCCCAAAATCCCTTACAATATAAGCAATTAGACGAAATTTCCATTCATAAAAGACGTTGGAAATCAGAAAAGTATGCAGAATTTTTAACACTATTTTGCGGTTCGGCAACGTCTAATTTACCGGCGGAATAAACTGCAGATTTTTGCTGTCGCTAACTTGACATCGGCCAAGGGGTTTTCCTATATTAAAGAACCAACAGAGCGGGACCTATTTAAATTTGAAATACGGCAGGTAATTTGCTGAAATTATGTACGGTTTGGGAAAATCCGTATGAATTTGCCATTCGGGCAAAATGAGAGTGATATGTCGTTTCCGATTGACAGAAAACCTATTAAATTCGCAGCTCTTCTGGCGCTTTGGTTGATCCTTGCAGGTTCCAGCGCCTTTGCTCAGGCTTCCATTTATGGCGTGGTAAGTAACTCCGACTTTAGTACTCCGCAACCGGGAGAATTGAATTTCTATGGTTATCTGGACAATACCGATGAAGAAATACGCATTGAGTCCGGCACTGGCTCGGGATTCGATAATGGCAATTGGTACGACGACTTTCAAAACTATTTAACCGAGGCCGCCGGGAATCCATATGATTTCCATTTTACGAACCTGTCAAACGGTGAGGGTTTCCATCTGGAGGGATTAATTCCGGTCAATGTATTTGAAGCGAATATTCAACTTGCTCCCGTGACCTGGCCGGCCAAGCCGAATCTTGTTTCCGGAACAAGTATTTCAAGCAATGAAATCAGGATAACATGGGATGAAATTCCCGGCCTGACTTATCATATATACCGTAGAATCGCGCCTTCGAACGGCTCACTATTTCGTATCGATGATCCGACCGGTTCACTGGCCAATCCCGGTGTGACCGGAGGAGAATACATAGACGATATCAGCGGGGTGATCACTTTCGGCCAGGCCGTCGATTATATGATTATCGCCGAAGATTCCGAAGGAAATTTAAGCCCTCATTCAGATGTAATAGAGGTGACTCATATCGAGATCGAAGTGCCGGTCGTCACCTGTCCCGCCGATATAACGATTGCCTGCGATGAAGAGACCGACCCGGCGAATACCGGAAGCGCCACGGCGGTAGACAATACCGACCCGAGTCCGGTTTTAACATTTGATGATATTGTAACTGCTGGATCCTGCCCGCAGGAACGAGTCATCACCAGGACCTGGACCGCAACCGATTTCGATGAGAATTCTTCTCAGTGCATTCAGACGATTACGGTAGTGGATGATATCGGACCGGTGTTAACCTGCCCGGCGGATATCTCGGTTCCTTTCGGGAA
>JBFZFV010000087.1:0-125860 GCA_041306185.1 Candidatus Zixiibacteriota bacterium
ATGAACGGCTCATATTGATTCACCTCGCTTCTATTTTCCTCTGATTTCCGGAAGATAAGCATTTGGGCCGTTCCGGTAAATAACATATTTTGGCGATTTTTCAAAAATAGATGGCGCGGAATCCGTATCCCAGTTATATTCAACCTTATGACGCCGCGACAGCCAAAGATGGATAAACGGAATCTACTTATCAGGACCGCCGGGATTCTGGTTTTATTGGCGTTTGTGCTGGTAATCGGGCACGTGGTGTTCGGGCATTCTTGTTCGGAGACGGTAGATCTGTCGAAGAGCACGTCGGACGCCTGTTCTATCTGTCATTTCGCGTTCGGTTTGGCGGCGGTGTTCGTAACGCTTCTATATCTGACGGTATTGGTGCTGCTGTTCGCGGTGGCGGTATCGGTCAGTCATCGGGTGCAGAGTCTTCTCTGCTCGCATATCTCGGTACGGGCTCCGCCGTACTGATCCCAACCCAAATTCTCATTACAAAGATTCGATAAATATTCAATCCTATTTTTGGGAGTAAAATATGCTGTACAAGTATTTTCTGTACGCCATGCCACTGTTGTTACTGTACGGAATGGCGGTCGGGCAGACGACGCTCAATCCCGATATTTCGGCGATCGGGACGTTCCAGGCGTATACGCATGATGACAATTCCCGCCCGCAGGAGAAGAAGGAGCTGAACATCGAATACCCGTCGCTGGAATTAATGGTGAGCGGGTATGTCAATCCGTATGTCCGGGCGGACGCGGTGATCGCATGGCACGGCGGAGAGCACAATGCCGAGATCGAAGAAGTGTATGCCACGGTGCTGCGGGGATTGCCGCTGAATGCGAATGTACGGGTGGGGAAGTATCTGCTGGAATTCGGGAGGCTGAATTCGATACATCCGCACGCGTACTCGTTTATCAAACGTCCGTTGCCGCATGAAGTGTTTTTCGGAGACGAGGGGTTGTCGGACATGACGTTCAGGGCATCGTTGTTGCTGCCGACCGGATCGGCATACACGGAGTTGATGGGGGGAGTGCTGAAAGGGGATGCTCTGATGGGACACGAGCATGAACATGAGCACGAAGGAGAAGAGGCCGAGGAAGAAGCGGAAGCGGATATCAAAATCGATCCGGGGTTTTTCGGACGGCTGGCGACGTCGCTGGCGGTTTCGGAATTCGGCGAGCTGGCGTTCGGGGGGACAGTGCTGAACGGGGTGTACGAGGCTCACTCAGAAGACGAACAGCTGCGGACGTGGCTGATCGGCGGGGATGCCAAGTACAAGTGCAAGTCGAACCGGAACAGATCGCTGCAGATCGAAGGGGAAGGGATATACCGGATGCAGGAGCAAGAAGAAGGGGATGATTTGGCTTCGTACGGAGCGTACGGATATGTCGACTACCGATTCATGCAGAAGTACAACGCCGGGGGGATATTCGAGTATGTCAGCGAGGATCATGCGCATGATCACGAGGGGGAAATTCACGTTGAAAAGGTCAATACCTGGCGAGCGGGGGTGTTCGTGGGATTCATGCCGATCGAAGAGACCAGCCTGGTGCGTTTGGCGGGGCATTGGACCGATCCGGGCGAGGGGGACAGTTTCGGTGAGATTATGCTGCAATTCGTGGTGAGCCTGGGACCGCACCAGCCTCATAACTTCTGAGCGGGGGTGATGAGAAATGAATAAACTTGTTTATTTTATGTTGATAATATTGTTGCCGGTGATGGTGCAGGCAAAAGTGAGAGTGATTGCGTCGACCAATGACCTGGCGTACCTGGCAAAACAGGTCGGAGGGGATTCGGTGGAGGTGGACCGCATAGCGCCTCCGACGGCGGATGTTCATTTCGTGGAGGTTCGTCCCAGTTATATGATGAAGGCGTCCAAGGCGGACGTGGCGTTAAAGGTGGGGCTGGAACTGGATATGTGGATGGACAAGATCATCGACGGTTCGCGCAACGGCAGGCTGGAGATCGTGGATTGTTCGAAGTACGTTCATCCGCTCGAGGTGCCGGGATTCAAGGCGGATGCCCGGTACGGTGATTTGCACCGGTACGGCAACCCGCATTACTGGCTGAGTCCGGGGAATATCAAGCCGATCACGGACGCGATAGTCGAGGGGCTGGAGAAGGCGGATCCCAATAACGGAGATTTGTACCGTTCCAATCAGGGGAGATTCCTGGCGGAGTTTCAGAAGTGGGTGGAGGCTCTGAAGCAGGCGGCCGGTCCTTTGAGCGGGAAAGAAATTATATCTTACCATAATTCGTGGCCGTATTTCAATGAATTTACCGGGCTGAAATCGGCCGATTTTATCGAGCCGTATCCGGGGGTACCGCCGACTCCGACGCATATCAAGGATCTGATTAAACTGGTCAAAGAAAAAGGAATCAAAATTATTGCGTTCGAGCCGTATTTCGACCGCCGGGTGCCGGACAAAATAGCCTCGGAAACCGGGGCCAAAGTGGTGGCGTTGTATCCATCGGTCGGAGGACGTGCAGAAGAGGAATCGTACTTCGAATGGTATGCGGGGAATATTAGGGCCTTACTGGATGCGATGGAATGATTGAATATATAGAATTTCTAATATGGCCGTTTCTGGCCGCGGTGGTGCTGGTCGGGATTCACGTATATTTCGGCCTGCATGTCATTAAGCGGGGAATCATATTCGTAGATTTGTCCCTGGCGCAGGTTGCGGCGTTGGGGACAACCGTGGCTTTCCTTACCGGATTCGAACCGCACGGGGACGCGGCATATATATATTCCCTGGTGTTCGCTTTGCTTGGGGCCACGATTTTTACCTTCACGCGCAAAGTGGAAGGGAAGGTTCCTCAGGAGGCTATTATCGGTATCGTCTATGCGGTCAGTTCGGCGGCGGCAATAATGGCAGTAAGCCGGTCGCCCGAAGGGGCGGAACATATCCGGTATTTGCTGGTCGGTTCGCTGTTGACGGTAACTCCGGCGAGCGTTTTGAAAACCGCGGCGGTGTACGGAGTGGTCGGCTTGTTCCACTGGCTGGCACGGTCACGGTTCATCTGTCTGACTTTCGGCGACAAGGAGAAATGCTCCAACCCGGGAATTTGGGAATTTCTGTTTTATGCATCGTTCGCGGTAGTGGTGACTTCGTCGGTGAAGATCTGCGGGGTACTTATGGTATTCATATTCCTGGTAGTCCCGTCGGTATTCGGAGCGCTGATGACCGACAGCATCGGCAAACGGCTGATCGCGGGCTGGATTTTCGGTTTAGTCGGGTCGGCCCTGGGAATGGTGTTATCGTTCGTTTTGGATACTCCGACTGGAGCAACGATAGTCTGCACCTTCGGATTGCTGCTTTTACTGTATGGCCTATTGAGGAGATTCAAGAAGTGAAAGCCGGGCCTGCGCGAAAGGAGTAATCGGCCATAAAGGATGGAAAAAAGAACAACCGGTCGGGTCCTGTGCCCCCGACCGGTTTTCACACGCGCCCTCAGGAATAATCCCTTTCGCTAAAGGGCGTTATCAGTAACAGGCGGGGGCAAGCCCTCCTTTAAATTTATAATTGACCAGATTAATGATATCGAGAATGTCGATGGCTCCATCGGCATTAACATCGGCGGTTTCGAGATAATCCGGGACGGAATCGTGTTTGAACTTGTAATTAATCAGGGCGACAATATCCAGGATATTAATTGTTTTATCAACCGCAATGTCGCCGCACATCAGGATAGTCATGGAGCCATCGTCGATTCTGAAATAAGCCGTATCAAGCCTTGTGACCGTTTCTGCGGTTATTTCCATGGAATCGTACGGAGGAAAGGAAACCTGCTCCCACCAGGCGCATTCATCGCCATTCGGCCCGGGAATCCAATCCAGGCACACGAAGAAATTGGTGTCAGTGACCTCCTGCTGGATGACGCCGATCGCATCACCATGGTTATCCGAGAAACCGATTAAATCGAGAAAGGCATCCTCGATATGGATATGGACGATCGAATCCGTAATCGTATCGGGGACATTATAGATATCGAGTTTTAAGTTAAACAAGGGCATGGTACCGTCCTGGAAATCGAGATAATTGGGACTCGGAGGAATAATATCCGCGATTCCCGTGACCATCAAATTGTGCGGGTACCCGCCGATGGAATTGGTATAGATATTCCAGCCTGAAACAAGGGTTCCCTGAGTATCAATCCCGATCGAGGAAAATTGCATTAAGTCCGGTTGCTCCATGAAAAAAAACAGTGTGAATCCCGCAACGGTATCGATGCGATTGATAAGGTGTATCGGAAGTTCGATTCCGGTTTGACCCCTGATGCAGGCCGCACTATCGGCCCAGAGCTCCATCGGTTTTTCCTGCGCGGCGGAAAATTCAAACATGCAAGACAAGATGAGAATCATAAGAATCGGTCGCGCGTATTTTCCAGATTCTGTGAGGGCATTCATCATGTCACCTACCTCTGGTTTATATAACAAGGACTACTTTTATAAATACAACGGGCCTATCGCCGCCGTTGTCCGCAGATTCCCCAATCCAGCGGCGACGGCCCGAGGTATACAGCCCCCTCGTTAAAGAGATACATATGGCCTCCTTTTCCCAATTAAGGGAATAGTCTGTTTAAAGCAGTTAATACATCGCCGTTAGCGTTATTGGGGTGCTGCGAAAATTCCTCCGTTCTTAAAATTCGTCAAGCGGACATTAGCCGAGGGGCAGGCAAGCTCCGGTCCGTTCTTGAATTTATAATTTATATAGTAAACCAAATCGAGAATATCTATAACCAGATCGCCGTTGACATCGGCAGAGATTAAGGGGTAAGGGGGATCACCGTCCATGTATTTGTATTTCACGATGACTATTATATCGAGAATGTTCGTTATTCTATCTTGATTAACGTCTCCGCACATGGGGAGACAGAGGCCGGGAATGCCGTCGGTAGTCGGGACGGATGCGGTCGTATCGGTTATATTAATGTATCCCAGACCGTCGAAATCATATACGGTATCGGAATTGGCCTGCTTGATGTCCAGTATCGATGAGGTTGTGTAGGTGAAGGCGATCCCGTTCGAGGCACAGCTGTTAAAGAAGAAGTAGATGGGCATTGCCGTCAATTCGGGGTCGATAAAGGGGTCGATTTCGAAATCGAGGCTTATCAGCACGGTGCCGTTCGGAATGATTTTTATTCTTCCGGTGCCGGGATCGTTCAGGGGATGATGGGCGCCGTTGGAAATATCGGCAATGGCCCGGATGCTAAACATTCCGGTGGGGCAGCCGCTGAAGCAATTTTCGTAAGGAGGGGGCGGATAGTCGAGGTACTCCCATTCATAGGTGCCGGGGATATCGAAGATGGGGCCGGGGTTAATATCGACGATGGAGATTTTCGGGTCCTGGTATCCGATCATAAAGTCGAAGCCGCGCATTTCCTCGGAGCCTCCGGTTTTAACGATGTCGACGGTGACGGTGGTGCCAGGAACAAGGGAATAGATCGGTTCGATGGTAAATTCAAAAGGAATTATGTCTCGATTTTGGGACATGGATTCCACCGGAGAAAGTAATATAAAAGCCAGTACAAAAATAACGGCGCCCCAAATGGTATATCGGTCGGAATTGACGGTCGTAAGCATTTAAACTACCCCGAAGGTTAATTTAATCAATTCCTTAACTTAATGACCGATAAATGCGCCTCAATAAATAGTTTACTTCTAAATCAGCAAATACTTCGTGGAATCTGTGGACCCCTATAATATAAGAGGTCGAAAAGTCTTGTCAAGTACCAAATCGGCTTTTTTTTGGGTTTATCCGAAACAATATGGATCCGGTCCCCCTTTGAATTTATAATTAACCAGGTATACGATATCGAGAATATCGACGTTGCCGTCGCTGTTGACATCGGCCGCACCCAGCACCGGCGGCCGCATCCCCCCCTTGAATTTGTAGTTCACCAGATATACAATATCGATGACGTTGATTTCGCCGTCGGGGAAAACATCGCCGCAATTTTCAATGACGCTAATACAGATGCGGGCGGTATCCGTGTATTGCGGAGAACAATAATCGGAAACCGAGACGGTAAAATTATAGTCGCCGGCCACTTGAGGGACGCCGACGATCTCTCCGGTGGAGGGATTCAAAGTAGTGCCCGTCGGAATGGAGCCGTTGTAAACCTGCCAATTGAAGGGGGGTGTTCCTCCTCCGCCAGCAGCGGTAAAATAGCTGTAATAGGCAATACCTTTGGCGGCGTGTTTTATATGAGAAGCATCAAGGGTCACGGGGGGGCGTTCCAAATACGGCTTAAGAGTCGGGTCGCCGAGGAGGGTCATGCCATAAAACCAGCACTGATTGTCGAAGTACCATCCCCAGGAGGCGATTTCGGCGAACCAGTCGCGGAAGGCTTCCCCCATGTTGGCTCCCAGCGAGAGAGGGCCATAGAAGTACTCGAAATTCAGCATTGAGCCGGTTTTGGTGCTTCCGACAGCTCCGAGGCCGTGATCCTTGGTGAAAATATAGCAGTTGCCCATACTGTTTGACTCGACGTATCTGCAATTCGAGCAGGCGAAAAGATTATAGAAACATCCCGGGGCATCCATACCGAAAATTTCGGTGTTTTGAGTGACTCCGCCGGAACCAACGCCGGCATTGAAATAATGAGCCCAGGGGCCGGAATGAACGCAGACCTGGACGAATTCGTATCCTTGTCCGACTTCGGCCTCATAGAGGTCATCGATAGTCTCGTATATATCGGATTCAAGGGTGGTGGCGCAGTAAATTTGCTGCATGGCGGAATTCCACTCCTCTGCGGAGTATTGCCAGTCGTCATCGACGAACATCAGGCCGCGATAGTTGGCGCGGTATCCTCCGGTGCGGTATTCGTGGTTTTTATGAAAATAGTCGCGCAGCATTTCGTCGGGAGTACTGCTGCCGAGAGTCATCAGAGTCGGATCGAGGCGGCCGACATAGATTTCCGGCATCATATCTCCTGAATGGGTGTCGAGCATACCGTCGGAGTCAGAGTCGGTCCAGATGCCGTCGAGGTCCATGAAGTAGTAGTCGCAGGGGAACTGCTCGTTTTCGCCGTAGTCGAAGCAGTTATCCATCTCAAACCACTGGACAGCAGCGCTGCCAATGAACAGGCATCCTTGCATTCCCGATAGGTAATGGTCGTAAAGGGTGTCGCGAATCAGAACCGGATTGACCGCAGTGATAACACGGTAGCGAACCAAATCGAATCCCGAAGCGAATAAGTCCTGGACAAAAACCGCCATCTCATCATCCAGCAGCCCATCGTAACCGATATCGACGAAAATGGTAAACGACGGCCCCTTTCCTTTAACGCCAAAATCTATGGCTTTTACTATGGCGCCGTTTCGGGTGTCTCTTTTAGCCTGCCAATCGGAATAGGTAATGGGAAGGCGGCCTTCGGGGTCTTCCCAACGGAGTGTTTGCACCTTTGCGGCGTTTTCACGGGCTTTGATGATTTCCTGTTCAGTTGATTTGGGGAATTGAGATTTGTCGTATTCCCAGGCTGAAATAGTGGCGGTGAAAAAGAATATACTGATAGTGGTCAAAAGGATACGGCTGCCGGTTTTCATAGTTTCCTCTCCCGAATATGTGCTATACGGACAAAAGGGGATTTACAACACCAATATAAAACACTTTGGCTAATTGTCAAGAACGAGGATTTGGACAAAAAAACGCCCCCCAAATGGGGGGCGGTGGTTTTACGGCTGGCAGATGGGAGCCGGGCCCCCCTTGAACTTGTGGTTCACCATCCAGACGGTATCGAGGATATTAAAATCTCCGTCACCGTTGGCGTCCATGCTTTCATAAACGACAGGGAAGGGTCCGCATTTAAAGCCTGCTGAAACCATAAATATAATATCGATGATGTTAATGCTGCCATCGGCGTTGGGATCGCCGCAGAGATAATCGCAGGCGTCGCCGCGGCCGTCGCTGTTGCTGTCGGTCTGATCGAAATTGGCGACAAGGGGGCAGTTGTCGTCGATGTCGGCGATAGTATCGTCGTCGTCATCAGGGTCATCCGCATTCAGGATACCGTCGCGATCGAAATCGTTTTCGAAAAAGCTGTCGCAGTCGTCGCAGACATCTCCGATGTCGTCGCCGTCGGTATCGGTTTGAGCCGGGTTATAATGCGCCGGGCAATTGTCGCAATCATCGCCGACGCTGTCGTTGTCGTCATCCTCCTGTCCCACATTGGCAAAGTCCGGGCAGTTGTCGCAGGCATTGCCGAAACCGTCGGAATCGTTATCGTCCTGAGCAGTATTGGGAATAGTCGGGCAGTTGTCGGCGAAGAAATAGATGCCGTCGCCGTCAGTATCGAGCAGATTCAGGCGTTTGGTGTTGACTTCGATATCGCCGGATTTGGCCGAGGTGTACTGGTAGATAACGGCCTGGCCGCCGTCGCCGAGGTCGGAACAGCGGTATTCGGCGACGACCGTTTCGGCCGGGTCGCTGACCTGTTCGGGGACGCTCCAGGTTTGGCCGGAGTTTTCGGTTCGGGTGGCGAATAAGGCCCCGTTCTTTACATAGGTAACGACATAGGTTTCACCGGATACATATTCGATATCGGAGTAGTTTTCCTCGTCGGCCGTTGCCGCGATGGGTATCGCGGCGCTGAAATTATTGAGGTCGCCGTCGTTGGTTATCCAGCAAACGATATCGAAATCGGCCGGATCGCTGTCATTGTAAACAGAGGCTGCTATTATAATGTGGTTGTCATTCGCGGCCACGGCGGGGTAACGAATGTGGGAATCGGGATCGGTGAAGCTCTTGTGCAGGATCTCCGTGGGGGCGTCCCAATCGTCGAAATGGTCCTGTCGGACAACCAGCTCATATTGGTCGTCAGAATGGACATATCTGTCATAAACGGCGTAGGTCAAAAGCGATACATGATCGATGCAGGCCTTCGTAGTTTTGCAGCTGTCGATGGACGAGACATAGCTGAGCCAGGTGTCTCCGGCACTGTTGATCTGATAAAATATATGAGGGGCGTCGTACAGGTTACTGCCGGTGGAAGTTCTGCTGGCAATTACCGACTGAAAGCCCCAGTTCCAGGATTCGAGGGAATTATCCAGGGCGAGATGGACCATTTTGGCGCCGTGGAATCCGTAAACATTCCAGGGTGCAAACCATCCGTACCATCCGCCGACCACGAAGGGATCGGGGAATACCAATAAAAAGAAGGCTCCTCCGGCCTGGAAAGTCGGCGGGCAAACAAACGTTCCATAGAATCTGGAATTAGTACCGGAATATCCGACCGAGGGATAGGTGGCACCGTACAAATCCCAGGCGCAGCAGAGTTCCCAGGTGGCGCCGTTGTCATCGGAACCGTTCCACCAGATGTAGCCTTCGGGGAGTCCCTCGTGGTTTTGATAACCGCGAATGAGGGTATCGTTGGCGGCATCTCCGAGTGCGGGATGTAAGTGGGTTACGGCGCGATCGAATCCGGCCTGTGAGGATCCGAATCCGGGGAAGTTTTCATCCAGTTTTACCAGTTGATCGGCGCGGAGCAGAACGCCATCCGGTTTTACGGCTGAAACTCTGTTTTCCATGCTCATATCAGCATATTTTTTCGACACGGAAGGCTGATCGCTTGCAGCGGCAGAGACATAAACCCAGAACGATAAGACGATTGCGAGGAATCCGATTCGTTTCATGATAATTACTCCCTATGCTCACCCGGGAAAATGAAATATTTACGACAATACTGGGTCACAGACCCGGACTGGTTTGTATCAATATTAAAAATTAGGTTGTTTGGGCAAAAAAGTCAAACTAATTTGGAGGCGCAGCCTCTTATATATAAGAGAATTTATTTGTGCCGGAACCGGCGGTTCGGTAACGTGTTAATATCCGAGAGAGCCAAACGACGCGGAATTATGGTCAGATTATATAAAAAAATATCCGTTAAAAGCGGAATGCATCCGGGGGCGCTGATTCATGTCGGCGAACGAAAGGCGGAGAGCGTTAAAATCGAAATAATCGATTATAACGAAACCGCATTCAGGCAGATTGAGCCGAAGTCCATAGAAGAATGCCTGAAGTACCGGGATACTCCCGACATAACCTGGATAAATATCACCGGCCTGCACGAAACCGGCATTGTCGAGAAAATCGGCAATCATTTCGGAATTCATGCCCTGATTCAGGAAGATATCCTTAATACCGGCCATCGGCCCAAGATCGAGGTTTTTGACGATTACGTATTCTTTTCGATGAAAATGATTTATTTCGACCCCGATGAGCAGTTGATTTCGGAACAGTTAAGTCTGGTGTTCGGGAAAAATTATATCATCACTTTTCAGGAAAAAGAAGGGGATGTCTTTTCGAAAGTCCGCGAAAGACTGCAAAAGACAATCCCGCGAGTGCGGTTCCTCCATACCGATTACCTGGCGTATTCATTGATAGATGCGGTCGTGGATAATTATTACCTGGTCCTGGAAAATATCGGTGAGGATATAGAGGAACTGGAAGACCGAATCATATCCGATTTCAGGCCGGAATTGCTGGAAGTAGTGCATGGCTTGAAACGCAACCTGATTTATTTGCGGAAAGCGATCTGGCCGCTGCGGGAGGCGGTTTCGGGATTCGAACGGGATGAGTCGGGATTATTGCACGATATTACCCGGCCCTATATAAGAGATTTGTATGAGCATGTGATTCAAATAATCGATACGGTCGAAACGTTTCGGGATATGACCGCCGGCCAGCTCGATATCTACATGACCGGGGTTTCGAACCGGATGAACGAAGTGATGAAAATCCTTACTATCATAGCCACGATATTCATCCCGCTGGGATTTCTGGCCGGGGTGTACGGTATGAATTTCGATACCTCTGCCAGTCCCTTTAACATGCCGGAACTGGGGATGAAGTACGGCTATATTATTTTCTGGGGGACGGCACTGGCGATCGGAGGCGGTCTGTTCTGGTTTTTCAAACATAAAAAGTGGCTGTAATTATTCGATTTTAAAGGGGTGATAATAATGGATATAGGTCAGTATATCGAATGGCAGAAAGTGCTGGACTGGTTCCTTGCGAGCGGGATAAGAATCCTCGGTATAATAGTTATCGCGATAATCGCGCTTCCGATATCACGCTTTATCATTAACAGAATATTCGGAACGGTTTTGGGGATTGCTCCTGACCTGGAAATGAAAAAACGGGCGGATACCCTCAGTTCGCTGGTGAGGAACATCGTAAAGGTGGTTATCCTGGCGGTGGCGCTGATAATTATTCTGGAAGAACTGGGCATCGATATCGCTCCGATCCTGGCCGCGGCCGGGATTGTCGGCCTGGCGGTCGGGTTCGGAGCGCAGAACCTGGTGCGGGATATCATCAGCGGATTTTTCATCCTGATGGAGGACCAGATTCGGGTCGGCGATATCGTGAATATCGGAGGTACGGGGGGACTGGTGGAACGGATTACACTCCGCCTGACGGTCCTTCGTGATCTTTCCGGAAACGTGCATTATATCCCCAATGGGTCGATAAGTCTGGTAACCAACATGACTAAGGAATATTCTTACTACATGTTCGATGTCGGGGTGGGGTACCGCGAGGATACCGATGAAGTCGTGAGACTATTGAAGGAGATCGATGAGGAAATCCGTGCGGACGATAAATATAATGTCGAAATTCTGGAGCCGCTGGAAATCCTCGGAGTCGACAAGTTCGCCGATTCGGCCGTAGTGATAAAGGCGCGAATCAAGACCAAGCCGATCAAGCAGTGGTTCGTGGGGCGGGAATTCAACCGCTTGATGAAAAAGAAGTTCGATCAAAACAATATCGAAATTCCGTTTCCGCACGTGACGGTGTACATGGGGCAGGGCAAGGACGGAAGCGCTCCGCCGGCGAATGTCATGGTGCAGGAGAGGAAGTAAGTACGGTTAATATGCGGTGGACGAAGGATAAATATCTGATAACCGACGATAAGTCCGGAGCCGATACGCAATATATCCATCGGACCTTGAACACTACCTACTGGGCGACACAACGCACTTATGAAACGGTGGTGAAATCGCTGGAACGGTCGGATCTTCTCTCGCTATTCGACGGTGACACCATGATCGGCTATGCCAGGGTGGTCGGAGACGGGATTACATTTGCCTGGCTTTGCGATGTCTTCATCGCTCCTGATTACAGAGGAAAAGGGCTGGGGAAATGGTTGATGGAATGCGTCCTGGAACATCCCTCGATGAAAGATTGCAGAATAAACCTGCTGGCGACGAAGGACGCTCAGGGATTGTATGCCAGATATGGTTTCGAGCCGAAGGAATGTATGACACGGACTAACCTCCGCGAGGGGAGTTATCCGTGAGAGGGAACAAATCGGACAAAAGCTGGGTGCGTCAGGTCACAAATCCGCGCTATTTCAAGGCACTCATGCGGATTCAAGACCTGACGCAACTTTATAAGAAGATGTCTTTTTCTCTTCGAGAAAAAGCATGTTGAAACCACCCTTCGAAGCTCAGGGTCTTCGATAAAGGTTTCGACCGGAAGCTTCCCAGGGGAGAAATCCGGCAGCCGTGGTGGATTGACGAGTTGATGAAAAAATACTGGCATAAGGGATAGGCCGCATATATAATTTAAAATCCGGCTTTAGATATTACGAGGAAGAAATGAAAATATCGGTTCTGATAATAACTTTCCTGTTGACGATATCGCTGACGGCTTCCGCTCAGGACACCTCTGCAATACAGGCGTACAAATCCGGCGATTATGAAAAGTGTTTGAAAGAATGCGAGCAGGAAATGAAGCAGGGAACGGCGTCGATTGAAACCTACTATCGTGCGGCCTGCTGTGCGGCCTTGATCGGCGATAAAATGCACGCACTGGATTTAATCGACAGCCTCGCGAACCGCGGTTTTTCGGATTATGACCGCCTGTCGAATGAGCCGGACCTGAAATCGCTTTATTATCAGACTCGTTGGACGGAACTGCTGGTTAAGGTAAAGGACAATCCCGGGGTAAGTACGGAACAGGCCTTCACCGGAGCCAGTGAAGAGCTGTCCAAAATGGTGGCGGAAGATCAGCGGTTGCGGTCGCTTCCGGAAGAAGAACAGGATTGGAACTTGATCGCGAATACCGACAGCCTGCACCGCGCCCGGGTCCTGGACATAATTGCCGAAGGGGCGTTGACCAAACCGGATGATTTTTTTCACGCGGCCCTGATATTCCAGCATGGTACCAGCGCCCAGGATTACGGTATGGCGCATACGCTTTCGATGCAGGGGCTGAGCCTTGACAGCACTCATGCCGGCCTGAAACAAATGTTTGCGCTCACCAAGGACCGCTGGCTGTGGAGTATGGGGCTGCCGCAGGTTTACGGCACGCAATACCGGGTCGACAACAGCGGGCGCTGGACGATCGAGCCTTTCGACAGCACTGCCGTGAGCGATAAGGAGCGTCTGGCCATGGGGCTTAAAAAGCTGGATTATTACCGGAAGCAGATAAAAGAGCTGAACGGCGGGAAGTAAATCGGGTCAACTTCCCGACTACGGGAGACTTATATATATATCCTTAAAATTCCGATGCGATTCGGAAACTCTCGAATCGATCTTTTGTTATTCCAAGTAATTTGAAACGGCAAAAATGAGAAAATTAGCTCTATATTCGATACTTTTGGTGATAGGCCTGGTCTTTTCCCAGCTTCTCCCGGTTATGGCCGGAGGCGCATATAGTCCCGTTACCACCACGGTAAAGGTTCTGACCATGATCGGCCTTTCCTTTATCATGATTCATGTCGGCTACGAGTTTTATATCGATAAGCGGAATCTGAAGCAATACGGGTGGGATTATATCGTGGCCATGACGGCCGCCGCTTTTCCCTGGATATTCGTGACCCTCTATTTTGTTTATGTAATGCTGCCTCCGGAAATGTGGTCGTCGTGGGACGCCTGGAAGGAGACGCTCCTGGCGGGGAGGTTTGCGGCGCCGACATCGGCAGGGGTGTTGTTTTCGATGATGGCGGCGGCGGGGCTCGGAGCCACCTGGCTTTATCGCAAGGCCAGGATTCTGGCCATCTTCGACGATCTCGATACGGTGCTTTTAATGATCCCCCTGAAAATGCTGATGGTGGGACTGGTCTGGCAGCTGGGATTTGCCATTGCCGTGATGGGAATCCTTCTGGCGGCGGCCTGGTTCTGGATGGAAAAGATAAGGATTCCCATCACATGGCCCTGGGTGTTGTCCTATGCCGTAATAATCGCGGTTTCAAGCGAAATTCTTTATGATTTCAGCAAAATAGTCGATGACTCGATTCCAATTCATATTGAGGTTCTTCTTCCGGCGTTTGTCCTGGGGGTAGTTATAGCACATCCTCGGAAATCTGATGGAAGCGAAGACCACGGAACCCTGGAACGGAGTGGGGAGAAGCGGGCGTCCACGATAATATCCGGTATTTTTATGGTTCTGGTGGGGCTGAACATGCCTCCGGTATTCGCATCGGAGGCAATCACGGAAATCACCCGGAATATTGCATCGGGGGTGCTGGCGCAACAGGAAATGATGGGCTGGAGTTCGATAATATGGCACGTCCTGGTCGTGACTGCGATATCGAATATGGGGAAGATGTTCCCGGCGCTGTGTTATCGTCGCGAGGCCCACTGGCGGGAACGGATCGCGGTAGCGATCGGTATGTGGCCGCGGGGGGAGGTCGGGGCCGGGGTCCTCGTGGTCAGCCTCAGCTATGGAATTGGCGGGGCGGTGGTCACGGTGGCGATGTTGTCGCTGGCCTTGAATCTGCTTCTAACGGGCTTTTTTATCTTTATTGTTAAGAGACTGCTTTCCGGGATTCCGAAAGCCGTTTTGCCGTCCATGTAGACAAAATTACTCCATTATAATCATAATGCCCGATTCAACGGCGATGCAACAATTGCATCCCGGCGGGAGTTTGATATGCGGATTAAGCAAAGTGCAGTCTGGACAAAAGGATACAGAGACCTCATCAAAATCTGACAATTTAATTCTTAATTTCCGGGAGTGGACAGGTCGATTATGAAGGTAAGGCGGATGGTCCCGGTCGCCGTTGACCGTCCGTTTTGAACGGCAAAAGATAAAGCTTGTCGAAGACTTGAAAGGTTTGGTGAAAATCTTATGTCTAAAGACAAACTGCCCCGCTTAGGATCCAAGATTTCCTCGAAATTCCCTGTCGGACGCCTTTATGGATTTCTAAGAGAATCATCATCAGGCGCTAACAATATTTTAGTATTCTTTTCGGGAAACGACACGGATTCATCTTCAAAGGCCGCCATATTCGCGGTCGGAGGGGGTGAATAGATGGAAGATCTCAGGGTTAAGGAGGAGAAACTGACCGCTCACAGTCTGACCGGGAGGATGCCGTTCGAGATCGATTCTCCGTTCAGGGATCCGATCCGCAAATCGATTTTTTCCGTGCTGAAACGGCCCCTCGAAAAACTGTTTCACCTGCATACGCTGAATCGGATTTATAACCAGACAAGCATCCCGGGGGAAGAATCGATCTTTACCGAAAGGGCCCTGCGGGTCATGAATGTCACGTACGACATCAGCGACGAAGACCGGGAGCGGATTCCCGAAGAGGGGCCGGTAGTGGTGGTGGCGAATCACCCTTTCGGTGCCATCGAGGGAATCGTTCTGGCGGAACTATTGAAATCGGTCCGTAAGGATTTCAAAATTCTGGCCAACTATCTTTTGAACCGTATCGTGGAGATGCGTCCGCTATTGATAAGTGTCGATCCGTTCGGATCCCGCCGGGCCAAGATGCGGAATATCAAGCCGCTCAAAGAAGCCATCAAGCTGGTCGGTTCCGGAGGATTGCTGGGGATATTTCCGTCGGGGGAAGTGTCGCACTTCAGCTTGAGGAACCGCGAAGTAACCGACCCGCACTGGAGCCGGACGATCGCGGGGATTATCCGCAAATCCGGGGCGAAGGTGGTGCCGCTTTATTTCAGCGGCCGTAACAGCACCTTCTTTCAGATTATGGGATTGATTCATCCCCGGTTAAGGACAATACTCCTGCCGCGCGAATTTCTGAATAAGCGCAACCGTAAGATTTCCATTCGGGTGGGTAATCCGATCCCGTTCAAACGCCTGGATGAATTTTTAAACGACGACGACCTGATGGATTATATCAGAATGAGAACTTATTTGCTGGCCGGAAGGACGGAAGCTGAAGAAGGACGAAGCCAGCTATTCGAAGGAGCCAATGGACATTCGAGTAAACTGAAACCGGTAGCTCCGCCGGATCATAATAAAACGCTGGCCGATGAAGTCGATTCCATTCCGGAGGATGATATCCTGGCCCGGAAAGGGGATTTCGTGGTCTATGTGGCCAAGATGCAGAATATTCCTGGGGTGATGCGGGAAATCGGGCGTCTGCGCGAAATCACGTTCCGTGAAGCGGGCGAGGGGACCGGCAAGGCGATTGATCTCGATAAGTACGATACCCATTACCTGCACCTGTTCGTCTGGAACCGGGAAAAGAAGCATATAATCGGGTCGTATCGTCTCGGCTTGACCGATATTATCATGGATCGCCATGGTATGAAAGGGCTATACACCACCAGCCTGTTCAGATTTAAGAAGTCTTTACTGGAACAGATTACCCCCGCTATCGAATTGGGGCGTAGTTTCATCCGTCCGGAGTACCAGAAGGAGTACGCTCCGCTGAATCTGCTCTGGAAAGCGATCGGGCAGTTTATTGTCCGGAATCCCCGATACAAGATGCTCTTCGGGCCGGTTTCCATCAATAACCGGTACCAATCGGCCTCGAGGCAATTGCTGGTAAGTTTTCTTACTCATAATAAATTCAATGCCGACCTGGCCAGGCTGGTGAAACCGAAGACTCCCCCGAAAAGGCGCCGGAATACCGGGTCTCTGGAGGAACCGATCATCGGTCACCTGGTAGCGGATCTCGATGAAGTTTCGCATTTGATATCCGAGATCGAAGCGGACCAGCAGTCGGTTCCGATTCTACTCAAACACTATCTCAAGCTGGGCGGGGTGCTTCTGGGATTCAATATCGATTCCGAATTCAGCGATGTTCTGGACGGGTTGATCCTCGTTGACCTGACTAAAACACCGCAGCGTATCCTTGAAAAATACATGGGGCCTGAAGGCTTCGAGCGCTTCCGGGAATATCACCAGGAGCGAGGAGATCGTTTTCAGCCGGCGACCGACTTGACCGGTGTAAACCCCGCGGACCGCCCGGATCCGATGAATCCTTAACCTAATCCGAAATCACGATATCGATTCTGCGGTTCTTAGACCGTCCCTCGGCGGACTTGTTCGAAGCGACCGGTTTATCCGAGCCGAATCCTTTCGAAGTGATTCGGTCGGGACGGAGCAGCAGGCGTTCGGTCAGCCATTCCATGACAGCCAGGGCGCGCGCTTCGGACAGGGTTTGATTTTCGGATGGCCGACCCTTGTCGTCGGTGTGTCCTTCCACGAAATAGCGGGCGTCGGGGAACATCCGTAGAATTTCGACCACTTTTTCGAGAAGTTCGAGATGGCTTTCCTTGATTTTGCTCTGGCCGACATCGAACGAGAGGCCGGGAAGTCTGAGAATGATGTCGTTGTCGGCATTGTAGAGGACTTCTCCCTCGTCGCGGCCGATCAATTCCTGGGCCTTTTTGAAGCGGGCTTCGCGATCCCGGCGTTTCCGCAGGGCCTCTTCGGTTTCGGCGCTGGATGCCTCAAGCTGGGTCAGTTTTTGTTCTTTGGTCGAGAGGGCGGCGTTCAGGGAATCGTTCTGTCGCAATAAAGAATCAATGCTGTTTTTTATTTTCAGGGAGAGGTCCTGAAGCCCGGCAGTATCTTTGACTTTTAATTGGCTCCCGAATTCTATGAATCCGCTAATGATAACATTTTCAACAGCTTTAATGGTGTCGACAACCAGGGCATAACCCAGATCGAACCGGACATCCTCCAATCGCAGATTCCGCGCGATTTTGCCGATTTCCGCCTCGCATTCAAGTATTAACTTCTCCCAGTCATAGTCTTTTCGTTCAATTGCCAGGATTTTTTGCGTGATGTACGAAGCGTGGCGGGCTTCGTATTCCGCTTCAGAAATAAGTTCGGTCGTCCGTTCCCTTTCGTATCTATCAATAGTCAGAATCGAATCGGCTTCGGCTCTGGCGGCTCGAGCTTTACCCAGACTGACAGGGGAAAATTTTTCGGCTCCGGCCTGAACAGCAGCGGCAATCAGGCTGTCGGCTTTATCGAGCAGGGCTCTTTTGATGGCGATCAGTTCTGCGGAATCGTACAGCGGAAGGCCTTTTTCGGCTTCTTTCAATCCTCCGGAATTATCGTCCGATTCGATTTTAGCTGCGGCGGTCGACAGGGATTTTTCGGCTTCTTCATATATCTGGGGAGCGAGTCGAGGGGCATTGGCAGCCATAGCTTTTTGCCGGACTTCGAGAATATTTCCCAGCTGCCGGCGGGCCCGCTGAACGGCATCGATGGTGTTCAGCGATAAGACTCGAATTTCTTCCAGTTTCTGTCGAAGCTCGTCAACGGTTTTGCCTTTTTCTAACTGCTTGCCGACATCGGAATATTTGATCATGGTCCGTTCGAACGATTTCGGCGCCAGGAGGGGCGCTTCAAGGACCTTCATAGAATCAACGAGTGCGGCTATTCCTTTCGGTATGCTCGAATTTTGGGCGTGAGGCCGTTCGACGGAAATCACCGCCAGCATTATAAAGGCGGTAATTAGGGTAAAAAGTCTGATTCCCCGCATAATTTTATCATCCCTGAAAGAGCTTGTGTTTTCCCTAAAATGGAGAGTTCGAAAGACGATGTCAATGTTTAATGGAAACGGTTATATTCGAATTGTTGACTTTCGGTTCAGAAATTGACAATATTTAAGTCGCGATATTTGTAAGAGGATCAATGACGGGCCGGAAAACAAACAGGATAAAGCCGCATAAAGGAACGCTGTTCGTTCTTTGTCTGCTTTTCACGTTTTCGGCGGCGGGATGCCGTGAAACGGTGAAAAGCCTCGACGATTATCTGGAGCAGGCGCATAAATACTGGGGATTCGAAGGGACAGCTTTGGTCGCGGTTGACGGCGAAATTATACTCAGCAAAGGCTATGGCATGGCCAACCGGACGCTGGGGATACCGAATACATCGCAGACGAAGTTCTATATCGGGTCGATAACCAAGCAGTTTACCGCCGCCGCGATATTGAAGCTGAATGAAAGGGGGAAATTGAGTCTAAACGACAATGTTAAGAAGTACCTGACCGATTTCCCTGATGATCCCTGGAGCCGGATAACGATCCAGCAACTGCTTACGCATACTTCGGGTTTGCCCAACTATACCGATAATCCGGAAATCAACATCAGGCGGACCGTGCCCATTTCGGATACTTCGCTGGTCGACTACGTTCGGGACTTGCCGCTTAAGTACGAGCCCGGAGAACGGTATTTATACAGCAATTCCGGTTACATCATTCTCGGGGCGATTATCGAAAAGGTATCGGGGCAATCGTACGAGGCCTATTTGCACCATGTTTTATTGAAGCCGCTGGGAATGCTCGATTCCGGGTATGGAAGACGAGTTACCGCAGTGCCCAATCGTGCCGACGGATATACAATCGCGGCGGATGGAGACCCGGCCAACGCTCCGGAAGTGGAATTTTCCATTCTCCACACGGCCGGGGCGCTTTATTCGACCACCGAGGATATCCTGAAATGGGATAAGGGGCTGTATAATGCCTCGGTATTGTCGGAAAAATCGATCACCAGGATGTTTACCCCGCAGGCCGGGAACTACTGCTACGGCTGGTTCGTGGAAAAGAGGTTCGGGAGATATCATTATTATCATGGCGGATTCCTCGACGGTTTCAATACCGCTTATGACCGGTGGATAAAGGACCGCTTATGCATTTTAGTATTCAGCAATGAGGATGAAGCGCCGGTCGAGAAAATCGCCCGGGGATTGGCCGCGATTATTTACGGAGAACCGCACACGATTCCGGTCAGAAAAAGCGCCGTACAATTGCCGGATGAAATCGTGGCGCAGTATCCCGGAGAATATACCAATCAGGAAGGCCAGTCGCTTTTAATCAGCCGCGAACAAAACGAATTATACGCAAATTCCCCCAATCAGCCGTTGCGGATGCTGAAAGCGGAAGCTCCTGACAGCCTCTTCTTCGTTCAGGATAATACTATCAGCGTGATTTTCGGGCGGGATTCTTCCGGTACGATAAATTCGCTGAGGTATATCGACGAAGATATTAATTCCGTTTATGTGCGGGTTTCCGCTGAGAAAGGAATTCTGGATATGCATCGCGGACAATATTTAAAGCTCGATACGGCCAAGCTGGATGAATATGTCGGGACTTACAGTCTCGATTCTCAAATCGGACCCCCAAGCGATGTCTTTACTCTGGTGGTATATCGACAAGGAGATTCTCTTTTTGCGGTTCCGTATGAATCTGAACCGGTACCGATTTTCCCTACCGGGCCTGACCGGTTTTCGCATAAGGTAGCCGAATTCCGGCTCGATTTTACGCGAGATGCCGAAAATAGGGTTTCCGGCTGTTTGATTCGCTTATCGGGGGCGGAGGTACATGGGACGCTTATTCCCGTGAATTAGCCTTTTATTATGTAATTTATTACATAAATTCTCATAATCTTTTATATTTCTTGCGCTTGGAAGTAACCTTTTCGGGGGATATGCTGTCTTCAGTTATAGTATACTCATTACAAGAGGAATTATATGAGAAAGAATGTGAATGCAATTCTGGCCGTAATTGTCCTGGTCTGTCTGATAATCCCGGCTTCCGGCTGGTCCGAAACCGATATCCCTGATACCTATGCGGGAAAGATGCTCGGTAAAATGGTGACAGCCGTAAATTCCGGCGATGAAAACCAATGGCGGGAATTCGTGCTGCTTTTTCCAAAGGCCCGGGACAGTGTCGAGGTGCTGGAAAGACGTCTGGATTTTATGAAGTCGGTTTACAGCGATCTCGGCGGTATTATTATCGATACCATTTTACAAAGTTCGGAATACGCGATAGGGGCCGGTATCATCCCGATGAATCCCGCGGCGGAAGATGAATATTTGAGATTGATGCTCAATTTCGACACCGCTCCGCCCCACGAATGGCGCGGGGTCGGACTGATGCCTGAAGATAATCCGCACGAAAGGCTTCCCGAAATAAAAAGCGACAAGGACCTGGCGGATTTTCTTAGCAGGTATATCGACAGCCTGGCGGCAGAAGATGCTTTTTCCGGGGCGGTTCTGGTGGCGAAGGGGGATAACATCATCTTTGAAAAAGCGGTCGGCGACGCCTGCAAGCGGTATTCGGTACCGAACAAGATCGATACCAAGTTCAACCTGGGGTCGATGAACAAGATGTTTACCGGGACCGCTATTGTGCAGTTGGCTCAGCAAGGGAAGCTGAAGTTCGAAGATCCGATTATTAAGTATCTCCCGGACTATCCCAATAAAGAAGTCGCCGAAAAAGTAACCATTCACCAGTTGTTGACGCATACCTCCGGGATGGGGGATTTCTGGGAGGTTCTCAGCGGCGCAAAATGGTGGGAAATTAAAACAGTCTCGCAACTGGCCGCTCAGACTGTCGATAAACCGCTATTATTCGAGCCGGGAGCGCAGATGAGTTACAGCAACGCCGGGGTGGTAGTGCTGGGGCTGATTATCGAAAAACTGAGCGGCATGGATTACTACGAATATATCCGCAAGAATATCTATGAACCGGCCGGGATGATAAACAGCGACAGCTATGAGATGGATGAAGAGATTCCCAACCTGGCGATTGGCTACACGAAACAGGACTATGAAGGCCGCAAAAGCGACCGGTGGTACAACAACCTGTTCATGCATTTCGCGAAAGGTTCGCCGGCGGGAGGAGGCTATTCTACGGTCGAGGATATGTTCCGATTCGGGCAAGCCCTGAAGAATGGCAAGTTGGTCAACGCCGCATACTTTGATACCTTGACGACGGGAAAGGTGGATATGGGTCCGGATATGAAGTATGCCTATCTGTTCGGAGATCGCAGGATTGACGGACATCGTATTATCGGTCATAATGGGGGGGCTCCCGGCATCAATGCGACGTTCGACCTGTATCTCGATAATGATTATACCGTGGTGGTGCTGGCGAACTATGATGTTGCCGCATTGAGAATGGCAAGGCTGGTGAGAAAGCTGCTCATAGGCTGAAATCTGAATTCGATAGTCAATAAAATGCCCCCGCGAGCCGGGGGTTTTTTTGTGGTATGATTTTTTTATCCTGATACTATATTTATGTATGCAGTCGCTTTCGGAACGAATAGTGAAAGTCATCAAGAAGATACCCAGGGGGAAAGTGGCGTCGTACGGTCAAATCGCCGATCTGGCCGGAAACCGCATGGCGGCACGGCAGGTGGTGCGAATCCTGCATACTCTTTCCGAAAAGAAAAAGCTCCCGTGGTACAGAGTGATAAACAGCAAGGGGACGATTTCTTTGAAGCCGGGAGAGGGGTACGAAATCCAGAAAGGGCACCTGATTGCCGAGGGAATCGTCTTCGACGAATTCGACCGGGTAAACCTGGAGCGGTTCGGATGGAAACCGAAGAAACTAACGCTTTAGCTCTTTCTCTTGTAATGTATCTTCCAGAGTAATTCCCAGGTCTTGCCGCGGTCATCGGATTTTTCCCAGTTCCAGTCGAAAGCATTTTCGGTGATGTTATAGAAGACCATCCGCTGCAGGAATTTCTTGCCGTCCCGTTCCGCTTCGCGGGACAGGGTCATTTCGCCGTCCGCGAATCCTCCTGTGAAATCGAGGTAGCCGCCGTTGTTGTCGACCCAGGTCTGGTACCATTTGCCGGTGGCCGGACGATAAACGGAAAAACTCCGTCCGATAAAGGGGGTTTCATCGTTCGATGAAAAGTTTTCTTCGATAACGCATCCGCCGAGTTCCCGGGTGACGATATTGGTGCCGGTGCCCGCGGTTTCGCCTTCACCCCAGTTCAGATCCCATTCTCCGAGCCAGAAATCGAACTGATGGAATTCCTTTTCCGAACAGGGGGGCGTTTTTTGCTGGTTTTCTTCCTGAGCAGATAGGGTAGTCCCCATCAGGAATAAAAATGTGGTTAGAATGATTGTTTTCATAAGCTTAACCGATTTTTGGATTTTCCTGTTTAATAATACTACGGATAAAATGTCCCTGGAATTGATTTCAAAGAAATTCGACGGAATCTTTTTGTTGCCCGGAAGGTTTCCCGATAATATCTAAGGAAAACGCGATAAGGCAAGGAACAGCATAGCAGCTTATGATTACACTCTCTTTCTACGGCGCCGCGGGAATGGTCACCGGGTCCAAGTATCTGCTCCAGGTGAACAATGAGCTGGTGATGATCGATTGCGGAATGTTCCAGGGGAACCGCGAGACAAGGCAATTGAACTGGAGTCCGCAGCCGTACAAACCTCAGCATATCAAGTCGGTGATCTTAACGCATGCTCATATCGACCATGTCGGGTATTTGCCGAGGCTGTTCCATTTCGGATTCAAGGGGGAGGTGTATGCATCGCCGCCGACGGTGGATATCTGCAAGATAAACCTGCTCGATGCCGCCCATATTCAGATGGAAGATGCCGAATACCGTAACAAGAAGAAATTGACCCGCCACCCCCGGGCGCTGCCGTTGTTCGACGACAAGGATGTCCAGCGGATCGAGCCGAAATATCGAGTGGTGAAATTCGGGCAGTGGAAAGGAGCCGGAAAGAATATCGCCTTTCGGTTTCATTATGCGGGGCATATCCTCGGAGCGGCCAGTGTCGAAATCAAGGCAACCGACGGAAAAATCAGCCGGACGATTCTTTTTTCGGGAGACATCGGGCGGTATGGAAATCCTCTGACCCGTCCTCCCGCGAAGCCTCCGGAAACCGATTATCTGGTTTGCGAGTCGACTTATGGGGGGAGACTGCATGAACCGGCCGACGTCCATCAGGCGCTTATGGATTTAATCCGGGATATTGTCAAGTCGCGCGGGGTTCTTTTGATTCCGGCATTCGCGGTCGGTCGGACGCAGCAGATAATATTTCTGGTCGATCAATTGATAAGTAGCGGCTTGGCTCCGGAGATAGACATTCATATCGATTCTCCGATGGCGGTTGCAGCAACCGAAATTTACCGAAAGTACCCGGAAATGCATTCCATTGATATTTCGAAAATCGGCGACGGGGACCTTTTTCACGGAAGGAGAGTCCACCTGCACCGGACGACCGAGGAATCGAAAGCGCTTAACAGAATGAAAGGGCCGAGGATTATCCTGTCGGCTTCGGGGATGATGAGTGCCGGGCGGATATTGCATCATATGATAGTCCGGCTTCCGGATCCGAAAAATATTCTCGCGATTGCCGGTTACCAGGCGGAAGAGACTCTGGGGCGGAAAATCGAAGACGGAGAGCGGATGGTTTATATCCATAAGCAGCCGGTCGAGATAAAGGCCCGGGTGGAGCACCTGAACGGATTATCGGGACACGCCGATTATCATGAAATTCTGCACTGGGCGGAAAGTATCCGGAGGAATCCGGCCAAAGTATTCATAACACATGGTGAAAAGACTCAGTCTGAAGCGATGGCGATGCATTTCTCCGAGGAGCGGGGCTGGAATTGCCATCTCCCGCACCTGAACGAAATGGTGGAATTGACATAGAGCGAACGTTGCATTTATTTGATTATAGAATCGGAGTATTAATAGTGGCTGCTATTGGAATCCTGATATTCGTTTGGCTGATACAAGTATTTTCGGGGCAGTTGAACCCCGGTGCGGACTGGCAGGGACATGAAATAAAGGTTATCCGAGATATTGCAGTACCGGAGGGATTCCAGCGGATCGCCTGCGATACCGCCAGTTTCGGGTACTGGATGCGGGAATTTCCTTTGAAACCGAAAGGAACCCGCGTGATGATGCACAACGGCCTCCCCAAGCCACGCCAGAATGTCCATTATGCCGTGCTCGATATAGAAATCGGGAAGAAAGATCTGCAGCAATGCGCCGATGCCGCGATTCGGCTGTTCAGCGAATATCATTATGAGAAGAAATTTTACGACCGGATATCGTACAACTTTACCTCCGGCGACACGGCTTCATTCCGGAAGTGGATCGAAGGCTGGCGGCCGACCGTCAATGGGAATAAGGTGACCTGGAAAAAATCAGCCGAAGTCGATTCCTCATACGGCAATTTCAAAGAATATCAGGATATCGTGTTCACCTATGCCGGGACATATTCATTGAGCAAGCAATTCCGAAAGATCGGAAGCACCTGCGAGATGGAAATAGGAGACCTGTTTATAATCGGAGGTTTCCCCGGCCATGCTGTCTTTGTTGTCGATATCGCGGAAAATACTGCAACCGGCCGGAGGCTGTTCATGCTGGCCCAGGGATTCACTCCGGCCCAGGATTTCCATATTTTAAGAAATCCAAATAATGATAAACTGAGTCCGTGGTACGAATGTCCCTTCGGGGAGATTCTGAATACTCCGGAATGGAATTTCAACCAAGCCGATCTTTATCGCCCCGAGTTATAATAAAAAAACAGCCGGGCGGCAAATCGAATTGCGCCCGGCTTTTGTACGTCAGCGATTGGGAGTGATTTATGTGGTCGGTCCCACCTTTTCATGTTCGGAAACCGGGGTTACCGGTTTTTTCCCCTTAAGAGAATGGCCGGTGGCCAGGCCGAAAATGAACAGCACCAGCACCGTAATTCCGAGCGCGAACACGATGTCTCCGGGCGCTCTCAGCCATTTGAATATCGTAATGGTATCCGAATAAAGGAATTCGCTGCTGCGGGCGAACCAGTATCCATGTTCCACCGAAGCCCAGGTTTGCAGAAATCCGATCGGCAGCAGGCTTATTACCACCATCAGGGTCAGGCCGATGTTGATGGCCCAGAAGGCGTATTTAACGATGCCGTCCTTCCAGTCCTTGCGAATGTACAGGACTCTCAGGCAGAAGAGCATCAGCCCCAGTCCGAGCATCCCGTAAACTCCGAACAGCGCCGTATGGGCATGAACCGGAGTGGTATTCAGTCCCTGCATGTAATACAGGGCGATCGGAGGGTTGATCATGAATCCGAATAATCCCGCTCCCACCATATTCCAGAAAGCCACCGCCACGAAGAAATAGATCGGCCATTTGTACTTCTGCGCCCATTCGGCGGATCGAGCGATTTTTATATTATCCCATGCTTCGAACCCGATGATGGTCAGTGGCACCACCTCCAGGGCGCTGAAAATCGCTCCAAGGGCCATGATGACGGTCGGCGTTCCCGCGAAATATAGATGATGCAGTGTCCCGATTATACCGCCGGTTAAGAATATTGTAGTCGAGAAAATAACCGCGGCGTTGGCGCTTTTTAGCCTAATCAGCGATAACCTCGCGAAAAGGAAAGCAATCACAACCGTAGCGAAGACTTCGAAGAAACCCTCCACCCAGAGATGCACCACCCACCAGCGCCAGTATTCGGCGATGGAGAGATGGGTATGCTTGCCCCACATGAGTCCCGCCATATAGAAGCCTGCGATGGCGGCCGCGGAGATCAGGAACATGGTCATCAGAGGTTTTTGTTCGTCTCCTTTACGAATCGCCTTGACAATGCATCGACCGACCAGCCAGAGCCAGAGCATCAGTCCGGCCAGCAGGGCGATCTGCCAGACTCGTCCGAGATCGACATATTCATAACCCTGGTGTCCGAAATAGAACCAGGCATCTCCTTTCAGGTGCCCCATGACACTGAGCCACTCTCCGATCATCGAACCGGCCACGACCAGAATCAGGGCTCCGAAGAGGAGATTAACTCCGAGTTTCTGTCCCGGGGGATCGTAACCGATCACGGCCGGGCCGATAAACAAACCAGCCGCCAGCCAGGCCGTGGCGATCCAGAATATCCCAAGTTGAGTGTGCCAGGTCCGGGCAACGGTGTACGGCAGCCATTGGTCGATAGGAATTCCATAGAAGCCGTCCCCCTCCACGCCGTAATGCGCCGAGATTACCCCCATAACCATCTGCACCAGAAACAGCCCGGCCACCACCCAGAAATATTTTATTACGGCATTTTGAGACGGGGTGGCTTCGAAGTTGAGGAGAGGATCGTTTTTGGGGACATTTTCCGCGATCGATTCTTGCTTCTGCGAGGCATGATACCAGACCATCACTCCGATTCCGGCCAGAAGCATGATGATGCTGAATCCAGTCCAGATGATGGCATCGCTGGTCGGCTTATTGTCTATCAACGGTTCATGGGGCCAGTTGCTGGTGTAGGTTTTGTTGCCGTCGATGCGGTTGGTCGAAGCGGCCCAGGAGGACCAGAAAAAGAACGAGGTGAGTTGACGGACTTTCAGCGTGTCGGTCAGGGTCCCTGTACGGATCGCCGCACGGGTATCTCCGTTGATGAAAATGTCGAGATAGTGTTCAAAATTATATTCGAAAGCTCTCATCCGGACCGGGTCGAGTGTGATGGTATTGCTGTTCCCGTCGAAGGTATTGGTCTTCATCAATGTCTTCAGGCGTTCCCGGAGGGCGGCCTGGTTTTCCGGATCGATCCGGTCGTAGGCGGTCCCGAACCGCTCATTGGCCCATTCGTCGAGGATGAAGACGCATTCGCGGTGCAGGTAGTCGGCGGTCCAGTCGGGGGCGACATAACTTCCGTGTCCCCAGACCGAGCCGAGTTCCATTCCGCCCATAGCGCGCCAGACCGACTGGCCCTCGATGATTTCCCCTTCGGGGATTATGGTCTGTCCGGCAGTGGTAACGACTTTTTCGGGAATAGGGGGTTTCTGCTGATATATCTCAAAACCGGACCACCCCAGGACGGCGAATGAGATTATGATTACGGCAGTAAATGCCAGCCAGAGCTTTTTCATATATCTGTCCTTTCGGAATATCGTTCCATGGTTTCCCGCTCATCCGCGAATTCTAATGGCCGCAAGCGCAGGAATGTACTAAGGAAGACTCCAATTTCACTCCGTATTTGCGGGCCAGCGATTCCGCGAGCTTCAAGTATTTTCCATGGGTTCCTTCACCCATATGTTCCTTTTCAGCCGTTTCGAATTTCTGCAGGATTTTTTCTTTGTCTTCAGGTGTAAGTATTCGCGATGCAATTGGGAAGAGGATATTATCCTCTTTATGGATATGGTTCCGAAGGAGGATGATATAGTCGCGCGCGCCGACCGTGAACGCCGTGATCGCTTCCTTTTCTCCCAGAGCTGCTTTTTCGATATTTTCAGCCATTCCCTTGACAAAGGCACGCCCCAGTTCGTGTTCATGCAGCATCACACCGACCGGTCCGGATTCGCTGGGGAATCCCTTTTCGGTCAAGGCCGCAAAGAGATGGTCCTCTTCCTTTCCGTGGTGGCAGCGGTCGGCGAAATTGCGGATGAAGTCGACAATATCCAGGGCATCCTGTTTGTCAATTCTGCCGGTCGAGTCGGCGGCGTCCGCGAGGCGGTCGAGGCAGTCGAGAACCACTTCGATTATACGATGCTCATCGCTGAGAATTTTGACCGGTTCCATGAAATACTCCTTTTGATAAAAGATAAATAGCATGTGCTTATCTTATTATATTCCAAAAAAAATCAGTTTTCGAGTTTGACTTTCTTTTCCGCCACCTGGGCGATTGTCGTGCTTTTCAAAAAATGCAGATATTCTTCCCGGATTTTGGCCCATTGATGATGGACCGCGCAGGGTTGTTTCTCGCTGCATTTTTTTCTTCCGAGGAAACAGCCGTTCCATTTGCTGACCTGGTCGATCGGTTCGATGATATCGAGCAGGCTTATTTTTTCAGGATCGCGGGCCAGTCGAAAGCCTCCGCCATAGCCTTTTTGAGAAACCACCAAACCCCGGGCGGCCATGTTTTTGAGAAGTTTCCCCAAATAGTTGCGGGGGGCCCCGACCTGGTCGGCAATCTGGGCCGCTCCGGCGTACTCATTGGTCTCGAGTTGAGCCAGGAAAGCCAGGGCGAGGGTGGCGTGGATTCCGGTTTTTGATATCATTCTATTCTCCTAATCGCATGTCAATATGCGATTACTTTATCGGAAAGTCAAGCGATAAAATGAGGATTTTTCGAAAATAACCGCTGTCTCCCGGTAAGTGACTAAACAGCAATAGGATTGTGGCTGAACGGGACTTAGGAAGATTCCAGCGATGAATGAATTATAGAATTCAAGTCGATCATTATCGTGTTAAAAGGGGTCGGAGTAATGGCAACCCCATAATTACCGATAATATTAAATAGAAGAGAAACTTCTTGACAACAAAGAGGGGCATACCTATCTTAGGCAAAAGAATTTTATTAAGGGTAGGATTGTGAAAAAATTCACAAAATCTGCTGGTCAAGCGATTCCCGCTAAAGCCTATGTCCTTGAAGCTGAAAACCTTGAAAAGCTAATGGCACATTTAAGGGAATCGGGATATATGGTTTTGGGACCCACGGTCAGGGATGAGGGAATTGTCTACGAGGAGCTGAAATCGGCCGGACAGCTTCCGGTGGGCTATGCGGAAACTCAAGGCCCCGGGTCTTATCGCCTGAAGAAATCAAACAAAAAGACCTTTTTCGGATTTACGGTCGGCCAGGAATCATGGAAAAAGTTTTTGTATCCGTCGGTTCGCAATTTCTTAACGGCGAGTAAAAACGGCAATCGTTTCGATGCCGGGTATGAAGAGGCGAATTCCGGGAAAATGGCCTTTTTCGGGGTCAGGGCGTGTGAACTGGCGGCCTTGAAGATACTCGATAAGATATTCCTCGAGGGGCCGTATATTGATTCCGGTTATGAAGCGGCCAGGAAGAACCTCTTTATCGTGGCCATAAACTGCTCGCAGCCTTCGGATAACTGCTTCTGTACGTCGATGGGAACCGGGCCGAAAGCCACGGAAGACTATGACCTGGCACTGACGGAAGTCTTGAACGGCAAGGAGCATTATTTTGTAGTGGAGAGCGGTTCCAATGCTGGAGAAAAGGCGATAGCGGGCTTGAATTTATCCGAAGCTGCGCCGGAAAATATCGAAAAACGGGACGAAGTGATTGCAAAGGCGATTTCGGGGATTTCGAAAAAGCTGTCAACCGGGGAATTATCGGAAAAGCTCGATGCCGCTTTCGACGATCGTCACTGGGACAAAATAGCCGAACGCTGTCTCACCTGCGGCAACTGCACTATGGTTTGTCCCACCTGTTTCTGCACCAATGTCGAGGATACTACGGATTTGACCGGGGACAACGCGTTCCGAACCCGCAGCTGGGATTCCTGCCACACCGTGGCGTTTTCGTACATTCATGGCGGGAGTATCCGGACCAGCGAAATGGCGCGGTATCGCCAGTGGATGATGCACAAGCTGACACACTGGAAGAAGCAGTTCGGGACGTTCGGGTGTGTCGGGTGCGGACGCTGTATTACCTGGTGTCCGGTCGGGATAGATATCACCGAAGAAGCGAAAATATTGATTAACAAATAGCCGGGAGGATGGCGGTGGAAAATTTGGAAAAAATTTTGAAGGAGCATCCCTTTCTGGAGGGGATGTCGGCCGACCATTTGAAGATTCTGGTCGGATGTGCTTCCAATGTGGTGTTCAAGGCCGGAGAGATGATTATCCGCGAAGGACAGCCGGCCGAGCAGTTCTTTTTTATCCGTCACGGGCGGGTGCAGATCGAAACCCATGTTCCCCAAAAAGGTCCGCTTTTGATCCATACCCGGGGAGAGGGGGAGGTTTTCGGGTGGTCCTGGATGGTTCCCCCTTATCGCTGGCGTTTCGACGCCCGCGCCTCGGAACTGGTCCGCATGATCGCAATGGACGGTAAGTGTCTTCGGGATAAATGCGAAAAGGACCACAACCTGGGTTACGAGATCATGAAACGGTTTTCGCTAATCATTGCCGAGCGTCTCGAAGCGACCCGGCTGCAGCTGATGGATATTTATGGCAACCCCAAAGACAAGTAAGGCCCTGCCGATGCACGATACGGCCGATGCCATGATATTTCGGCCGTCTCTGATCCGCCGGGTTATCAAGGAATCGCACGATACCTTTTCGCTGGAGATCGAGCCGGCGACACCCGACCGCTTGTTCCATTTCGCTCCGGGGCAGTTCAACATGCTGTACGTTTACGGAGTGGGAGAAGTGCCTATTTCGATCAGCGGCGATCCCACTCAGCCGAAAGTCCTGATTCATACTACCCGCGAGGTCGGGACTGTTACCCGCGCTATGCGGGGGTTGAAGGTCGGGAGTACCATCGGAGTGCGGGGTCCGTACGGAGCCAGCTGGCCGGTGGACAAAATTACCGGAAACGACGTGGTATTGGTAACAGGCGGAATCGGCCTCGCGCCGCTTCGTCCGGTCATCTATTATCTTCTGGCCAACCGTGAAAAGTACGGCAATATAGTCCTGCTGTACGGCGCGCGGACTCCGGAAGACATTCTCTTCCGCAAGGATCTCGAAAAATGGCGTTCCCGGTTCGACTTCGAGGCGTACCTCACGGTCGACCGGGCGACCGGTTCCTGGAAGGGGAACGTCGGGGTGGTGACGCAGTTGATCAAGCGCTCGCCGTTCGATCCGCTGCATTGCGCAGCTCTGGTTTGCGGTCCGGAAATCATGATGAGATTTACGGTGCTGGAACTCGAAAAACGGGGAGTCCGGCATGAGAATATTTATCTTTCGATGGAACGAAACATGAAATGCGGTATCGGCCTGTGCGGGCATTGCCAGCTCGGCGGGTCGTTCGTATGCAAGGACGGTCCGGTCTACCGCTATGATGAAATTATCGACGTCCTGATGAAGCGGGAGTTGTAGTATGGCACCAGGAAAGAAACCGAAACTTGCAGTCTGGAAATTCGCGTCGTGCGACGGCTGTCAATTGAGCCTGCTCGACTGCGAGGATGAACTGCTGGCGATTGCGGATGCGGTGCATATCGCGAATTTTCCGGAGGCTTCCCGGGCCGTGGTGGCGGGACCGTACGACGTTTCTCTGGTCGAAGGTTCAATCACCACTCCGCACGATGCCGAACGTATTCATAAAATCCGGCGCGCATCCCGACTGCTGATAGTAATCGGCGCCTGCGCTACGGCCGGAGGTATACAGGCGCTGCGGAACTTCAGCGACGTCCGGGAGTATACCTCCATTGTTTACGCTCATCCGGAATACATCGAAAGCCTCGGTAAATCGACACCGATCGCCGACCATGTCTTTGTCGATTTCGAATTACGGGGTTGTCCCATCAGCAAGGAGCAGCTTCTGGAAACGGTCAGCGCCCTTCTGAACGGCCGCAAACCGCAGATACCTGCTCACAGTGTCTGTATGGAATGCAAGCGAAAAGGAAACGTTTGCGTGATGGTATCCCAGGGTATCCCTTGCCTCGGCCCGGTGACACAGGCCGGGTGCGGAGCACTCTGCCCGTCGTACAACCGGGGATGTTTCGGCTGTTTCGGTCCCAAGGCCACGCCGAATCCCGAATCGCTGGCGGCCTGGTTCGAGAAAACGGGATTATCGAAAGAGGATATCAAGCGGAGATTCCGCGGATTCAACGCCTTTGCCGAACCGTTCCGTAAGTTGAGTGAGGCCTATGAAAAATAGAATCATCAAAGTTGATTACCTGGCCAGGGTCGAAGGAGAAGGGGGACTGACGGTCAAAATCAAGAATGACCGGGTCAGCGAGGTGCAGTTCAATATCTTCGAACCCCCCCGCTTTTTCGAGGCTTTCCTGCGCGGAAGAAATTTCACCGAGGCTCCCGATATAACGGCACGTATCTGCGGAATCTGCCCGGTCGCCTACCAGATGAGTTCCACGCACGCCATGGAAATGATTTGCGGCGCGAAAGTAGGCGGGGCGCTGCGGGAGCTGCGGCGGCTCCTCTATTGCGGTGAATGGATCGAATCGCACGTTCTTCATATTTATCTTTTACATGCTCCGGATTTCCTGGGGTACGAAGATGCCATCCAGATGGCCAAGGACTATCCTGACGTTGTCGAGCAGGGCCTGAAGCTGAAAAAACTCGGCAACGACATCATGATTAAGCTGGGCGGCCGGGAAATCCATCCTATCAATGTCAGGGTCGGAGGATTCTATAAAGTCCCGCGCAAGGAAGAACTGACTCCGTTTCTGGAGAGACTTAAATGGGCGCTGGATGCCTCGATTGCGACCGTGAAATGGACAGCCGGACTGGCTTTCCCGGAATACGAGCGGGATTATGAATTCGTGTCACTGCGGCACCCGAACGAATATCCTCTTTGTGAAGGGCGGGTGGTTTCGAACAAGGGCATAGATATAGAACTCGCCGATTACCTGAATACTTTCGAAGAAGAGCACGTCGAACATTCCACCTCGCTGCATGCTTTCGTCAAGGGGAGAGGCGATTACCTCGCCGGCCCGCTGGCGCGGTACAACAATAATTTCGACAAACTGCCGGAAGTGGCGAAGCAAGCTGCTCGCGATGTCGGACTGGGCGAAGTCTGCAGGAATCCGTTCAAGAGCATCATTGTCAGGGGGGTGGAAACGATTTTCGCATGCCAGGAAGCGATTCGGATTATCGAAGCGTACGAACAGCCGGACAAGCCCTATGTCGAATGCGTTCCCAAAGAAGGGATCGGGCACGGATGCAGCGAGGCTCCGCGGGGTCTGTTGTATCACCGCTATAAAATAGACGATAAAGGACTAATCAAAGAGGCGAGGATAATCCCGCCGACATCGCAGAACCAGAAAGCAATCGAAGCCGACCTCCACGATTATGTTTCGCAGAATCTTCATCTTACGAAAGAAAAGCTGACCTGGCAGTGCGAACAAGTCGTGCGTAACTACGACCCCTGTATTTCCTGTTCCTGTCATTTCCTCGATCTCAAGATCGAACGGGAATAGGGGTTGTGCCGTGTCCGCCAAGGGGCCAATCCTGATTGTCGGGCTTGGCAACCGCTATCGCGGCGATGATGCCGTCGGAATAATCGTCGCCGAGCGAATTCGGGCGGAATTCCCTGATGATATTACGGTGCTGTCGGAAATTCCCGACGGCGCCGTTTTGATTGAGGCCTGGGACGGAGCTTCGCTCTGTTGCGTGACCGACTGCGCCGTGTCAGGCAAGCCGGCCGGGACAATTCACCGCTTCAATGCCCTGGAACGAAAACTCCCCGAAAAACTTTTCAGCCATTTTTCGACGCATACGTTTAACCTGTCACAGGCGGTGGAACTGGGAAAAATCCTCGGGAAATTGCCGGAACAGCTAAAGGTCTTTGGAATCGAAGGAAGTAATTTCAAGGCCGGAGTAGAACCAGGTGAGGAAATCTTAGGAGCTGCAGAAGCAGTGATAGCAGAAATCAAAAAAGCAATAGAGGCGGAACGAAATGCCGGGTGAACATGCCAAAACCGGACTGATCGGTAATCGCATCGTGGTCAACGGACAGGTGCAGGGGGTAGGATTTCGCCCCTTTGTCTATCGCCTGGCGACATCACTCGGCCTGCACGGCTCAGTCTGTAATGCTCCGGAAGGGGTGATTATCGAAGTAAGCGGGCGGCCTGATATCCTTGCGGAATTCCGGCAGCGACTCACCGGGGAAATCCCGCCGCAAGCCAAAATCGGGAGTGTAACGACCGAAGAAATTGCACCGAACGGATACCGGGGATTTCGGGTGATACCGAGCAGAGAGACGGGCGAAGTGACAGCACGGATCACGCCTGATCTGGCGACTTGCCCCGATTGTATCAGCGAAATATCCGACCCGAACAATCGCCGGTACCGCTATCCGTTCACCAATTGCACCAATTGCGGGCCGAGGTTTAGTATCATCGAAAATCTTCCTTACGATCGCAAGCGGACATCGATGCGGATTTTCCAAATGTGCGATAAATGCCGCGAGGAGTATGAAAATCCATCCGACCGCCGCTTTCACGCTCAGCCAAATGCCTGCTCGGTATGCGGACCGCATTTGGAAGTATGGGATAAATCGGGGAGCATACTGGTTTCGCATGATGAGGCATTATCATTCGCAGTTGAAAAGATTAAGCAGGGGAAAATCGTTGCCCTGAAGGGACTGGGTGGATTTCAGCTCTTGGCAGACGCGCGTAGTGAAGATACAGTGCGGACTCTCAGAATAAGAAAAATACGCCCGGATAAACCGTTTGCCCTGATGTATCCGAGTCTGGAAATGATTCAAAGAGATTGTGCAGTATCGGAAATTGAGAAGATGTTATTGGAATCCGCCGCCGCTCCGATAGTCCTGTTGAAAAGGAAGCGAAATGAATCGAATGATGTTCCGTGCGGTAATGTCGCTCCGGGGAATCCGTACTTAGGAGTGATGTTGCCGTACACTCCGCTGCATCAGCTGCTGATGGCCGATCTGGGCTTTCCGATCGTGGCGACCAGCGGCAACCGAGGCGGGGAGCCGATTTGTATCGAGGAACATCAGGCATTATCGGAATTGGGAGATATCGCCGACTTTTTACTGGTGCATAACCGCCCGATAGTGAGACAGGTGGATGATTCGGTGGTGCGGGTCGTCCGGGAACAACCGCTGATATTAAGGCATGCCCGGGGTTATGCACCGTCGGTGTTTGATATGGATCACGGCAATGATTCCATGCTCGCAGTCGGCGGACATATGAAAAACAGCATTGCTGTTTTATCGAAGAAGAAAATAGTCCTTGGGCAATATGTCGGTGATCTCGATTCGGCGGGATCGCGCGAAATCTTCGCAAATAATATCGAATCGCTGACCTCGATTCATAAGGCGAATATTAGACGAATAGTCTGCGACAAACATCCGGATTATTATTCTACCCAGTACGCCGATGACAGCGGTAAGCCGGCTTACGGAGTACAGCATCATTATGCGCATATATTGTCCGTGATGGCGGAATACGGACTCGAGCCTCCGGTGCTGGGAGTATCATGGGACGGTACCGGGTACGGCGATGACGGCACAATCTGGGGCGGGGAGTTTTTGAGGGTCGACGAAAGCGGTTATGAGCGAGCAGCTCATTTGCGGACCTTTCCTCTACCGGGTGGAGACAAGGGAATCGAGGAACCTCGTCGGTGTGCGCTGGGACTATTGTATGAAAGGTACGGAGACGATTTCATCGGGCACATTCCGGACAGCGTCCGGAGCGGTTACAGCGATGACGAATTAAGGCTCATTGCACAAATGCTGAGAAATAATATTAATTGTCCGCGGACTTCGAGTATGGGACGGCTGTTCGATGCCGTGGCGGCGTTGGTTGGGATTCGTCAAAAGGTTACTTTTGAAGGTCAGGCGGCCATGGACCTGGAATTCGCAGCAGAGAATTCCGGATTAAACCTGGAACCGTATCCAGTTGCATATCGGAATGAGGATTGTACTATTGCCGACTGGGGAGCGATGGTCAATGGAATCCTGCATGACATAGGCAATAATGTCAACCGAAATGAAATAGCGGGAAGATTTCATTCCAGCATGATCATGATTGCGGTCGATATTGCGAAACGAATTAATATTCCGAAGATAGTCCTGTCCGGGGGATGTTTCCAGAACGGGCTGCTTCTGGCGGGATTATCATCACGGCTGGAAGACGAAGGTTTCGGAGTTTATTGGCCGCACCGGCTGCCGGTGAACGACGGCGGCCTGGCGGTGGGGCAGATTTTGGCCGCTATTAGAGAAAAAGGAGTGAAATGAGATGTGCCTGGCAGTACCCGGTAAGATAGTGCAGATATTGTCGGAAGAGCCGCTATCGCGCTGTGGAAAGGTCGATTTCGGCGGAGTCGTTCGTGAAATCAATCTTTCGTGTACTGAAGATGCGGGAATCGGCGATTATGTTCTGGTGCATGCCGGGATGGCCATCGGGAAAATCGAAGAAAAAGAAGCGCTGGAGACTCTGGCGATGTTGAAAGAAATCAGTGATCTCTCGAAAGCGGATAATCCCTCATGAAGCACCTGGCGGAATATCGCAACCCGGAATTCGGGAAAAGCCTGTATCGGAAAATCCACGAGATTTCTACAAAACCGTGGAATATCATGGAGGTTTGCGGCGGGCAGACGCATACGATACTGCGATATGGTCTGATGCAGAAACTCCCTGAGCAGATTACGCTGCTGCACGGCCCCGGCTGCCCGGTTTGCGTCACGCCGATTGAATATATCGACGGTATCATATCGTTATCTCAACGTCCGAATATCATAGTCGGAACGTTCGGGGATATGCTGAGAGTGCCCGGAAGCGAGGAAAACCTGCTGGCAAGTAAAAGCGCCGGCGGAGATATTCGGCTGTTGTACTCTCCTCTCGATGCATTGCAGATTGCCAGAGATAACCGGGATAAGGAAGTGGTCTTTTTCGGAATCGGTTTCGAAACGACCGCTCCGGTAACGGCCTCGGCGATTCTTCAGGCATCTCGGGAAAATCTGAATAATTTCTCGATCCTGTCGGCGCATGTCATGATTCCTCCGGCTATGGCGGCGATACTGGAAAATCCTCATACAAAGGTCGATGCTTTCCTGGCCCCGGGGCATGTCTGCACCGTTACCGGAACCGCTCCCTATCAGGAACTTTGCGCCGGAGGCAAGGTCCCGATAGTCGTCACGGGATTCGAACCGGTCGATATTCTGCAGGGAATTCTGATGGCGGTGGAACAGCTCGAAGAAGGCAGGCACGAAGTGACGATACAGTATTCACGGGCGGTCAGGCCGGAAGGGAATCCGCAGGCGTTGAAGATAATGAACGAGGTATATGAAGTTGTCGATCGTCACTGGCGCGGGCTGGGAACGATACTGGGGAGCGGCATGGCTATCCGGAAAAAGTACGAAAAGTACGATGCTGCGAATAAATTCGATGTCAGATTTAAATACCGCGACAGCCTCGTGAATCACTGCGGAAGGGTCCTCAACGGCGAAATCAAGCCGATTGAATGCCCGTTATATGGTAAGGAATGTACACCCGAAAAGCCGGTCGGGGCGCCGATGGTATCATCGGAAGGAGCTTGCGCGGCATATTATCATAATTCTGAAAGAGTGAAGGCGGGGAAATAAATGCGTGGAATCGGAACCGGGGAGAATAGCGATCGGAAACATTTGATACAACTGGCGCACGGAGGAGGCGGCCGGATGATGCGGAAATTAATCGACGAATTATTCGCGAAGGCCTTTGCCAGCGATGTCTCCGATGCTGAATCCGATGCCGCAATATTGAATGTCCCGCATAAGAAAATCGCCTACACGACCGACAGCTATGTAGTCGATCCGCTAATCTTTCCGGGTGGGGATATCGGGACTCTGGCCGTCAATGGGACGGTCAACGACCTTTCCATGAGAGGAGCGCGTCCCCTTTATCTGAGTGCCGGGTTTATACTCGAAGAGGGATTACCGCTTGAAATTCTGGAACAGATCGTGCAATCGATGAAGCAGGCGGCGGAAACTGCCGGAGTTAAAATCGTCACCGGAGATACCAAAGTAGTCGATCGGGGACACGGGCACGGGATTTTCATCAACACTTCGGGAATCGGGATCATCGAGCATGATTTGAATATCGCACCGTCTTCGGTACAAGAAGGGGATGTAATAATTCTGAATGGCGATGTCGGACGGCATGGCATTGCCGTGATGGCGAAGCGGGAAGAACTGGCTCTGGAAACCGCCATCGAAAGCGACTGTGCCTCACTGGCCGAAGACGTACAACGTCTGCTTGCTGCCGGAATTGAAATTCATTGCATGAGGGATCTCACTCGCGGGGGATTAGCGACAGCCCTGGCGGAAATCGCACAAAGCTCCAGAAAGCCGATTGAAATCGAGGAGACAGCGGTTCCGATTTTGGAACCGGTTATGAGTGTATGCGAAATACTGGGGTTCGATCCTTTCTATGTTGCCAACGAAGGACGATTCATTGCATTCGTTCCCGAAAAGGATAGTCCCGCCGTTCTGGATATGCTCAAGCGGTCAAGCGTTTGTGAAACACCTTCGATAATCGGCCGAGTCGTACCCGGAAAATCTCCGTTTGTAACTCTACGTACAGCACTGGGGACAACCCGGGTGCTCGATCTGCTCAGCGGAGAGCAGCTTCCCCGTATCTGTTAGGGCTCGACTATTTAATCACTCCCTTTTTCAGCCAGTCGTACCATTCATTCAATCCTTCGCCGGTTCGGCAGGAGAGTTTGAAGACTTCGAGGTTTCCATTAATCTGCCTGGCATTGGAAATGGCGCGGTCGGCGTCGAAATCGGATAGTCCCAGGAGGTCGATTTTATTTAATATCATCACGGAGGAACGGCGAAACATGCCGGGGTACTTGAGCGGCTTGTCGTCTCCTTCGGTGGTACTCATCAGGACTACTTTCATGTCTTCGCCGAGATCATAGCTGGATGGGCAAACGAGATTACCGACATTTTCGATGAACAAGATATCGAGGTCGGCCAGTTTGATATTTTCGAGCGCTTTAGTGACCATGCGGGCGTCGAGGTGGCAGGCTCCTCCGGTGACGATAGGTCTGATGATTTTCCCTCCGGCTTTAAGCAGGCGGTTGGCGTCGTTTTCGGTTTGAACGTCTCCCGCGATAACCGCCATACGGAGTTCATTGCCGAGGGTCGCGAGGGTTTTTTCCAGCAGGCTGGTTTTACCCGAACCGGGAGAGCTGACCAGGTTCATGGTGAAGACTCTATTCTTTTTCAACGATTCGCGGATTTCGGCTGCAATCCGGTCGTTTTCGGACAGGACTTTCTTTTCTACTATTATCTTTTTGGATTCGGTCATGATAGGACACCTCTATTTATATCCGATAAAGGATATTTCGATTTCATCGCCCCGTGTCATGTTGATATCGGATGTGCCGCAAGCGGGACAGCGAAAAATCAGTTCGTCGACGGCGAAATCCTTGTGGCATTTTTCGCAATGGGCCTGTACCGGGATTATTTCGATTTCAAGACCTGATCGATCCAGCTCAGTCCCGGAGGTGGCCGCGGAGAAACTGAATTTCAAAGACTCGGGATCGACTCCGCTCATTACTCCGATACGGAGCCCGATGGTCTCGACCGAGCTCAGCTTTTCCGAATCGAGCTCCCTTCGGACAGTATCGATAACGGCCTCAGCGATCCTCAGTTCATGCACGACTGTAACCTCATTTCATAAGCCGCTCTTCACAATAAAGGGCAAGATAAAGGGACAGTCAAGCGATAGCGGAAAAGATCTGCCTTGGACCCGGCGATTCTTCCGGTCGACGGTGTGATTGCATCCCGTCCGGATTCGAATCTATTTAATCAATTCCTGGTAATTCTTATTATCCCTTAGCGCAGACAGGTCGTTGTCTACTTTCGCCTGTTCCACCAGTTTGGGATTCAGTTTAAGCGATTTTCCCAGGGCTTCCAGCGCTCCCTCGATATCTTCGTTCGCCAGGCGAATCACGGCCAGGTCGTACAAAACTTCACCATTTTCAGGAGCCAGGTTGGCGGTCCGTTCCATATGGGGCAAAGCCTCGGCGAAAGCCTGCTCGGTGAACAGGGTCCAGGCTTCGTTCCAGGAATAATTCATCTGCGCGATATTGAGGATACGCCCGAGTTCCTTGAACGGTTCGGGGCTGTCGTCGACCCGAATATCGATGGCCCGATCCGTGTATCCTCCGTAACCGGCACCATCTCTCACGACCAGCAAGGCGGCAGACTGTTTGCCGCGAGAATCGCCTCCGGCGGCCTCACCGGCCAGCAAAGCGCTGTACATCCGGTCGGCAAGGGTCCCTTCGGTTTCGAGAAAGGCCTTCTCCATGGCGGCTACGACATCTTCACCGGCCAGAATATTTCCCTGAACAGCGTAGTTTTTCCCGGATCGTCCTCCGGCCCAGGCCGAACAGCTGTCGCCGGTGAAAGTCGCGGAATTTCCATCGGTATCGACGATGCCGAATTGCCGCCGCGAGGGGCGGTCGTCGTTTCTGACCAGAACCGCCTTAACTTCTTCGGGGCTTAAGCCTCGCGATAGTAACTCCAGGCCGCGCCAGCCAAACGAAGTATTGGCATAAGCCTGAGTCGCTACCGCCCCGACACCGGCCTCGGCCCAGGGAACGACATTCCCGACCGTGAAGAATTTCGACGCCACCGCAACCCCCATTTCGCCGGCATCGGGATCGCAGGCCACTATCGAAAAGGTGGCGACAGCATGATTGGTTTCGTCTGCGATGGCCGTTACCGCCAGCAAAGATATCAGGCAAAATATAATCCGCTTGAACATATGAATGCTCCTTTTTGGGATTTCGAGCGCTATATAACAGCATAGGGAAACCCCTATGCGTTTACAATAAAATACTTGATGAATTATATTGGGTTCAGATAGGTTAATATCAAGAGGATTTTATTTTAGGGCGGAAAATACAGCAAGAATCGGGTGGAAGGAGACAGTGGAGCGTAATATATTCAAACCATGAAAAAGAACGAGTTCTCACAGGCGGCCGAAGATTATCGCAAAATCGAACAGGCCATAAAATTCATCGAGAAAAATCATCTCGAAAAACTCTCACTCGACGATATCGCCTCAGCGGTCCATACCAGCAAGTTTCATTTCCAGAGATTATTCCACCGCTGGGCCGGGATTACTCCGATGCAATTTTTGCATTCACTCACCCTCGAATACGCCAAGCAGCGCCTGGCCGAATCGGCCAGCCTGCTCGATGCCACCTACGATGCCGGATTGTCTGGTCCGGGAAGACTCCATGACCTCTTCGTTACCTTCGATGCCATTACTCCCGGTGTATACAAGAAACAGGGGGAGGGATTGGAAATCGCATACGGCATTCATCCGACTCCATTCGGAGAATGCCTGCTGGCCAAGACCGATCGGGGGATCTGCCATTTGTCTTTCGTCGATTCCGGAAAGCGGGCAGCTTTTTTAAGACCGCTAAAGAGTGAATGGCCAAAAGCGGAATTGGCCGAAGATAAGAAAGCAACTGCTGAATTGGTGCGGAGAATATTCGCGAATCATCGCGCGGATTCTTCCAAACCGTTTCATTTATTCCTGAAAGGGACCAATTTCCAGGTGAAAGTCTGGCAAGCTCTGCTGGCCATACCGTCAGGAGGACTGGCCAGTTATCAAGATATCGCGCAGTCTATCGGCAGGCCGGAGGCTTACAGGGCAGTGGCAAACGCGGTTGCCAATAATCCGATCGCATTCCTGATTCCTTGTCACCGGGTGATTAAAAAAACGGGCGAAATCCATAATTATCATTGGGGTCCCGCCCGTAAGAAAGCCATCCTTAGCTGGGAATCCCCTGCGGCCATTTCGTCACAAGCGCTGGCAAAGTGAATCCGGGCAGCCTGTTCAAAATTTGAACAGGTCCCTCAATTCGCCATTTCATTATTTGTTATAATTTCAACAATCGTTGAAATATGGTATTAGCCTAAAGATATTTCTTGCCTCTCCGATTATAATTATTATTATCTTTCAACCGATGTTGAAATCAGTAATATGGGTGAATTATTATGCCTGAATCCAAGAATATCGAATTGCGCCTGGAATTGCTCTTGAAATCGATTCCGTTCGTGTCGATTCAAAAGATAGTCCCTTATGAAAAGAAACAGCAGGTCTCCTCGGATTATTCCGCTACCCTGGACATCCATGGAGAGACCTGGGTATTCAAAATTATGGTCGGTGCCAGCGGTGAAATTCGCTTCGCTCGCCTGGCCATTGCGGCCCTCAAGGGATTGGTCGACGAAAGGAAAAAGCAATACGGGATTTTTATGGCTCCATATATTTCACCGGAAGGCGCAGAATTGTTGAAGGCGAACGGCGTCGGCTACGCCGATTTCGCCGGCAATTGCCTTTTGAGTTTCGGCAATGTTTATGTCGATAAGACCGGAGCCAAAAATCCCTTAAAGCGGCAGAATATTCAGAACCGGATCTATTCGCCCCGGTCATCCCGGGTGGTTCGAGTCCTGTTGCATAATCCGAATCGGGTCTGGAAAGTCAATGACCTGGCCCGCGAGGCGGGAATCAGTATCGGGCAGGTCTCGAATGTCAAGAAACTGCTCGAAGACCGGGAATGGATAACACATGACAAAAGCGGCATCAAGCTGATAAAGCCCCTGGAATTGCTGAATGACTGGAGCGCCAATTATTCTTTCAAGGAAAATTCCGTGTATCGTTTTTATTCTCGGAAAAGCATTCCGGAAATAGAAAGCCTCCTGTCATCGCGGGATAGCGATCTTTCCATTGAGTCGGCGCTGACCGGCTTTTCCGCCGCGGCACGTTTGAAAATGAATGTCCGGTATAACCGGGCCATGATATATATCGAGCGGCTCGACGAGGAGTTGCTGAAAAAATGGGAATTCAAAGAGGTCGAAAGCGGCGCCAATATCAACCTGTTCGTCCCCTACGACAGCGGCGTTTTCTATGGAGGCGAAATTATCGATAACCAGCGCGTGGTATCTCCGGTCCAGACTTACCTCGACCTGGTCAATTATGCCGGGCGAGGAGAGGAGGCGGCCGAGAAAATACTGGAAGAGGTGATTAAGAAGTCATGGTCAGAAAAATAGACTATAACGAAAAGGCGGTCCGGGCGGCCAAGATGGTGTTGACCGAGCTTTACCGCATCCTCGGCGAATACGCCGAGTGCCTCTATGTGGTCGGCGGATGGGTTCCGCTTTTGACCATCCCGCAGGATCATACTCCGCATGTCGGAAGTACCGATGTCGACCTGGCCCTGAACCAGAACAAGCTGAAAGAGGTCGGTTATAATTCCATCCGGGAAATTCTCGAACGGAACGGCTATCGTCCCCTGACCGAATTCCGGTACAATAAAATCGTCAAGGTCGACGGAGAGAATATCGACGTCGACGTCGATCTCATCACCGGAGTTTACGGCGACGGGGATTCGATTATCATTCAGGAAATTCAGGATATTTCGGCCCTGAAAAAGCCGGGCTGCGACCTGGTTTTCGGGACTTTCGATACCCTCGAAATCGAACATGAACTCCCCGAAGGGGGAATCACCCGGGCGACCATCAATGTGGCGGGAATAGTCCCCTTCCTGGTTTTGAAAGGATTCGCCCTCGACGGCCGCCGCAAGGAAAAAGACGCCTACGATATTTACTACTGCATCAGGTATTACCCCGGCGGGCTGGATAAGCTCTTGAAGAAATTCGAAGGCCAGCTCGACAAGGATATTGTCCGGAGGGGACTGACCAAGATCGCCGATAATTTCTTAACCATGGAACACCTCGGGCCGAAAATGGTGGTCGATTTCGAGGATGCTATTGACGAAGAAGCGGAAATCCTTCGGCGAGACGTTTTCGAATTGGTCAATGAATTCCTCGATCGGCTGGGGATCACCCGTTCCGAACCGGCGAGGCAGCTTTAGGTTATTACGGCCGGAGAGTTCTTCTCCGGCCTTTTTCATTTCAGCCAAAGTGATTGACAGCCCCATTGGGGCTTATATATAATATTGAAATTTATAGAAGAATGGATAATCATGCCTGAAATTGAATTCATTCGGCATGCCGTGGCGACTCTGGCCTACCGGGCCGCCAAGACCATGCGGGGCGTTCCGGAATCATTTGCTTCATTTAAGGCCGGACCGACCTCCAGGACCCCCCTTGAAATTGTCGCTCATATGGGAGATCTTTTCGATTGGGCCGTGACCCAGGTTCAGGGGACTTCGAAGTGGAACAAATCGGAACCTCAGACCTGGCCGAAGGAATGCGATCGTTTCTTTGCGGCGCTGAAAAAATTCGACGACGCTCTGGCAACGGGTGATCCTCCCCGGTGCGATTTATCCAAAATCTTCCAGGCTCCCATCGCCGATGCATTCACCCATACCGGGCAACTGGCCATGCTAAGGCGATTATCCGGAAACCCTATGAAAGGGGAAAGCTACATTCGGGCGGATATCGCTACTGGAAAAGTAGGATTCGAACAAACGCCTCCAAATCCCAAGTACGAGTTTGATTGATTTCCCGATGCTCCAATGCCTTGCGTGGGCGGAATCAGCTGGTTATATTCATGAGATGAAACCACTTGATAATTCCGGCAATAAGGGAGAATCTGCAGCGGACGAACATCTAAAAAAGCAGGAGATTAATCGCCGTATCCGTTCCTATCAACTGCAGTTGCGACGTCTGGCTTCGGAATTGTCTCTGGCTGAGGCCCGGGAAAGGCGTGAAATTGCATCAGATCTTCACGACCATATCGGCCAGGCGCTGGCACACGTGACCCAAAAGGTAGCGACTCTTCAGGGGAATGCCGTTTTTTCCGGTATGGAGGAATATTTCTCCGAAATCCTTACCATCCTTCAGCAGACCATTCGATATACCCGTGCTTTAACGGTCGAAATCAGCCCGCCGGTCCTTTACGAACTTGGTCTTCCTGCGGCAATCGACTGGCTGGCCGAGCAGGCTTTAAAGCGGCATAATCTGAAAATTGCATCGGCACAATCGGGGACTCCGCAAACGGTCTCCGAAGATATCCGGGTTTTTGTCTTTAAATCACTCCAGGAATTGATTACAAATGTGGCCAAGCATGCCGGAACCGACCGGGTCGAAATTATGACCAATTGGCTGCCTGAAAGAATTGAGATAATCGTCAGAGATGGCGGGCGGGGCTTCGATACCTCGACTCTTGAAATCGGCCAGTCCGAAAATTCCTGTTTTGGCCTGTTCAGCATCAGGGAGAGATTATCATACATCGGCGGAACGATGGAAATTCAATCGGCCCCGGGTCAGGGAACGCGGGTTACGATTACCAGTCCATATAGCATCCATTCCGGAGAAAAGCATGATTAGAATTCTGCTTGCCGATGACCATAAATTGCTGATCGACGGGCTCCGCCCCCTGCTGGAGAAGCAAAAAGATATCGAGGTGGTGGGCGTAGCCAGGGACGGATTGGAAGCGGCCAGCCTGGCTTCGAAGTACAAACCGGATATTATTCTGCTTGATATTTCCATGCCCCGTCTGAATGGGATCGATGCCGCGCGGAAAATCCTCGACGTACTTCCCGATACTAAAATCGTGATGTTATCGATGCATGCCGATCGAAAGTTTATCCAGGAATCTCTGCGGGTTGGGGCCCGAGGGTATATCCTGAAAGAATCGGCGGCGAGTGAGGTCATTGAAGCGATCGCGGCGGTCCGGAAGGGGGAGCTGTTTTTCAGTAAATCGGTTCGCGAGCAGGTTCTTCACGATTACGTGGAATGGGTCAAGGAGGGCAAGACCGAGGACGCCAATCCGCTCAGCGGACGGGAACGGGAAGTCCTGCAGCTATTGGCCGAGGGGAAATCGACCAAGGACATTGCGGGGCTGCTTTTTATCAGTATCAAAACCGTGGAAAGTCATCGCAAGCAAATCATGGATAAGCTCGGGCTCCACAGTATCGCCGAACTGACCAAGTACGCCATCCGCGAAGGACTGACCAAACTGGATTGATTCTTCCAAAATCCATCGATTCACTCCCTCAAGGGATTTCGCGGCTATATATCAGGGAATCCCCTATTTTCAATATCAGTAAGTCCGGCCATATTATTCCCGCCTGAGAATAGGAGGAAGTAATATGTTCAATACCGGCAATACCGGCTTTATGCTGGTGGCAACGAGTCTGGTGATGTTAATGACACCGGGACTGGCCTTCTTCTATGGCGGTCTGGTGGGACGCAAGAACGTTCTTTCAATCATGATTCAGAGTTTCGTTTCTATGGGGGTAACTACTATCCTATGGTACACTGTCGGTTTTTCGCTTTGTTTCAGCGGCGGGGAAGGGGGAATAATCGGGAATCTCGATATGGCTTTCATGAGAGGGATCGATCCTTTGACCGCTTTCGGCGACGGCCAGATACCGATGCTGGTTTTCTTCGCCTATCAAATGATGTTCGCCATTATTACACCGGCTCTCATTACCGGGGCGTTTTCCAATCGGGTTCGATTTCCGGCTTACCTGTTGTTCCTGGTGGCGTGGCTGTTGTTGGTCTATTTCCCGTTCGTCCATATGATCTGGGGCGGCGGTCTGCTCGCAGAATGGGGAGTTCTCGATTTTGCTGGAGGCATCGCGGTCCACAATATCGCCGGTATGGCCGCGCTGGCCTCGATCCTGTTCGTGGGACGCCGGCGGGTTATCGATAAAGGTCCCCACAGTATTCCGCTGGTGGCGCTGGGAACGGGTTTGCTCTGGTTCGGGTGGTACGGTTTCAATGCCGGAAGCGAGTTGCAGGTCGATTCCATCACCGCGCTGGCGTTCGTGAATACCGATGTCGCCGCCTCCTTTGCCGCAATTTCCTGGCTATTTCTGGAGTGGATACTGGCGAAGAAACCGAAATTCGTGGGATTGTTGACGGGGGCGGTGGCCGGGCTGGCCACGATCACGCCCGCAGCCGGTTTTGTTTCGACCGGGTCGGCCGCAATCATTGGTATCTGCGCCGGGCTGGTTTGCTACCTCGCCGTAAGCATCAAGAATAAACTGCATTGGGACGATGCTCTCGATGTCTGGGGGGTGCACGGTGTCGGCGGAGCGCTTGGCATTATCATGCTCGGTTTGCTCGGGAGTGTCGCAGTAAATCCGGGTGGTTCCGATGGTCTCTTTTTCGGCGGAGGGGATTTCTTTTTCAAGGAAGTCGTGGCGGTCGTGATTTCGTCAATGTACGCCTTTATCTTTACCTATGGTATGCTTTGGATTATCAATAAAATTACTACCGTCAAGACCACCGAAGCCGAAGAAAATACGCTTGATCAATCGCTGCACGGTGAAAGCGCCTATGATGTCTGATGTGATGGGAGAATTGAAATGACACAAAGAAAAATTTTAATATTGTACACAACGACTATGCTTCTGATTCTTACCATGGCCGTTTCCGCTGGAGCCGAAGGAGGCGTTGTCGTCAATAGTTCGGTCGATTTTTATAATCGCTATGTCTGGCGCGGACTGGATATCGCCCGGACACCTTCGATTCAGCCGAGCCTTTCGCTCGGGTATTGTGGTTTTGAATTCGGGACCTGGGGAGCTTATACCCTTTCGAATGAAGCTTCCGACAATGACGAGATTGACTTTTGGCTCAGTTACACTCGTCCTCTCGAAAACGGCGTGTCGGTGACCGCAATTATCACCGATTATTATTTCCCGAACGCCGGAATCGACTTCTTCAATTTCAACGATTTTAATGCGGTCGTTGAAGATACCATTCCCGATCCCGGCGCTCATACTCTGGAAGCCGGTTTATCCATAACCGGACCGGCCCCTTTTCCCGTTACCGTATCGGGTTATGTAAATTTTTACAATGAGGCCGGCGACAACACTTATTTCCAGGTCGATTATCCGCTAACCGTCAGTGAAACGAATCTCAATTTCTTCTGCGGGTTCACCGGCGGAAGCAAAGATAATCCGGATTATTATGGTACCGATGATTTACAGGCAATCAACATCGGAGTTACCGCGGTCAGGAATATCAAAGTGTCGGAGACTTTTGCCTTACCCCTTACCGTTTCGTCCATTGTAAATCCAAATGCGGAGATATCCTATCTGCTTGTCGGTTTGAGCTTTTAGATAACCTGCAATTGCGGATTGACGACCCAAATCGGCCCCGGCTCTTGTCCCCCCGGGGCCGATATTCTTTTGCCTTGCCAAAACAGCCGTTTAGCTTATCTTTTAATATATATTTTCCTGTCAATCACGGTCTTCATAGGAAGGGATATGCGGCCAATCGGTCTGATTCTATTTTTAATCCTCACCCTGGTTTGTGCCAATGCCTTTGCCGCGATATTGTCGGTTCCGCATTCCTATCCCACCATCAATATCGCCCTTAACGACGCCAAAAACGGCGATACGGTTATGGTCGGGCCGGGGTATTATTCCGAGCATTTGGATTTTTCTTATGGCCGGCCGACCGTTACATTGATGTCCGAAGACGGACCCGCGCAGACTGCTCTCATACCGTTCACGCCCGCAACTCCGTTGATTAGATTTTATGAGTACGCGAATAACAAGAGCAGGATAATCGGTTTTACGCTCAAGAACTCCAGCGGCGCCCCGGCGGTTCGAATAGAGGAGGGAAATCGCCCCTTCTTCGTGAATTGTACATTTGAAAATAATAATTATTCCGCCGGTCCTGCCATTTATGCGCACAGCGACGAAATACAGGTAATAGGATGTTCTTTTCGTAATAACACCGCTTCTTTGAAGGGAGGCGCGGTATTTTTCGATTCCGATCACGGCGGCTTGCACTATTGTGTATTTTACAATAATGTGTCATCCGACGGCGGCGGAGCGGTTTGTATCGTCGAGTCGGTCGGTTTCGAGGTCAACCACTGCCTGTTTTACGAAAATGATACCTACGACGACTGGGGCGGAGCCCTCTACGCCGAGTATTGCGATTCCCTGTCGATTATCAATAATACCGTTGTCTATAATGAAAATATCAATCCGGCGTACGGAGCCGGCATGGCGCTGGTTCTTACGAACAACTCGAAACTGATAAATAATATTGTCGCTTTCAACGAAGGGGGCAGCGGGGTGTTCGTATCGAATGGCACCGTGGGAAATTCGGCCGAGTACAACGATTCCTACGGTAACAGCGGCAACCAGTACAGCGGCATTACTCCCGGCCCCGGCTCCCTTACAGTCGATCCCCTTTTCACCAATCCCGCTTCGCATAATTATTCGCTGCAATCCGGTTCCCCCTGCATAAACAGCGGCAACCCGCTGGAAATGTATGACGATGCCGACGGTTCAATCGGAGATATGGGCTATCTTTCGTTCTCGGGCGTCGATTTTTCGATAGCGCGGGGATTCGATTACGGCGAAGCCCTGATTGCAGGAAATGTCGCCAGCCTTAATCCCCGGATTTCGTGGGAAGCATACGGCAACGGTCTTTCGGAACAGGTGCAGTATGACATCGAGGTCGGCACCGATCAGGACTGGGATGTTGCCGAAATGTGGGATACCGGGCCGGTGAGGTCGTCGGTGCAGGCGGCGGAATATGGCGGATCCCCCTTGTCCAATAATGAAACTTATTATTCGCGAATCCGGATTGATAAGGGCCAGGGAATGGGAAGATGGAATTATTTCTCGTTTCATATCCGTCTATGTGAAATCCTGGAAGTCCCCGAAAAATACGCCACCATTCACGACGCCATCATAGCCTCCAATCCGGGAGACACCATCCTGGTAGGTCCGGGAGTCTACGACGACTACATCATCTATCCTGATTATAGGCTGAATATTATATCTACCGGCGGGCCGGATAGTACTTTTCTGACCTTCACGGGAAAGAGGAATATCGAGGCGGACCTGGAACAATGGTCGACCGCGGAATTGGTCAAAGATTCCGATTACGATACTCTTGATGTCGGGTTCGAGCGTGACTTCTTTTTGATTACCGCCATCGGGACGTCGCACGGATCGTCGTTCGAAGGCTTTACCGTGACCGGAGGCATCAGCAGTACATTTGTCATGGCCTTTTCAGGATATACCAGGGATTTTCTGATACACAATAACCGCTTCATCGATGTCGATACTTACGATATAATCCGAAGTAACGACGGTGTCGGCGTGAATGTCGTCAGGAACCTTTTCGCCAGTCATACCGAAGGCAATGTCATGGTCGCCACCGGTCCATACTGCCGCTTTATCAACAATACCGTAGTCGACGGCTGGAGGGGTTTGGCGATGTACGGCACCGATTGCGATATCCTCAACAATATAGTAATGAACCTCGATCAGTACGATATCTGGAATCCGCATCAGTCGACGGAGGTAGATTATAACGATTTCTGGAATAATGGGAATATGTGGGGTTCGGGATTCAACGGAATTTCAGCCGATCCGCTGTTTTTCAGTTCTCATGGCGGGAATTATTCGATTATGCCGAATTCTCCCTGCCTTGATGCCGGTCATCCCGACCCCGTATATAACGACCCCGACGGATCGAGAAACGATATCGGCGCTTATCATGCCGATTTTATTCTGCCCATCGCCTTGGATATGAATTTGGGTACCGAAGTCTTTACGAATGTCGTGGACCATAATCCGGAATTCCAATGGACCTATTATGACGAAGGAGGCTTTCAGTCCGCGTACCAAATCCAGGTCGGTATCGATAACGAATGGACAATAGCCGAATTGTGGGATTCCGGTGAAATTTACACAACCGAAGAGTCGGCGAATTACGGCGGGGGCGTTCTTGAAGACGGCATGTCTTATTTTTACCGGATCAGGCTGTATAGCGGGATTCAGTGGGGAACCTGGCGGGCAGGTTTTTTCCGGATGAATTCGGTTTCCCAGCCGCCGCAGGGAATATCTCCGCTCGGACAACTGGCCATGCATTTACAGGGGGTACGACTCTGGGTGGCCAACGCTCTGGATTCGGACGGAGATACACTGACCTATGACTTCGAAGTTTATGCCGACGAGTCGTTGACGATCCCGGTCTTCGAACATTACGGCGCGACGGAAGGAATCGATTCCACCTCGTCCGATTTGGTCCAGAATCTGGGAGCGGATGCCGAGTACTGGTGGCGGGCAAGGACCCACGACGGGTTCGAATATTCCGAATGGTCGGCGACATATCGTTTCGAAACGCGCGGAACCGGAATCGTAAATGTCCCCGGGGATTTTCAATCGATCGGACAGGCAATCAACAATGTCGGTCCGGGTGACACCATTTTGGCCGCTCCGGGTACTTATCATGAAAATATAATATTCGGCGATATCGATATTGTCCTTATGAGCGGCGAAGGACCGGCGGGCACCGTGCTATCGCCGCTTTTAAAAAATCTACCAACGGTGCAAATCATTAACGGCAACGGCCCGGAAACGAAATTGATCGGGTTCACTGTTACGGGTGCCGACAGCAATACCGTTATGGCGATTTTTATCGAAAATTCTTCGCCTTCGGTCATTCATAATATTATTCGTGACAATGACCCTCAGGAGGAAGTCCTTTATTGCAGCAACAGCGCCGCTGAGATAAAACACAATCTGTTTTATGGAAACGGCGGAACGGGTTGCGTCGGACTGTACGGCAACGAAAACGCCTATATTGTAAACAACACCTTTTATATGAACAGCCGGGGGATTTTGTCCTTCGATGAGACAGGCGTGGTAATCAATAACATCGTCATGAATTCCTCCGAATATGGACTATACGGCGATTATACGGTGCAGGATTTCAATGATGTATATGCCAATGCTTCGAATTACGCCGGAGGAGCATCCGAAGGTGCCAGCAGCATATCGGAGGATCCGCGCTTCGTCGACGCCGCGGGGTTGGATTATTCGCTGACGAGTATTTCTCCCTGCATTAATGCCGGGAGTCCCGATATTCAGTACATCGATCCCGATGGGACCAGGAATGACATCGGCGCATATTTCTTTCCCCATCAGCTGCCGACTGCATCGGGACTGGCGTTCGCAAATCAGGATATTACGCATGTTATCGATCATACGCCTTCGATACACTGGGAATATTTCGACAACACGGGCTTTCAAACGGCTTACGAAATCGAAATCGGAACGGACAATGATTGGATCGTTGCGGAAATGTGGGCGACCGGCCAGGTCATTTCAACCGAGCAAAATACGGTCTACGCGGGCCTGCCGCTGGAAGATGCCGCCGACTATTATCTCCGGATCAGGTTATCCAACGAAAGCGATTGGGGAGGGTGGAACACGATAATATTCCATATGAACAACATCCCGACGGTGCCGCATCCCAATTATCCCGTCGATAGCATTGACCTGTTTTGCGAAGGGGTAGCTCTGGAAATATTTAATTCGCAGGATCTCGAAAGAGATCCTCTTAAATACGACTTCGTCGTTTACGAGGAGCAGGAGCTCTTGAATATCGTTTACGAGGAATATCAAGTGCCCGGTCAATCGAGTACGACCACCTCGTCGGTTTTACCGACCTTCACCGAAAGCGGTGATTATTGGTGGATCGCAAGGAGCTATGACGGTTTCGAATATTCCGAATGGTCCGAACCCGAAGTATTCACGATCCGCCTGGCATCGACAATTAATGTCCCCGGAGACTATGGCACCATTGCGGAGGCATTGATTGCAGCCGAAAGCGGTGATACGATTATGGTCGATGCGGGAACCTACCCGGTGAATTTGATTATGCCGGGAAGGAATATCATACTTCGAAGCCGTTATGGCCCGGAATATACGGTTCTTACTCCTTCGGCTGCGTATTCGCCGGTTATTAGATTCCCGAACGGCAATAATCGGAATACCGAGATCGTCGGATTCACCTTTTCCGGGGCCGGCGGCGATTTACCGAATGTTATCGAGATAAATCAGTCATCGCCGACAATTAAGGGAAACGTCTTCGTCGATAATGACCAGAGTGGATATGTGATATATTGCGTTTATAGCGCGGCTTCTATCGAGCGAAATCTTTTTTACGGGAATAACGGCATCGCATGTGTAAAACTTGACGGCGCCACCGCCGACCTCCTCATCGCTAATAATACCTTCCATATGAACCAGGGAGGGATATCGACCACTTATTTGTACGGAATTGCCTTTAACAATATCATCACCGAATCCGTTCAGTTCGGACTTAAGGGGCCTTTTGCATTCCAGGACTACAACGATGTTTATAACAATTTCGTCGATTATCAGAATGGTGCCGTTGCCGGGGATAACAACATTTCGATGGATCCTCTGTACATTGACCCGGTAAACGGGGATTTCACGCTCATGGTGAATTCGCCTTGTATCGATGCCGGTCATCCCGATCCCCTGTATAATGATCCCGACGGCTCTCGGAGCGATATGGGCTCATATTCCATTTCGAGTTCCCTGCCGGTGCCATTGCACGTAAATTTCGGCGAAGGAGGAGTATATCATCATTTATTGGACAATATACCGACTTTTTACTGGGACTATTATGATACTTCCGGCTCGCAGGCGGCGTACGAAATCGAGATCGGAACCGACAACAATTGGGATACGGCCGAAATGTGGGCTCCGGGTGCAGTATACTCCGCCGACCACTACGTGGGATATGATGGTGAACCGCTGCTTGATGGTACCAGCTATATGTATCGTTTAAGGGTATATAGCGGCCAAGTATGGGGATCGTGGATTTATGGCACGATCCACATGAATTACGCACCTACCCGTCCGCTGACGCGTTATCCCTCTTACGGCCAGTTAATAGATATCTTCAGCGTTTACCTCGAAACGTACAATTCAACCGACATTGACGGGGATTTAAAATCATATTTCTTCGAATTATTCGCCGATGAGGCACTTCAGATTAAGATTGACAGCGTTTATGGGCTTGCGGAGCAAATCTCGGAATTTACTCGAACCCCGGCGATTTCCGACCTGGCGGACAATGCAGAATATTGGTGGAGAGTCCGAACCTTCGATGGTTACGAATATTCCGACTGGTCTATCGTGCAGCAATTTTCCACACGGCAGGTTCAGGATATTTATGTCCCCGAAGATTATAGCAGCATACAGCAGGCTGTTGATGAGGCTGCCAATGGGGATCGAATATACGTTTCTCCGGGCGTTTATACGGAAAATATCAGCTTCAACGGCAAAATATTGAAACTTATCAGCACCGAAGGGCCGTTGTTTACGACTATCAGGCCGGGCGTTGCCGGCGGGACCGTGTCTATTGTGGGGGGAAAAAACCCCTATGCGGAACTGACGGGATTCAGCATTGTCGACGGAAATTTGAATGATGCCTTATATATTTCGAATGCCAGCCCGAAAATATCCAACAATATATTCAGGCGAAACGGAAATACGATTAGTGTGATGAGACTATGGAATTCTTCGGCATATATTCATAATAATCTATTCATTGAAAATACTTCTACTGTATGTCTGGCAATCAGCGGTCAGAGCATTGATGCCAGAGTAATAAACAATACCTTCGACCGAAACGGGATAAGTATATTAAGCGGATTTTCAAATGCCATTGTGGTAAACAACATTATTACGAATTCAAGCAATGAAGGAATGACCGGCGTCATGGCGTACGAAGATTATAATAATGTGTGGAATAATTATGTAGATTATGGCTATGAATTGACTCCCGGTTATTACGATTTATCGGTAAATCCTATGTATACGGATACTGCCGCGCTTGATTATTCGCTCGATGAGTATTCTCCCTGCATCGATGCCGGACATCCCAATGCCGAGTACAACGATCCCGACGGCAGCAGGAACGATATGGGAGCCTTCCCGTTCAATGCCCGGGCGCTCAGCTATTTCGAGTTAAAACAAATCGACGGATCGATAAACGGCATCACTTACGACCTGATGCCGGCGCTAAAATGGTCGGAATCGGTCGATATCGATTCGGGCGATGTCGTCACGTACACTCTCTATTTATCCGACGACGAAGGATTTACTTCCATAGAAGTATTTAATGGTATATCCGATACATCGTTAAGCCTTGACGATAGTCTGGAATACGGTTCGGACTATTGGTGGAAAGTAAAGGCGACTTCGGCGCATGGCCATTCGCGGTTTTCCGGCAATACCGGCGTGATAAAAGTGTGGAAACTGGGCGATGTCAATGCCGACTGGGCCGATAATGCCCAGGACATAGTCTTCCTGGTCAATTATAAATTCAAAAACGGTCCCGCTCCCGTGCCTCTTTATTCCGGAGATATCGACGGCAATTGTATTATAAATATCCTCGATATCATCTATCATGTGAATTATAAATTCAAAGGAGGACCGTATCCGCTGGTAGGGTGCGAATAGCAACCGATCCTGAGATTATTGATTAAAAACGTCGGTGCTGATGTACTTCAGCCCGGAATCCACCATCAAGGTCACGATATTAGCCTCCGGCCCGAGTTTTTCCCCAAGTCGAATCGCGGCAATCACGTTTGCCCCGGATGATGTCCCGGCGAACAGGCCTTCTTCCCGGGCAAGTCTTCGCGCCATGGCTTTGGCATCGGCCGTGGCAACCGCCATAATTTCATCCACAATGCCGGCATCCCAGAGCGGCGGAGTATATCCGATGCCGACCCCCTCGATTTTATGCGGGCCCGGATTGCCGCCGGAAAGAACCGCCGATTCCGCCGGCTCCACCGCGATTATCTTTACTCCCGGTTTCTTTCGCTTCAAAATTGTTGCCACCCCCCGAAGAGAGGCCGCTGTCCCGACACTCTGTACGAAGGCATCGACTTTGCCGTCGGTCTGAGTCCAGATTTCTTCGGCCAACGGATAGTAACCGGTAATACTGTCGGCATTACTGAGCTGGTTGGTCCAGTAGGTGTTTGGCTGCGTACTGATTTCACGGGCGGCTTCGATCATATCCAGAATCAGCTTTTTGGTGGTCAGGCCTCCTTCGCTCGGAACCAGAGTCAATTCCGCTCCCAGCGCCGCCATATGTTTCAGCTTTTCCCGGCTGAACGCATTTGAGGTCACGATATGAAGACGATACCCCTTCGCAACACAAATCAAGGCCAGCGATATACCGGTACTCCCTCCGGTATATTCAACGATGGTATCTCCCGGTTTCAGGCGGCCGTCATCCTCCGCCCGCGCAATCATGGCCTGGGCGGTACGGTCTTTCATGCTTCCGGTCGGGTTTTCCCATTCCAGCTTGACGAATACCCTGGCGCAGTTCGGCGGGACGACTCTTTGAAGCTGTACCATCGAAGTATTTCCGATGGCATTTAAAACACCAGTATTCAAATTCATATTGTTTCCCTATTATTAATTTTCAATTAATTTAGCAAAACCCGAGTTTCATTAAAAGCAGATTTTGAATTTTTCACAACGTCCGCCTGAATCACCTGGAAAAGACGAACGGGACAAATCAGCAAGTTTCTTAATCCCGTCAGGATAGAATTTCCAACAGGCACTGAGCGGGCAAATCAAATATTCCTTCAGGAACGGCATTTGGGGCCGGAAATTTCGAGAATTCGGTGCATATTAGAAATATTGGGGGGATAGGGATTCAATCGAGGTAATCGCCTAAACACCTCGCGTTTTCCCGGCGGAGAGAGTACTCACTCCGCCGGTTTATTTTGTGCTTGGATTAAATAATCCGGACAATATGACCCACAATAGTCCAACATAGACCATCTTGCCGATTTAACTTGACTTGGTGCCATTTCCATGGTTTATTATATTATCCGAAGAGCACCCCGAAGGCCGGGCGGACAGTTCATACATACAGTTTACTTGCCATATTGAAGGATAAAATCATCTTCAATGCTGAACTATAAGTGAATCTAAAACCTTTTCATTTCTGTGGAGGAACTATGAAAAAACTGTTAATTGCCTTGGCCGCGAGTATCCTGTTAATGGGGTTATTCTCCGGCATTGCATCAGGTCAGGATATCCTTGACCAGGAAACCCATAATTGCCGTTTTTGGGGTATTGTGGCGCAAAGCGCTCCGCACGATACCATCAAAAACCATGTGAGGTGGTTTCCCAACTCCATTGAAAACCTCAGTCCCGACAATCCTGAAGGCTGGGCTATCGGGTATTATCCCGATGGCGAAATTGATCCGCTGGTATATCGCGGCCAACCACCCGCATACACGGATTACCATTTCCGCGACGCTGTTCGCGACGCCGCCCTGGCTGAACCGAGAATTATGGTGGCACATGTGCGCCGGTGTACTTCCGGCTTGTGCGCTATTCCCGATCCCCACGCGTTCGAACGTGAAAAGGGGGGAAGGTTCTGGCTGATGGGGCATAACGGACATATCGATAAGGCCGTTCTCCTGAATCTTATCAGGCCGGATTACCTGGCCGCCAATATGCCGGTCAACGGCGCCAATGAATCGGAATGGATTGACAGCGAGCTGTATTTTATTTACATGCTGCAGACTTTCGAAGATTTCGATTTCGATATCAAGCCGGCATTGGGCCATGTCATTCAAACCATGCGGGACGCCCTGGCCGACCATCGCCTGAATTTCTTCCTTACTGACGGCATAAATCTATGGGCATATCGTGAAGGAACGAGTCTGCATCCCCTGCATTATATATACAATGCAACGGTTCCATACTCGGCGATTTCTTCGCAGTATCCTTCGTCCACCCAGGGCGATTGGATAGAAATGATCAACGGGCAGCTGGTGACGTTGTACCAGGATGCTCCGCCGGATGTTGAGAATATCGAGGACTATTTCAACTACGGGACGGAATTTTTGGCGGATAATTATTTTGACGAGTGCACCGGCAGTGCCGACCTGGCCGCCAATACCGCGGGCCAGGACTGGTACGAAAGCCGCGGCACCAACCCTGAATTGCTGACCCTCAACACCGACAATATAGGCGGTAATAATACTCCGAAAGCGGCCATCGCGGCCTCCTCGACGGGTAATGCCTACCTTTCGCAGGAATTCGGCTCGCCCCAAACCGGGCAGTTTGCGGTCCAATGGGATATCTATATCGATGAAATTCTCAATATCGCCGATCCGGACCGGACCGGTTTCATGCTGATTGGCGACGAATCCGATCCCACCCGTCCGGGCCCCAATTCCGACAATGACGAACGATTCCTTTATATGGCGTTCGGCCGGGACGGCGGAGGGACTTCGGGGACCATGGATCTTTTTGCCCGGGACACCGATGACGGCTGGACCGCTTTCACGACTATTGCCACCGGGCTTAATATGGATCAATGGTATACCATAAAGGTTGTCTGCGATCTCGATACCGACACCTATGATATTTATCTGGATGGTATATACCAGGCTACCATGGGAGCACGAACCCCGAAAGAAAGCGTGACCCATATAACTTTTGCGCAGTGGAACGACGGTTCCGGGGCTTTCTTCGTTGACAACGTCATGAAAGTGGCAGAAGGTCAGTACACCCTTACTATGGCTGCGGACCCTGCCGATGGCGGCATGACCGATCCCTCGATCGGCGGACATCCCTATGATGAGGATGAAACCGTATCGCTCACAGCTATTCCGTATGCCGGTTTCGGTTTCGATTACTGGGACGGCGATGTCGACGACATGTACAACCAGACCACCAGCATCTTTATCGACGGCAATAAGGACGTAACGGCCCACTTCCAAACCCTGCCGACCGTTTTCCTGGCCGATAACGGTTTTGAAGCCAGCGTGAATGATAACGACCTCCGGGTCAACCGCGGCGGCCAGGATTGGTACGAAAGCCGCGAAACCAATCCCGAACTGGTCACCATCAATCGTACCAACATCGGTGGAAACAGCACGTCGAAAGCGGCTATTGCCGCATCGTCATCGGGGAATGTTTACTTGTCCCAGGAATTCGGAACCGCGCAAAGCGGAGAATTCGCCGTGCAATGGGATGTTTATATCGACGAAATTCTCGATATAACGGTGGCTCCCGACCGTACCTGCTGGACACTTATCGGAGATAATTCGAATGCGACCCGTCCGGGACCGAATTCCGATAACGATGAACGTTTTGCATATATAGCCTTTGCCCGGGATGGCGGCGGGACATCGGGAACCATGAGCCTTGTCGCTCGTGATGCCGACGATGGCTGGACCGCCCTGACAACCGTTGCGACCGGGTTGAATATGGACCAATGGTATACCATGAAGGTGGTATGCAATCTCGATACCGACACCTATGATATCTATATTGACGGCGCCTATGCCGGCACCGTTGGCGCAAGGACGCCGAAAACCCAGTTGACGCATATTACCTTCAGTCAATGGAATGACGGCGCCGGGGCATTCTATATTGATAACGTAACCGATGCCGTCGCGAATTATTACAGCCTGTCAATCTCGCACGATCCTTTTGAGGGAGGAGCAACGATCCCTGCTGCCGGAGATTATTCATATGCTTCGGGAACGGTTGTCGATTTGGTTGCGGAACCGGCTTCGGGCTATATTTTCGATCACTGGGACGGAGATGTCGCCGATCCCGGCACTGCGACGACCACCATTCTCATGGATGCCGATAAAGCGGTAATAGCGAACTTCGTAGAAGCCGGGTTCGGATCTATCCAGGGTAACATTGTCAATGCCGACGGCGTTCTTCCTGCAATAACCGTTAATCTCTATGACGGAATTGGCAATCAAATCGGCGAAACCTCTACCGATGAACTCGGCGATTATCTCTTTTCGGATTTAATTCCTGGCGATTATATCGTGGAAGTGTTTCCCCCGATGGGATGTGTCGCCGATGGCGGCAATTCGGTTGCGGTGACCTGCATCGGTGCTTCTGTTACGGTCAACTTCAGCCTGTCCGAGGTCGAGCCGGGTGAACTGATCACCGTTTGGTTCCTGCAGAAGTATTTCGAACACATGGATGCCGGAACACCTCTTTACCGGGAACTCGATATCGACCGGTACTGCCTTGATATGTTCGATCATTACTATGACAGATCCGATGGCAATGCCATTACAATTGAATGGGTAACCTTTGTCGAGGATCCGGCGCGGCCGTTGAATTATGACGATGTTTATGAGATTATTATGGGGCCCGCCGATAATTCGAACCAGGGTAAAATTCGCAAAAACCTGTTTGTGGTGATGCTGAACGTAGCGGCCGGATGCATGCTTCAGAATAACCCCGTAACGGTCGACGGTGCGACGCTCAGCCAGACCATCAAGTACGTTTCCGATTCCTATATGTCCGGAGATTTCAACTGGAAACATTGGTACTACCTGAATAATATTCAAAGAGGAACTTTGATCCCGGCAGGTTATGTCCCGCTCGGAACCCCGAATATAATGTTCAGGGAGGATGTCCCTGGATTCGATGGCTTGAATCTTCCCGATGAATATGCCCTGGGCCAGAACTATCCCAATCCGTTCAACCCGGTGACGGAGATTTCTTTTCTCCTCCAGGCGGCATCGGATGTTACTCTTGATGTTTACAATATCATGGGGCAGAAGGTGGCCACCCTTGCCGACGGAAAATTCGGAGCCGGCAGGCATACGGTCAAGTGGGACGCTTCAATCTCGGCCAGCGGTTTGTATTTCTATCGTATCAAGGCCGGAGAATTTGTCGAATCCCGCAAGATGCTTCTTTTGAAATAAGTGTAACTATTCTGGAATCTCTGCCCGGGACAGAAGCAACGTCCCGGGCAGATTCCATTCCGATTATAATATTTATCTCAGTATTAAACACAAATGTCCCCTGCGGATGCAGACTGCCTTCGCCCGCGTGTTTAACAACACGGCAATACGGCATTTTAAAAAGTGAAATAAACCCCTCCGGTTGATTCTCCGGCCCAGTTCAAAAATTTCTTGTTAATTGACTCACTTGCCATTATAATTAAGGCAGCCAAATTCATAAATTATTAATTCGCTCAATTACTCAATTCGAAAAGCACCTCGGAGGGCGCTATGTCGAAAGAAATTTCTTTATCTCATCGTGCAATCGTTGCTTTGGGTCTTACGGTTGGTTTCTATGCAATGGCATTTGTTATTTCCATAGGGACAATGGCACTTCCATTTATAATTGCATATTATACCGGTCATTTAGTGATTAAATTGGTAGTGGTCTGCTGTGTTGCAGGCGGGACTGTGCTTATTGCAATGTTTCCGCGAATGGACAAATTTGAGCCCCCCGGACCTCCGTTAACTCCACAGGAAAACCCGAAATTGTTCGAAGTGATTTCCGAAATCGCCGAAAAAACCGGTCAATCCATACCGGAGAGCGTCTATCTAATTCCTGATTTCAACGCTTTCGTAAACCAGCGAGGGGGAACCAACGGATTTGGCGGCAGCAGGGTAATGGGGTTGGGACTGCCACTCATGAAGGAGACGAATATTACCCAGTTTAAGGCGATTTTGGCTCACGAATTCGGGCACTATTACCAAGGAGATACCGCCTTTGCTCCCAGAATATATCAAATCGGAGCGGCCATTGAACGTGCTGTTGCCGGGCTCCAGGATCGTCAATCAGTATTACAATTACCCTTTAAATGGTATGCGAAGAAGTTCCTTCGGATTACCAGCAGTATTTCCCGGAGCCAGGAATTCGGGGCAGATAGATTAGCTGCCAAAATTTACGGGAAGAATGCGGTAACCGACGCCCTGAGGCAAATCGCATTGAAAGGAAACGCATTTTATTTCTATTGGCGGAATGAGTTCCTTCCAATGATAGGAGAAAGGCGTCTTCCTCCTTTTATAGCAGGATTTGAATTGTATCTCTCCTCCGAAAATGCCCGGGATAGAGCTTCAAAGGAATTACAGGAGGAACTGGAACAGGGCGAAACCGATCAATACGATTCTCATCCTTCATTAAAAGAAAGACTTGATGCTCTTGGCTCATTGGATAACAGAAATGAAGAAATAAATGCCACCCCTGCAATCGAGTTAATCGGCAATCCTTCCGATCTGGAATTTGCCTTGGTAAAATCTATAATAAAGGACGATATATACCAGCGCCTGAAACCCATGTCATGGGATACCGATCTTGCCGCCGCATATATTTCGCATTGGGAGAAAGAAACAAAGTTGTTCCCGCAATTTCTTCAGTCGTTAAAAGCAACGGCGATTCCGGATATGCTTGAAAACCCGGTTGGGTACGTAAAAATGATCGACCACAGGAGAGGAATTGACCCAGATGAATTTCAGTATTTATTCCGTCGGCTGCAGTTTGCTGCGTCGGCGGGGCTGGCTCTTTTGCTGATTAAAGAAGGGTGGGTTCTTCAGACAAAACTCGGAGAATATCCAGTGCTTTCAAAGAATGACGTCGAGATTAATCCCTTTGCGGTCTTTATCGAACTGCAGGAGGGGAAAAGAACCGGAGAGCAATGGATCAAATTTTGCGAAATGGCCGGGATAGGGGATAAAAATCTCAACTCTGAACAGAAAAATACCTAGGAATTATGAATTCGCAGGGCACGCAAAAATATTGTATAATCGTCAATTAGCGGAAAATCAATCGGGTTCTTTCCCCCCGTGTTTCGGACGGTTCTATTGAATTCTAATAGATAGTCGTTGGAATGAAACCCATAAAAACCCCGCTATTGCCCGAGAATTTTATTTTATATATATTCCTAAATAGGAACTATTCTACAATAAGGATGTTATAACGGATATGAAAAATAACAGCATCGATATGGCTGAGATGATGGTATCCTTTGAAAAGGTCTGCAAAGCCAGAGGCCTCCGGATAACCCATCAACGAACCGAGATCTTCAAGGCACTAATTCAACACTCCGATCACCCTACGACCGAGGGTATTTTCCATCAGGTCCGCAAACGCCTGAAAACGATTTCGCTGGATACCGTATATCGGACGATCGCGACTTTCGAAGAATACGGCCTGGTCAACAAGGTTCACCATATCGATAACACCACCCGTATCGATCATAATCTGTCGAATCATCATCATCTGGTTTGTTCCAGATGTAAAAAAATAGAAGATTTCTATTGGCCCGATTTTGACCGGATGATACCGCCGAAATCTATTTCAAACTGGGGCGAGATAGGGGTCAAGCACGTGGTAATCGACGGTTTGTGCTCAAGCTGCGCCAAGAGGAACAAGTGATATTGATGTTCCGAGAAAATGGCATAAGGATTTGTTATTAATAAAGAGATAAGATTCGCAAATTAATTTCTACGATGTAAACATTTATAAGGAGAACCTATGTCAGGTAAGAAAGAAAACAGTGAAGGCAAGTGCCCGGTGACGGGTGGAGTACACAGCAAAGCTGCCGGTGCTTCGAATCGGGACTGGTGGCCGAACCAGTTGAATCTGCATATTCTGCACCAGCGCTCCAATCTGTCCAATCCGATGGGTGAGAAGTTCGATTACGCGAAGGAATTTAAGAGCCTGGACCTGAAGGCCGTGAAAAAAGACCTTTATGAATTAATGACCACCTCACAGGACTGGTGGCCGGCCGATTACGGTCACTACGGGCCGCTTTTCATCCGTATGGCCTGGCACAGCGCAGGGACCTACCGCACCGGTGACGGCCGTGGAGGCGCCGGATCAGGCTCTCAGCGCTTTGCACCGCTCAACAGCTGGCCAGATAACGTAAACCTCGACAAAGCGCGGCGACTGCTCTGGCCGATCAAGCAAAAATACGGCCGAAAAATTTCCTGGGCCGATCTGATGATCCTCGCCGGTAACTGCGCTATCGAGTCGATGGGATTACCGACTTTCGGATTCGCCGGCGGACGCCCGGACATCTGGGAGCCGGAAGAGGATATCTATTGGGGCTCCGAATCCGAGTGGCTCGGCGATAAGCGCTATTCCGGTGAGCGCGATCTTGAAAATCCGCTTGCCGCTGTTCAGATGGGACTGATTTACGTGAACCCTGAGGGACCGAACGGTGTGCCGGATGCGGTTGCCTCCGGCAAGGATGTTCGCGAAACTTTCGCGCGGATGGCGATGAACGATGAGGAGACCGTCGCGCTTGTGGCCGGCGGGCATACCTTTGGCAAATGCCATGGCGCCGGTCCGGCGACTCATGTCGGCCCGGAACCGGAAGCCGCTCCTGTCGAAGAAATAGGACTCGGCTGGAAGAGCGGTTTCAAAAGCGGCAAAGGGGGCGATACGATCAGCAGCGGCATTGAGGGCGCGTGGACGGCGAATCCGATCAAATGGGATATGGGCTATTTCGACTTGCTGTTTGGCTATGATTGGAATGTGGTGAAAAGCCCTGCGGGAGCCTGGCAATGGGTACCGGTCAATCCAAAAGAAAAGGATCTTGCTCCAGCCGCTCATGATCCGTCGAAGCGTGTTACCACGATCATGACCACCGCTGATCTTTCTCTTCGCTATGACCCGATCTACGAACCGATTGCGCGCCGATTCCACAAGAATCCCAAGGAGTTCGCGGACGCTTTTGCACGGGCCTGGTTCAAATTGACTCATCGCGACATGGGGCCCCGCTCGCGATATCTTGGTCCGGAAGTACCTGCTGAAGATCTTATCTGGCAGGATCCTATTCCGGAGGTCGATCATAAATTGATCGATGAAAAGGACATCGCTTCTCTTAAGAATAAAATCCTGGCTTCGGGGTTGACTGTATCTGAACTGGTATCGACCGCCTGGGCCTCGGCGTCGACGTTCCGTGGTTCCGATAAACGCGGCGGTGCCAATGGCGCACGCGTTCGCCTGGCCCCGCAGAAGGATTGGGAAGTCAACCAGCCGGCCCAGCTGGCGAAAGCGCTCAAGGTTTTGGAGGGTATCCGGAAGGAGTTTAACGGCTCTCAATCCGGAGGCAAGAAAGTCTCACTGGCCGACCTGATTGTTTTGGCCGGTTGCGCTGGTGTCGAAAAGGCGGCGAAGAATGCCGGTTTCGATGTGAAAGTCCCGTTTACGCCCGGACGTATGGATGCTTCGCAAGAGCAAACCGACGTGGAATCGTTCGCCGTGCTTGAGCCTGCTGCCGATGGATTCCGCAATTACCTTCCCAGGGCCTATAGCATTCCGGCGGAAGAGCTGCTTCTTGATCGGGCTAATTTGCTGACTCTTACCGCACCCGAGATGACGGTTCTGGTTGGCGGCATGCGCGTATTAAATGCGAATTTTGGGAAATCCACTCTTGGCATCTTTACAAAAAAGCCGGAGACCTTGACGAACGACTTCTTTGTAAATCTCCTCGATATGAATACGAAGTGGCAGAAATCCGCTGCTTCCGAAAATGAATTCGAAGGGCGAGATTACGAAAGCGGCGAACTCAAGTGGTCGGGGACCCGGGTCGATCTCGTTTTCGGCTCGAATTCCCAGCTTCGGGCTATCTCCGAAGTTTATGCCTGTGAAGATTCAAAGGAAAAGTTCGTGCATGATTTCGTGGCGGCATGGGATAAAGTTATGAATCTCGACCGCTTCGACCTTGCGTAGACGATTTTTATGGCTATTTTGAGGGGAGGCTGACCGTGGTCAGCCTCCCAACGGTTCCCGCCAAGAACTCATTTATGGACGGTTCGGGAATCAGTTGTTGGAGTCAGGAAAGAACTTTGAATGTAAGGAGTCTATTATGCATGAAAAGAGTCAGGTGTTATTGAACAAGGCGGTTGCGGATGAGCTATCGGCGGTCCATCAGTACATGTATTTTCATTTCCACTGCGATGATCAGGGATATGATTTACTGGCCGGTCTGTTTAAGAAGACCGCCATCGAAGAAATGTTACATATTGAAGCCCTGTCGGATAGAATTCTTTTCCTGGGCGGAGACATCGAAATGAAAGCCTCCACCGAAGTCGAAAAGATTCACGATGTCCGTAAAATGCTGGATAAGGCGAAAGCGATGGAGCAGGGCAGCGCGATGGACTATAACAAATTCGCCAACGAATGTTCCGCCAATGCCGATTCGGCGACCAAGAAAATCTTCGAACAACTGGTGCTCGATGAAGAACGGCACTATGATCAGTACGACAACGAGATCGATGCCATGAAAAAGTTCGGGGATAATTACCTGGCGCTGCAATCCATAGAAAGAAGCAAGAACCGGGCGGCCGGGACCGCTCCCGAATAAATTATCGTTCAATACGGCAAATCGACTAAAAGCGTCTCAAGAAACTGAGACGCTTTTTGATTGATGGTTGGTCAGATCAATTTTTCATTCCGAATACCATCACTAAAAATCTTAAGATAAGGTCTTCTAATAAGAAACTGCTACGCGCAAAATGACACCTTGCGGAAAAGCACTGCCTGATGATTTCCCTCTTTCGGGCCCATATTGACGTCTGTTGAGAAAGCTGTTAGAAAACCGGCTCATCATGGACTCGGCCAGCCAATTTAACTCGTCTAATTCTATGTCTTTCAGGGGATTAATTGGTAGCGGGGGGAGGATTTGAACCTCCGACCTTCGGGTTATGAGCCGATTAAGCTGTCCAGACAACAGAAAGCACCAGACACTAACCTGTAGTATTAGCAAAGACTTACGGGAAACGCAGTGTCTGGTGTTTTCCTTTATTTTAGGGTGTTTTGGCTGGTTTTGTTAGAAAAATGTTAGAAAGAGGGGTATGTTAAAGTGGGTTGCACACTCCATTTTATTCCAAGCGGACATTCTAATTTTTCAGTTTGACTAGAATCAGTTTTTTTTCTATAATATCAAACATAGTCGAAATAAATTAGAGGATAACAATAGTAGTAAAGTTTTGCTATGACGAATAATCTGACTCTACTGGCAAAGAATATAAAGAAGTATCGGAACAAGCTTGGTATTTCGCAGGACAAGCTTTCGAAGCTCGCAAATATCACGCTTCACACGCTGACAAAGATTGAATCCGGGGCTACAGCTGATCCGCGCATAGAAACCGTAAACAGGATAGCGAACGCCCTTGGGGTATCGCTGGACGACTTAATGAAGTAAAATTATGGCGAAAACCAAGAAACCAAAGCAAAACTACAACGAGCGGTTCGAGAAAACCCTCTTCAAGGCCGCGGACAAACTCCGCAAGAACATGGACGCCGCCGAGTACAAGCACATCGTTCTCGGTCTGATCTTCCTGAAATACATCAGTGATTCGTTTGAAGTCCTGCACTCCAAACTCGAAGCGGGCAAAGGCAAGTACGAAGGAGCTGACCCCGAAGACAAAGACGAATACCAGGGCGAGAACGTGTTCTGGGTTCCTCAGAACGCCCGGTGGAGTTATCTCCACTCCCGCGCCAAGCAACCCGCTATCGGCAAAGATATCGACAACGCGATGGAGGCCCTCGAAAAAGAGAACCCCACTCTCAAAGGCGTTTTGCCGAAGGTCTTCGCCCGTCCCAATCTTGACAAGGCGTCGCTTGGCGGCCTTATCGACTTGATCGGCAATATCGCTTTAGGCGACGAGGCCTCGAAAAGCAAAGACCTGCTGGGGCGCGTATACGAGTATTTCCTTGGCGAGTTCGCTTCTCTCGAAGGCAAGAAAGGCGGCCAGTTCTATACTCCGAAGTCGATTGTTCAGGTGATGGTCGAAATGATCGAGCCGTACAAGGGCCGGGTCTACGATCCCTGTTGCGGGTCGGGTGGCATGTTTGTTATGAGCGAGAAATTCGTTCAGCAACACCGAGGCAAGATCGATGACATTTCCATATACGGTCAGGAAAGCAACCAGACCACCTATCACCTGTGCCGGATGAACTTGGCCATTCGCGGTATCGACGGCGCCCAGGTCAAATGGAACAACGAGGGCTCGTTCCTCAAAGACGCTCACCCGGACCTAAAGGCCGACTTCATTCTGGCCAATCCGCCGTTCAACGACAGCGACTGGAGCGGCGAATTGCTTCGAAAGGACGCCCGCTGGCAATACGGCGTCCCGCCGACCGGTAATGCCAACTATGCCTGGATGCAGCACATGGTCTACCACTTATCACCGAAGGGGATAATGGGACTGGTGCTGGCCAACGGGTCGCTGTCGTCCAACCAGTCGGGCGAAGGCGAAATCCGCAAGAACATCGTCGAAGCCGACCTGGTCGATTGTATCGTCGCTTTGCCCAAGCAGTTGTTTTACAACACCGGAATACCGGCTTGTTTGTGGTTCCTGTCGCGCAAGAAGGCGGGCAACGGCGACCGCAAGCGGCGGGGCGAGATTTTATTCATCGACGCCGGAGAGGTCGGTCATCTGATAGACCGCACGCACCGGGTTTTCACCGATGAGGACATCGCCCGCATTGCCGGCACTTACCACGAATGGCGCAACAAAGACGGCAAGTACGAGGACGTGAAGGGTTTCTGCAAGTCCGCCACGCTTGAGGACGTTGAAAAGCACAAATTCGTCTTGACACCGGGGCGGTATGTCGGCGTACCGGATGGAGTCGACGACGGCGTGTCATTCGACGAGAAGATGAAGAAGCTGACCGGGGAACTAAAGGGCCAACTGGACGAGGAACAGCAGCTGAACGCGGAAATGAAGAAGCAGCTTAAGAAGGTAGGTTATGATATACGCTGATTATGAACTCCAAAACGTTACGGCTGTTGTCAGATCATGCCTTTCGAAACTGTATGAAGCCGATTCCTTTCTTTTTAAAAGGAACGACGGAAAGGGAGTGTGCGAGCGGTGTTTGGTGTTTCGGTTTGCGCATTACCTGCAGGATGAACTTCCAGAATACTATGTTGACTGCGATTTCAACAGTTCCGCTGTGGTTGAAAGGTCTGCCTCTGGACAACTGGTAGTCGCCGAGAGACCCAGGAAGGAAATCACAAATCCTGATGGAACTATCACCGGGCGATATATCGATGTCATCGTGCATAAGCGCGACTACCAAACGGAGAATGACTATATCTGCTTCGAATTCAAGAAATGGCATAATCGTAAAGACATTGAAAAGGACGTCAACAATCTTAAACAACTCACGTCCAGATACCTCTATAAACTTGGTTTTCTATTGATCTTTGGCCGAGTACTGGAAAAGACGAAGTGGACAATCTTCAAAGACGGCAGAGAACTGGTGCAAGATCAACTAGTATATGGCGATTCATTATGAGTGTTTTGGAGAATCTCAAATTGGATAGTTGGTGGAAGGCGGTCTTCTATCTCGGAGTTGCCGGGATAGCCAGTTCCTTCCTTTTCAGTCCGGAGTTCATTCAGCAGAAGCACATCTTCGGGTTTGGTTTCGGCATGGTCTTCGTGGGGATTGCTTATTGGATAGCAGAAAAGGAATACTCCGCGATCAAACCACCAAACGCATATACGGGCCCCGCCGCCTTTATGACTTGGCGGGTGATCAAACACAATCCGGTAACCGTGATTCTGTTATTGGCGGGTATCGGACTAATCGGGTTATTTGGATTTCTCATAGTTAAGAATCTTATTTAGAGTGAATAAATGAGCAAGCGACCTCAAAACTGGCAAGAAATCAGGTTGGGCACGGTGTGCGGCAAGATCGGCAGCGGCGCAACGCCTCGTGGTGGGTCTGACGTCTACATAGGCGAAGGCATATCACTGATTCGGAGTCAGAATGTGCATAACATGGGCTTCAAGAAAAACGGTTTGGCACATATCGGCGAAACCCATGCGAGACAGCTTGCTGGTGTTACAGTAGAGCATCACGATGTTTTGTTGAACATAACCGGCGACTCTGTCGCGAGGACCTGTCAGGTGGATTCGAGTATCCTGCCAGCGCGGGTTAATCAGCATGTTGCGATCATACGACCTGTGGAAGATTTCCTTAGTCCGCGCTATTTGCGGTATGTACTGGTTCGGCCGAGTATGCAACAATACTTGTTGAGTTTGGCGTCGTCAGGTGCAACGAGAAACGCTCTAACAAAACAAATGATCGAAGATCTGATACTTCTCTTACCTCCGCTTCCTGAGCAGAAGGCGATTGCGGCGGTGCTGTCGTCGCTGGATGACAAGATCGAGTTGCTCCGTAGGCAGAACGAAACCCTTGAGCAGATCGCTCAGGCCATTTTCAAGGAGTGGTTCGTCGAGTTCAACTTCCCTGACAAAAACGGCAAGCCCTACAAGGCCAGCGGCGGCAAGATGGTCGACTCCGACCTCGGCCCGATACCGGAGGGGTGGCGAGTGGGGGAACTTGGCGATGAGTCGAAAGTGTTGATAGGTCGCACGCCGCCACGGAAAGAGCACGAGTGGTTTTCGACTGCTCCGGTAGATGTCAGGTGGATGTCAGTCAGGGACCTGGGCGAGTGTCAGGTATTCATAGACAACACGGCAGAGTTCCTTACGAGAAATGCTGTCTCGCGGTTCAATATTCCCGTTATACCAGCCGGTACTGTGGTCCTCAGTTTCAAGCTGACTGTGGGGCGTGTTGCCATCACGACGTCCGAGATGCTGTCAAATGAGGCGATTGCACAATTCCAATTACGCAATGGCGGGTTGATAACGCCCGAGTACCTGTACCTGTTCCTCAAGTCGTTCGACTACTCCTCGCTTGGCAGCACGTCTTCTATAGCGACCGCAGTGAATTCCGAGTCCTTAAGGGGAATACAGCTTGTAGTCCCAGATCAACCGACAATCGAGCGTGCAGGGAGTATACTGGAATCGACGTTCGCGAAACTCCGCGCAAATGTATATCAATCAAGAACGCTGATAGAGCTTCGCGATACTCTGTTACCGAAGCTGATGAGCGGGAAATTGAGATTAAGGGAATTCCTATGAGCAGTATGTCGAACATTGACAAGATGAAGTTCGAGAAGCTCCTGGGAATGAGCGGCGGCTATGTGCTTAACTTCTCCAATCGATCATTTGCCGAATTCGTTAAGGGTAGTATCGGGGTCAACATATACGATGACAAATACGCCTATGAAAGCGGATCAAAGGCAAATAGGTTACGTGCGTTATGGGACAGAGAGCCAGATCGGCAAACCGGGAAGCTGCTGTCAGATCTGATTGAATACTGGAACACACAATCACTATTGGATGGCAATCATGTGACCGATGCGCAAAAGCGACTCGCTGCCGAATGCGAGAGCGTTGCGTGCCGGTTACTCGGTAAGCCAGTTCAGCAGCCGATAACGGAAGACCAATTTCTGAAAAGGGAGTTTGATGACCTATCGATCAAAGCCCTGAAGCTGGATAGCGTCATAACCAGCATACTCGAACAGCGACTTGACGAGATCAAGAAATGTATGAATGCCAAGGCATCGCTGGCAGTCATATTTCTTGCCGGCAGCACTTTGGAAGGTCTATTGCTGAGTGTGGCATCGAAGAATCCAAGGTCATTCAACCAAGCCGCTGCCAGTCCAAAGGATAAGCAAGGAAAGGTACTTCAACTCCACGAGTGGTCGCTCAAGGATTTTATTGATGCAGCTTGCGAAATCGGTCTGTTGGGTTTGGATGTCAAGAAATTCAGTCATTCACTACGTGACTTCAGAAATTACATTCATCCGTACCAGCAAATGGTGTCACGATTCGATCCTGATGAGCATACTGCCAGAATTTGTTGGCAAGTTCTGAGAGCGGCAATCGCAGATATGAGTAAACGAACGTAAGAGGGGGTAGAATATGAAGGCATCTACAAACCATGTATCGATCTATTTGATAAAGCAGGAATTCACCGGCCATGATGAGATTCTCAAGGACCACACTTCTCTAAAGTCGAAAGACATCCCGAATGTGGGCACCTTGTATTATGGGGATTCGGCGTCGTTCGAGCCCTCCTGGGTCGGCAAGTTCTTCCACGGCCAACTGAAGGATATGAAGATCTTCAGCGCCAGCGCCAAAGCTATACTCTTGATCGAAGTGAGCGTTGCTAAGAGCAAAAAACGCATCTTTGCGGTTCCCTTTGGGTACGGTTGGAGTATGCTGGCTCCAGGTACCTGTGAGGAGCGTTTCGGCCTAAAGACGACGCTCAATGTCATCGAATCTGACGGACTCAGGAAGATCGACAAGAAGAACATGTCATCGGTGCCCAAGGATACCAGCGAGCAATTGAGCAGAGCCGGTATCGTAGCTGACTTCGGTATTGACATTGAACAGGACCTTATCAGTGCTGTCACGGGAGCGACCAAGCGGCAAGAGTTTGGGCGAACGGTAACCGGAAAGGATGCTCTCAGTGTATCGACCAAGGTTGATGTGTCTAGTATCGTGGAGTTTCTGAAGAAGTGCTACGAGCGATACACCAGCGATGATTACAGAAAGGAGTTCGCCTGGATCGATCAGATATCGGATGTCAAAAACCCTAAGCTTATTGAGGAATTGGACGCGAAACTGATTGATAATATCAAGACCGGAAATCTGGATAAAACATGGATGGCAGTACCGGACATTCTCGATTGGGAGGATGTTGCAGGATTCAAGTATACCGGCAAACAAAAAGAGGAACCGGTTGACGACATCCGCTTGCCGGAATTCCTATCGTCGTTGAGCAATGACTTACGCGACAAACTCGCTGTCGGCGTACTGAAGGGGCGCGATATACGATGTATCAGTGTGAGTTCTGAACAAGAGATTCACCATTGGAAGGCGTATGAGTGCCTGTATTGTGAGATTGCCGACGACGCGAAGAAGAAGACGTACCTCTTGAGTAACGGGAAGTGGTATGAGATCGAAAAGGAATTTGCCGAGCAGACCAATAAGTCCTATCGAGCATTCCGTGACTCCGGCTCGTCGGTCAACTTGCCGGGCTACAGCCACAAGGACGAGAACGATTACAATACGAAGACGGCGAAGGCAGATGCTGCCCTGTGTTGCATGGATAGGAAGATTATCACTCATGGCGGCGGCTACAGCAAGATCGAATTCTGCGATCTCCTAACAGCAGATAAGAAGATTATTCATGTAAAGCAGTACGGCGGTTCGTCCGTGCTCAGCCACCTATTCGCACAGGGGGTCGTGTCGGGCGAGTTGTACTTGGCGGATAAAGAGTTTCGGGATAAAGTGAATAAGCTACTGGCCAAAACACATAAACTCCCCGATACAACCGCGAAGCCGAAATCAGAAGAATACGAGATAGTGTTTGCGATCATCAGCGGCTCCGATAAGGCACTGGACATACCATTCTTCAGCAAGGTCAGTTTACGGAATGCGGTGCGCCGCCTGAGAACGTATGGCTACAATGTGTCTCTCGTGAAAGTTTCTAAAGCCAAGAAAAACGACAATGGAACAAAGTAAGATAACAGAAGACGCGGTCGAACAACTCGCAATCGAACTCCTTGAAGAGGAGGGGTATTCCTACCTGTCTCCTGAAGAATGGGAAGTCGAACGCGGCGATCTTTCGGTCGTCATCTTGCGCCAGAGATTGAAAGCGGCCATTGACCGGCTCAATCCGTCTGTCCCTGCTGAAGCGCGTGAGCAGGCCCTGAAGATGGTGGCCAATCTGCCCACCCAGAACCTCGTCGAGAACAACGAAGCGTTCCACGCTATACTCACGAACGGCGTTGACGTGGAGTATTTGAGCGATCACGGCGTCAAGGGCGACAAGGTCTGGCTGGTGGATTTCGCCAATCCGGGGAACAATGACCTGATCGTCAGCAACCAATTTACTGTTCTGCAAGGCACGGCACACAAAAGACCGGACGTGGTCCTGATGATAAACGGCCTGCCGTTAGTAGTGATCGAACTGAAGAACCCCGCCGACGAAAACGCTACCGTCAAGAAGGCCTTCCGGCAACTCCAAAACTACAAGGACGCCATCGGCAATCTGTTCCATTACAACGGCGTATTGGTGGCCTCGGACGGGCTGGACGCTAAGGCCGGTTCATTGACCGCGGACTGGTCGCGCTTCATGACATGGAAGACATCCGACGGCAGCCAGGAAGACGCGAAGACAGTCCCGCAACTGGAGACAATCATCAAGGGAATGCTGCGCCCGGACATACTTTTCGACCTTATCAAGCAGTTCACGGTCTTCGAAAAGACCAAGCGCGAGGATCCCAAGACCGGGCTGACCGTAATCGAAACCGCAAAGAAGATCGCGGCTTATCACCAGTACTTTGCCGTTAAGAAGGCGGTCACATCGACCAAAGCGGCAGCCAGTGACTCTGGAAGTCGCAAGGGCGGCGTTGTCTGGCACACGCAAGGCAGCGGTAAGTCGCTGTCGATGGTCTTCTACTCCGGCCTCGTGGTCTTGGAATTGGACAACCCAACGGTGGTGGTTATCACCGACCGCAACGACCTCGACGACCAGTTGTTCGACACGTTCGCCGGATGCAAGCAACTACTCCGGCAGGACCCGGTGCAGGCGGAGAATCGGGAACACTTGAAGAAGCTGCTGAAGGTAGCGGGCGGCGGCATCGTCTTCACGACTATCCAGAAGTTCTCGCCCGAGGACAACTCCGAAACGTTCGACCTCTTATCCGACCGCAAGAATATCGTGGTCATTGCCGATGAAGCCCATCGGAGCCAGTACGGGTTCGGAGCAAAAACGGTCATTCGCGGTGATGACGCCTACACGACGTACGGCTTTGCAAAGTATCTGCGAGACGCCTTGCCGAAAGCAACCTTCATCGGTTTCACCGGCACTCCAATTGAAAAGGAAGACAAGTCCACCCCGGCCGTATTCGGCGAGTACGTGGACGTGTACGATATCGCTCAAGCGGTCAGGGACGGTGCGACGGTAAGGATTTACTATGAATCGCGCCTGGCCAAAGTCCACCTGAAGCCCGAAGAGAAAGAGAAGCTGGACGCCGAGGTCGAGGCCATAACAGAAAATGAAGAATCGACCGCAAAAGAAAAGGCCAAAGCCAAGTGGACACAGCTTGAAGCCATTGTAGGACACCCCGACCGGTTGAAGACGGTCGCGAAAGACATCATCAAGCACTTCGAAGATCGCCAGCAGGTGTTCGAGGGCAAGGCAATGATCGTTGCCATGAGCCGGAGAATCGCCGTTGCTTTATACGACGAGATTGTGGCATTGCATCCGGATTGGCATAGTAAGGATAAGCGCCAAGGCGCTGTGAAGGTCATCATGACTTCCGACTCCAGCGATCCGGCCAGTTGGCAGCCACACCATACCACCAAAGAAGACCGCAAGGCGATATCGGAACGATTCAAAGACACCGCTGACGGACTGAAATTGGTTATCGTGCGGGATATGTGGCTGACCGGATTCGACGTGCCGTGTCTGCACACGATGTATGTTGACAAGCCAATGCGCGGTCACAATCTGATGCAGGCCATCGCGCGGGTAAACCGCGTATTCAAAGACAAACCGGGCGGTCTGATCGTCGATTATATCGGCATCGCCTCCGAGCTCAAAGAAGCGATTGCCACCTATACCGAAAGCGGCGGCCAGGGTGCGCCGACACTGGATATCGACGAAGCTATCGCGACGATGCTCGAAAAGTACGAGATCGTCTGCCAGATGTTCAATGGGTTCGACTACAAGCGATATCATTCGGCGGATACTAAGCAAAGAATGACGATTATCCTTGAGGCACAGGAACATATTCTCGGATTGCCGGACGGCAAGGATAGGTTTATCCGGCAGGTACTGCTGCTGTCCAAGGCATTTGCTCTATCCGTCCCACATGAAAAGGCAATGGTGATCAAGGACGACGTCGGCTTCTTTCAAACGGTAAAGGCGCGCCTGACCAAGTTCGAGCCGACCGGACGCGGCAAAAGTGATGACGAGATAGAATCTGCAATTCGGCAGATAGTTGACCGGGCGGTAGTGTCCGAGGGTGTGATTGACATATTCGACGCAGCCGGTATCAAGCGACCGGATATAGCGATTCTGTCGGACGAGTTCCTTGAAGAAATCAAGGGCATGAAGCGCCGAAATCTCGCCTTTGAACTTCTCAAGAAGATTCTCTCCGACGAGATTCGCATTCGCTCCAAGCGGAATGTGCTTCAGGGAAAGAAGCTGTCTGAGATGCTGGAAAACGCTATCAGGAAGTATCAAAACAACCTCTTGTCCGCCGCTCAAGTGATTGAAGAACTGATTGAACTCGCGAAACACATCAAGGCGGAAGACGAGCGCGGCAAAGGACTGAATCTATCGGAAGATGAGATCGCTTTTTATGACGCGCTGGCTAACAACCAGAGTGCGCGAGATGTCTTGGGCGACGAGACGCTCCGGGAACTGGCTCGTATACTTGTTGAGAAGGTACGAAGCAACGCCTCGATTGACTGGACTATAAAGGAAAGCGTTCAGGCGAAACTTCGGACGATTGTCAAAAGAACACTGCGTAAATTCGGCTACCCGCCCGACCAGCAACTTCTGGCGACTGAGAACATCCTAAAGCAGGCCGAGTTGTTTGCCGGGGACTGGGCGGCGTAGGTGATATAGGAATAGTATATGACCATTCGCGGAGCTTTCATTGGTATAGATCGTTATGTATCGAACGCTATTCGGGATTTGTCCGGAGCTAGCCGCGATGCTAAGGCGCTATGGGCACTCTTTTCGGACACTATCCCGGCGCAGATATTCACGTTGTTATCCGACGGGAAGGCTACATACAGCGAAGTGTCATCTCTTCTCAAATCGACGTTGACTGGTGCCCAATGCGACGACGTGGTCATTGTGACGTTTTCCGGACATGGAACCCACGAAGGCAGCATCGTCTGCCACGATACCGATCCGGAAAAGCTCACCGACACCTCCATCAGTGTTCAGTATCTTGCTGATTTATTCCGAGAATCATCGGCGAGAGTCGTTCTTTGCATTCTGGACTGTTGTTTCAGTGGAACTGCACCTGCCCGCGTCTTTGAAGCATCACCAATCCCCAGAAGCCACGCCAATGTGCTGAGCGAAGTTGCTGGGAGGGGACGACTGTTCCTGTCCGCATCCAGTTTCGACGAACCAGCTTGGGAACACCCGGGCCATAGGCACGGCCTTCTCACCAAAGCGATTCTTGACTGCCTCCGGGAATCCGAAGGCGGAATAAGCCTGCCGACATCCTTGGATGACATCATGCAGCGAGTGCGGGTCGAAGCCGCTCGCCTGGGGAAAACCCAGACACCTGTTCTGTATGGCCTGGTTGAAGGAGGGATTACACTGCCAGCACTGAAGCCGGGAGCGAAGTTCCGTGAAGCGTTCCCCGAGTATGGGAGCGCTTTGGTTGATACAAAACTGGAGAGCTTGGGAGCATTTGGGATCCCCGCACCTGTAATTGCCGAATGGCAGAAATACTTTAAAGACGGGTTGAATACCCTTCAAGTACGGGCCGTCAACGAAACGAGAGTGCTGGACGGAGCTTCCGCGGTCGTCGTAGCGCCTACGAGCGCGGGCAAGACATTCATCGGAGAGTTGGCAGCCTGCAAGGCTCTGGCGGATGGCAGGCGAGCCGTGTTCCTACTTCCATACAAGGCGCTCGCCAGTGAGAAGTATGACCAGTTTGAACGGCTGTACGGCCAGACACTCGGCTGGAGAATTGTACGCTGCACTGGTGACTACGCCGACCAAACCACGTTGCTCGTTCAGGGTAAATACGAACTGGCACTCTTGACTTATGAGATGTATTTGAATTTGATGGTGACAAACCCATCAATTTTAACACAGGTTGGGCTAGTTGTCGTCGATGAGGCTCAGTTCATTACTGATCCAGGCAGGGGAATCACAGTCGAGCTTATCTTTACCTACCTCCTTACCGCAAGAGCTCAGGACATTGCGCCGCAGGTGATTTGCCTGTCTGCCGTCATCGGGGACGTAAATAATCTGGACCAGTGGCTGAATGCTACGCCGCTCATATCTTATGACCGCCCAGTGCCCCTGACCGAAGGGGTTCTTAACCGATCAGGCCTTTACCGTTATCTCGACGAAGCGGGTAAAGAGCGGCATGAGCAGTTGCTGGATCCACATACCATCGTGCAGAGAAGAGATAAGCCGAGCGCGCAAGACGTCATCGTCCCGTTAGCCAAGAAGCTGTTATCTGAGGGTGAAAAGATCCTTGTGTTTCGCAATCAGCGAGGGAAGGCAGAAGGTGCTGCCGCTTACCTAGCGAAGGATCTACAACTGCCGTCGGCACATGAAGCATTGGATTTATTGCCAGAATACGATCTTTCTTCAACATCGACGGTTTTGCGTCAGTGTTTGGCAGGCGGAACGGCGTTCCACAATTCAAACCTGAAGAAGGAAGAAAAGGTGGTTGTCGAACAGGCTTTTCGAGACCCTGCGAGCAATGTTCGCGTACTTGCAGCGACAACGACTGTGGCAGCCGGTATTAATACTCCAGCCTCAACTGTCATTTTAGCGGAGTCCGAGTTTGTCGGCGAGGATGGACGCAAATTCACCGTGGCCGAGTACAAGAACATGGCCGGCCGTGCCGGCCGCGTGGGTTTCAATGAACAGGGCAAGGCAATACTAATTGCTGCGAATGACAATGAAGCAAGTCAGCTTTTCGGTACATACGTAAGGGGCTCTCTTGAACGCATTCAATCCACCTTTAACCCAAAACAACTGGATACTTGGATCGTGCGCTTGCTGGCGCAGGTGCCAAGTGTGCCAAAGTCTGAAGTTGTTCACCTGCTCTTAAACACGTACGGTGGATACTGCGCGAATAAGGCCAATTCAAACTGGCGCGCCATAATAGAACAGGCCCTTGGTAACCTGTTGAAGAGGATGCTCGAACTTGGACTATTGGAGGAAGAGAACGAAAGAGTGCAATTGTCTCTGCTCGGAAGGGCGTGCGGGCAGTCAGCCCTATCTTTTGTCTCAGCCATGCGGCTCGTTGAGCTTATTAAGAAGCTGCCAGCGGGGACAGCGACGCCAAGCGCCCTAGTAGCGATTGTTCAAGCGCTGCCGGAATCCGACAGTAGTTACACGCCAATGTTCAGGAAGGGGACTAAAGAATCTGTCAGACCATCGGAGGCATCACAACGTTTTGGTGCGGCCGTTATTATGACACTTCAAAACTACGCGCCTGATATGTTCGCATATTATGCCCGATGTAAAAGAGCCGCAATTATGCATGACTGGATCACGGGCGTCCCTGTCGAGAAAATTGAAAAACGGTATACCGTGACGCCATTCCAAGGCAAAGTCGGGTACGGGGACATAAGAGGAATTGCCGATACCACTCGCTTTTATCTAAGGTCCGCGAGCCAAATAGCACAGCTTCTAGTCGTGAACATGAACCCTCACACAGAGTCCTTAGATGACATCTTACGAAGGCTAGAGGTGGGACTGCCCTCTGAGGCTCTCCCGCTCCTCAATATACCGTTTCCACTTGAGCGTGGAGAGTATCTGCAATTGCGTGCATCCGGCGTGTTAAACGAATCTCAGTTCCAGGGATTGGCTGGCGAGCAACTGCGAGAGATCCTGGGTAAATCCCGCGCCAAACAGATCGAGCGTTTGCGAAACGTAACTCAAACTGCGAGTGAGCAATAGAATCATCCGCTGCTAATGACCCGATTATAATCACTCAGCATTGGAGACCCATATCGGGTGCGACGATTGTCTGACTCCTGTCTATCACCATTCCGCCAAATTTGTCACAATTGTCAATGTAAACCATGCTAAACAAAGGGATTTGTAGAAAAAGATTCGACCATCCTTTGCGACCCTGAGACCTTTTCAATGGACTTTCCAAGATGTACAACCAATGGTAGCGGAGGCGCTACTGAAAACATATAAGTCCGCCTTTAATTACTGTCCCCATCTCGTTCAATAATCGAGCGTAATTTCATATTTGCTTAGTTGTTCCCGTTGGGGGTTTTCTCCTTCGACGGATTTTTGGGTTCCTCTTGCCGGTGGGTGAAGGAACCAAAAACCCGTTTAACGAAGGAGAAACATTATGAAGAACAACAAAGCAAAAGAAATGATTGAGAACGCTCTCAGTTTATTGACCGAGTCTCTTGAACGTGGTCAGAGTGATGAACTGAAACGCTATCTTCAGACTATGAGCAGATTCCATCGCTACAGCTTCGGTAATATCCTGCTCATAGCTCTTCAGAAGCCGGATGCAACTCATGTCGCCGGCTTTCACACCTGGAAAAAGCTTGGCCGGTTCGTCAAAAAGGGCGAAAACGGCATCGTTATCATCGCTCCATTGGTTTTCAAAAAAGAGACTGATGAAAATGATGATGATAGAACCAATGTCACTGAAGTTAACGGTTTCAAGGCCGTTTACGTTTTTGACGTAAGCCAAACCGACGGAGACGAACTGCCTGAATTCGCTCGAGTGCAAGGTGATCCCTCCCATTATCTGGAAATCCTCGGTAATTTTGTTTCCGCTAATGGTATTACTCTTGAGTATTCGGACACCTTGCATGCGGACGGCTGTTCGACGGGAGGCAAAATCGTTATCCGTTCCGGTTTGTCCCCGGCTCAAGATTTCGGTGTGAAAGTCCACGAACTGGCGCATGAGTTTCTGCATCACTCCGGCGAGAAGCTCTCCAAGACGCAGAAAGAGACAGAAGCTGAAGCTGTCGCCTATGTAGTCTGCCAGTCTATCGGCTTGGATACTAATACCGCCTTCAGCGATTATATCCAGCTCTACAAAGGCGACAAAGAAATGCTGATCATCTCAATCCAGCGCATCAAGGATGTCTCCGGCAGAATCCTTGCCGGATTGACTTAGGAGATTGCAAAATCTCGTTATGCTTTACCCCGCCTATGGCGGGGTTTTCAATTTCGGTCGGGTTTTTTGCTTAATGAATTGGAGACATTCGAGATATGAACTGAAAGTGAGGTTTAGTTTAACTTGCAGGTTATATTTGAAGAGATTCCCACCCATTTCCGCTTCGCACAACCCAGAAACACTGCCTTGCCATGCTGCGATTCAGGGTATCATAGAGTCTTACAGTATCCGTCCAAGGTAGTAGCGAGTCTCCACCTTGACGAACGGCGCACGACCGGGCTGATGGACAGCTTGCACCTGCCCACAGCCGCGGTCGGCTTGGCTTGAAAGTCGGTTACCCCGGCTCCGCCGAAATTTAGTGACCTCGGACTTTCCGTGCTACTCCAGCCCTCTATGCCCGACGAGGGTAGCGGAGTGGCAAGCCAGCGTAAGCCGCTTTTAAACAACTAATCGCTGGTGAAAGGGATCATTCGTATGAATGACCTCAACAAAGTCGAGCTAATCGGTCGCCTCACGGCTGATCCGGCAATCAGGAATGCCGAAAAGGGCTACGCCTGCGCGTCGCTGAACATGGCGACCAACCGGAGCGCCACGGACGCATCGGGTAAGGCGGGCCAGCAGGCGGAATACCATGCCGTCGTCATGTTCGGCCGCTTGGCGAAAATCGCCGAGAAGTACCTGAAAAAGGGCGACCGGCTCTACGTTTCGGGCCGCCTGCGGACGAACGCCTGGACCGCGAAAGACGGTTCTCGGAAAGCCAAAACCGAGATCGTCGCCGACAACCTGATCATGCTGGGCGGAAAATCCACGGATGACAGAGGCGGCCGCAACGACGAAGTCGTCGTCGAGGAGATCGAGACCGGTAACGGCGGAGAGGGTTAACCCCCCTCTCCGTTTTTTTGTGCTCGCGGAAATCTCCCACCCTAAAAAATTCAAAGAATAACTTGACATATTTACTGTCAATTGCTATCATTTGTTATCATGAAGGAGAAAAAAGCGATGAAAAGCATAGAAAGAGAGTGGTTGTCACTCGATGAAGCCGCAGAGTATTTGAATTTGGGTAAGACAGTAATTTATGGACTGGCGAGGGAAGGACGAATTCCCGCCAGCAAGATAGGGAAAAAATGGACCTTTGAGAAAAGGCAATTGGATGATTGGCTTAGATCAAACCAACCAATAGAGTCCTTTTTTACCACTCTCGACGTAAATATTGATTCAAGCACTTATCTTCGCGAACCCCAACGCGATGGTTACATTCGCGCCTATGAGTTCATAAAATCTGGTAACAACAAAGCAATCATTCAAATTCCAGTCGGTTGTGGGAAATCGGGATTAGCTTCGATTTTGCCACTAGGTATAGCAGGAGGCAGAGTGCTTGTCATCGCCCCCAATCTTACAATTAAGAAAACACTCTATGAGGCAATGGATATTTCAAACAGACAGAAGTGCTTCTGGCGAAAAGTAAAAGTTCTTTCCGACGCTCAAATGTCCTATGGGCCTCTGGTTTGCACACTCGACTCAGGCAATATATCAGTTGCCGAAAAAGCCCATATAGTCATAACCAATATTCAGCAGTTGGCAACCAATGTTGACAAGTGGTTGAAGCAATTTCCTGACCGCTTTTTTGATATGATAATCATTGACGAAGCGCATCATAGTGCCGCTTCAAGCTGGAAGCAGGTCATCCAACGATTTCCCGATGCAAAAGTGATCCACCTCACGGCGACTCCTTTTCGAAGTGATCGTCAGGAAATAGACGGTACGTTGGTATATCGCTATTCATTTAAGAGTGCTACCCTGAAAGGTTATATCAAACGTCTTAAAGCAAGCTATATAGCCCCTGAAGAGATCGAAATTTCTTTTGCCGATGGGCAAGGGAAGAAGTATACATTAGAAGAGGTTATGGAGTTGAAAGAAGAAGATTGGTTTAGCAGAAATGTCGCCCTTGCTAAACCCTGCAACCAACATATTGTTGATAATAGCCTAAGTAAGTTAGAGGAATTACGACAGACCGGAACAAAGCACCAACTCATTGCTGTGGCATGCTCCATAAACCACGGTAAAGAAATTCGCGCGTTGTACAAAGAGCGTGGATACAATGCAGAAATTATACATAGCAAGCTTACTGATGATGAAAAAGAAGAAATTCTTAGAAATCTCTATAATGGCATTTTGGATTGTATTATCCAGGTGCAAATGTTGGGTGAGGGTTTTGACCATCCTAAGCTTAGCGTAGCGGCTATCTTCCGCCCATTTCGTAGTCTTGCTCCTTATATTCAATTTGTTGGTAGGATAATGAGAGTCGTAGTTCAAAATTCTCCGTCTCATCCTGACAACATGGGCCATATTATTACTCATCTTGGAATGAATATAGACCAGCGTCTCAAGGAATTCAAGCAATTTGAAAATGATGATCAAGCTTTTTGGGAAAAGGTTATTGGAGGTGCAGAGCCTGATGTCCCGACAGAAGTGAGAGATGGTCTCACCAGACTTTCCGCAGATGAAAGTGATGTTGTCATTAACGGAGAAATTGTTGATTCATTATGGGAAGAGGACTTTGCTGATTTAGATGAGAAGTACATCATTGAAGACCTAAGGGAAAGACTTCGCGCATATGGTTTAGACCCTGAAAGGGCAGAGGAAATTATAAAGCAGGCCAAAGGTAAAAAGATTACCCGTCGCACTCCTGCCGAGCCGTTCCCAGTACTGCCACAGAAAGAGTGGGAAGAGTTAAAGGCTCGTGTCTATGATCAGGGGAAAAGGCTTGCAAAAATCCTTTTGAACAATTTGAAGCTTGAAATGACGGGAACAGAGATTCCTTACAAATACACTTCCTTAAAACCTCGTTCTCAGAATAATTTCGTTTCTGCCGTGATGATGGTAAACCATGAGATTAATAAACGATTGGGGAAAGAACGATCTCAATGTAGTTCTGAGGATTTCAAATCGATACTCGATAACAAGGTCTTAGATGATATTCTACAGACTCTTGTCAGAAGAGTGCATAAGGCAAAAAGCGATTATGAAGACCAACAAACCTAGGGGGCCGGTCCCTTCCCTAATCGGTGGGACTAATGGAAGACCTAAATCTGTCATAGCCAAAGGGAAATCGACGTGCAAACGTTGTAAGGCTGCAATTGAAAAGGGTTCCACTTGTATTGAAATCCCTCAGATTGGACATGGATTTTCGAACTCAAAACGGTATTGTATCGATTGCTTTAGTGAAATACTGGCAAAATCACAAAGTGATTTGAATGAACTATTCGAGCTATCGAGACAAACCTAGTCGGAAGTCCCCCTATTTTGTGGAAAACTGACTGATCTGCTAAAATAAGTTCGAACATTGTCCACTAAGGCCAGGATTGGAAAGAAGCCGTCACTTTCAGTGGCGGTTTGTGTGTTATATAGGGCAATATTCCGTGGTTCGAACCGCCGATATTTTTCGCTTGAGGCTAACTGAAAATTCTCAAAATGATTGAAAGGTTCTTTGGCTGTAATTAGCAGTTTTTTATCGGTTAATATAAGGTTCGAACCGACTTGCTTGATAATCGCCCGTCGCCGCCAAATCGAGCCATTTTGAAACTTGTTTTTCATAGTAGATGCCAATTGAAATGTCTTAATACTCTCTTCAGATGCATAATTTGGATTCTCCGTCATTTTTGCCAGTTGATCCTGTAGGTGAATTATCTGCTTTTCCAGTTCAGCCTTCTTTATTATAAAATCCCCATCCGACAGGAGTTTTCTAAGCTTGATTGTGAGCAATTCGGCGAGGTCTCGTTCAGTTTCGGTGATTCGCTTTTGCAGAGAGGCAACTATTGCCCGGTTCTTGAAAATTATCGTGTCTTTTTGCCGGTCGATGACACTAATGGCAATATTCAGAATATCTTTGTCAATCGAGAGGGTTTCTATGAAGGAAGCGATCTGGTCGGCCAAATCCGGTTCCTGAATATACTTTTGGGTGCATCTATGTTTTCTTCTTGTGCAATGATAATAAATATACTTGTACCCGTAGCGGCGGTTGGTTTTATGCTCCGCCGTTACGGAAGCGCCGCACACGCCGCACCTGATGAGTCCGGTGTAGGCAAATTCATAGGACTTGGGGCGAGTGGTGAAGTCACAGTTCAGTAAATCTCGTACTTTATCGAATTCCTCTCTGGTGATCATTGGTTTGTGATTGCCCTTATATGTTTGTCCCCAGTAATTGAACGATCCGTAGTAGAATGGATTATTGAAGATTTCGTAGATGTACGAGTAAGCCACCGGATTGCCGCCACCCGATTTGTATAGCTTCGTGCGTAATCCGTACTTATCATTGGCAATTCTCAGTATTTGCGGCGGAGTATAATTGCCGGTGAGCATTAAATCCCACAGGGCGCGGACTATTCTAAAACGTTCCGGGTCCGGTTTGATGGTTTTATTCTCTTTATCGTTTAGGTATCCCAGAGGGGCTTTGGAGGGATACCATCCTTTTTCGACTTTCGTTTTTAACCCGCGCTTGACATTATCACTCAGATCATCGACGTACTTTTTTGCCATGCCGAATTCGAGCTGAAGCCAAAATTTATCGTTGCCCGAATTGAAAAATGAACGCTGAGGGGTATGGATGTGCTTTAGCTTATGCTCTTCCATTGCCCAAATCAAAGCACCGCCGTCGACAGGATTTCTTGCTAATCGGTCAAGTTTCCAACACAGTAGCTCGTTTATCTCATTTGCCTGAATTGACTCGTAGACTTTGTTGAAAATTTCTCTTCCCGGAGCTTTTGCTGATTTGCTCTCGCAGTATGTGGCAACGACCTGCCACTTCATGTTCTTGGCATAGTCGGTCAATTCCTTAATCTGAGATTCTATGGATAGGACTTGACGGTCTTCTGACTCAGTAGATTTTCTGGCGTAGATCGCCAGCTTATTATTTGTCATAGAGAATAATCAAGAGATTTACGAGCCGGGTGAGAATGTCTACGGCTTCGCGGTCGGAGATTCGTTTATTATATTTCCTGAGATATATCCGTTTTAGTTTTTGTATTTCTTTTTGAGTAATAGGCATGATCGGGATTATACCCATTACTCGCAAATCGCAATAGAGAGATAAACTTTGCGGCAACTCCCACCGGCTTGTGGATAATTCCGGTTCCAGATATCGCTTGACAGGGCGCTCTAAATGTCCTACTTTTCCAGTAATGAGACCTTCCTAATCCATCGCAACCTCCTTTCTGTCAAGCAATTACGGGTGCATTGCCATTATATCATTTTGCCGGTATCGCGGCAAATCTTGAATTGTGTGATTACTATCTATCGCGCTATCCCTTTGCTTAAGTAATAATTGGCAACCCTTATCAATTCTCCGCTGACAGGCAAATGTCCTGTTTCTGGAACAATAGGACGTATTAAAAGCCGCGTTGGGATTCTCCAACGTTCTTTTAATTTTACAAAAGCCTTATTCGCAAAACAAAATGGCAAAAAGAGGATTGCTCTGAAGAAACGAAACGGATCGAATGCCGAGTATCATTTGACTTTGAAACAGGTAAACAAAATCATAAACGCTTGCCAGCATAAACGAGATACAATCTTAATTCAAATCCTGGCGTTTACGGGGATAAGGCGGGCAGAAGCAGTTTCCTTGAAGGTTGAAGATGTTTACTGGGATGAGAGGTTACTAATAATCCGAAACGGCAAGGGACATAAGCAAAGGCTGGTTCCGGTGCCGGAGTTTGTGCTGGCCAATTTGAAATTTTTGACTCGACGACAAACTACCGGTGCGGTTTTCAAGGGGCGCGGCGAATATGCCTTGAGTTGCCGACAGCTGAATCGCATAGTTGCCAATATCGGAATGAAAGCGGGAGTGAGAAATCCCAATCCGAAATATAAAAACATCACTTGCCACCTGTTTCGACATACTTTCGCTCGGCTGTGGAAAGACAGGAATGGCAGCATCGAATCATTGTCAAAAATCCTCGGTCATAATTCTATCAAGACGACCTGGGATTTATACGGTTCCGAAAGTTTAGAAGACGTTCGCAGGAATTATGATCGGACAATCAAAAAGCTCTCACCTTAAAAATTACCAGTACCAAGAAAGGAGAAGTGTAGTGAAAACTATTCGTGTCATCGGCAAAAAAACATTTGGACAATTCAAAGCCCCGATTCTTGTGGCTTTTTGCCTTGCAATTATTGCATCCGCAATATTCCCCTCGGTTTCTTCCGCGCAGGACAAAGTCCCGGAATACTTCGGCATATTCTTTTCAGGAAAGGGAGAATTGACCGAATTTGACGCGCCTATAGAAACCGTGTGGCTCAAGAGCCAGCCCGGCATCGTTCAGTCGAGGACTGACTGGAATCCGGTGAAGGTTTCGGTTGAAGGCGGTGGTTCAGTCATTATATACGACCAGAAGTACGATACTCAGAAATTCAGACTTCTCGAGTACATGGGAAGCGCGGTGCAGGGAAAGGACATTTTCTTCCAAACCGATTCGGTTGAAGTGAGAATCGGGCCGGTGGCCGGAGCGCCCGCGTCGTGCTACCGGCTTTCGCCCAAAGACGGCTTTCAGGCGAAGGACTACATCCTCGTATACGAGCCGAAAAAAGGAGAAATCGAAAAAGCCTGGCATTTCGCCGTCTACAGAGACCCGAAGATGAATCCGATCCGCGAAGAGATCGTTTCACTGACGACAACCTCCGATGGATACCCTTCTGTTTGGGCAGGAACGCCCGGAGGATTGTTCGCCAAGTCAGAAAATGGTTGGGAATATCGCGAAGTGCGCGGTTTTACCCCCAAACTTATCGCGTGTGACCCCGGGCAATCCGATGCGTTATACGCTGTTTTCAATTCAGAAGGATTGGCAATCCATCGTACCCCGGACGGCGGCAAGACATGGGCGAAGCTTACTATTCCCGGCACCTTAACGGCTAATCTCGCCGTTGCGTATCAGCCGAAACGCATTCACACCATTGCGATCAGTCCTGCCGACCCCAACAGAATCCTGATAGGAGCCGAGGGAACATCCGGATTAGGCGGTAAAACATCGGGCATGATAATTCTGTCGGAGGACGGAGGTGCTAAGTGGAATCTCAAAAAAAGCGATTGTCCGGTTCCAAAAACGATTTGCTTCGACCTGATCAATCCCGAAATCGTATTTGCCGGTACCGGCAGCGAAATCTATCGATCCGAAAATAGCGGCGAGAAATGGAAGGAAATCAAGGGTAGCCCGAAAGGTGTGACAGTCATGGGAATTGACCCGTTCACTCACGCCATCGTCGTCTGGTCGCCGTTTGGGCCGTTCCGTAGTTCAGACGGAGGCAACACTTGGGAAAAGCTGTCCGGCTGGCAATACGACATTCTTGCTCCATTCACGGGAATTGAATTTCTGCAATCCTCGGAAGGTGGTTCGACCGCTTTTGTAACGTGCAAAGAAGGCGTTTTTATGAGTACCGATAACGGCGTATCGTGGGAAAAGACGAATCAAGGTATGCAGGATAATATCGCATTGGCCATAGCGGCCAACGCAAACCACAACACCCTTTACGTGGCAACATCGTCCGGTATTTATTCCAGTTCGGATAAAGGACAAAGTTGGCAATCTGAATGAGCAAGCAGCAATAGCTTACTTAATTTAAGTATTTTCTGTCAGGCGTTAACGTTCACTTGTTAACGCCTTTTTTTGCTTATGTTGCAGGAAATTCTGCTTTCATTAAAATGAGGAGTATGAGGGCGGGGTCCCTTTTGAAGTTGTATATTTTAGCGCTGCAAGTTTATGCACTTCATGGAAGCGCCTATTAGTGGGCATTTATCTATTCTATCTCTTATCTTTTCCACATTCTGGTGGTACTTCAGCCTATTGATGACAGTCGTAGGTTGATTTACGTTGAATTAGTAAACAAAAACAAAAAGAGAATCCCAATGTCCCGCAATCTGAAAAAAATCAAAACGAATCAAATTCGGAGATACCGTAAAAAACGGTATCTCCGGCAGCGGGACGTCATCAAATTGCTCGGCCTTAAATGTACGACTGACCTGTATCGCTGGGAAACCGGCCGAAAGCTTCCGTCGCTGATTAACGCCCTGAAACTGTCGGCTGCACTGCAATGTCCGGTTGAACTGCTTTTCTCGGATCACTTCAATCAGATACAACAGAAAAAGCACGGCGAGCTTTCGGAATGAATTATTACGCCTTTATAAATAATCACTAACCAAAACAAACATGAAAGACCAAGAAGACAAGCAATCGTCAAAGGACGATCTGGCAATGGCAATTGCCAAAGCCTTTCAGGAGGAATCCCGCATCGACTTATACCGGCACGTTTTTCAAAAGCACGATGTGCCAACCATTAGAAAAACCTTTGAAAAGGTCAACAAGGTACCGGTAGGCAAAATCAAGAAGTCGAAGTCGGCCTTATTCTTTTTCCTGCTGAACAAAAATGCGGAAAAATAAAATCAAAATCCTGGCGGTCGATCCGGGCACCAAGCATATGGGAATCGCCGCCTTTGAAGGAACCGAGCTTGTCGATTACGGGGTCAAAACCATCAGGCAAGGGTCGGAACAAATCATTCTGGCCCACCTTGAAGAAGTGGTCGCCCGCCTGATTAGAGAGAAAAAACCGGATTATTTCGTTCTGGAACGAAATACATTTTCTCAAATCAGGCAGAATTTCCGTTTGACGCTGGTAGTCTCGAAAATGAAGCATATCGCCAAAAAACAGGGGATTTTGGTCTACGAGTATGACCCCAGGACGATCCGTAAGGAGATCTGCAACGACGGAAATGCCAGTAAAATCCGGGTCGCCCAGACGGTTGTGATATCGTTCGATGAACTGAAGCCCTTTCTTCAGTCAAACAAAAAATGGGTTTTGCGGTATTACCTGAATCTGCTGGATGCCGTAGCCGTCGGAGTGACTTTCATTCGCCAGAATGTCAGTTCTCCCCGGTCATTACGGAATTGGCCTTTGGCACGATAACCATGCCGAAAGCCAAACAAAGCCCGTTTCGCCACAGGCGAAGTCGGTATCCGAAGCAATATAGATGCTCCGTATGCCGACGGAATATAGAATCCGGAGACTTATGCTACTACTGTCGCAAGCGACGGACTTCATAAGTCTCCGGAAGAATGATTTCAATCTTCGATTGAAATTCGACTGCCCAAGCCGCAGTCGGTAAGAAGACGCCCCCTCGTCGGTCTGGTTCACTCATCACTTTTCCCTTGCAAGAAGCACTAAAATTATGCTTCTTAAAAGTAGAAATGATTTATTTTCATTTCTACTTTCGACAACACGTAACGTGTTGTTAAATAAAGGGAACGTGATGTCGTTCTCCGCCCGACTTCGCTCCCTTCCCTTGGCTCTCTGCCTAGTCTGCTTCTTGTGCTAACGACGACGGTTGTGCTGGTGAGTTAACTCCGAAGCAGACCAGGAACCCGGAGAGCCTTCGGCTTCGCCGGAAACAACGAGTTGTTTCCGAGCTCGGGTCTGCCCCGCATTTTTACGACAGCGGAGGGGCAGACCGAAGCGAGCGAAGTCGGGCGGACACGAATCGTCAGCCATAAACCGGCGTCCCGAAGGCCGCACGGTTTGATGGGACGAGTTCGGCCGCCGACGAGGGGGCGTCCGGGAAAGGGAACAGAAAAGATTGAATAGTGAGGATACAATGGCATGAACAAACCCGCCCAAACGAAACGGCTCTCGCGATACGTCCCGAATAAAGAAGCTTTCCCTGATTTGGTTTTGAGAGACCGGGATTTTACGATCCTCAGGCTGGTCTATGTCCATCGGTTTTTAAGCAGCGAGTTACTATGGCACTTGCTGAAGTCGGAAGACCAAATTGCTGGTGTTTCGTATGCGGTCGGTTCAGACGGGAAAAACCGCCCGACGGAGTACGGTTTCGGTCCGCAGGCCCTATCCAAACGCCTGAAACAGCTTTTCAACGCCCGGTATCTGGAACGGCACTATATCACCGACCAGCCGATGGGCAGAGGATACGGCTCGCCGCGGGCGATATACGGTTTGGGGCCAAAAAGCCCCAAAATCCTTGAGGAAAAGACCGGTGTCCGGTCTCAAGCAATCCGCAGGATTATCGAAAGTAACAGAGTGAAGTCGCTATTCCTGCGGCACGCCTTGGGCGTTGCCACGTTCCGTGCCATTCTGGGACTCGCCTGTCAGCAATCGCAGGGCAGGGTAAACCTGCTTTTCTGGGAACAGGGCGACCTGATCAGGGACTTCATCATCGGAGCCAATGAAAAAGGGGAAGACAAGCGTTTTCCGGTTCATGCCGATGCGTTTTTCGGACTGGATGTGGTTGGTCGCGGAAATGTCCATTATTTTCTGGAAATCGACCGGGGGACGGAACCGATTGTGTCGTCAAAACAACGCACCGACATCAGACGAAAGCTGATTGGTTACAGATTATACCGCAAATCGCAGAAATTCCTGAAACGATATGCGTACCGCCAGCTTCCGAGCGGGCAGATTGTCGGACTTGACGTATGCGCCGACGAGAGCACGGAACATCGGAATATGATTACCGGGTTTCAGGTTTTGTTTGTTGCACCCGGAGCGATTGGACGGGACAAACGTCTTTCCGGTCGCATCTCCCGCATCTTCGCAGAACTTCCTTCCCTCGGAAAATTCTTTACAACGAATTCATTGTTTTGGTTTACTCCGCCGGAATCATTCAATGTTGAAGAACCGGAAAAGATTTTTTCGCGGTGTTGGATTACGCCAAATCCGCAAAATGATTTGATGAGTATGGTGGAGTAAAATAAAGTTCCAGCTTCATACATTCCGTTCTCCTCACTATTTGACCAAGCTGTCATGTAGGAGCAGAGCGCTTCAAAGGTGTGATGCCGTTCTGGTCGCTTGGGCTTTCACCTGTATAGAGGTTCTCGCGGCGCGGAATGGTGAAGCTGGGATTCTTTATGGTAGATATGATGCCGCATAGCAACCATTTACTTTGAAATCAAAGGTAGGATATGAACAAGACAGAACGAGAATCAAAAATGCTGCAGCTGATTCAGGAAGCAGCGGGCCGTAATGCCAACTATGATATTGAGGAGTCAATCAAGCTATCAAAAAAAGCTGTCAAGTTGGCAAGTGTGGATATGGATTCCTTTTTTCAGAGCTACGTGCTTGCCAAAGTAAACTTGCTTTACTCGTATGTCATTACCATGGACGTATCGAATGCAAAGAAGATGCTTAATGATATCATGGGTGAGATTGATATCTGTGAGTCTTCGATATACATTCCTGCCCTGATAGCATGCTCGAATGCCCAGAAGACATTCTTGTGGTACGACGAGGCTGAAAGGAGCATCCAGAAAGCGCTCGGGAGGGCCCGCGAATATGGGTTGGCGCAATACGAAGCTGAGGCGCTCATGACCTTAGGAACGATTAAGCGAACTCGGTATCGGTTCAACGAGGCTCTCCTTCTGATGAGCGAAGCATATGATATAGCCGTGGACGGATCATTTGAAGGCAGCATCTTCGATATTATAATGGAAAAGGCTGTTACGCTTGCGGCAATTGGCGATTACTACGGCGCACTGTCTTTATTCAAGCGAATTGAAAAGGAGGCCTTCGATAGAGGGCACGAACCGAGTGTAGAGAAATGCTTGGTTCACCAAGTGGATATCTATCGATCGGTCGGTGACATTGATAAAGCATGTCGAATTGAGGCTAAGCTACTTGAATGGCCTGACACTCTGCATATTCGCAATCCTGAGTATATCAAAGTCATAGGTGCTTTGCGTATCAGTCGTGGTCTTTATACTGAAGCGCTCGATCACTATGACATTGCCATGGACATAGTGACAAGATTGCGCGCCCACCCTTTGTTGCCAATAGTATATCAGGGCTACTGTACGGTGTACCAGGCGCTGGGAAATCATAGCAATGCACTCGAAAGTATTTGGCGCGCCATAGGGCATATGGAACCCGATTTTGTTTTCCATAGGGAGGTGTTGGGCACGTTGTTGGATCAACTGAGCTTCTCGCAGAGAGCTGTTCACGATGAAAAATACTCCGATAGACTCTCCGCTTTGGCAGGCAAGCTGAAAGAGCTATCCTTTACGGGGATAGGGGAATCGCAATTCGCAGAAGCAGCCGTCCAAGTGCTCAATGAAGATATCGGGCGGCTATTTGCGGAAATACGGCACGACGCCATCCAGATGTTCGCCATCAGGGGCGTGCGGGTTGACCTCAAGCAGGGTTTCATTTATAAGAGCGGAACGACGGCCGTCAATAAGTTGCCGCCAATACAGAAAGCAATATTCAAATTGCTGGTAAAGAATCAGGGCTCGCCGGTGTCTAATTTGCGGATAATAAAATGCTACGAAGAGCGAGCTGAAGTGCTTGAAGGTAACCCGCGGCGTGCTCAGTATTTTATTCACGAGCTCAGGAAGCGATTGGGAGCCAACGACATCATTCGGTCGGTAAAAGGCTGCGGCTACATGATTCCCCGCCTCTAGACCTGCCTTACAATCCTTACAAATCCCCTGTGTGGACAGAACACCGTCCATTTAGCAAATTGATTCTGTGACAAGAACAACAACCCTTAACTGAAAGGATCAGTCATGGAATCAGGAAAAGAAACCCGTCGTGACGAGCAAGAAGTTTCTGACATTGGAGCTTCGATCATCGTTGGAGCACTGCTCTGCCTCGCCGCCTATGGTGGCTACAAACTCTTCCAGCGGGAGCTGCGGGAGCCGAGAACGCTCGAGAACAGCGTCGACCGTGAAATCCTCGACAAGATCGTCGACCAGGAGCTGAAGTCATGACGCTGCCAGTCGTTTGTGATGATAGTGCCGAGCACGAGCTCGGCACTACCTCATTGGAGATGGTCCGTGGCAGGCTCTTAGGCGAGATTAAGAACAACCCCGACTTGAGCCGCAGGCAGCGGAAGAGAATCATCGCGGAACTGGATTTTCTCATTGAGAATGAGCAGTCTCGCCGAAAGCAAATGGCGGTTCACCAATGGCAACGGGAAGAGCTAGAGCATCGCCTGGTCATAGCTGAAAAGTATGAGGCTATTTGCCAGAAGTATGCGGCCATTATCAGCAAACTAAGGCTGCTTAAAGCCCGGACTCATCGAGCGGTAGCCCGATATGAGCGGGACAGCACCATGTGCAGACTAGAAGTCATCGAGCGGTTGTTGCAAATCAAGGACAAGTACAAATCGGTTGAAAAGCAAGACGAGCAACTCAAAGAGCTATCGAGAATTAGGAGGCAGCTGGAGGTGTCCGAAGCGAAAGAGCAGGCAATCCTCGAGTCTATCGCCAAGCGCGCCCTGAGCCGAGCTGCTTTTATCAAAATGGTAAATGAGAAGTTCCCAGATATGGCTGATGAACTACTGGAATTCTACGATCAGCAGTTATTTCAGCAGGGAACAAGGAGGTAACAAATATGAAAGGATTTACAATAGGTGAGAATACGTTGAACGGTCGACAGCAGGTTGTCGATTATGGCGATATGTTCCTGCACTGGCTTATTGTCGGAGGCACCGGCAGGGGCAAAAGTAAATTGCTTGAATCGCGAATGCGGTACCACATAGATAATAATCACGGATTGATACTGCTGGACCCGCACGGCACTCTGTATGACGACATTCTGGCATATGTCACAGCGGCGGGGTACCGGAATCGCGTGATTCTCATCAATCCCAACGACGGCGAAAATTCCGTGGGATTGAATTTTTTATCGCCGAACGGCATGGATGTTTCGGCGCACGCCTCACAGGTGATGAAGGCGATTGCCAAGGTTTTCGGCGAGGCCGAAGGCGAAGTCAAACCGCGCCTGGAGAGGTGGCAGCGCAATCTGCTCATATCGCTTATCGAGGCCCGGCTGACCCTCGCGGACATGCTCGATTTTCTTTCGGTATCAAGCTCGCTCTACCGCCAGTCCGTCCTGGAAAATGTCCAGAACAACTACGTCAAGCGGGAGTGGCAGGGCTTTGACGCCATTAAGAAGCGTACGGAACAGGAGAACTTGATCGAAGCGCCACTGAACCGCGCCGCCAAAATGATTCTCTCCGATCCGATTCGAAGAATTATTGGACAGCGGGAATCGACGGTCGATATCGGCGAAGCCGTCGAACGTGGTAAAATCATTCTGGTCAATCTGGCACCTTTGAGGGTATCACGGGAATGCCAGCAGATTCTGGGAATACTCCTGGTCGATCATATCATTAACTATGCTTTTCAGCGAACCAGACAACAGGCGAAAAAGCCCTTTTTTGTTATCGCAGACGAAGCCGCTGAGCTGACTTCTAACGATCTGCCGTACTCGCTTCAGGCTCTGCGTAAATTCGGAATTTACTTCACGCTTTGTTATCAAACGCTGACCCAGATCAAACGCATCCCGGGTTATTACGAAAACGTCATGACCAACTGTGACGTGAAGGTAGCCTTCAAATCCAGTCGCCAGGACAGCGAGGAACTGGTGGGCGAGTTATTCGCCGGGCAGTTCCGGGGCGACCGGATAAAGGACGAGGTGTTCCATACCCTGATTACTCCGAGGGAATCGGTTCGAGAGGTCGTCTCGCGCGGAAAATCCACATCACGTTCGAAGGGCGAGGTGAGAAGCGACGGCACTTCGGAAAGTGTCGGTACCGGTTCCGGTACGTCCGCATCATTCGGAACCGGAAGCGCCAATCACGTTTTCCCCGGTGACAATTTCTTATGTTTGCCGGAAACCAATTCCATGACCGATTCGGAATCATTCGGTTCGTCATCGAATGAGTTTTCAATGGCGAGTTCCGGCTCCTCTTCGAGTTTTAGTGAGGTTTTGAGTAATGGCGAATCCGTATCGGAAACCAGGAGCCTTGTTCCGTTCTATGAATTCGTCCGGGAACAGGAGCTGTCGAGTCGTCAGTTCTTTTCCATTGAAGAAGTCAGGGAAAAGTATATCGCCTGGATTATGTGCCAGCCGCAGCGCCATGCGCAAATCAAACTGAAGGACGACAAGGCGATCCCGATTTTCACCGCATTTGTCGATGAAGTCCGGACGCGAAAGAAAGACTGCGACAAAGTGGTCAGGCTCTCCAACGATAAGTACGCGTTACCGGCAGCCACCGTCGACAGACTTATCGAAGAGCGACGACTGCAAATCGTTCAGCATGACGCCGTGGTCATAGACGTAACGCATGAAGAGGAAGAAATCGTAAACGGGCGTTGGCAATAGAAAGGTGACAAAGACATGGACAATTTATTAACCGCCGAGGAATTGGCGCGAAGACTGAATGTGCCTTTATCGTGGATTTACGACCGGACGCGGAAATCGGGTCCGGAGCGAATTCCGCATTACAAAATAGGCAAATATGTGAGATTTTCTGAATCCGAAGTGACTGACTACCTGAGGATTAAATGCGTGGAACGGGTGCCGCAAACTGTGTGATTGACAATATTACGGCTGATCGATACCTTGCGGTATGCTCTCGAACATTTACCACATACCCATAGGCAGGCCGTTGGTATCGGTCATGCCGGACGCGATTAAACTCATTTATCGTGCCAACCGGAAAGGAGGTGAGAACGAATTGGCAAAAGGAAGCGTTGTGCAACGCTCTGAAACTTGGTATGCGGTTTATCGGGATGGAGGAACCCAGAAGTGGGAACGAGCCGGTAGCAGTAAGAGAGCCGCGGAGAGACTTCTGGCAAAGCGGATGAATCAGATAAACAGCGGAACTTATCAGGAGTGCGAGAAAATACTCTTTGAGGAGTTTGCCGAGAAATGGTTATCCGACTATGCCAAGATTTCCGTCAAAAGCTCTACTTATATCGGCTACAAAGCCATCGTGAGGCTTCACCTGAATCCTTGCTTTGGAAAGCAGTTCCTGCACCGGATATCGACTTCGGATATTCAGAAATTCGTATCTGAGAAGATTACGAAAGAGAAACAGAGTCCGAAGTCCGTCGTCAACATTCTGGTTCCTTTTAAGGAGATGTTCAAGCATGCCGTTATCTGGGGTTATCTCAAACGTGACCCTTCACTGTATGTGAGGCGTCCCCGCGTCGAACAGGAAGAGATGGATTTTCTCACGCCCGAGGAGATTCGGCTTTTTCTGGAAAACGTCAATCCGGTTTATTACACTTTGCTTTTAACGGCTGTAATGACGGGTATGAGACGCGGTGAACTTCTGGCATTGCAGTGGGGTGACATTGATTGGAATTCCAGCGAGATATCGGTCAGGCGTTCTGTCTTTCGAGGAGAATTCATTAAACCGAAGACGAAGAATTCGATTCGAAGGATAGTGATGTCCCCGGTACTTCGTCAGGCGCTTGAACAGCACCGTCTCTTCGGAAGAAGCTCCGATATGGATTTGCTTTTTTCCAACGAGAACGGTTTGCCTCTTGATCCCGAAAACCTGATTAAGCGGGAGTTCCATCCCGCACTGGACAGAGCAGGCTTACGCCGGATACGCTTCCACGATCTCCGACATACGTATGCATCATTATTAATTTCTCAGGGCGAGAACATTAAGTTCATACAATCGCAACTCGGTCATGCGTCAGCCAAAACGACTCTTGATCGGTATGGACATTTAATGCCGAATCTTGAAAATGATGCAGCGCGAAGATTGGATAAAACAGTTTTCGGAAATTTTGTTAGAAAACTGTTAGAAAATCCGGTTTCTGAAGGTTTTTCCCCGAAAAACGAAACCCCCGAAGTTGTTGAACTTCAGGGGCTTAAACTTGGTAGCGGGGGCAGGATTTGAACCTGCGACCTTCGGGTTATGAGCCCGACGAGCTACCAGACTGCTCCACCCCGCGATCAAGAACCCCAATATATGCCTAAATCCCTCTTTGTCAAGACTTTCGTAAAGAAGATATTAAGATCGAGGACAGAGCCAGCTTGATGACTTATCTGATATATTCTACGAGCTTACAATGCCGATTTAATCGGTCGGCTCAGGATTTACTATCAGCAATCCGTTAAAACAAAACTTTCGAGATATTCGGGAGCAATGCCGGTCTTCACACCCGGTTCAGCACCGCTCGCAGAAACTGCAGCCGCTCTTTCGCGTTTATTTGCCCCAGGTCGATCGTAATTATCGGCTTTTCACCGAAGGCAAACTCCAACGGAGCCTCCGTCGCCCGCCGCCAGGCTTCGACTTCCTTCCGCGTAAATTCCTTGGTCGGCTCGAATGCTATCTCCGCTCGCGTTCCCCGCATGGATACCTTCTCGGCCTGATTCACCGCCGCCGATAACCGTACTGCCGCAGCATCGAACAGGTTCGAGACAATATCCGGCATCCGTCCGAACCGGTCTTCGACGTTTTCGCGAATTCGTTCGATCTCGTCGAGCTTCCTGGCGCCGGCTATTTTCTGATAGATTTCGACTTTTTGCTGCCTGATAGGTACATACCGGTCGGGAATCATGAATTCGATGTCGATATCGAGCTTAGTGTCAGGAAGCCGCTCAATCGTCTCTCCCTTGATTTCCGCGACCGCTTCCTCAAGCAGCCTGGCGTACAGATCAAATCCGACTTCCTCGATATATCCCGATTGCTGAGGTCCCAGGATATTCCCCGCTCCGCGTATTTCCAGATCCTTCATGGCCAATGCGAAACCGCTGCCCAGTTCGGCGTGTGCTTCGATTGCACGGAGCCTTTTTCTTGCATCTTCGGTCAATAATCGGTAGGGAGGAGTCAACAGGTACGCATGTGCTCTGACCGAAGACCTCCCGACTCTTCCTCGCAACTGGTACAACTGGGCCAGTCCAAAACGATCGGCCCGATTGATGATGATGGTATTCACCGAGGGAATATCCAGCCCCGATTCGATAATCGATGTACACAGCAGTACCTGGAATTTCCTCGCGAGGAACGCCAGCATGATTCCTTCGAGCGACCGTTCGTGCATCTGTCCGTGAGCCACCGCGATTTCTACCTGCGGCAATAGTTTTTTCAGATAATGATGGATCGATTCAATCGTCTGAACCCGGTTATGCACGAAATAGATCTGACCCCCACGGTCGACCTCTTTCATGATCGCTTCGCCGATGACTTCCGCGCTGAATTCGGAAATCTGGGTGATAATCGGAAGTCGGTCTTTCGGCGAGGTATTTATCAACGACATGTCCCGCACTCCCATCAGCGACATCTGAAGCGTCCTCGGTATCGGAGTCGCCGTCATGGCAATGGTGTCGACCTGAGTTTTCAACTTTCGCAATGTTTCCTTATGCTTCACACCGAAACGTTGTTCCTCATCGACTACCAATAGCCCCAGATTCGGAATAACCACATCTTTGGATAACAGGCGGTGTGTCCCGATGACGATATCGACCTTTCCTTCGGACAGATCGGTCACCGTCACTTTCTGCTCCATTTTGGTCTTGAATCGCGACAGCATCTCGATGCGAACCGGGAAATCCGCCAGCCGCTGCGAAAAAGTCGACAGGTGCTGCTGCGCCAGAATCGTGGTCGGAACCAGTACCGCCACCTGCTTGCCCGCCTCGACCGCCTTGAACGCCGCTCGGACCGCCACCTCGGTTTTGCCGTAGCCGACATCGCCGCAAACCAGGCGATCCATCGGCGTCCCCTTCTGCATATCCTCCTTGATGGCATCGATGGCCTTTAACTGATCCGGAGTCTCCTCGTAAATGAACGATGCCTCCAGCTGCTTAAGCCAGGTAGTATCCGGCCCGAATGTATATCCCGGCTTGGTTTTCCGTTCGGCGTACAGCTTTATCAGCTCTTCGGCCATGTCGGCGATGGCCTTCTTGGTCCGGGTTTTTATCTTTTCCCACGAAGGCCCTCCCAGCGAGGTCAGTTTCGGAGCGCCGTCCTTGCCGGAATATTTCGATACCCGGTTGAATTCCTCGATCGGGACGTACAATTTATCATCATTGGCATATTTCAGAAGCAGGCAGTCCCGCTCCCGGCTCTGCACGGTGATCGTCTGCAGCCCGCAGTACCGTGCAATCCCGAAATCGGTGTGCACGACATAGTCGCCGTTGCTCAGGCTGGTGTAATTCTGAATGGCGACCCCTTCCTTAAACTTTTTTCTGCGGGTCCGCCGGAAATATCTTCCGAAAATCTGATGATCGGTGAGAATCGCAAAGCGATGCTGCTTGCAGACAAAGCCCCCCTTCAACAGGGCTACTTCGACCGGAGCCACCGCGGTTCTTTCCATTTTCTCTGAAAGTAATTCCGACAACCGCGATGCCTGCCCCGGATTGTCGGCGGCGATAAAGAAATTCAATCCCTGATTTCTGAAACTGGATACGGTCGTGGCCAGGAGATCCAGCCTTGAACCGAACGCCGGGTGCTCCTTGCAGCCGAAATCGATAACGTCCTCACGCCCTCCTTTGAATAGTATATGGTCGATAGAGGATGTATTATCGGGAGGGATTGCCTTTTCCGAATTTCTATAATATTCTTCCGATTTCGGGAGTATCGTCAATCTGTTCAGCAGCCGCTCACGACGTCGCTTGGCATCCTCGATCAGGTTGTCTGTGAAACCGTTGAATATCCCCGCTGAGGATGTAAAGTACAGCGCCGATTCCGGCACGAAATCCAAAAACGATCCCCGCTTATGTCCGAACGACAGGGCCAGCCATTCCAGCCCCGGCAATTCCGGGTCGTTCAAATACCGTGAACGTATCAAATCGGCATCGTCTTCCGGGATTTTTTCCAGGTATTTTTCGATGGTAGCCGGAGTAATGGTAACTTCGCGGCGGGGGAGAAGTCTCACTTCGTTCAAACGATCGGTGGTTCGCTGAGTCGCCACGTCGAACTGGCGAATTGTCTCGATTTCATCGCCGAAAAATTCCACCCGAACCGGAGAATTAAAACCGGGGGAGAAGAAGTCAATCAATCCTCCGCGCAGTGCAAAGTCGCCGATTTCCTCCACCAGCGGAACCCTCTGGAACCCCAATCCCACCAGTTTTTCCGCTAGCTCCTCCAAGTCCATTACTTCACCGACTTTCAGATGCAGGCTCCCCGTTTCGAAATCTTCTTTGGTGATAGTCGGCTCAACCAGTGAATTGACGGATGTCACGATTATTTTCGCGCTACCCTGTCGTATCGAAGAAATAGCAGACAGCCGCCTGCCGATGACTTCGGCCGACGGCGAGCGGAATTCGAACGGAGGAATCCCTAAAGTCGGGAACTGCTCCACTTCCCCTTCACCAAGCAGGAATTTCAAGTCGTCGTAAAGATCATCCGATTCATCAGGATTGGAAGCAATCGCGATTATCGGGCGGTTGCCGTTATGTGCCAGGCTTGCCAGCAGGATCGCCGGTGATGATCCGGCCAGGCCGCTCACGGCTAATCTCGCGGCCGATTTGTCCGCAAGTCTCCCCACCAATTCCCTGAACGGCCGGGATTCTGTAAAGTATTTTATTATCGCCTGAAGATTGCTTTTTGCCGAAACAGCGGCGGTTGTTGTATCCATATTACTCCAAGCACAAAAGCCCCACCCGATTATCGGGTGGGGTGTGATTTTATCTTATTTTTCGGGACTAAATCTAATAGATTAACCACAAAAGGCAAATATTATTTAGCTTCCACTATTAGTTACTTTGAACATATCCCGGCGGTTCGTCCGGCATCAAAATCCAGGCCACAATATAGGCAATTATCCCGGAACCGCCCAGCAGGGTAAAAACCAGCGCTATTATCCGGATGATAACCGGGTCGACATCGAGGTATTTTCCCAGTCCGCCGCAAACCCCGGCGATTTTTCTTTCGTTTCCGGTCGCTCGATAAAGTCTTTTTGCCATTTAGTACTCCTTTTGCCACCTCTTTATATTAATATACACGTTTTGCGCCGCGAAAATTCAAAAAATAGAGACTTTTGCCCCTGCCTCGAATTGCGCTCTTGACTTGTAGCCCCTTTTCCGTTTTTTATAGGGAATTATTTGTCGGAGAATACTTATGAATGATAACGCTACCAAAGGCTATAAAGGGCGGGCCAAAGAAGTCTTGCAGTCGCTCGGAGGCCGCGTCTGGGCCACCGTCACTCTGAAAACCGATAAAGGGGATTTCAAGGGAGTTATCCTGCCCCGCTCCGAAACCGCCGACGGCGACCACGTCGTCCTGAAGCTTAACACAGGCTACAACATCGGGATTCGCGCCGATTCCATTAGAGAGATCGTGGAAGGCAGCTACAAAGAAGCTGTCTACAAAATACCTGAAAAGGAATTTCCCTTTTCCGAAGATAAGCCGAATGTCACGCTCCTGGGAACAGGGGGGACGATCGCCTCGCGCCTCGACTACCGGACCGGAGCGGTCATACCCGCTTTCACTCCGGGAGAATTGTACGGCGCCGTCCCGGAACTGGCCGATATCTGCAACCTGGAAACGCTCAAGCTTTTCGGAGTCTTCTCCGAAAACATGGGCCCGGAACAATGGAAAGCCCTCGCCGAGGAAATCGGCCGCCAGATACAAAAGGGAGTAAAAGGTATCGTCATCGGTCATGGCACCGACACCATGCACCATACTTCGGCGGTTCTATCGTTCATGGTGCAGAACAGCCCCGTGCCGATCGTCATGGTCGGTTCCCAGCGTTCTTCGGATCGTCCCTCATCCGATGCCGCCTTTAACCTCCGCTGTGCCGCTTACACCGCGGGACACGGCGATATCGCTGAAGTGATGGTCTGCATGTTCGGCCCGACCTCAGACGAATACAACCTCCTCCATACCGGAACCCGGGTCCGCAAGATGCACTCGTCCTACCGCTCGACTTTCCGGACGATCGGAGATATCCCCATTGCCATGGTCACTCCGGATAAGCTGACCCCGATTCGCGAAAACTACCGCAGGCGCCGCGATGACCGCAATGTCGACGTCAAAGCCGTCTTCGAAGAAAAAGTATCGATCGTCTATTATTATCCCAACATGCGTCCCGACATAATCGAAGCCCTGATCGACAACGGCTACAAGGGAATCGTCATCGCGGGAACCGGGCTGGGGCATGTCAATAAACCGCTATATCCCGCCTTGAAAAAAGCTCACGAAAAGGGGATCTCTATTTACATGACCGTCCAGACTCTCTGGGGTTACGTGCAGATGTACGTGTACGACACCGGGCGCGATATGATGGAATTGGGCGTGGTTCCCGCCGATAATATGCTGCCGGAAGTCGCCTACGTGAAACTGGGATGGGTTCTCGCTCAGACGACCGACCAGCAAAAGGTCAGGGAGATGATGTTAACCCCGATTACGTACGAAACCACCGAGCGCGAACCCTTCGATGGTTATCTGATCCTGCAGGGTGGAATTCCCGAGGTAGAGATCTTTATCAGCAAATACCACCGTTAGGGTTTCGGTACCGAACTTTTGCTCCCCCCGACAACCTCGCTGACCACCGCGGCCAGATCCGTTGCCTTGTACGGTTTGATAACCATTCCGGCAAAGCCGTACCTGGCATAATCCGCCATAATCGGATCGTTGGAATATCCGCTCGATACTATGGCCTTAAGGTCGGGATCCAGTTCCCGAAGTCTCTCGATGGTCTCTTTACCCCCCATACCTCCCGGAATGGTCAGGTCCATGATGACCGCGTCGAATTTCTCTCCCTGCTGTATGGCCATGCCGTATTTAACGATCGCTTCGGAACCGTCGACGGCGAATTCCACTTTGAAACCCATTTTCTCGAGAGTAATACCGGTGATCTTGCGGATCGCTTCTTCATCGTCCATTACCAGGATTTTCCCTCCGCCGCCGACCCGGATGACATCGGCCTTTCTCATTTCGACCGGTTTGCTGATCGAGGCCGGCAGGTAGATGGTGAAAGTCGTGCCCTCACCCGGTACGGAATCGACGCTGATGTGACCGTCGTGATTCTTTATGATGGAATAGGTTGTCGCCAGCCCCAGGCCGTTGCCCTTCTTCTTGGTCGTAAAATAGGGATCGAATATCTTTCGGATATGTTCCGGTTTGATTCCAATACCGGTATCGGTCATGGTTATCACGACATATTTGCCGAATCTTAGGGGCACGGATGTCGCTTCCGATACTTCCACATTTTCAGCCCTGACTTCGATCTTTCCTCCATCGGGCATTGCCTGGACGGCATTGATAATCAGGTTATTGAAAACCTGGCTGATTTGGCCGGCGTCGACTTCGACGGCATACAGGTCTTTGGGCAGGTTGTATTTACCCTTGACGTTGGAGCCGCGCAGCGAAAAACTCGACGCCTCCTCGATAATCTGCGCAATGGAGGCGCTCTTTTTGACCGGTGCTCCCCCTTTCGAGAAGGTCAACAACTGCCGGGTCAAATCCTGGGCCCTTTCCGACGCTTTTTCCGCTTCGGTCAGTCGATGGTGCAGTTCGTTTTCCGGAGATACTTCCAGCTTGGCCAGGGTGATATTTCCGATAATAGCGGTTAATATGTTATTGAAATCGTGAGCGATTCCACCGGCCAGGATGCCTATTGATTCCAGCTTCTGCGACTTGAAATGTTCCTTTTCGAGCATCCGGTTTTCGGTTAAGTCACGGCTGATAGTACAAATCTTGTACCCCAGGTCGGACTTAATGGGGAACGGCATATACTGAACGATCCGTCTCTTGCCGTCCACCGTGATCATTTCCTGATCGCGGAACCGGTTCAGAAATGGAGAGTCCGGGTTTTCCAGTATTTCCAGGGCGTGCAGTTTCAGGCCTTCGAGTCTTTCCTCGGAACGATTCTCGTCGAGGGATAAGGTATGCCATATTTCCCAAATCGGGGTTCCGATGGCATCTTCACGTCTCATCCCGGTTATTTTCTCCATGCCGCTGTTCCATTCGATCACCATTCCGGATTCATCGAACAGGGAAATTCCGTCCACTGACGATTCCACGATACTGCGGAACCGCTCTTCGCTTTCAAGCAAAGCCTCTTCGGCCAGCCGGCGATCGGTTACATCGATGCCGACCCCCCAGCTGGTCCATCCCGGAATCGAATATTCCAACGAGGCATTCGACCAGGCAATAATCCTTTCCGAGCCGTCTTTGCAGACCAGTTTGGTTTCCCAGTCCCTCTTTGTGGAAGAATCAGCCGAGTTTCGGTTCGACCAGTATTCCACGACTTTTTCGCGGATTTCCTTCTCGGGATACAGCTTATCAAACGCTCTTATGTTACCGAGTATCTCCTCTCCGGCATAACCCGTAACTCGTTCACATTCGCGGTTCCAAACGATAATATTGAGATTCTCGTCGAAAGCCGCTGCCATAACCGGGATATTCTGCACCGCAAGCCGCAGCCGCTCTTCGCTCTCCCGCAACTGCTCCTCGGCCAGCTTCCTTTCCGTGATGTTCTCGATGATGCCGATAAAATAATGCGGATTACCGTTGCCGTCGCGAATTACCCGCGAATAAACCGCGGCCCAGATCGTTTCTCCGGCGGCGGAAATGTACCTCTTTTCCCTGTAAATGTAGTCTTCGTCCGGCGACGATAAAATTGAGCCAAAAGCTCTCTTATCTTCTAAAATGTCATCGGGATGAGTGAATTCGTTCGCATTCCTGCCGATTATATCTTCCGCCGGATAGCCGAGCATATCGCACATTTTCTGATTTACCTGCAACCAGTTCGCCTTTTGATCAACGACCACGATGCCGACCGCAGCCTGTTCGAATATTGCACGGAATCTTTGTTCGCTTTCGCGGAGCCGTTCCTCCTGCTGGCGCAGCTCCGTAATATCGCTCAGGGTTATCGTTACGAATCTCTTTCCTGATACCGAATCGGTAAACAGAGACCGCTTGGCGGCCAGCGTTCTCGGTCCGCTGTCTATATCCATTTCTATGATATCGGTACGGGATTCTCCTGACGCGAACACCTGGTTATCCATTTCATGAGCTTCCCGACAATACTTCTCCGGAAGAATGTACTGAGAAGACTGGCCGACAATTTCCTCGCGCGATTTACCGGCAAGTTCACAGGCGCTTCGGTTTAACGCCACGATGCGGTAATCGGGATCGCGGACAATCAACGGATCATCCAGGGCGTCGATGACGTTGTCCAGAAATTCCTTGGCTTTGATAAGCTCTTCTTCATATTTCTTGCGATCCGTGATATCGATAACCACTCCGAGAATCGCTTCGACCTTGCCGTCTTTATCGTGAATAGGGCTGATCGAAAGGGAAGCCCAGATGGTTTTTCCGCCTTTGCTTAAATACCGTTTTTCGTAGCGATAGTTTTGTATGTCTCCGGTGAAAATATCCCGTAACATTTTACGGGTCTTGTCATGATCCTCCGCCGCCGTAACTTCGAACGTGGACATGGAGCAGATTTCATCCAGGCCGTATCCCAGCATCTCGCAAAGGAAGTTGTTTGCCTGGAGCCAGTTGCCGTCCCGGTCCAAAACCCCAACTCCGACCGATGCGCTGTCGAACATGGCTTTGATATGTTCGTCCGATTTCCGTATTTTTTCTTCGGCCTGTTTATGCGAAGTCAGGTCCCGGCATACCGCCACGATACCTCTGGGGTTCCCGTCGCGGTCGGACAATAGCGCCCCCGACAGCTGTATGGTCAGAATATTCCCTTCCCGATCGACCTGTTCGATTTCGCCCTTCCAGTAACCGTCGGCAAGTAACCTCTTGAGTTTCTCTTCAATCTCACGATCCGACATCTGTATCGGTACGGTTTCCTTTATTCTCTTGCCCAGAACTTCATTCCTTGGCCAGCCGTAGATTCTCTCTGCCGCCCGATTCCAACTCTTGATCCGAAGATCCATATCGGTCGATAAGATGGCATCGGAAACGTTTTCAAGCAATTCCGCCTGGTACTTGAGCCGCACTTCCGCCAACTTCCGCTCCGTAACATCATCGAAAGTCAGGACATACTCTCCGGTCTGGAGCCTGTAGCAGAAGTTTTCGAGCCACTGAACCGGCTGTCCTTTGCGCTTGAACGTGGTGGACCGGATTATGGGACCATCTTCATCTTTGATATCTTTCAGTATTTGATGCAGGGCGTCTCCGCCTTCAGCCGATATGATCTCACCGAAAGGTTTTCCGATGATCTTTCGCCCCTGGACCTTGAATATCGCTTCACCGACCTGGTTGATATCGCGGAACACGAAATCTTCATGTTCGTTCGACCAGAAGAAAACCGCCGCTCCGACCGACATGTTATTGAACAGGTTATGAAAACGCATTTCGCCGTCGCGGGTTGTCCGCGCGGCCTGATTTTGAGCCGTAACGTCGATTCCGATTGAAAGCACCCCGATGATTTCCCCCGAATCCTTCTTGAGAGATTTATTATGCCATTCGATTTCGAATAGTTTTCCGTCGCGATTTTTCAGGACATTTTCCATGCGCGTAATTTTGATGTCATCGAGAGTCGCCCCGAACAGCTTTTTAAGCGATTCGCGGTTTTCTTCCGGAATGAAAATTTCGAACCAGTTCTTTCCGAAAACCTCTTCCTGCTTATACCGCGTTAATTCTTCGGCGTAAGGATTGAGGCTGATAATATTTCCCGAAGTATCCAGAACCAGGATAATTGCCTGCGCTGTCTTGATAATCGATTCCGAAAAATCTCGCTCGTTTCGCAGGGCCAATTCGATGTCCTTGCGATCGGTTACATCGCTGGCGAATCCGGCCACCCGGTAAATTTCGCCGTAGCTGTCGCGAATCGGAAAAGCCCGGTCGTGAATCCATCTGATGCCGCCGTCGGGAAGAACGATGCGATACTCGATATCGTAATCTCCCGAAGACAGTCTTGCTGATGCCTGTTTCACGGAAGTGAGATCTTCTTCGAATATGTAATCATACCGGGTCGAGGGATCATCGTACAGTTCCTGAGGATCCCGCCCCCAGATGGTTTTGTACGCCGGGCTGATATAGAGCAGCTGTGAGGCGTCGAAATTCATCAGCCAGAAAACTTCCTTGATATTTTCCGCGATTTGACGGACCCGGGTTTCGCTTTCGATTAATCCGGCTTCGGCCCTGGCCCTGGCCAGTGCCACCGATATCTGAGTCCCGATCATTTCCAGGGCACGTTGCGATTCATCCGGTATGTCATCAGCGGTGCGCGATGAAATATGGAGACTTCCGATTATCCTGTTTTCATATTTGCAGGGGATTATCGCTATTGCGCGAAGCCCTTCCTTTAAGGCGTGTTTGCTTACGGGAAATTTCAATTCTTTGAAACTGGTAAATACCGGCTCTCCCTTTTGAACCAGTATCGTTTCCGGCATACCCGGTTCATAATGAGAAACCAGCCTGGCGAAGTCTTTCGATAATCCCTGATGGTACTGCAATTCAAGGGCGCCGGTCGATTCGTTGATTAAATATATTCCGCAGCTGTGGGTATTCGAAATTTCTGTGGCCGCTTCCGCGCAGGCTTTCAGATAATCGTTGAAATCCGACGTTTCGATTAAGGCCATTCCCAGGTCTCTCTGCACTTCCGCGACACGCCGGCTCTCCCACCAGTCCGAAAAATCGCTGAATGATATAATCGTCGTATGGCTGCCGTCCGGTTGCTCGGAATAAAGGGGAATCAGACTGGCGTTAACTCGAATTATACCCTTGTTCGTCTTGAGGCCGAGAACCACATTCGCCGAAGCGCGGTGCTCCCGTAATGCTTTGAATATCCGGTTTTCCGAAGGATCGACTTCCTTTCCGGATTCATCCAGGCAAACTCCGATTACCTCCGACAGAGGCTTTCCTACAATCTCTTTCGCTTCATGGTGCAATATCGCCGATGTTCCCTGATTGGCCGAAATAATGCGCTCATCGGCCCCGACTTCGATAAACGCGATATCCTCCTTTTCGAACATCATCCGGAATTTATCCGCCGCTTCCTTGAGTCCCGATTCCGCCATTTTCCGCGCGGCGATATCCCTTACTACCACCATTACTCCCGATAGCTCGTCCCCTTCGAATATCGGAATGCGGTGCATTTCAAAATGAACCTGGATTTCGCCAATCTGAAAAATCTCGTCGCTGATAATCGCCTCACCGGTCTCCATAATCTTGCGGAAATTTTCTTTCTCCGAAGCGAGGAATTCATAATGTTCCAGCGGGCTTTGGCCCACCTTAAGAATCGGAACGCCCAGTTTTTCGGCCCATTCTTCGTAAACATTGTTGCTCAGTACTATATTCGCCTCGCGGTCCAGGATTAAGACCGCATCGAGCATGGAATTGATAATCTTGCGGTAGGTATGTTCCCGAACCGGTTCGGACTCTCCCGTTCCCTCGGGAGGGCTGAGCCTCGAAATAGCCTGCACTGCCACTGTCTGACCTTCATGTTCCAGCGGCGCCGATACGAATTCCAGGCATAGATGCTCACCGTCGCTTTTGCGCAGACGTATTTCCATTGTGGGTATCGATTCCCCTTTTCCGCATTTTCCGAACGCCTGTTTGACGAATTCCCGGTCGTCGGGATGAACATAATCCGAAATATCCTTTGCGATAATTTCATGACGGGCAAAGCCGGTCGCCTTCTCGAATTCCGAATTGACCGACAGAAAACTGCCGTAGGGATCGAGCGTGAATATTATTTCACTGACGTTTTCGAATATATGAGCCAGGCCGCTCTCGTAACCGGCCATGCCGGCTTTGGCTTCTTCCAGGACGGAAATATCGCTGAATATGCAGTGGGCCCGCTGAAATCCCCCCAAATCGTCCCGTTCTATCGAGCCTTCCAGCGAAATGGTCACGGCTTCGCTGTCTTTCTTTTTCAGAGTTATCTCGACATTGTGAAGTCCCTGGGCCGTCCTGGCTTTGATAAATAGTTTACCGAAATACCGCGAACTCTCCTCGCTGAGGAAATCCGTCAAAAGATGTCCAACCACCTCTTCTCGCTTATAACCGGTCAATTCCAGCCAACGCTCGCTGACTTCCTCGATTGTTCCGTCCTCTTCGAGTGCGACATAAACCACCGGGCTGTTCTCGTAAAGCGTCCGGTAACGGCGCTCCCGCTCGCGGATCGTGGCCTCGGCCTTCCGCCGTTCGGAGAGGTCCCGGGCCGATCCGATAATCGTCCGGATTCCGTCGAGTTCAAACAGGTGGGCGCTGACTTCCAGCGGTATCCTGCGGTTGACCCGGTTGATAATCTCGGTTTCGAACAGACTGTACTTGAAATCTATCAGGTTCTGGACTATTTGCTTGAAGGATTCGGCCTCCTCGGGGGCAATAAATTCGAGGGGAGACCGTTCCATGAGGGTCTCACGGGTGCAATCAAACAGCTTGCATGCGATTTCATTCGCCTCGATGAATGGACCGGCATCGCCATTTTCGTCCAGTTGAAAAACGAACAGGGGATCGTTGTTGTTGTTGAACAATATGCGGTACTTAGTGCCCGTGTCGGCCGGTGCTGCCGCATGTTCCTTTTGTTCCGTCACCGGACGGGCCGCCACTACCCGGACGTCCTGTCCGCGCCAGACCGCCTTACGCCCGACCACTTCCAACCGGATATGCTGACCGTCCTTGCGCACTCCGACAACCGGATACGGCTTTTCGTAGGACTTACGCATTTTTTCCATCGCGTCGGCGTGCGATTCTTCCGACAAGAATTTTGCAGTCGGTGAACCGATCATTTCCGACGGCTCATAGCCGAATATTCTGGCCGCCGCCTGGTTCGCGTCGAGTATCCGTTCGCCGTTGTGTATGACGATTCCCTCGGAAGTCATTGCGGCCATCCGCTTGTACCGATCCTCGCTCTCTTCCAGCGCCCGTTCGGCGTCCCGCCGTTTGTTGAGTATGGCCTGAACCGCAAGTGAAAATAAAGCCAGGAGGAATAAAATGAATACCCGCATCCAGATTTGCTCCGAACTGGGGCTGATGACGCTTCTCCAGATGGAACCGTCCTTGAATAGCAACGATTCAATGGCGGCATCGATAAACCAGTAGAACAGGCCGAAGCCTATCCCGATCAGTAATATGTTCGGCGTCGATTTCCGGCGGACCCCGGCGGATGACTTATTCATTTATGTTCTCCTTGGCGACCTTGAAAGGTATCACCATTCCGATATTCGTTAGACATACTCCATTTTCAGAGTAACTTCGGTCGGAAATTTTCAGTTTACTCAACAGTAATAAAATCGGCTGACACAGGGATTTCTTTATCTAAAGAAAGAGGACTAATGTCCCGGTTTACAAAAAGTTAGGAGCTATTTGCGGGCCGTGAGAAAAAAATGGAATAATCAGGGTATTTTAGACTTTAAGGGAATCCACGATTCGGCGAGATCTTTTGATGCAATCGTTCAAACCAATTCCGTTATAGGCGTTCCCCCCGACGAATAAATTGCCAATTTCAGATAGCCTCGATTCTATTTTCGCAACTCTATCGATATGTCCGATAACATATTGCGGAATCGCCCGATTCCAAATGAAAATCTTCTCGAAATCCGGCTTCGCTTTAAAGCCCAGAATCGGCTGCAGCTCTTTGAATGCGGTTTCGCTGATTTCACCAAGCGATTTATGGATAATCCGGTTATTCAAAGCCCCTCCCAGCATGGTTCTAAACAGAACATATCCTTCGGGAGCCTGCTCCGGAAAAATTACCGAGGTCCAGATTGACCCCAGGATATTAAGCTTCTCACTGTGCGGCACCAGAAACCCGAATCCATCAACGGGACGCCCTATTTTTTCTAGTTTGAATCCCTGGCAAACGACGGCTAAGTTGCTGTAAGGTATTTCGTTAAGAGTATTCGATAATTCCCGGTCAAGTTCGGCCGTCATTTCTGCAGCCCGGTAAGACGGGACCGTTACAATCAAGAAATCGCATACATCATTCCCGGTATCCAGCGCCAGGCGAAAGCGTCCCTCGGCAGTTTTGGCGATACTTTTCACCCCGGTCGAAAGATGAATGTGATCCTTCAATAATTCTCCGAGGTGCTCAATCAGAGTATACAATCCCCCCCGGAAACTGGTCAAGTGCCCGGTTGGCCCTCCCGGTCCCCCTGACTTCTTCCCGGAAGCATTCGCCTCTTTCTTCTTCCTGATCATGGCCTTAATCAGTCCGCCATAGTTTTTTTCCATTTCGTCCATGACCGGAAAACAGGCCTTAAGCGATAGCACTTTTGCGTCTCCGCCGTAAATCCCGGAAACCATCGGATCGATCATGGCCTCGGCCGCCTCTTTGCCGATACGCCTCGCCGCGAAATCGAAAATCGATTCATCCTCGCCGTCCTTCTTTGGCGGTACCAAATACTCCAGTCCTATCCTGAGGCGGCCGGGGAGAGACAACAGCCCGCTCTTCATGAACTTGACCGGATGAGGATTAATTTCCCAGAGTTTCCTGTTGCGGTATATGAAGCGCTTATTGGCTTTATCATTGGCCGGATAGAGTTTGTCTTTGAGGCCGATTTTTTCGACAAACTCCAGGGTCAGCGGTTCGCGGTCGAGAAATCCATTCGACCCCCAGTCGACCAGGAACCCCTCCTCGCGAGTGGTTCCGATCGTTCCCCCGAGGCGATTGTCCTTTTCGTACAATGCCAGCTCGATATTGTCGCCGAATTTCTCCTTTGCGAAATATGCGGCAGCCAGCCCTGAAATTCCCCCGCCGACTATAACCAGCTTCTTAGGCATTTATTTCCTTTATCACCAGTTCCGCCAATAGCTCGATGAATTTGGGATGATCGTTAAACACTCCCGCCCGAACATATTTCTTGATTCCGGCTTTATGGGCTATTTCTGCCAGCTCAATATCCAGCTCATGCAGCGTCTCGACATGGTCGCAGGTAAATCCGACCGGCACTACCACCAGTTGCTTGACCCCATCACGCCCCGCCTTCTTGACTGTTTCGACCGTCGAGGGCTGCATCCATTTCACCGGGCCGATTTTGCTTTGGTATGATATAACATAATCACTGACCGTAAATTTCTCCAAAATCAATGACACTGTCTTCTCGACATGAGTTCGATACGGATCTCCGCGGTCGATCACCGCTTGCGGCAGCGCGTGAGCGGTAAACACCACCCGGTATGGGTCATCCTGATTTAGCCGCTCAACTGCCTGTTTCATCAAATCTACCGAAGCTTCGATGTACAGGGGGTGATCATAGTACGGCGGTATTATCTTCAGCTCTTTGGATAGTCCGCATTTCTTTGCCGCTTTCTTTAAATTGTCCTCGACACTCCCGAACGTTGTCACCGAATACTGAGGATACAGCGGAATCGCGATAATTCTGTCGATGTCATTATCTCTGCATTTCGCCACAGCTTCTCTTATGAACGGCTGGCAATAGCTGTACCCCGTATCGACCGTACATTCGTATCCACGATCATGCAGAACATTCGCCAGTCTGCCGGCCTGAATCGCCGTTAATTTTTTGAGGGGGGAACCGCCGCCGATTTCGTCGTAGTGCTCCCAGGCTTTTTTCGCCCGGCTGAATGCAATCGTCTGCGCTATCAGGAAACGGAACGGTTGCGGAATTCGCATGATATGGGGATCGTTGAACAGGTTCGCCAGGAATGGACGAACCTCGTTTTTGTTTTCCGGCCCTCCCATATAGGCCAGAATGACGCGATACTTTTTATCGTTTTTCGCGGCCATTATATGGTGCGTGAAAATTGCGCGTTCGGTTTCCTGGCGCTGTCCTGTTTCAGGTAGGCGTCGAAATTCATGGCAATATTGCGTACGAATATCCGTCCAGGCTCAGTCACCAGGATCGTTCCGTTTTTCCGAGTCATCAAGCCGTCGGCGATGAATCCTTCCAGCTGCGGAAGTTCCTCTTTGAAATAATCCTCGAATTCGATCCCGTAACGTTCTTTCAGCTTCGCGAAATCAATCCGGAAATTGCACATGATGTCCGAAATCACCTGCTGGCGAATCAAATCGTCTTCGGTCAGTACAATCCCGCGAAATACCGCCGGATTTCCTTTGCCGATAACCTCAACGTACTGCTTCACGTTGCTGACATTCTGCGCGAAATTGGCGTCGATATACCCGATTGCCGACATCCCCAACCCGATCCAGTCGATCGCGGCGTCGACCGTATATCCCATGAAATTCCGCCTCAGCTTGCCGTTTTTCGCCGCCAGGGCCAGTTCGTCATCAGGAAGCACGAAGTGATCCATTCCTATCTGGACGTATCCGGCCTTCGTAAATAGCCTCACGGCATTGTAAAACAATTCGAATTTTATCTCGGGTTGAGGGAGATCTCCTGTCACAATCAATTCCTGGTGATGCAGCGTTTTCGGAAGATGCGCATAGCTGTAAAGCGCAATCCGGTCCGGGCGAAACTCGATAGCCCGCTCGATGGTATGCCGGAACGAATCCACCTTCTGTTTCGGCAAACCGTAAATAAAGTCGAAATTTATCCTTTCGAATCCCCGCTTGCGGCATTTTCGATAAAATGAACGGGTCAGCTCTTCGCTCTGGTTCCTCCCAATCGCTTCCTGAACCTCCGGATCGAAATCCTGCACTCCGAATGACAGCCGGTTGAACCCCAGCTTTTTCATCAGTGCAATCTGTCCGTCGGTGGTGACCCGGGGATCGAGCTCGATCGATATTTCCGCATCCTCGAGGATATGAAGTTTGCCTTTCAAGTGGCTGTATATACCTTCGAATTGCTTCTCGGTCAAATATGTCGGCGTCCCTCCGCCGAAATGCACTTGCGACACGTTTTTCCGCTCACCCAATTGCGCCGTTACCAGATCGATTTCTTTTTTTATGGCATCGAGATACGTTTCCACTTCGGGATCGGAATAACCGACCGTGGTATTGCATCCGCAGTACCAGCAACGTTTGCGGCAGAAAGGGATATGGAAATAAAGCGACAAGACGTCGTTCCTGCGCGCACCCGCTTTTCGTATCGCTTCGAGATAACTATCCGGAGTATACTCGTTCGACCAGACCGGTACAGTGGGATAACTGGTGTATCGTGGCCCGGAACGGTCGTACTTCTTGACCAGTTCCTTGAGCCTGTTTATATCTTCAATCATCTTTCGTTCTCCTGAAGCCATGCACCAGCTCGACCAGAGCGCTGACATTTTCGACCGGTGTCTCCGGAAGAATCCCGTGCCCGAGGTTGAAAATGTATCCTTCGTAGCTGTTCATCTTCTCCATGATCAGCGATGCCCGCGCCAGGACATTGTCCTTTGCGCCCAGCATTAAGTGCGGGCTTAGATTCCCCTGAAGAGCCGCCGGTTTTAATATGTCCGCCGCCGCGGCCATCGAAGTCTTCCAGTCGATCGATACGATATCGCTGCCGATCTCCCTGATGCTTTCCAGAAGATGATACGTTCCCCGAATATATATGCTGGTTAAATGTCCGTCCCGATGAAGCCGCTCGACGATTGATTTCAAATACGGTCCGGCCCAGCGGTCGAAATCGTCTTTGGGGAGTTCCCCTGCCCAGGTATCGAACAACTGCACCGCGTCGGCTCCGGCCTCGAGCTGCATCTTCAGATATTTGTAGGATAATTCCGCAGTCAACTCCAGCACCGCCGCCCCTTCTTTGGGATACCGGGTCAAGAACCGCACCCCGTTGTTAATCCCGATATATCCGGTCGATCCGCATAGATAACAAAACAGGGTAAAAGGAGCTCCGCAGAAACCGAGCAAGGCGACATCGTTGCCGATTTTTTCCCGCGTCAGGCGAATTGCCTCCGCCACGAATCCCAGCTTTTCCGCCGGGTCATAATCTTTGTAAAGAGAAACCTGTTTCGGGCTTTCCAGAAGCGGAGAGAGCTTGGGCGACGGATCGTACTTCAAATCGATTCCGAACGGCTCCAGGATAAAAAGTATGTCCGAAAATATTATCGCGGCATCGAATCCGAATTTTTCGATCGGCTGGAAGGTGACTTCCGCTGCCAAATCAGGCGTCTGACATATTTTCTCGAATGAATATTTCTCCCGCATTTTCCGGTACTCTTCCATGTACCGTCCGGCCTGGCGCATGATCCAGATCGGTGTCCGTTCCGTCCATTCTCCCCGGGCATTGGCCAGGAATAATTCCCGTTTGGTCATGCTTCCGTTTTCCCTTCAGGTGTGAATTTGTACCCCGTCCCGAATTCCGTGTGAAAATAAATAGGTTTGGAGCTGTCCGGTTCGAAATACTTCCGGAATCTCAGTATAAAATTATCGATGGTCCGCGTTGAAGGATAGGCACTGTACCCCCAAACCGCATCCAGAATAATATCGCGGCTCAATATCTCGTTAGGATGCTGCGTGAAATATTTCAGCAGTAAGCATTCCTTATTGGTAAGATGAAATTCCCCGCGCGGGCTTTTTACCGAAAAGGCCTTGAAATCGATCTCACCGCCGGGAAAGCCGTATACATCGGATGACCCGTTCGGCACGGTCAACCAGGCCTGACGACGGAAAATACTCCGTATCCTTAAGATAAGTTCCTCGAGGTCGAACGGCTTCGTTATATAATCGTCTCCGCCCATGGCCAGCCCCTGCTTTTTGTCATCGATGGAATCCCGGGCCGTCAAAAACAGAATCGGTTCCGTGCCCAGCTCGTTCCGGATTCGCTTGCACACTTCCAGTCCGTCCATGCGTCCCGGGAGCATGATATCGAGGATTATCAAATCGAACCGGTGGCTGCTATACAATTTTAAAGCCGATTCACCCTCTTCGGCCAAAAGGACATCGAACCCTTCCGCTTTGAGGTTAATCATTATCCCCTCGGCGATATGCTTTTCGTCTTCGACCAGTAAAATCCTTTTCGGATTCATGATACCGTATTAAACCTCATCGTTACCCGGCAGCCGCGCGGTGCAACATTTCCAATCTCGATTTCCCCGCCATTACGGACCACATACTCCCGCGCGATGAACAACCCCAGACCGCTTCCCGGAATCCCACGAGTATTGCTGTCCTCTCCGCGCGAAAATTTCTCGAACACCCGTTCCAGTAATTCCTCATTTATCCCCGGGCCGTTATCCGTCACCTCAAGAACCGCTTTCGAGCCGTTTCGTTTCAAATTTATTTCTATTTTAAGTTCCGGCGACCGTGCGTACTTAATACTGTTATCTACCAGAGTATCCCAAACCCTCTGAAGTTCCCCGGTCAACGCCCTGATATGGAGCCCCGGTTCAATATCCACCGAAGTTTTTCCGCCTGCGGTTTCTACTTTTTCTCTGATACGTTTCGCAAACCCCTGCACCTCGGAAGAAAGATCCGCCTCCGGCAGGACCTTCGGCCGCTTTTCCGATAATTTTCTGATATTCAGGATATTATCTACCAACCCGTTCAGCCGCCGCAAATCTTCCTTCATCTTAGGCAGCAGTTCACGGGTCAGGTCCGGTTCGTATTCTCTTCGCTTTATCGTATCCAGAAACAGGTTCACCGATGTAATCGGAATCTTCAATTCATGCGTGATACTGTGGACAAAAAGTGTCTGCTCTTCCGCCGCCTGCTTTCTCTTCTTTATGGAAATATAAATCATCCAGAGTCCGATAAGAATCAATAAAACGAAAAACGATCCTTCCATGATAAGCATCCGCGTATGCTTTTTTGTTTCCCGCTCCAGGACATCGACTCCGCTATGATCAAGCTCGACATTCTCGGCTCTTACCCATCTTGGGTTCATGAACATCCCGCTCTTGACCGTCATAAATTGCACCGCGTCGTTTTGGCCTATCAGCTTTGAAGGATAATCTCGATCAAGGAATAAAAGTATTTTCGTAGAATCGACCTGCACCACCAGCGACAGCGAATCCGGAGGAATTTCATCGAGACTGAGGCCGTACCCGGTCACCAGCGGATTATGCACGATATCCTGAAGATTCTGGCGGCGGTACAATTCCGCTGCCTGATCGTACAACAGCTGATATTGATTGTTCAGGATATTCACGACACTTTCCCGCTTGATCTTAAAGTTATCCCGGAGCTGCTCGATGGCGGTCTCGGATGTCCTCATGTGGAATATGATCCACCAGGTCATCTGAGCCAGAAAGATTACTGCCAGAAGAATAAAAATCACCAGGCTGCGTCGCGGTATGCCGGTTTGCGCTATCATATTTGAAATAGCGACCTCATTATTTTACCCAGTTTCCGGGCTGCTTCCGCCAGGTCGTCGGAACTGTGCGAGATACTCACGAATCCCACTTCGTACGCCGACGGAGCCAGATAAATCCCGGCATCCAGCGCCTCGGCGAATACTCTCCTGTACTTCGCCCCCGCATCCGTCAAAATCGCCTCCGCCGTACGCGGAGCTTCTTCTTGCAGTGCGATCCAGAAGATCGAACCGCACCGGACTATCGTTACCGGAATATCCTTGGTTTCCGCTTCCAGTATCCTGGTGAACTCCGCGCTCCGTTTTTCGAGCTTGTTCCAGCCGTCGTTTTTCACCATGAAATTCAGGGTCGCCAGACCCGCCGCCATCGCCAGAGGATTCCCCGACAGCGTCCCCGCCTGGTACACCGGGCCGTCCGGTGCCAGCAAATCCATAATTTCTTTCCTTCCGCCGAACGCCCCCACCGGAAGCCCTCCGCCGACCACCTTACCATACGTACACAAATCCGGCTCGATACCGTACATCCCGGTCGCACCGTTCTGACCGACCCGGAATCCCGAAATAACTTCATCGAATATCAGCAGGGTTCCATGATTCCCGGAAACCTCTCTCAGGTACTGCAAATACTCTTTCCTTTGCATTAAAAGCCCGTTATTCGCCGGGACCCCTTCGATTATCACCGCCGCGATCTGGTTTTCGTATGTATCGAACAATTCCGATACCGCCGCCTCGCTGTCGAGCGGAGCAATCAGGGTGTGTTTGGTGAAATCTTCCGGAACCCCTCCCGAAGCCGGTATCCCGAAGGTCACCAGCCCCGACCCTGCCGATGCCAGCAGGTAATCGGAATGTCCATGATAGCATCCGGAAAACTTGATGATCTTATCCCGCCTGGTGAATCCCCTGGCCAGCCGAATCGCAGACATCACCGCTTCCGTTCCCGAAGACACGAATCGCAGCTTCTCTATATGCGGGCATAGCTTTTTTATCAGTTCCGCCAGTAATACTTCGTTTTCATGCACCGTTCCGAAGCTCGTCCCCAACAATGCTGTTTCATGCACCGCCCTGACCACTTCAGGGTGAGCATGCCCCAAAATCAGAGGCCCCCAGGAACAGCAGAAATCGAGATACTTGTTTCCATCGACGTCGTAAATGTACGCTCCTTCGCCTTTAGCGACATACAGCGGTGTACCTCCGACCGCCTTGAATGCCCGGACCGGAGAATTAACCCCGCCGCTTAATGATTCCAGTGCCCGCTTGAATAATTTTTCAGAATTTTCGGTTCGGCGCATTACACCTCGATTTTTTATAATGGTAATCCGATAGGAATTTGCGATAAATCTCCGGTTATCTGCAATAAACCCTTATCCAATTTTAAGTAATAAGAATACGAAAAGAAAGCATTTTAGGAAACGGTTAACCTGTCACCGTTCAAAAAGAGCCCGGTCAATTCCAGGTTGTCCTCGAGTTCCGCATCGACAATCTGCTCTGCCAATAGCTGGGCCGGAGAAAAACAAGCCTTGTTGACCAGCTTCTGGCTCCAGTACTTAATCACTTCCCGGTCTTCCTCCGACAAATGCTCCAGCTTCTTCTTGAATAATTCCTCAAGGCCGGTCGCCGCCTGGGCCGAAGTTTCCGACAGGGTCGAATGGAAGAAGGGGGAGATCATGTTGGCGATTTCCTTCTTCATGTAACCGATTAGCTGTTCCTCGACAATCCGATGCGCTTTATCAGCGATCCGGAAGCGATCGCGGCGATTCTGTCGGGAAAGCTCGTTCAATCCCTCGATATCCCAGACCTCAACATCTTCGCGTTCATTCACATCCGCCGAAAAATCGCGTGGAATCGCCATATCGAACGCGTAAAGTTTATGCCCGTCGGGAATAATATTATTGATATTGCTGTCATTAAAAATCGGGCTTTCGCTTGAAGTCGAGGAAACGATAATATCGACCGGATATTTCCCCGTCAAAAACACATCCAGCGCCACCGCGACGCCCTGGAATTGCGCCGCCATTTTTTCCACCTTGGATAAAGTCCGATTCGCAAAGAAAATCTTATTATTATGGCGTTTCCTTATTATCTGCGCCAGCTTGGCGGTCATCGGTCCGGAACCGACAATCCCGATGGTCATCTGCGGCGATTCATACAAAAGCTGGTCGATCTTCTGCATCACCAGCGATGCCATAGATACCGGCTTTTTGCCCAGGTCGGTCTCTGTCCGAACCTGTTTGGCGGTCTTGAAAGCAGCCGCCATCACCCTGTCCAGCAAAGCGTTGGACAATCCCGCCGATATCGCTGCCCGGTGAGCATCCTTAATCTGCCCCAGGATCTGGGCTTCGCCGACCACTACCGAATCAAGGGAAGAGGCTACCCGGAAAATATGCCGCACCGCACTCCGTCCGGTATGCAGTCGGAAACAATCCGGCTCCACCCGCCCCCTCAATTTTCCCTGCTGTTTCTGTAAGAACCGGTCCAAAAGAGCATTTCTGATATCCGCAACCATCTGCCCGACCGGCATCAGCATCACGAACTCCACCCGGTTGCAGGTCGCAATGTAAATCAAACCATCAAGCTGAAAATCTTCCTTGATCTGCCGCAGGTTCTGTTCCCGATCAGCCTCTGGAATATTAAATGCCTCTAAAAGTTCGAGCGATGCCGGCCCGATCTTAATGGAAATACAGCCGATTCTGGATATATGATTAGCCATAACTGGAAAATAAAATAGGATTGAAATCGTCGCATATGTCATATAGTTGTCACGAAAAATCCTATTTTATAAAAATTGTGAAAAATTTCTCAATATCCGTCGTAACTTTCTTGACAATGTTAGACAACTCTAATATTATTAGTAATATGAAACTCAGTTCGCGCAAAGAGGATTACCTCGAAACAATTTACCGATTGGCCTCGAAAATCGATGCTGTCGGTATTTCCGATATAGCCCGGGAACGCGGCGTAACTCTTCCAACCGTCAAATCCGCCATGACCAAGCTAAAGAAAGACGGTTACATCAACCAGCGGCACTATGGCAAGGTCTTACTGACCGACCTCGGGCGAGCCAAGGCCGAGGAAGTATATAAAGCCCATAAAACCATCCGAGCTTTTCTTCATAAAATTCTCGAGTTACCGGAAGAAATCGCTGAAAAGGAAGCCTGCAAAATGGAACATGGCCTGAGCGTCCAGACTCTCGATCGACTCCGTGATTACGTAAATAAGGTACTGGAATTGAAAGGACGTTGATTTCCATGTGGGGCAAGCTTAGAAGAGGATTCCGCTTCCGGGGCGGACATGCCGGGCGTCTCGATCCCGGGGTTCGTGTTAGTCTCGATGTCCTCAAACCGGGGCAGAGCGGAACCGTTATCCATATCAACGGCAACGGTCCGATTCGCCGCCGTTTGCTCGATCTTGGTTTCCGTGCCGGCGAACGAGTGACCGTGGTAAAAACCGCTCCTTTCAACGACCCCCTCGAAGTCGCCATGAATAACGGACACTTTACCATTCGCCGCAGCGAGGCGGCCCTGGTCAGTATTGAGGTTCTTGGTGAGTGAAACGAAAACCGGACGTCGTACCATCAAAATAGCCCTGGCCGGAAACCCCAATTCCGGCAAAACCTCCATTTTTAACTGCCTCACCGGGGCCAATCAGAAAGTCGCTAATTTTCCCGGAGTCACCGTCGAAAAAAAAGTCGGAGTCCGCAAGTACGGTGAGTACGACATAACCTTCGTCGATCTCCCCGGGACGTACTCCCTGACCGCCTACAGTCTCGATGAAAAAGTGGCCCGCGAATTTATTCTCAACGAAAACCCCGACGTTATAGTCAATGTCATCGACAGCGGCAATCTCGAACGCTCCCTCTATCTAACCACCCAACTTATCGAAATGGGCGTGCATATAGTCATTGACCTCAACATGTGGGACGAAGCCCGCGAATCCGGTATCGATATCGACACCGACAAGCTTTCGGAACTGCTCGGAGCCCCCGTCGTTAAAACCATTGCCAGCCGCAGTCAGGGAATCGACAATCTGCTCGATACCGCCATTGGCCTGACTGTCGGAAACAGCAGCTGTCATCGTCACCCGCCGGTCAGTTACGGACCGAAACTCGACGATATCGTCAACGAAATTTCCTGCGAAATCTCTACCTGCAAAAATTGCAGCGGCTGCGGCAATCCCCGCTGGTTGGCCGTGAGACTGCTAGAGGGAGACAGCGAAATCAAGGCCCGATGCATTCCGCCGGACGATCCCAAAAATCCCCTTAATGCCGTGCTTGATAAATCGGTTAATCATCTTAAAAGCACCAACAAGGATGACATCGAGCTTATCATCACCGAGGGCCGGTACGGCTATGTTGCCGGAATTACCCGTGAAGTCATCAAGCGCCCGCCCCTCGACCGCATGAAAATGTCCGGCCAGGTGGATAATATCCTGACCCACCGCTGGTTCGGTTACCCGATATTCATTCTCATGATGTACTTAATCTTCGAGGCTACCTTCACTCTCGGAGCCTACCCTATGGAGTGGATCGAGGGCGGCGTTTCCTGGCTGCAGGGGGTCCTGGTAACCACCTTGCCTGCCGGGATGTTCCGAAACCTCATGACCGATGGCATCATCGGAGGGGTCGGCTTCCTGATAGTATTTCTTCCCAATATCGTCATCCTTTTTCTGGGAATTTCGCTTCTGGAAGATTCCGGCTACATGGCCCGCGCCGCCTTCCTGATGGACAAGCTGATGCACTACCTCGGCCTGCACGGTAAATCATTCGTCCCGATGCTGATGGGTTTCGGCTGTGCCATCCCTGCCATCATGGCTACCCGCACTCTCGAATCCGACCGCGACCGCATCATGACCATCATGCTGATTCCGCTTATGTCCTGCAGCGCCCGGTTGCCGGTCTACATTCTTTTCGCCGGAGCTTTCTTCGGCGCCGGAGCCGGAATCGTTATTTTCTCGATGTACCTCCTCGGTATCGTCGCCGCCGTTATCATCGCCCGTATCATGCAGAAAACCATACTGAAATCGGACGACGCCCCCTTCGTGATGGAACTCCCGCCGTACCGCTGGCCGACCTTTTCGTCGGTCCTGATTCATATGTGGGAACGGACCCGGATATATCTGAAAAAAATGGGAGGAATCATCCTGGTCGCCTCCATCATCTTATGGGCGCTCGGTTATTTCCCTCGTAAAGAAAATTATTCCGTCGACTATGATTCCCGCATCGCCGCATTGTCACAGCAAGAAAATACCGGTTCATCCGATGAAATCACCCAACTCGAAAACATGCGGGCCGCCGAAGATCTTGAATATTCCTTAATAGGCCGCATCGGAAGCGCTATCGCTCCTTTGGTGAAACCGCTCGGTTTCAACTGGCAGATGGGAGTGTCGCTGGTTCCGGGATTCATCGCCAAGGAAATCGTGATCTCATCGCTGGGAGTGCTCTATAATCTCGGTGAAGACGAGGGTTCCGATACCCTCGTGAAATCACTGACCGCGCCATCCAGCGGTATCACACCCCTGACCGCTCTGGCCTATATGGTCTTCGTCCTGCTTTATACTCCGTGCCTCTCGACGGTTGTCATTACCCGAAAGGAGGCCGGCTGGAAATGGATGTGGCTGTCGATTGTTTCGCAGACCGTTCTGGCCTATGTCAGCGCCCTGGCGGTCTATCGGATCGGGCAATTGCTCGGATTCGGATGATTTATCCCTTGAGCATGATTCCGGCCATCATACGGCCGGTCCCCTCTTTCTCTTTCCGGTAAGAATAAAATTTGTCGATATGGCACGACGTGCACAACAGCGTATTTTCAATGTTTTTGTGAGATATTCCCGCTTCGATCAACTGCCGCCGGTTCGCTTCCCATAAATCGAACCGCGCCCGGTGCAGAGTATCCCCCTCGATTAAAAACGATTCCCGGCTCCCCAGTTCCTTTAGAACGACGTCGATAACGTCAGGTCCCACTTCGTAGCAGCACGGGCCGATCGAGGGCCCGATCCCCGCGATGATATCTTTCGGATTCGATTGATATTTTTCCTTCATTACCCGCACGGTCTCCATGGCGATGCGCTTCACCGTTCCACGCCACCCGGCATGCACCGCCGCCGCGATTCTTTTATTCGGATCATACAACAGGATCGGCACGCAGTCAGCCACGATCACCACCAGGCATTTTCCGGGAACGTCGGTTATCTGAGCGTCCGCGTACGGAGTTTTCCCGTCGGCGGGACCGTCATCCTTGCCGACAATCCGCACAATATTCGTATGCGACTGGCGACTGGTTATTAAACCTTCGGGAGTCAGTCCGAGCGCTCCGGCCAGAAGCTGGCGATTCTTGTTGACGATCGCCTTGCGGTCCCCGGCGGTATACCCCAGGTTGAAACTGGCGTAAACACCGGAACTGATTCCTCCCGCCCGGGTGGTCATGAAATTGAAAACCCCCTCGGAACGGTCGAGATTCTCGAAGTGCTTGAGCGGGATACTGTTATTGTATTTTCTGGTTATCATCTTATTCCACCGGCCGGATTATTTATTCGATTATCTCTCATATCGGCAGGGAATAAAACAAATATTAAGTATTTCCGAAATGGGTTTTTTCAGAGGTAAATCAGGCGCTTCTAACCCTTACGTCTTCCGCTCTTTCTTCTTTGCGGCCGGGAAGAGGACATTGTTCAGAATCAGCCGGTATCCCGGAGAATTCTTATGCAATGACAAATCGGTCGGAGGGTCGTTCACCATGTGAGTGTAATCTTCGGGATCATGTCCGGCATAGAACGTAAATGTCCCGCGCCCGAAATTCCCGTGAATATAGCGGACTTCGTCGTACCCTTCAACCTGTCCCAGTACCGTGACATAGTTCTTCAAGAGCGATTTCCGGAATCCCGTGGTCTGTCCCATGAATCCCGCCACCCGTCCGACATGGTCCTGCACCAGCATGGTCGGGACCGGGTCGAGCTTGGCCGAAAATTCGAACAGGTAGAAATGATCGAATTCCGGGGCCGGGAACCGTGCCAGCCGGTCGGGATAGGTATCGATATCGGAATGACGGTACAACATCGGGTCGAGCGTCACCCGGAAATTTTCGAAGGCCAGGCTTTTGGAAAAATCGAGCTCATTCTGCACTCCCGGATCGACCGGATCCCCGTCGAACTGCGCCGGGCAGATATCCAGTCCCTCGGCCGCCAGGGCGATATCGACCGTTTCAGCGCCGGAACACATCGCGAACAGGAACCCTCCCCTGCGGACATAATCCTTTATCTCCTGGACCACGTCGCTTTTCATCTGCGATACCTTGCGGTAACCCAGCTTGTGCGCCAGGGCTTCGTTGGTTTCCACCTGCTGTTTGTACCAGAGCTGGTTGTGGAACGAGGCGTAAAACTTGCCGTACTGCCCGGTGAAATCCTCGTGGTGCAGGTGCAGCCAGTCATAATCCTCGAGCTTCCCCGCCAGCACCTCTTCGTCCCAGATAATATTGTACGGAATCCCGGCGTAATCGAGCGCCAGACGGACGGCGTCATCCCACGGTTCGAGGTTATCCGGCTGGTAGACCGCGATGGCCGGAGGTTTTTCCAAAACCACCCGTTCCATGTTTTCGACTTCGATGGTGCGGTAGATATCCGACAACTCGCCGGAAGAAATATTCTGGTAGGTCACGCCGCCGATGAGGCAGAGGCTTTCCAAATCCGGATTGGCATCGAACACGAACGATCCCGCCCGGTAATTAAGAAGCCATTCCACCTTGATTCCCTTTTCGAGGGCCTTGAACGCCACCCCGTAGGCCTTGAGGTGGTTGGCCTGGGCCTGATCCATGGGAATCAGAGTCGCCTGCGCCGACAGGGGAGAAGCCGCTCCCGCCGCCAGAAGCAGGCCAAAAGCCAGTATCAGGATTTTGCCGGTTATTTTCATATAATTTAATGGTCTTTATTGTAGGTCAAAACCCCCGAGGTTTTGACGGGCTTTCTCGCAGAGAAATCATAAACCGATTTTATTGTCATGGTCGTCACTATCTTCCGCTCTTTTAACACCCGAACCCGCTTCGGGTTTGCTAATATAATCAAATTACGGAAAAAAGGGGGAAGGGTTGAGATATTAATCGCTTGATAGGCTGCAGCACTCACCTCCCCCCAAATTCCTCCTTGGTAAGGAGGGGGAGCATTCCGGAAGTCCTGATGGACATTCCTTGCTGCCGCTTTGAGTCTCGGGGAGCGTATTGCTCCCCGTCCACCGTGGCTGGCAGACGTCCCCGTCTGCCGCTTTCCTTGGGCGGCAGGTCTTCCGACCTGCCCGTTCGTATGCGGGAGCGAGGCGCTCCCGCCGCCGTTTTAGCAAAATCGCGGATGATTCCGCAGTGCGGTGTCCGGAATTATTCCCCGTAAAGTCATGCCCCGCATGATAGTGCCATGAAATGGGTTTGTTTTTCATAATTGGTATGCGT
>JBFZFV010000088.1:0-25041 GCA_041306185.1 Candidatus Zixiibacteriota bacterium
TCGAATTCAGTACCACCACCGATGCTCTATTATATATCGTGCGCAGATCGGCCTGCGGGACAGGGGTTTTAATCTGAGCGATCCGCTCCATTCCCTTTTCCTCTATCAGCCGCCGCAGACTGGCCCGTTCCGGGCCGGAGCCGTAAACCTCCAGCTTGATTTCGGGGATTTCCTCCGAGGCTTTCTTCACGGCATCGATTAAGTACGGCAGGCGTTTTTGCCGGGTCAGGCGGCTTACTCCCAAAACCAGGTTCGGCTTTTGGGCGATGGTTTCATCCGGGTAAAAGAGGTTTTCGTCATTCGGCATGGGGAATACTCGAATCTTGTCGGCGATGGCAACGTTCCGCTCCAGAATCAGGCGCTTGATGAAGTTCGAAACCACCGTCCAGCTTTCTGCCTGCTCCATGGCCGGTTTGGCCGCCAGGTAGACGGCATAGAATTTGTTGATGATCCGGGCATCGGTCCCGTGCGAATGGAGGATGGTTTTAATCCGGTCGCCGAATTGCTTTTTAAGCCGGGTGGCGATCAGGCAGTTCGGGACCACCCAGTGCACCGAGACCAGCTTGATATTTTCCTTTTCGATGACTTCAGTTGCCTTTTCGGTCGCCTTCCGGACGAATTTCAGCAGGGTGAATATCTTGAACGGATTGGCGATCAACTGCCGGTGCATGTTGCCGCGATAGGCCAGCGTTTCCGACTTGCTTTCGGCGTATTTGAATCGATGGATTTTAATACCGTCCAGCTCTTCGTATTCCGAGGCATTGTAATCGTGCGGAGCGATCACGGTCACTTCGATACCGAAATCCCGCAGTTTGGTCGCCAGCAGATGCAGGAAGACTCCGCTGTAGTCGCCTTCACGGCGCGGGTAATTATGGGTGACAAAGAGGACTTTTAACGCCGGGTCCATTTCTCTCCTTCACAACTCGCGGTTTCGCTCCAAATATAGTCTTGTTGAGAATTTATGGAAACAGATAATTCGTCCTTCTCTGCCGCTATATCACAAATTACCGGAACTCCCGCCAAACCCCCCAAATCAATTGGATAAAAGGATAAAAAGTCCGTATATAATCGAGGCAGCACGACCCTGCGAGCCATAACTATTCACAGGAACTGGCGAAAGGAACTGCATGAAATCAAGATTAACCATAATTTTGCTTGTCATGGTTCTGGCAGGCAGTAATTCAAAAACCCAAGAGACTAATAATATGGATGACCAAAAGGACCGGACAAACGACACAAGTTCAGTTGTCGACACCACCACCCCGAAAGTGACCGGGATCGGCGGGATTTTCTTCTTTTCGGACGACCCTCAAAAGACAAAAGAATGGTATGGACAAAACCTGGGGCTCGAAATTAACGATTTCGGTTCAATCTTCGAATCCAGAAATGTGAACAATCCCGACGAAATCAATCAGTTGGTATGGAGTCCTTTTAAAAAGGAAAGCGATTATTTCAGTCCGTCCAAAAAGGAATATATGATTAATTATCGGGTTCAAAACATCGAAGCCCTCGTGAATAAGCTTAAGGATAGCGGAGTAACCGTTCTTGATACCATTGCGACGTACGAGTACGGGAAGTTTGTTCATATTCTCGACCCCGAGGGCAACAAAATCGAGCTCTGGGAGCCGTGATAATATTTGAATTTTGTGCGCGGCAGATGTCCGCATCTGCCCGATTTTCCTATACACCGCGTTCTCTATATGGCCAATCCCACCCCTTAAATATCACCCCGCTCCTTATTTGTCACTACTGCCCCTTATCTGTCATTCCTGCGTACGCAGGAATCCACGCGTAGGGTGGGAGCCCTGTCGAAGATCCTGAGCATCGAAGGGCGCTCCCGCCATAATTTTTCCATAAATCAATATCGCGGTTGATAATTCCGAGATACTTGCCTTAGAGTAAATACCCACAGCAAGCGGATGCGATACCGGATTTCCTTGACAGCCAAAATATTAATTCATAGCTTTACAGTGGGATTGTGTTTGCCGATCTTTAATTTGACCCCGAGAACATTATTTAAGAATAGATAGATAATTTAACACTCAAATAAGATATAAGGGATTCGCGAATTATGACTAAGGTGTTATTTACGATTATTTTGGGAGTCATTGCAATTGCAATCGCGTTCTACGATTATAAAGATTTCAGTAAGAAGAAAAAAATCCCCAAAATTAAAACAATTATACTGGTATTGACAATACTAAGTATAGTTTTGGGCACTACCACGGATATATTTTTCTCGGAATCAGATAATGAGCAGATTTTAAATGGACAATCGTCCATATTAGCCAATCAGGATACAATGCAATGTAGTATCGATACCCTAGGAATGTATATAAATGCTTCTCTAACCTCGCAAAAATATAGGGATCTGGCTGCGCAACAGGCGAAATGCTTAGAGAAAATCGTTAAAAATGGGATTGATTCTGCGATTGTCGCTATTGGTCTTGGCAATTTTAGAACCGCTGAACTCCATTTATATTATGCTTTAACTGCAGAAACCTTAGATACGACAAAACTTTCTCTCATCTATTTCTATAAAGGGGTAATCAGCCATTTTGAAAATAAACTTATTATGGCTGCAGTTTGTTATTCGCGGGCACTTAGCCATCGGCCCCAATTTGCGAATACATGGAATAACATTGGTGATATCTTTTATAGAATGAGTGATTTTCAAAGATCAAGTCTCTATTTTGAGCGGGCAACTCAATTAAATAGTGGTATACATTTTCATTGGGCTAATTTGGGGAATAGTCTAGCGGCTGAAAACAAAGACGAACAGGCGATTAAATGTTATGATAGGGCATTACAGCTTATGCCCTTTGATAAAACGTCCCTTATAAATATATCCGAACTATATCGAAAGAAAGGTGATATTAGGCGTTCTCTTGAGATGCTAAACAGATTATTATTAGGATGGCCTTGTGATGCCATGGCGTATCATAATATTGGAAATATTTATATTGAATTGGGGATATTGGATTCTGCTATTCATAATTTTGGAATGGCCCTTAAATGTGATAGCGATGTTATTGGCGTTAATTATGAACTTGGGATAATCTGTGATATGAGAAGAGAATTTAAAAAGGCAATTAAATATTATAAAAAAGAGCTATCGCGCAATCCATATGATATTTCTGCATTGATAAACACCGGATGTGATTATGATGATCTTTACGAATTCGACTCAGCTAAGACATATTATAGAAAAGCGTTGGCTATAAATCCTCTTCACTATGGGGCATTATGTGATATTGGCGTGACTTTTCTCAAAACTCATGAGTTGGATAGCGCGTACTTTTATTATGATCTGGCTATTCGAATTAATAAAATTGACTATATTGCCTATCATGGGCTTAGCGAAGCCTACATAAAAAACAATGACTACAAAAATGCTGAATATTATCTAAAGCTATCCGTTGATAAAGGCCTTCCAAAGGTGAATCAATACGCGAGTATGTCTGGAATTTATATTATTCAAGGGTTTTATGATAGCGCATTGACCTATATAGAAAGAACTCGGAGTATCGATACCTATATGGAAGGGGCATTATTTAATCAAATTTTCGTTTTAGTCAAATTGGAGCAGTTAAGAAAAGCTGGATTTATATGCGATACAGCCTTAGCATATTATCCTTACAATAGGGAAATCCAGAAGATTTGCGAAAGGATTAAAAACTAATCCCTCCCTCACCCTACCAGCGGCAGGATGGCGTTCGGGTCGAATTTCTGCTTGATCTTCAGAGAATACTGCGCCGAGACATTATCCCCCGGATTGCGATACGTTTCCGCGAAACGTTTATAATCTATCTCGTGCATGGTGATGTGTTCGTACTGAGGGTATTCCGATACCGGTAACACTCTCAGGGTTGCCGTGACAATCATCCCCAGCAGACCCCACGACGGCGAATAAATCTTGACGATTTCCAGCCCCGAAACCGACTTGAAACAGCGCGATCCCGGACGAAGCACCCTTCCGGTCGGATCGGCGATTTCTCCCATGATGAAATAACGGCTTATCGGGAGATCGTGCCCGAGATAGTCGGCGGTCAGCCCCACCGCCAGGGCCCCTCCGACCGAGCCGACATACGGGAGTTCCGCCATCGGAGAAAATAGATTTTCCCGCGCCAAAGCTTTTTTTAGTTCCCGCAGAGGATACCCGGCTCCGACCGTGACATAATAATCGGCCGGAACAATCTGTATGATTCTATTCAAACGGTCGGACTTGACCGCGACGATTCCGGCGAATTTCTCCCCCACCGGAGAGATATTATTCCCGAACCCCGCGATGAACAGCGGCTGCTTCTCGCGATTGGCCAGCTTGAACAGGTCGGCGGTTTCCTGCACCGTTTCCGGGTGGAAAGTCGGCACCGATTGCTGCCAGGTAAGGCGGTCCTCCGGGAAGTTATCGCGGATCAGTTTTAGGAATTCGTTACGATTCGGCATGGGGCCATATTATCGAAAAAGGGGCGATTAGTCAAGCCGAACCGTTGCAGATTGCAGTTGCGTCGGGTCTTGAATTCGGGTGCTGGAGTTTCATTTGCCGAATTTGTGACCCGACGCTTAAGCGGAGCGGCAGGTCACAATTCCGCTTCGATAAGATCATGGCACGGAATCAAGACCTGCCGCAACGATTTAATGAAGGTGTCGGGTTTCCCGCTCGTTCCGCAAGACGGAACTCCTTCGGAACACCGACCTGCCGTCCGCAAATTTTCTCTGAAAGAAAATCCCGTCAAAACCGTCCTTCGAAGCTCAGGATCTGCGACAGAGTTTTGACCTACAGGCACTGCGATAGGGGTTTGACCAACAGGAACTGCTCGAAACCCTCGGTTTCGACAATCCCCCCTTCTTACTAAGGAGGGGGTTAGGGGGAGGTTTAAACCGGGCAGATGGGTTACAAATCAGTCCGGGCAGATAGGCAACAACCTATACAGGGTGGTTTGAAATTATTCCCCCAACAAAAAAACCCCTGTCCCGTTTCCGGGGCAGGGGTTTATTACAAGAGGTCTCAAGTTCACTGAAATTAGTACATGCCGCCCATGTCCGGAGGCATTGCAGGAGCTGACGCTTTCTTGTCTTCGGGCTTGTCCGAAACCAACGCTTGCGTGGTCAGCATCAGAGCCGAAATCGAAGCCGCGTTTTCCAGGGCGTTGCGGGTCACCTTGGTCGGATCGATGACGCCGGCTTTCAGCATGTCTTCGTAGACATCGGTTTCGGCGTTATATCCGAAGTTTCCCTTTTCCGTCATCACTTTATTTACCACGATCGATCCCTCGACCCCGGCGTTGTGAGCGATTTGACGAATCGGTTCTTCGAGCGCCCGGCGCACGATGTTCACTCCGACCATTTCATCCTGGTTCATCTTGATATTTCCGAGCACGTGCATGGCACGAAGCAGCGCCACGCCGCCCCCCGGAACGATACCTTCTTCCACCGCGGCGCGGGTAGCGTTGAGCGCGTCCTCGACACGAGCCTTCTTTTCTTTCATTTCGGTCTCGGTCGCGGCGCCGACATTGATAACCGCCACACCGCCGGCCAGCTTGGCCAGACGTTCCTGCAGCTTTTCGCGGTCGTAGTCGGAAGTGGTGTCGTCGATCTGCTTGCGGATCTGTCCGATACGGGCCTTGATGTCGGAAGTATTTCCGCCCCCTTCGACGATGGTGGTGTTATCCTTGTCGATGGTGACTTTCTTGGCCGAACCGAGATCGGCCATATTGGTGTTTTCGAGCTTGAAGCCGAGTTCTTCGGAAATGACCTTACCGCCGGTCAGGATGGAAATATCTTCGAGCATGGCCTTGCGGCGATCGCCGAAGCCCGGAGCCTTCACGGCCGCGACTTTAAGGGTGCCGCGCAGTTTGTTGACGACCAGAGTCGCCAGAGCTTCCCCTTCGATATCTTCGGAGATAATCAGAAGCGGGCGGCCCATCTGGGCGATCTTTTCCAGGATCGGCAGCATATCTTTCATGGTCGAGATCTTCTTATCGTGAATCAGGATTACGCAGTCTTCCAGAACCGCTTCCATGTTTTCCGGATCGGTTACGAAGTACGGTGAAACGTACCCGCGGTCGAACTGCATTCCCTCGACGATTTCCAGCGTCGTTTCGATCGTCTTGGATTCCTCGACGGTAATCACGCCGTCCTTGCCGACTTTTTCCATCGCTTCGGCAATCTTGGCACCGATTTCTTTATCGTTGTTGGCCGAAATGGTCCCGACCTGGCGGATTCTTTCGAGGTCCCCCGCCACCGGCGAAGAAAGATTCTTCAGTTCGACGATGACGTCTCGGACAGCCGCTTCGATACCCCGCTTGATGGCCATCGGGTTGATCCCGGCGGTCACGGCCTTGATGCCTTCGCGGTAAATGGCCTGGCTGAGGACGGTCGCGGTGGTGGTGCCGTCACCGGCTACGTCGGAAGTCTTCGAAGCGACTTCTTTCACCATCTGCGCGCCCATGTTTTCGAAATGGTCTTCCAGCTCGATCTCTTTGGCCACGGACACGCCGTCCTTGGTGACGGTCGGCGAGCCGAATTTTTTGTCGAGAATGACATTGCGCCCTTTGGGCCCCAGCGTTACCTTCACGGCATCCGCCAGCTTGTCCACGCCCCTTTTAAGCTTTTCGCGGGCTACTGAATCGTATTCTATTAATTTAGCCATGTTTTTATCTCCTTACTTCTTAGCTGACAATCGCCAGGATATCGGATTCCCGCATGATGAGGTATTCCACCCCGTCAACGGTGACTTCGGTCCCGGAGTACTTACCGTACAGTATGCGGTCCCCTTTTTTTACTTCCATCGGAACAGTCTTGCCGTCCTCGACCCGTCCCGGGCCGGCCGCGACGACTTCCCCCTCCTGCGGCTTTTCTTTGGCCGTATCGGGGATGATGATTCCGCCCTTTTTGACTTCGGACGCTTCCAGCGGCTTAACCAGCACGCGATCCGCAAGCGGTTTTACCGTCATGTTCATTCCTCCTATTAAGTGATTTGGACTAGTTGCCTTTTATAATTTGTCTTTCTCGTTAGCACTCAAAATGGATGAGTGCTAACAGCCTGTCGAATATATATAAACCCCCGAGAATGTCAAGAAGTTTCAAAGAATTTTTTGAATTTTGTGAGTTTCTTGTAAGATATTGCAGATATTACACTTAGCTTATCGTGACGATTGGTATTCCGCGATTATCCGCAGCCCGTCCAGAGTCAGAGTCGGGTGAGTCGATTCGATATATTTGGAATATTTTTCAAAATCAGCGGCCAGCCCTCCGGTGGCGATAACTTTCGGTTTGGCTCCCAATTCCCCCGCAATCAGCTCGATTAAGTGGTCTATCAGCCCCACCGTGCCATGAAACAACCCCGCCTTGATAGAATCAGCGGTGTTCGACCCGATCACCTTCGGAGGGGCCTCTACCAGCACTTCGAACAGCTTTGCCGCCCGTTTAGCCAGTTCCGCCCCGGAAGTTACCGGCCCCGGCGCCAAAACTCCGCCCAGGTAGACCCCTTTGGCGTCGACGACGTCGAAATTGGTAGTTGTCCCGAAATCGACCACTACCAGCGGCCCCCCGAATTTCATGAACCCTCCGACAGCATTGGCGATCCGGTCCGCCCCGACCGCCGCCGGGTTGTCGTAAGCGATTTTGACCGGCAATTTCAGGGTATGCGAGACCACGATCGGCTCGATCCCGATATATTTCTTCCACATTTTCAGGTAGACCGGAGTCAGCCGGGGGACCACCGAAGCCATCACGATCCGGTCGATATCTTTGGTTGTCCCGTTGAAGCGTTCGATAATCCCGGTGATAAAGAAGCCGCATTCGTCGACCGTGATATTGTCCCGCGAGGCGATCCGGAAATGATCCAGAAGCCGCTCGCCGTCGAAGACTCCGATCACGGTGTCGGTATTGCCGATATCGATGGCCAGAAGCATGCCCCGAATATATCGCAAACCCCTTCCAAAGTCAATCGGGGCTTATTCTTCCGGAATTCTTCAGGCGGGACGGAATTTTGTCGATATTTTTTATATCCGGGACGTTTCCATAACTTAATAAATCGGATATATTTGAGCCATGAAAGACAAACCGATCAACACCTACAAAATCGACCCCTCGTTTTACGACAAGCTCGACCGCTTCACCGAGGAGGTCCTGCAAAAGGGCTTTGACTTGTTCGGGAAAGAATTCGCCAATATCCCGGGATATGTCAATAAAGCCAAATGCGATAATTCAAATCGCCCCGACAAGTACTTCCGCTCGACCCCGAAAGAAATGTACCTCCTCGAAGCCCTGTATTATAAGATCTTCGACACCGCCTACCTCGAAGCTTTCAACGAGGCCAAGCATACTGTCATTATCCTCCCGGACTGCCTTGCCATCCGCGGCGACAAGTGCAAAAAGAAGAAAAAGAAATTCGGAGACGTCTGCACCCATTGCACAAAAATATGCGAAGTGCATAAAATCATGGAATTCGCCGAGCAGTACGGCATCGAGGGATATTTTTCGAAACGGAAACTGACCGAACAGCTCACCGCCATCAAGAAAAAGAAGAAGTCGCTGGGAGTAATAGGGATTTCCTGTATCCTGACCCTCGCTTCCGGGATGCGCTCCGCTCGCGAGGCCGAAGTTCCCGCACGCGGGATATTCCTCAACCTGACCGGCTGCGACCACTGGTCCGAAAAGGCTTTCCCGACCGAGACGATTCTGGAAAAGATCAAAGCGATTATCGTGGAGAAACATGGAATACGCAATAAGGCCGATTAGCTCCGATGAGTACGACGCGCTTGTTTCGCTCTGGGGGCGCTGCGGATTGACTTATCGCCCCAGGGGACGTGATTCGTTCGAGAACATGAAGAAAGAATTCGAACGGATGGAGACGATTTTTCTGGGAATGTACGATGAGGGAAAGATGATCGGAGCCATCATCGGGACATCCGACGGCCGCAAGGGGTGGATCAACCGCCTCGCCATCGACCCCGATTACCGGGGGAAGGGGTTAGCCGGAAAGTTGATTGCACAGTGCGAGGAACACCTGCATGATATGGGGCTGAAAATCATCGCCTGCCTGATCGAGGACTGGAACACGCCGTCCCTCTCGGCCTTCACCAAAGCCGGCTATAGCGTGTATGACGGGGTTTTGTATCTTTCGAAAAGGGAATCGGAGGAGGTATAGGTTGGGAGTCGTATGGCTTTGACATCCTATGGTAGGTCGAAACCTTTATGGTTTCGACAGGCATTTTCTCGCAGAGAAAATGCTATTTCACTCTCCGAATTCCCCTTCAAACATCGGAACCTGCCGAATCCCCCAATCTTTTTGATAATATTCTTTGTACTTATGAATCGAAGAATATTCCCAGTCGTATGGCCCCTTTGCAAATCCATGCTTTACCGGGTTATAATGAATATAATCGATATAATTATTCAATTCCGCTTGATTCCTCACAATTCTATCCCAATACCGGTACTGCCATAATCTTCCAGATTTCAATTCATATTGACTTCGATATAATCCGGAGAATTTCAATTTTATTCTTTTTAATATCTCGGATATATTTTGGTCTCTCGCGTAGATTAGCCAGTGAAAATGATCCGGAAGAATGACAGAGGCAGTTATTTTAAACGGATAAATATTTCTAATCGATTTCGTTGCTGTTCTCAGGAGATCGATATTATCTATCAAGATATCGCGTCGTTCATAGGTGACGCTGGTTATAAACACCAATTCCCCTTCGCGGAAATATCGTCTGATATTTGTCATAAAAGAATGTCGAAACCGCAAGGGTTTCGACCTACCATTCCTGGCCCCGTCGTGTTAATTTATTGACTCGAGCATCCCCTCCGGTACTCATCTTCCAGCATCGAATAGCAAAGCAAGTCGGTGAATTGGCCATTCATGACCAGCGTCTCCCGCATGACCCCTTCCCGGATAAATCCCGCCCGTTCGATCAGCCGTTCCGACCGCATGTTCCCTCGCGCCACCGCCGCCCAGACCCGGTGCATCCCCAGCGTTACGAAGGCGTATTCCAGCATTATTTTGAGGACCTCGGTGGCAATACCTTTTCCCCAGTAATCCTTTTCGCCGATTGCCATAGCCATTTCGCATCTGCGATTTTTTTCGTCGATTGCTTCCACGGCGGCGTAGCCGATGAGGGTGCCGTTTTCGATGATGGCCTTCAGCCAGACTTTGGGATTACCCCGGAGACGGTTGAACCACGGTTCCGCTTCTTCTTTAGTCTTGAGCCGGTCGGCGAGGTACCGATTGATTTCGGGATCGTTCCGCCACCGCACCAGAGCGTCGAGGTCGTCATTTGTCAAATCGCGCAATTGGGGCATTATTGACACCAATAGATATAATTAGATTATTATATCCGTTATATATTTCGATTGTATTACTGACCGGCCTAATAATGTTCTTTTATTCTCGCTCGGATTACTCTTATGTCGTTTTCTTGATTAAAATAACTCTGAGGTTCTTTCGATACGTCCCTAACATCGTGAATTTGTTCGTTCCTATATACTACTTCCAACAACATTTGTATATCGCAGTCATAGCGTTTAAAATGGTCCTTAAAGTCGGGATAGCGCCGGTCGATAAACCAGGCAGCGCCCCAGGTCCCCAGACCTCTAATTCCGGCAATAAAATAGTCTTTCAGACTCCCATGAGACATCGGCCTTCTCTTTCTTTTATCTGAAAACCTGGCCAAAATAGCATAGTCCTTGGCGACTATCCTTCCATGTCCAAGGGTCCACTCCCCTCCGGAAATAACTTCGCGCTGGGCTGTGAGATATTTCCCCAATGGAGAGCAAATTGTTATGTTTTTTTTCTGACTCGGTGACTCCCAGCTTAGACGTGTTTCTGCTCCAAGCTGGCGTTTTTTAAAGCTGAATAACACCTTATTTTCATATAGTGATAGTTGATGTCGCGCCGGCTCATTTCGTGGAAGACATATCCAAAAACGATTTCGGTCCTCAACATCAGGCGGCTTCCCGGCCACACTAAAAAATTCAAAATCACGAAATCCAATGAGACGCAGAGTTTTCTCGATTTTCTGCAGTGCTTTGAAATCCTCAAATACTATATGAGGAACGAGGCGATTTAGCCAAAATCGATCAGGATTATCCTGACGCATGAAATAGCGATCGACCGGGGGATAAATAATGGCGAGCCGCGGATGAGTTGCACCCTCGGGAATCCCGAATTGCCAGAATTGACTCAGCATTTTTCGCTTTGTGGTAGAAACCTGGTATTTTAATATTGTATGATACAGATCGTGAGTGAATAAGGTCTTGAAATTATCCGGCGAGGAATAAGTCCTATAGAAAACACCTCTTTTTTCCAGCCTATTACGAAGTTGAATCACCTTTTCTTCCTGCTGCCCCGGATCATCATTTGCATGTAAGTCCCTGAAATACGAAAGAAACATTATATTACTTCCTTCCGACAGCATCTTCAATGCAACATTGATTTCCCGTTCCGTATTGGATTTTGTTTGTCCTTGTTCCACTGATCCGTAGCGCTTGTTAAGAATTAGTACGAATACATTACATTCACGGACTTCCTCGTTAATAATATCCTGGATAGTTCTCTCAGACATTTTAGGCGTAAGCGGAGGCAGCCGTTTCCATGAATGTGCATCCACCTGAACCCCAAGGGTATCCCTGCAGCTGTTATCAACATCGTTAATCACTTGTTCGGCCAGTTGGCGCTCATTCGGGACATCGCCAGGTGAAGAAATAAATATCTTGAATAATTGATACGTTTCCAGCATTTCTTACACTCTCCCCATATTCGAATTGTGTTCAATTAGACTTAGAGCCCGAATACTTTTTAATAATTTTGGATTATAGAGTAACTTAACCTCGAAAACCATGCTATGTCAAGTATCTCCCCAACAATTTCACTACCAATTCGGTGGTGAATTCCCCCGCCCCCCTTATATGAAGACTATGAAATCCCCACTGCGGCATTTTGACATTGCCCTAAGGCAATCTTCACCCTGTCGAAACCTGAACGGTTTCGATTTTCTCCTCCTTTACAAGGAGGGGGTTAGGGGGAGGTATTTTATTTTTCTAATTCCGCATAGAGGCCTATTTCCGTTTCGCTGCCGAACCGCTGCAATTCCCGCTTTCGCTGTTGCGCCGGATCCTGAATCCGCGCGTCTAATCTCTGCGTTTCGCGGAAGGATGACCCGACGCATCGCGGCAATTGGGAGCGGCAGGTCACAAATCCGTCTTCTCAGGGCTACCGAACAGATTCAAGACCTGCCGCAACTAACTCACGCCACCGAACAGGGAAAAAAATGCGTGTCAATTATGAAAAACAAACCCATTTTCTCGCACTATAATGGAAGACACAGGCTTACAAAGAATGACTTCGAAAATTTGCATTGTAAATCGTCCCCCGATTCCGTATCCTATTCGAAGGTCTATCGTCTAATAGGACATATCAAAACAGGAGGATGTATGCGAATACTTACTCTCGGATTACTCATAATCGCCATCATCGCAGGATGCGGAGGTGAAATGAACGTCGCCAAATACAAACAGGAACTGATGGAGACCGACCGGGCTTTCAACCGGATGGCTATCGAGCAGGGTCGACACGCCGCCTTCGATCATTACATGGCCGATTCCTCCGTGATTTATCGGACCGGCAAGGAACCGTTCGTGGGACGCGAACGGATCATGCCGCTGTTTCCTCCCGATGCCAAAGGAGAACTCACCTGGGAACCGACTTTCGCGGAAGCTGCCGCCTCCGGCGACCTCGGCTACACTCTCGGAACATACCAGTTCAAATTCACCGATGAAAACGGAGAGGAACAGGTTTCTTCGGGGCATTACGTTACCATCTGGAAACGTCAGGCGGACAATTCCTGGAAATACGTCTTCGATACCGGCACCTGATTCCCCGTTTGAACCGGGAATACGGAAGCTGTTGCGGCAGGTCTTGCTTCCGCTCACACTCCCAACGCAACTGCGGAAGTGTGACCTGCCGCCCTTGATTCCCCGGTTGACTTCGTTTTACGATTTGGCTATTTTCGGACCATCTAAGGAAAACGACCGGCCCATTTAAGGAGAAATCGACATGGAAATGACGGCACTGGTGCAGAAATACGATCGTCTGCGGACCGATGCTTTCGCCTGGCGCGACAGCCTCGCTTTCACGAAACGCCTCGCCCTGGCTCTGGGATTTGCGACCCTTACGGGCCTGATGGCGCAGATCCGCTTTCCCCTTCCCTTCACCCCGGTTCCGGTCACCGGACAGACTCTGGCGGTGCTGTTGGCCGGAGTATTTATGGGACGGCATTGGGGAGGCATCTCGATGGCTCTCTATGCCATCATCGGAGCCGCCGGAGTTCCCTGGTTTGCCGGTTTCAGCGGAGGAACCGCTATCCTCGCCGGGCCGACCGGAGGGTACATCTTCGGGTTTATCCTGACCGCTCTCTTCCTCGGTCACGTCACCGATAGGTATATCCAATCCCGGAATTTCTGGCCGATGGCGCTTTTGATGTCGTTCGCCACGCTGTTTCTGATTTTCCTTCCGGGATTGCTTCAGCTCGCCGTCTGGGCCAAATACGTGCAAGGGGATGCAGTTTCGTTTTCTGCGATCATGATGATGGGATTCGTGCCGTTCGTACCGGGCGCGATCGTGAAAATCGCTCTCGCGGCCGGCATCACCAAGACGGTGACTCCGAAGAAATAAATCCGACTTTCAGATTTTGCGGTCTTTGGAAATGCCGGGATTTTTCGATTCCGGCAATTTTATGTCTTCGGGAGGTTTCACGAGACTGATAATCGTTTCGCCCGCTTTCGGAACCAGCGGAGAATCGACCGTAAACACCCCGAGATTCCCGGACTCCCGAATGACAGCCAGGGGGATCGCCGAATCGCCGTACATCTCTTTGAACCGCTCGAAGGTGAACTCCTCGGTAATCGGAGTCTTCTTGGTGATAAATCCGGAATAATACTGCTCGTTAAGGAGGCTGAAAGTCACGTCATTTCCGAACAGGCTCCGTCCCCGCAGATGCTGAGCCATCTCGTCCTTTTCATCGTCCGATTTTTTCTTGGTCGAACGGAGCTGATAGATTTCGGATCTTCCGAAAATATCGGTAAAGCGCATTGCGGCAAGGGCATTGACTTCGTCGTTGGGCGTTACGGCGAATAGCTTCCCGACCCCGGCCAGCGAGATATCGTTCAGAATATTTTCCGAAAGGATATTCCCGTAGTACGACCTGATACCGAGCGATCGGGCCGCCACGGTATTTTCCCAGTTGGAATCGACCATGCGGACTTCGTAGCCCTCATCGAGCAGGATTTTCGCGAGGGCCCGCGCCCACGGAGCCGCGCCGGCAAAGAGGACTCCCTGCGGATTCGGTTCGGCCAGTTTCAGAAATCTCGCTACCGGCGAAGCGGTCAGGCCGTACACGGCAACGGTCCCGATGATTACCTGGAAAGTCAGGATGACGACTTTGTCGGCGTTTTCGTAACCCAGTTCTCCGAGCCGGAGCGCGAAGACCGACGAAACCGCGGCGGCGACGATTCCTCGCGGCGCCATCCACGAAAGGAACAGTTTCTCCTTTCGCTTCAGATTGATTTTATAGGTCGACAAAAATACCATTGCCGGTCTGACCAGTACAATCAGCAGGATGACGAATATCCAGTTGAGAATATTAAAGGTCGCAAGTTGGTCCACGGTAACTTTGGCGGCCAGGATTATGAACAGACTTGAAATCAGCAGGACCCGCAACGCTTCCTTGAATTCCGTAATCTGGCGAATGGAAACGAAACGCTGGTTGGCCAGCGCGACTCCCATCACGGTCACGGCCAGAAGCCCGGTTTCGCTCATGATGGCATTTGCGGCGGCATAGCACATCACGACCATCATCAGGGCCACCGGATTTTGAAGGAAATCGGGAATGAGGTACTTTTTCAAAAGTATCACGATTACGGCCGCCGCCAGTACACCGATAAGTGATCCGAAAATCAGGGCCTTAAGAACTCCGAAAATCGCGGCGGAATATCCGGCCGCCAGCCCTCCGGATACGATTACCTCGAATACCAGAACGGCGAGGATGGCCCCGATGGGATCGTTGACGATTCCTTCCCATTTTACAATCGAGCCGATATTGCCGACCGGACGGACCTGACGTAATAACGGGATGATGACAGTCGGGCCGGAAACGACCAGGATAGCGCCTAAAAGAACCGCCGGGGTCCATTCGATGCCGGCCACGAAATGAGCCAGAACCGCAGATAGCACCCAGGTAATCAGGATTCCGATGGTGGTGAGATTGCGGACGACTTTGCCGACCTGTTTCAGTTCGTCGAGGCGGAGACTCAAACCCCCTTCGAATAGAATTATCGCCACCGAGACCGAGACGAACGGAAAGAGTAGTTCTCCGAATAAGATATCGGGCTTAAGAATACCTGAAACCGGCCCGGCAATGAGACCGAAGATGAGCAGTAATAAAATCGAGGGCAATGACAGGCGCCAGGCCAGCCACTGGGCCAAATTGCCGAGGATAATTATACTTGCAAGGCCAATTAACAGAGATTCTTCCAAAATTCTATCTCCCGCTTAGAAATAACTACGTCACGACGGCGCTATCTTTACCGGTATTATTCGGCTCGTTCTTCTTATTATCATGCCATTCCCGGTATAGCTGCCCGATCAGCCCTCCGAGAATGAAAATCAACGAGGTATAGTACAGCCAGAAAACCACGACAATAATCAGCGAATAGGCACCATAGACTTTTTTAAAGGAAGCGACATTGGTGATATAAAAACCGAAAGCCTGCTTGGCCGCTTCCCAGAGAAGCGCGGCCCAAAAGGCGCTGACGCCGATGACTTTTATGGAAATTTTTCCCCGGGGGATCAGGAAATATATGATAAAAAAAGCTACGAAAATAATCGTGAACGACATGAACGACACCAGATAGTCGGCGGCGGAACCGATTCCATAGATTTGAAGAAAATTCAGCCTTCGAGCGAAGCCGGTGAAAATATCGATCCCCGGAAGAATCAAAGTGGAAAGGAGGAAATACAACAATACCAAAAGGATCATGCCAAAATCTCTGAGTTTTCCCAGCAGAATGGAGCCTTCATCGGTTACCTTGTAAATTCGATTCAATATCGTACGCATCGATGAGAACAACCCGCTCGAGGCAAATAACAGGCCGATAATACCGGCGAGACCGGCCAAGCCGCGATAGACCCGAAATTCATTGATTCTGCCGGTGACGATCTCCTTTATGGAAGCGGCGTACCTGGAATAAGGAATGGCGCGATCGATAAAATTCGAGATTTCATTGGTTATCGAGGGCTGCTCCAAGATAACTCCCAATCCCGCGAAAATTATCAGGACCATCGGGACAATGCAAATAATAAGCGAAAAGGCCAGCCCACCGGACATCAGGAAAATATGATGTTCGTCGGCGCGGTTAACCAGCCCCCCGAAATAATGACCTCCCCAACGTTTTAATCGTCGGTAAAGGCTGATAAGGCCGTCTATGCCGGTCTTTATGTACGCCATTTTACATTTTATCCAATATTCACCGGTTCTTCAAGAAAAAAGTCGCAAGGATATTCGCTGTCGTTATAACTGCGATTTATTCATGGAAATAAGGTTAATTCGGGCGCGATTCATAAAAGCGTAACGGCCACATTCTCTTATGATGATTATTGAAGTCTTTACGCGAAGCTGCATGATGGGAAAGATACGTCAGTGGCAAATTGTCAATGAGGCAGCGGCACATTCCTCATATACTGACAAAAAAAATCCATTTTAGCGGCATAAAATGCTTGCCAAATTTTTATAAATAGGATATATAATCCGCGACTGAAAAAGAGCAACTTTAGGTTTATTTGAATTAAACGGAGGATTATTCCCCCTGTACTTGTCAGTCGAGGTTTCCGCAGAGGACATCCCAATCTCGACCCAGCTATACCCGCCGTTACATACCGGCCGCAGAAGCGGCATTTGAGATGACATACCGTTCCGCCTTTAGGGCGTGGGCGGCAATATGCAACACCTGTACAGCTTAGGAGGATGGGATGGCCAACATCCGATCTCTTAAAAAGGGATTTTTTGTATTTTCTTATGCTGCAATTATGCTGTTATGTTTTATGCCGGATGGGGTTCGCTGCGAGCCGAATCCGTTCATGAGTTTCCAAGCTAATACCCTGACCTTTTGCTGGACGGCCACCGGTGACGACGGCCTGGTCGGGATCGCATCGCATTACGATATTCGATACAGCATTAATCCTCCAGGGACCGATACCGTTGCTTGGTGGAACAGCTGTACCCGGGCGACCAACGAACCCCCGCCGGTCGGCGCCGGAATTCGGCAATGCATGACCGTTGCGAACATTGACAATAACCAGAACTACTACGCCGCCATGAAAGCGGCCGATGAAGCGGGCAACTGGTCGGGGTTATCGAATATAGCCAGCACGATTTTCGACTACTACTATTGCGCGGATGTTGACGGCGACGGCATGTTTTCAATCCTCGATATCTTATATCTGGTAAATTTTATATTTAAGGAAGGACCGGCACCGATTCAGGGGGATGGGAACGTGGACGGAAACGACACGACCAATATTCTGGATATAATCTATATGATTAAATATCGATTCTATATCGGCCCCAATCCCATTTGCCAGTAGGAAACAGCCGGTATCGTAATAATCGAGTGGTTCAGGACCGATACTCCCTTACTATCCCGGACCAAATCACTCGATGTAATTTATCTCCTGTCCCGCTTTTTATATTGCTACCTGTTTTAGTATTTATTATAAAACGGTCCGAGATACCGAGGTATCTCGAGTGGAAGGAACCGAGACTTAAAAGGTACATATACCTGCTTCAAGGAGTAAGCAGAGCTGATGCGGAAAAGCAAATTCCGCGCTAAAGGGCGAGCCCTTGGCGTTATTTATATTTTTATCTGCCTTTTCGCAATCGCCGCCCGGTCCGAGGCATATCGCATCGTCGGTGATTCCTCGGTTGCGGTATATTGGACTGCGCCAGGAGATGATTCCAAGGTGGGGCAAGCCGCCGAATACGATTTTCGTATTTCGACGACCCGCCCCGGGATCGATATTTTTACCTGGTGGGAAAACGCTCAGCGGGTAACATCGACTTCTTATCCTTCGTTCGCAGGCAGAATCGACAGTTGTGTCATCTCCGGTATTTCATTTCACCGGGTTTACTATTTTGCCCTGAAAACCGCTGACGACGCCGGGAACTGGTCGGAGCTTTCAAATATCGGGATATTTCCGAATTTAGACTGCGCCGACGTTAACGGCGACCGGTCATTTAATCTGATCGATGCCGCCTATATTCTGGCCTATTTTTATAACGAAGGTCCCGAACCGGTTGATTATTCCGGCGATATCGACAATTCCGGATTGGTAAACATTGTCGACGCCGCCTGGATGGTAAAATATTTCTTCGAAATCGGTGCGCTCCCTCCCTGTTGCGCTGCTTTTTAATCCAATAGCAATTGCTTCAGAATCGGTCGTAATCTTTCCGGCATATTTGGAATTTCACCGTCATCGCGATCTTTACGTATACTATGCAATCCCCTCATAAGTGAATAACAATTTGGAATATTTTGGAATTAGACTACTGCTATCCTTAGGCCTGACTGCGGCCCCCGCATGCCGCAGCAAAAAAACCCCTACTATCCGGGAACATGGGCGCCACACGCGCCCTTTCCCTTTTTAAGTAAAAAAAAACGGCCGCAAAAGCGACCGTTTATAAATTCGATTCGATTCAGGATATCAGATTATTTTTTCGACCCGCTGCTTGAAGAAATTATAATCGCGGGCTCCGATAGCGCGATCGATTACATTACCGTTCTTGTCGACAAAAAGGGTGAAGGGAACTCCAGAACCGAGTTCAAAGGCACTGGCCGCTTCGCGGTTAGCCATCAGCATCACCCAGTCCAGTCCCTCTTTCTGCGCAAATGATTTAACCTGGTCGGGGCTGTCTTTAACGGCCAAACCGATAATTTCGAGCCCTTTCGGCTTATATTCGGCATAGATTTGCTTCAGGTCGGGAAGTTCCCGGCGGCAGGGAGGGCACCAGGTCCCCCAGAAATTTATAATCAAAGGCTTTCCAATGTAGTCGCTGAACTGATGAACATTGCCTTCGATATCCGGCACACCGAAAGCGAATTTGGCATTATTCCCGGAAACCGCCTGATTTTGCGCGGTAGTCTGCTGAGAATTCCCGTTATTACTGCCGCTTTCCGAACTACCGCAGGATATAAAGCAGGTCGCGGCTGCAGTTAAAAATAGAGCCCAAAATATCTTTCCAGGTTTCATTGAAAGTTACTCCTTGTTGCCGTTGCCGTTTCTTCCGCCATTGGCCAGATATTCTTTAAAGGTCATGTTCTGATAGGCATTATCGGAAATGTACGAAAGCATATCGAGGAAGTCGTTTTTCGGGCGATAGCCTTTAATCGGGGCCAGTCTTTCGGCGGTGGAAGTTAGAAGCCAGTAGGTCGGAAAACCGGATACCCGGTATTCGGAACGAGACAGGTTCTGCTCGGTGATTTTATATCCCTCAATATCCAGTTCGTTTTTGGAATCGCCATCGACTTTGATAGGCACGAATTTCTCGTTAATCAGTTTGATGGCCTCCGGCGAACTGAAAACCTCGGCATTCATCTTCTTGCAGTATCCGCACCAGGCGGTCGTGAAATTTACGAGGATTTTTTTGCCGTTTTGTTTGGCCAGACTCAGTCCCTGATCGTAAGGCAGCCAGGTAATTTTGGTGGTATCGATCCGGGGGGGTTCGTTTTTGGGTGTTTCGCCTTTTTTCCCATCTTCCGCAAAAAGCCCAAGCGGCAGGAGAAATAAAGCGATCAGCAGTGTCAGTTTTCTCATGTTGTCACCAATATTAAAAAAATATACCTTCAATTTAATAAATTATACAAATTTTGTCAAAATTCTCTTCAACTTAAAGCCGCTTGGGTTCGAGGTAGACGGCGCGGTTGCCCAGCAGTTCTTTCAATTTGCTGATGAGATTGTTTTGAGGAGTTATCATAAACCGGTTTGATCTTATTAAATATTCCTGTCCGTTTCTTCGGGCCGAGATCATTACCGGGGTTTTCCCCTGATTTTGCTCCAGGGCCTTGGTGACGGCGTTAATTTTCTTTTCGGTCGTTTCTATATCCATCTTTAAAACCAGTTGGCAGTCGAAACGTTCCGCGATTTTATCCATGGGGAAAACATCGCTGACAATGACTTTGGGAGCCTCTTCTTCCCGGGTATTGACTCTTCCCGTAACCATAATAATCTTATCGACTTCGATAAATTGTTTGGTGTTTTCATAGCAACTGGAAAAGATAATCGCTTCGACTTTCCCCTTGAAATCCTCGATGGTTGCGAAGGCCATCCGGTTGCCCCGCTTGTCGTTCATTAATTTGAGGACCGAAATAATGCCGCCGAACCGGACTTCGCGGCCATCTTTTATCCCCGCAATCTGTTCGGTATCGACTGTCCCGAATTGATAAAGTTCCTCGCGATAGCGGTCGAGAGGATGGCCTGAGACATAAACGCCGAGGACTTCTTTTTCGATTGAAAGACGTTTGGATATCGGCCATTCGGAGATATCGGGGAAGTCGGGAGCTTTACGAACCACCTCGGTTCCTCCGGCCGCGAATAAGTCGACCGTTTGATTCGACGATTGAACCTTGTTGCCGAATTCGATCATTTCTTCGACGATTTCGGCTTTCTGAGCCCGGCTTCCGGGTAGAGTGTCGAACGCCCCGGCGTAGATCAGCGATTCCAGGGCGCGGCGATTGATATTCTTGAGATTCACGCGGGAAACGAAATCTTCCATGCTCTTGAAAGGCCCATCCTTGTGACGGGCCTCGATTATTGCTTCCACGGCTCCTTCGCCGACATTTTTCACCGCCCAGAGTCCGAAGCGGATTTCACCGTTTTTCGCCGTGAATCTTTTTTCGGATTCATTCACGTCCGGCGGGAAAACGGGAATATTCATCCGCCGGCATTCATCCATCAGGATATAGACTCGGTCGGAGGAATCCTGTTCCGAAGTCAAGTTGGCGGCCATGAACTCCGCCGGATAATATGCTTTCAAGTATCCGCACTGATAGGCGATATAGGCATAGCCGGTGGAATGGGCCTTATTGAAACCGTACCTGGCGAAAGTCTCAATCTGGTCGAAGACATCATGAGCGATTTTGGAATCGACCCCCTGTTTTTCGCAGCCATCGATAAATTCTTTTTTCTGCGCTGCCATCAATTCTGTAACCTTTTTCCCCATCGCTTTGCGGAGGATATCGGCCTTGCCCATGCTGTATCCGGCTAGGGAGTTGGCGATCTGAAGAACCTGCTCCTGGAAAACTATTACGCCGTAAGTGTCTTTGAGGATTTTTTCCATTTTTGGGTGGGGGAACGAAACGGCCTCTTCCCCTTTTTTCCGCTGAATGTAGATGTTGATCATTCCGGAATCGAGCGGTCCCGGGCGGTAGAGGGCATTCATGGCGGTGATATCGGTGAGGTTTTCCGGTTTCAGGCGGCGGAGATAATCGCGCATTCCGCCCGATTCGAACTGGAATATGGCAACAGTGTCGCCGCTTCCGAATAAACGGTAAACCTTCTTGTCGTTCAGATTGATGGCATCGATATCGATTTTCTTGCCATGGTTTTCTTCGATCATCTTCAGGGTATCGTCGATCACGGTCAGGGTTCGGAGACCGAGAAAGTCCATCTTAAGGAGGCCGATCTGTTCGACGATCTTCATATCGAACTGGGTCGTTATTTCATCCTTGGTCCCCTTGAAAAGGGGAACGAAATTAGTCAGGGCAGATGGGGCGATTACCACCCCGGCGGCATGGGTCGAGGCATGGCGGGTCAGGCCTTCGAGAGTGCGGGAAAGATCGATCAATTTCCGCACCTGAATGTTGCTGTCGTACAATTCCTTAAGTTCCGGGGTTTGCTGGAGGGCCTGATCGAGGGTCATTTTGACCGCCATCGGAATCATTTTGGCGATTTTGTCCACATCGGAATACGGCACCCCGAGGACTCGTCCGACATCCCGCACCACCGCGCGGGCGGCCATGGTTCCGAACGTAATAATCTGGCAAACGTTTTCTTTGCCGTATTTTTTGACAACATATTCGATAATCTTGTCGCGTCCGCGGTCGGCGAAATCGATATCGATATCCGGCATCGAAATGCGTTCGGGGTTAAGGAACCGTTCGAAGAGAAGTGAATATTTTATCGGATCGATATTCGTAATTTTCAGGCAGTACGACACCAGCGAGCCGGCCGCGGAGCCTCGGCCCGGTCCGACCGGGATATTCTGCGAGCGGGCATAATCGATGAAGTCTTTTACGATGAGAAAATACCCGGCATAACCCATCTGCTTGATGACATTAAGTTCATAGTCAAGCCGGTCTTTGATTTCATCGGTGATTTTTTCATACCGCTCGGCCAGACCGCGGTTTGAGAGATCTTTGAGGTACTCATCGGCATCGACAAAGGGAGCCGGGATATCGAATTGCGGAAGATGCAGTTTTCCGGTTTCAAGCTCCAGATGACATTCCTCGGCGATTTTGATGGTATTTTCGACCGCGGCCGGGAAATCTCCGAACAGTTTCGACATTTCATCGGCCGTCTTAAAATAAATCTGGTCGGTATTGTAGCGCATCCGGTCTTCATCCGAAACCAGCTTGCCGGTTTGTATGCATAATAGAGCGTCATGCGCTTCGGCGTCTTCCTGGCGCAAATAATGGCAGTCATTGGTAGCCACCAGAGGGATTCCGGTTTGGCGGCTGATGGTTTCGATCATTGGAATAAGAAGCTGTTCTTTTTCCAGTCCGTGATTCTGGATTTCGAGATAGAAATTTTTTTCACCGAAAATGTCCCGTAATTCCAAGGAGGCCGCGACAGCCCCTTCGATATTGTGATTCAACAGGTTCCAGTTGACCTCCCCTTTCATACAGGCGCTGGTGGCGATAAGCCCTTCGGAATGCTGGCGTAAGAGATCTTTATCGATTCGGGGGCGGTGGTAGAAACCTTCCAGGAATCCCGCCGAAGCCAGCTTGATGAGGTTGCGATATCCGGTTATGTTCTTGGCCAGCAAGACCATGTGAAATCCGCCAGAGGGATACTTGCCATCCGGTTTTTTGTCGAAGCGCGAAGTCCCGGCGACATAGGCCTCCATCCCGATAATCGGCTTTATTCCGGCGCGGGTGGCCTTGGTATAGAATTCCACCGCTCCGAACATGTTGCCGTGATCGGTAATAGCCAGCGCAGGCATTTTGAACTCCTTGGCCAGTTCGATCACCTTATCGAGCCGGCAGGCGCCATCCAGCAGCGAGTACTGGCTGTGAGCGTGGAGATGTACAAAGTTGGCGAATTTCATACTTTATCTAACATTCATCTTTCGGTGTTCCGCAATTTATAAATTTTACGCGAAAGAGAAAGGGAATAAGACAGTAGATTGAAAATTAAATCGTACCGCTGATGCCGTCATAGATAAAACTCCCTCCCAGGTATATTAAAAATAGTCCGCAAATTCCTATCAGGAATTTATATCCTTGCCCGACAATCAGTTTCCTTCCGCGCCAGACCAGAAAGGCCACCAGGCTGTACCATACCAGGTCGGAAAGTATGTGCCCCACGTAAAAAACCGCCGGGCCGACCGCCCCGTGGTCAAGCGATTTGACCAAAAAGGCCGAACCGGTTGTGGCCCACCAGACAAACCAGTAGGGATTCGAAAGCGATGTTACGATTCCATCGAAAACCAAGCGTCCGGACTTTTTGGCCTGCGACGGATCCTGTTTCATCTCGATTTTTTTTCTGATTAAATCATAAAGCATTCCGATTCCCATAAATATTAGCATGGCGCCGCCGACAATCCCGATTCCTCCGGAAATAGCCCGGTTTTCCGCGAGCGCTGCCAAACCCAGTGAAAGCAGGATAACCACGGCCAGTTCGGCGATAGCGTGGCCTCCGGTCAGAATGGGTCCGGTAATGTACCCCTTGCTGGGAGATTCTGCGACATCGACGGCCAGGAGCGGGCCGGGCATCATCGCCCCGGAAAAGCCGACAATAAACGAAGTTATGAACAGGGTCCAGAGTTCCATTATACCTTACTTTACGTCATGCTTCAATTATACGCGCGTCCCAATTGCGGTCAAAACATATATTCGCAAAGGGAAATCATTTTTCCAGAATATCTTTATTCGGATTGAAATATACTTTGGTTATTTCTTTACCGGGGGGAGGAGAAAATTCGAAGCTGTTTTCTCCGGAAGAAACCAGGTAATGAACTGTAATTGAGGTTCGGTCATTGAAATCGAACCTGACCGGATAATAGGAAGCGAAATCGGCATCGACTTCCCTGACTTCCATGCTCAGAATTGCTGTCCCGTCTTTTGAAATCTTATGTCCTTTTTTTATTTCTGGGACCCGCCAATCGAAAAGCCATTGGTCGAAGAAAGAATCAGTTCGCACGCCGAGATATTCGCGGGCGAGGTCGATAAAATCATCGGTGAAGGTGAGCTTGTTATAATTGCGATGTGCGAATTCCGATAGCATCTCCATGAAAGCGCCCGGACGCTTTGGCACCGTTTCGATTTCATACCGCAGCATGTGCAGCATATAGGCGGCCTTGCTGTAAATAAGAACAATGAAGTCGCCCTGGGATAACTCCGATTTCAATCGTTCACCGAGAAACAAGGCTCCGGCTTTGTATCCCACCGAGCGTTTGCCATAGGCTTTACCGCTTTCAACAATATCCTTGTGCCATTGATTTAGTTCCTGCCGCATGATATCGGGGCGTTTTGTCCCCTGTTCGATGTACATGGCGGCGGAATATTCGGCCAGCCCTTCGGACAACCAGACATCCCGGTAAGTCGCCGGATTGACAATATGTCCCCACCACTGGTGGGCGACTTCATGCGCCCGGAGTTTATCATCATAGCCCTCGAGCGAACGCGAAAATACAATGTAAGGGAGGTGCACCACTCCGGGAGAACCCTGCCCGTACATTACGGCCATGGCCGCGACGTCGA
>JBFZFV010000089.1:0-11271 GCA_041306185.1 Candidatus Zixiibacteriota bacterium
TATTCTCCGATAGAAAATAGGGAAATACATACTCCTCAAATGTTCTGGAGCCGTCCCTGGCAGTTGTGACCGGAGGAACCGGGTGGTCCTTAAATAGATGGAAAGTTTCCGTCCCGAAAACCATATCCGCCGAAAAGATATCATCCGGAACCGCCGTCGGTTTTGCCATGAGTTTTATTTTATATTCGCCGTATTCGGCGTTGTGGTCGCTGATCCGTTCGTCGAGCGAATTATCGTTGTCGGCATCGAATTTTTCGAAATTGGCTCCGGCAATGGTGCGGTAGTCCTGCATAGCCTCGAAACCATCGGGATTTTCAATGGAAATCCGGACATTGGAATAGCCGGTCGTGACTATGGGATCATTGAGTATTTTATTATTCGAATTGCTGTTCAGAACGACCATGATGCTGTCATCGTTCCAATAGTAGTACGCTCCCGAAACCAAATCGGGACTTCCATTGCGGTCGAAATCCGCGGAGGCCACAGAGATCATATAATTATCAAGGTCGAGGTCGACATTATACGGTTCCGCGAACCCTCCCGATTCCAAGCCTTCGAATATTTCCAGCCGATTGAGATTTACATTGGAGGCAGCCAAATCCAGAATGCGGTCCCGGTTGAAATCAGCCACGGCGAGCCCATAGCAGCTGTATTCGATGGATATTGATAAAGAATCCAATAATCCCCCTGACCCGTCTCCGTAACCGATAAAAATCTTGCTGGGGAAGTAATCGGCCTTTTTGTCTTGAGAAGCAATGAAGGCAAAATCGGCATAGCCGTCCCTGTTAAAATCGGCGATGGGCTGAGTGACAGAAGTACTGAAAGTTACCCCTCCCATTTGAAACTCGGCAGTCTTGGTAAAATTACCGTATCCGTCGTTGATCATCACGCTTCCGGTACCCCCTGAGGTAAATACGACGGCATCGTCGATATAATCTCCATTGAAATCGCCAACCTGAGATGAAAATACGACAAATGGAAGAGTTTGCGTGGAAAGTATTCCACCCTGACCGTCTCCGTACAATATTGCTCCGGTGTAGCCACCTTGCAGCGTGGTCAAAATATCGGGATATGAATCGTCATTAAAATACCCCAGCGCCACTCCCCCTAAGTTTACCTGGTCATGGGATAACGAATCGACCGTAAAGGTTCTATCACCATTGTTTAGAAAAATCATATGTGCACGTATACCTCTACCTGCAATATCAAGATACTTATCGTCATTTAGATATCCGAACGCGTATAATTTCGCGCAGTAAGGGTATTCAACCGGTTCATCAAATCCCCCGCCATTCCTCCCGTACATTATGTGGAGATTACAGTTGAATGAGCCTGAATAAACGATATCAATTTGTCCGTCGCCATCCACGTCAGCGGTTTCGATTTCGAATACTTCCCCCGGGTGCGTCTTAACTACCTCGAAATGGACATCTCCCCGTGCAGCCAGATTACCGGGAAGGCACAGCACCAAACCCAGCAACATGATACATACTGCCTGCATTATCCTGGATGCAGTTTCCCTTCCAGACATACCGTCCTCCTTTAGGTTATGAGCAGCAAATGTTTCTGAGGGGAATCCACGGGGTCGATTAAAATATAAACAGAGACATCCATGATGTCAATATTTAAATTCTCCGCTTCGGACTATTCATCACTGGCAAACCGGCTCCGGGCCCTGCTTGAATTTGTAATTTATCAGCGCCAGGATATCCATGATGTTGATGGTCTCATCCGGTTCCGTATCCGCGATCCAGAGAGGACTCGGAGGGGGACCGTGCTTGAATTTATAATTTATGAGATATATAATATCCAGGATATTGACACTGCTGTCGTAATCGAAATCTCCGCAGGAGGGGTTGTCACGCACTTTGACGATCAAATCGCATTCTCCGATAATCCCACCGCAATCCTTGGCTTTGAGATTAAAGGTGAAATCGGCATCGATGTCATTGACAGCCGGAGTGAAAGAAAGATACCCATTCGGAGAAATAGAATATGTTCCTTCCGGTTCGGGAGTCGACGATACATACCAGTTCAGTATCCCGACCTCCTCGGGATCAAGAGCATACAGCAGGTAGTCATTTTCAATTTCGGGAGCGACATAGTAACTGGCCCCGCATCCTCCGGTAATCTGCGGGGGCTCGCTGGGGTAGACGAGAACCAAGCTTTTGCTGAAGCCACATCCCCAGTGTCCGCAGGGATTTATCAGAACTCTGTTTTCATTACCGACCCAATTGCAGAAATCCGCAGGAGAATCATATGTCCAATGAAGAGTACCGTTGCAGGTAAAGTCATTATATGTAAAGTCGCTAGTACCAAAATCGCAAAGAATCATAGATGGGCTGCAACAGCTGAATTCTTCATATTCGAATGCCGCATCAAAAGGTAGCCCCGGTTCATAGATCAGTGTATCCGGGCCAGAAGTAAATGAGACAAAACCACAACCAGTGGACAAAACTGTCATGCAAAATGGGGTATTCATGGTAGTTGGTAGGTTAAATATCCAGTCGCAATCACTCAATGGAGGGTTAATGACCCTATTCACGCAAATTTGACTCTGGCTTGATTGAAATTCATTTTCATACAAAAATGTCGGAATTGTAAGATAGAGTTGATAAACAAGTGCCTCTTCCATAAAAGGGGGCCACCCGTCATAAGGCATTGCCCATACAGCATGACAAAGAGAATCAGGTAGCAGACCATCCCATGAAGGTGTCCACAACTGGTTATATTCCCAAGCAACGGCACCACCAGTAAATAATATTGATGGTTCATTTGCAGGAGGAATCGGAGTCGTACCAGAATTATTCCAGATAACGCCATGCAATCCGCCTGTGCCATATACGGCCAGCGTGAATTGGAATCCATCGACCAACCTATCTGAAGAATTGGCGGCATAGATATCAATAGTCATTGGGATATTGGGAAGCAGATAATACGTGCCATTATAGTACCAAGTATACCGCGATGAAATGTTTACTTCCCAATCTAAGGACCCATCAGCGATTACCGAAGAAAGCGGTAAAAATACCACGAAAAGTGCGATTAAAAAGGATACTTTTCTCATAGTCCCTCTCCCGTTAAGGTTGACAATCGATAAGAAAAGCGAAACGTCTGGTGATATTTATTTCCGGGCTAGCCCGATATCTTAAATATAGCCCGCCTCATTGATTTTGGCAAAGGGAAATTTAAAAGGCAGGAGAGGTGCCTCTCCTGCCCTAAAGATACATTCTTTTATTAGAGCGCTCCAAACAAACCTCTACGGACAAAGCGGGGTTGGGCCGTTCTTGAATACGTAATTAACAAGAGTGATGATATCCAGGATATTTACCTGTTCACTGCAATCGAAATCAGCGGCGGACGGCGGATCGGGGGGCAACCCTCCGTGAAACTGCGCATTTATCAGATACAGGATATCGAGCACATTAACCTGGTTGTCGTAATTGATGTCACCGGTCTTGTGACCGGTCAGCCTAATTATACCTGTTACATCAAAAGGTTCACCGGTATTCCACTGGCCGGTCACATTGTATTCCAGTTCTTTTGTATCCCAGATAAGACCGTAACCTTTAATAAATCCGCGAATCGGAAAATCGATCTTCCACAGCTCACCCACGAAGCTATCATAAACGGAAATCAATTCGATATTTAATGGTACAATGGTATCGTTGACCATAACAGTAAGGGGATCGACATCTCCGGCCGAATGCTCGATAAAGAAATTACCAAAGTAAATCGAAGCGGTCATTGGGTCGACTAAATCTGCATCCTTGATGTGCATGGAATCTGGCACGATAGCGGTTTTCATGTCTCCGCAGCCGATCCCCCGTGCACCCATGCAGGCGCCCCAGGATCCCGCTCCGACACAGGGGGAATTGCCGTCGAGGTGAAAGTCCCCGGCAGGTGCATCGCAGAACATAGGTTCGGCATCGATATTGCCCACACCCGGCCGTCCACCGCCGATATCGCAGTAGGTGAAGTCATAACTTCCGCCGATCGTATAGATATCCGGCAGAATTGAGGCGTGATTGCCGTAGATAATTGTATTTACGGCCGTAATATTCGAGTACCAGTCATAAAGGCCGGCGCAGAATTCATTGGCGGTATTGCCGTAGATAGTACAATTTTCTATGATGAGATCGGACTCGGCGGAATAAATCCCTCCGCCCATCCATCCGGCAGTATTATTATAGAAGATATTGCCGACCAGGCGAGAGTTCGACCTCATCAAATAAACGCCCCCTCCGTAGAAATTGGCGGTGTTGTCGTAGAAAATGTTGTACATGATTGTCGGGTCGGCCTCAAAGCAATAGACCGCTCCTCCGTGATCCAACGAATAACTCCCGGTAAATGTAAGTCCGTAAAGAACCGTCCGGTCGGTTTCGTAGCTTTCAAAACGAATGATGCTACTATTGAGGGGCCAACGCCATATGATGGTATTTTCGATATCGGCTATATCGCCGCTGTGCAGATATTGCGAAGCCAGGACCACGTTTTTGCCGTAAAAATCGGTGTCGAAATAATAATGTCCCGGGGAAACCAGAACGGTATCGCCGTGACGGCTGACCTGCATTCCCTTTTGAGTAGTTCTGTAGGGATTGGAGGCGCTTCCGTCCCCGGTTTCATCGCTTCCGGTGACGGCGACACGGATTACTTCGCCGTTATCCTGATATTCGGGGTGATTCTTGAAGAAGGCCCCGATATCGGATCTGGAATCGTCGGGATCGGTAATTGCCGGATCGCCGCCATCGATGCAGGGTGAATTCTGGAAGACATTCAGGTCGCCGCCATTTATATCAACTATCAGCGGATTCACTTTCAGGTTATTTGATCCCTCACATCCTTTACGGATGATGCTGTACGTCGCGGTATTGACGGCGTGATATTCATGAATTACTTCGAAATCGTAATTTTCCCAGATAATGGTGTTTTTTATCTGGGTGTTGGCACCAGAGTTACTCTTGATTCCGCCTTTGTTACCGCAGATAGTGTTATTAATAATTAAAGGACTGCAGTAGGGTCCTTCCGCACTTATAGCACCATTTTCGTTATTATTGGCGGTGATAATGTTGTTCGCTATCCTGGGACTGGAATCCCATATGGTAATCGTCCCATAATAGGAAGATCTCCCGCCCCGAATGGTAAAACCGCTGATTTCGGTATAAGGATTCTGGTTATTATTAACGTGGAACCCAAACCGACCATTTACATTCTGTAAATCTATGATAGTATATTCCGGTCCGTTAACGCTGGTAATTACTATGGACTCCAGTCCGACATTCAGGTTGTAATTGCCGGGCCCGGTATAAATGCCTTCATTGACCAAAACCGTATCGCCAGTCATGGCGGCGTTGATGCCGGCTTGAATGGTCGGATAATCTTCCGGGACGCGAACAGCAATTCCGCTGGAAGTACACGTAACGGTAATAATGCCGTAGAGGCCGAATGGATTTCCGGCTTGCTCGAGATGCCATTGGTACCAGTGAATGTCATGATCCCAGGTATTGTAAACGGCATATTCATTCGTGGCGTCATTGTACCCTATGGCGGTTACATAGTGCTCGGAATATCCGTCTCCATCGGCATCGACATTAATAATGGCCGGTCGACCATGGTCAATTTCGTATACGAGATTATCGAAGTTAAAATCGTAGAATGTCCTAAGGACGGCGTTGGCATGATAGGCAAAATTTCGTGAAGCTACGAAGTCTACAACTGCAGACTCAACACATCCATCCACTCAGCCGACCGGCGTTTCACCGTAGGCACAATTTCTGGCGCTGAATGAGGTCGTGCTAAAATCGGCGATGGAATAATTCTGATGCGCTCCACCGGTTTGGGATTTATCCGGTATGATGTTTTCCGGAGTATCGATGGGGCAGGAATAATCGTGGTAGTGGTCGGCATAGGCGGCGCCACAGTCGGTATCCCCATTATCTCCCGCGATCAGGCTGTTGACGTATTCGGTTTGAAACGTTGTATTACCCGGATAAAGGTCCGGGCAGTCAATGCCGTCATAATAACCCATAACCATGCCGATTGCAGTCGGAACGGCGCCATGCTGCCAGATGTAAGACGGCACCCCGGTCAGAATTACCTGGCTTTTCGATGCCTCCCTATATCCCGGGTCCATATTGTCGGGAGGATTCGGTCCTGAGACCGGTCCTTTCCGGCAATCATAGGCATTCATCATAAGGGGTATTACCCATATGATAAGGCATAACAAGACTGTCTTTTTCAACTTGAGCCCCTCCGATCCTGGAAATTGTTTATAAAGATACTGACCAAATATATCCTATATAAAGCTGGAAGTCAATTTTACATTACCGGCCATAAAAAACCGCACCTTATTGGTATTTACGCTCTCTCTGCATCATTCAAGCGGGGCGCCGCAGCCGCCGACCCAATCCTCGCAATTGCACGGCGGAGGTCCGCCTTTGAATTTATAATTCACCAGAAGCAGAATGTCGAGGATGTTTACGATACAATTGCAATCGGCATCTCCGGAGCAAATAGTGTAAGGTTGCGGCGTCGGTCCGCTTTTGAATTTATAATTCACCATGTAAACGATATCGAGGACATTTATCGGATCGATGGCATTTACTTCACCCGGGACACAATCGCAGATAAAATCTGATTGCGTATACCAGAAGTAGAAGTCGCAGCCGTCGGTAAATTCGCCGAGATCGTTTTCCATCATGAAATAAATGCCGTGATCTCCCAGACCCAAATCGGGAGGGGACCAGGTTATGGTAGTATCGAAAGTCCCGCTATTATAGTCCCAGAGTTCGGTCCAGTCTCCATGGCAATCGCCGATTTGATAGTACGCCCTGTCGATACCGTCGGAAGTATAAAAGGTCAACGACAGCTCCGGTGCTCCAAAAAACGTCCCGCCCGGCATGGGATCATTTAACGTGATGCCCATCCCTTCCGGCGCAAAGCGATAATCCCAGGAATGATAACAGGTATCTCCGTTGACCACCTGTTGGTCGTCGACAACCTTGAAATATATCGAATGCTGCCCCGGAGAAACATAAGGAGTCAGCCAGCCGATAGTGGTGTCGGTGCCGGCGGAATTGTAATTCCACATCGGAATCCAGGGGCCGTCGCAGGCATCGTACTGGTAATATGCCCGGTCGATGCCGCGATTGGCCTCGAACCTGATGATCAGCTCAGGCTGCACCTCAAAAGCCTGGTTTTCTTCGGGATAGGAAACCGTTACTCTCGGACCGAAGGGATCGTAAATGAAGCTCCATGAATAGGAACAGCTGTCATTGTTCACCAGTCCGGCGTCATCGTAGACCTTAAAGTAAAAGGCGTTGGTGCCGGGGTTTGCCGACCCCATCTTAAAGTACACCGTGGTGTCGCGCCTGCTTATGGTTGTATCCCAAAGCGCAAACTTGAAGGGAGAAGTGCATGACGTCGGCAGGAAAAAGGCGGAATCGAGGCCGTAATTATCATGACAGTGAACTTCGATGGTCGGAATAAAATTCAGTAACTGATTCGGAGGAGGATTAGTCACGACAATACTGGGAGATTCCGTATCGGGACCGGAAACGATTTCGAAATAGCCCAGTTCCGACGCGGCATAATTGGTCCCGTCCGATGCCTCCACTTTCCAGTAATATTCCGCAGGCAGCATATTGTAACGGGTTAAGATATCAATATCGTTCAAAACATGGTTCGATATACGCACCTCATCGATGAGACCGAGGAATTCCTGTTCACCGTTATTCAGGGCCCCTATCATCAGGGGGGCCGTATTTGCGTGTCCAAATACCGCATCGGGGATGCTGTCGAGCTTCTGGCCGTTATAATAGAAGCGGACCATTCCTTCCGTGGCATCAAGCGATACCGCGATATATGACCACTGGTTTATTGAGGGGTGAACATTGCTGACAAAAACCTCCGGCCATTGTCCGGAATAGAAAAGAACGTTCCCGGTAGCCTGATCCAGGCTGACCTGGTAATTGGTTTGGGCAGATACCCGTTTGGCCAGGATCGTCCTGTAGGCATCCGCTGTTTGATAAGGGTAGATCCACGCCTCGAATGTCATGGCTCCGGACGCACTGTCTATATCGAGGCTGGGATTATCCGGAATCGAGATGTAATCGTTGTCACCGTCGAATAGAACTGCACCTCCGAACTGACCGTCTATCGTCCAGGCTGCCCCGTTCATCAGGGTCCCGTGGTTATTATTGGAACTTTCATCGTAAACAGCTATTCCGGTTCCCTCATCGAAATGCCATAGCGCTGAGGTCGAGGCCGGGTCGACTTCAAATGGAAGTCTGCCCATGTCGTAATACAATACCGTGGAATCGGCGGGTGCAGTGAAGACCCGGAGCAGCTTGTCGGCGGACGGAAGGGTATCGGCATACAACCAGGCGGTGACGGCATTGGAATCGAACACCGAGAATTCGAAATGCATGGCAGGGTCCTGCGAAACGCTGTCGAACGGGGGCGAAAGCAGGAATACCCCGGGGGCCGTTTCATCCTTATAGAAACGCCAGGATACCTCTCCGCCGCGCCCGTTTACATTTCCGGCATCGTCGGTGAGCATAAAATAGAGAGTGTGCGGTTCACCGCTCAGCAAATCGAATCCCGGCAACTCCCAGTCGTTGGTGACCCACGAGGTTCCATTCCAGTCCGAAAAGAGTTCATTCCAGCCTCCCGGATCGTAGGCGTCGATCTGGTAATACCCGGCAGCGAGTGCCCAGTTATCCGAAAAACAAAAGGTTCCGAAAACAGGGGGATCCAGGTAAAAATGATCCTCCGGCTCGGCCGGCGGCTCCAGGATTGGGAAGACATCATCGATCGCAATCGAAGTGTCCTGAAGGGAGATTTCCATGGCGGTCCCGCCCGTATCGACCGTGACAAAATGGGTCAGATCAATTATCGCCATGCCGCCATCAAGTCCTTTAACGGGAATTGTGGCCAGAATTCCGGAACCGATAACGCCTCCGGGTTCCACTCTGGAATCGTTTATAATAAGAATGTTCGGTTCATAGAACTGCCACTGGAAATCTGATCCGGGATCGTTCAGGAAATCTCCCCGTTGCGGATCTGACAATTCCAACCTGGTATTATCGAATTCAATTCGCGCGGTAAATCCTGCCAGTGGTTGGATTAAATTATCCTGGCTGTCAAAGCGAAGTTCCAGGATAGTCATGCTGTCCAGAGCCAGCGTATCTTCTTCGGGAGAGAGGAAGGCCAGAACCGTACCGGCATCGTTTACGTTGAAATCGACTACCTCAAAATCGACCGCTCCGGAATCGTCGGTGGCGGTAAACGTCACTTCATGATTTCCGGCATCGAGATATCCCGGCAACCAGCTGAAGGTAGCGGTGCCGTCGTTGTGATCGGTAAACTGCGCTCCCGTCGGTATCGATGACGCCGTGAGATCAGGAATGCTCTCGATATCAGACGCGGAAATCTCAAGAGTGCATTGGACTCCCTCATCCGCGTCCTGTGCACCGATCGAAGCCAGAACAGGGGAACGATTGCCGCCGTCGGCCACGGATATGGTGATAATTTCGAAATCGACGGCGCCGGAATCATCAACCGCCACGAAGTCAACGAGGTGATCACCGGACTGCAGGTAATCCGGGGTCCAGTCGAAAGTGGCGGTCCCGTTGCCGTGATCGGTGAAATTCGCTCCATCCGGAAGCTGGTTAACCGTGAAAGTCGGGGTGCTTTCGACATCGGTTGCAGAAACGTTGAAATTAAGATTGCCCCCCTCGGTCGTACTACGGTCTCCGATGGCAGCCAGAACAGGATGACGGTTTCCGGCGTCATCGACCGTTATCCGGACAACCTCGATATCGACTCCTCCGGAATCGTCGGTGGCCGTGAAAGTGATATCGTTAATTCCCGATTGCAGGTAGTTCGGAGTCCAGACAAATGACCCGGTGCCATTGCCGAAATCCACGAAATCCGCGCCGGCGGGTAGCGGTAGTGCCGTCAGTGAAACCGCGCCTTCGATATCCGATCCCGTAACGACAAAGTTAAGGTTGGTTCCTTCGGAGGTGCTTTTCGGACCGATTGGATCGAGGGTCGGATTCTGATTTCCGGCGTCAAAAACTTCTATTTGTACTATTTCGTCGTCGGTAGCGGTAGAATCATCGGTTGCCCTGAAAGTCACATTATATATGTTCGATTCCAGGTACCCCGGAGTCCATGAAAAGGTCCCGGTGCCGTTTCCATGATCGGTGAATGATGAGCCGGCCGGTGCATTGATGGCTTCGAGGGAAGGAGTACTCTCCGCATCGCCGGCGGAGACTTCGATTTCAAGCAAATCTCCTTCGGTCACCGACCGAGCACCGATGGCTGCCAGTTCCGGCGGCTGGTTTCCCGCGTCGGCGATAGATATCGCCACCACTTCAAAATCGGTGGCGGAACTATCGTCTGTTGCGGTAAAAGTGACATTATAAGTATCATCCCCCTGAAGATAGGTGGGAGTCCAACTGAAGGTGCCGGTGCCGTCCAGGTTATCTTCGAAATCTGCCCCGGCCGGAAGGTTCGACGCATTCAATTCCGGCACCGACTCGGCATCGGAAGCATCGATGTTTATGGTAAGTAGCAGCCCTTCTGTCCCGTTTTGAGGACCGATTGCCGCCAAAACAGGGCTCTGATTTCCGGCCTCGGCGACAGAAATGGTCACTATCTCAAAATCGGTGGCGGAGCTGTCATCCGTGGCGGTGAAAGTGACATTATAATTTGAGCCCCCTTGAAGATATGATGGAGTCCAGTCAAATGATCCCGTTCCATTATGATTGTCGGTAAAGGAGGCTCCAGGCGGAAGCCCAGAGGCATCAAGCGACGGAACCGATTCAATATCGGTTGCCGAAATTCCAAAGGTCAGCTGAACATTCTCGGTGGCGTTCTGGGCTCCGATAGAGGCCAGGACCGGGTTCTGATTTCCGGCGTCAAAAACTTCTATTTGTACTATCTCATCGTCGATGGCGGTAGAATCATCGGTTGCCCTGAAAGTCACATTATATATGTTCAATTCCAGGTACCCCGGAGTCCATGAAAATGTCCCGGTGCCGTTCCCGTGATCGGTAAACGATGAACCGGTTGGTGCATTGATTGTCTCAAGGGACGGAGTACTCTCCTGATCACTGGCGGAAATCGTGAATTCGAGTAAATTCCCTTCGGAAATGGATTTTGATCCGATTGAAGCCAGGACAGGCAATTGGTTTCCCGCATCCAAAACTTCAATTTGTACAACTTCATCATCGGTGGCGGTGGAATCATCGGTTGCCCTGAAAG
>JBFZFV010000090.1:0-31345 GCA_041306185.1 Candidatus Zixiibacteriota bacterium
GGCAGTGGAAGGCTTTGGCAGAAAGGCTCGAGAACCGCTACACGGTGGCGGGATTCGACCTCTACGGCTACGGTGATTCGCCCCGCTGGATCAACCAGAAGATGCTGACCCTGGCCGACGAGGCCTGCCTTCTGGAGCCGCTACTGGAAAAGATCGAAGGGAAAGTAACGCTGATAGGGCATTCCTACGGCGGGGCGGTGGCGCTGGCCTCGGCGAAGCAGTACCGGCAGTATGTCCGGAGCATTGTCGTTTACGAACCGGTGCTGTTCGGGCTGTTGTTCGAAAGCCTGTTCAATTCGGTGATATCGGAAGAGATATCGCAAGTCAAAAGAAGGGTGGAGCGGTACTTATCGGACGGCCTGTACGGTTCGGCGGCGAAGCTGTTCATCGATTACTGGTCGGGGGACGGGAGTTTCGAGCATCTTCCGGAACATCATAAAGACAAAATCGCATCGGAGATGCCGAAGGTCCTCATGGATTTCAATGCCGTGTTCAGCCGCGATTTATCCCCTTCCGACCTGGCCGGACTGAATTGCCCGGTTCTGCTGATGTACGGTTTGAATTCGCCGGCGGCGTCGCAGCAGGTGGCGCATCTTTTATCGGAGAAGCTCCCGAACGTGGAAATGCGGGGGCTTCTGGGAATGGGGCATATGGGGCCGGTCACGCACCGGGATCAGATCAATGACGTAATCGAAAATTACCTCGATCGCACCTGCCAAATACTGGGATGCTGAGTATCATTGATACTACTCACGATTTCTTTCCCCACAGAATATAGCAGAGCGGAGCCAGGGCCGGTTTTTCGGCCTCGGCGAACAGATTTGAAATATCGTGCGGGTATTCCAGAAGCTCCTTTATAGCGATTCCACTTCTTACGATCGGATTGATGATATCGGATAACTTTTGGGTAAAGCTGTACGATAGGGTCGATTCGTACTGCGATTTGCCATAGTAGTCGAGGCCGCTTTCATCGACCCAGGGTTCTGTCCGGAAATAGGTATTGATGATTTTCAGGGGATCACTGGGCACAAATTCTTTGTCGGTTGCGGTGGCCAGCATGTAAGCGAAGGGATGGGTTTCGTAAATCAGCAGGTCTCCCCCTTTTTTCAGGAGACGGGCGGTTACCTTGAAAAAGGCATCGAGATCGGGAATCCAGCTTAAGGCTCCGATGGTGATAAGGACGATATCGAACTGACCATCGTATTCGTGGCCGATTTCAAGAATATCGGTCCTGACGAATTCGCAATTCAGGCCGGAAATTTTCTGAAGCTCTCTCCCCTCTTCGATAAAGGCATCGGAAATATCGAACCCCACTCCGCTTTCGGCACCCAAATTGATTGCCGATAGAAGTTCCCGGCCGTTATTGCAGCATAGCTGGGCCACTCTTTTTCCGTTCAGGCCGATTTCTTTCAGTTTGGCGGTTATGATTTCGTCGAGGGTGGAAAAGCCCCTTTTCTTGAAATTTTCGTGCAAGTCAATTCCGCGGCTCTTGCGGTGGTGTTCCAGGGCCTGGTTCCAGGCTTTGCGGTTGGCTTCGGTAATATCTTTGTTTTTCATATCTCAGTTCTCTCAATTTCGGTTCAGGCGATGAATATAATCCATATTTCGCTTCCGGCCTAATCTAATAAACCCTTATCAGGGGTTCAAGAGACTGATTCCGGATTTTATTATCGAATCGATTTCTCCGCCCGTAATTAAGAATAGACTGTTTTAATCTGTGTTTGTGCTTCCGAAACGAAACAGAATTTTACCCGGAGTAAAAAGATGCCTTCCAGGAAAAAAAACGAGCAATCCGCGATCACTACCCTGCTAAACGAAAACCGAATTTTTAAACCGAAAGTGACTTTTATCCGCCAGGCTAACGGCCAGAAAGCCTTCACGCAACTGGCCCGGAAAGACTATGTCAGGCACTGGGAAAAGCTGGCGGAACAACTGGTCTGGAAGAAAAAGTGGACCAAAGGGCTGGAATGGAAAGCTCCCGACGCCAAGTGGTTTGTGGGGGGGAAGTTGAATGTCACCGAATCCTGTCTCGACCGGCATATCGCCAATGGGCGCAAGAACAAGGCGGCTCTTATCTGGGAAGGGGAACCGGGGGACCGCAGGACGCTGACCTATTTCGAGTTGTATCGCCAAGTCAATAAGTTCGCCAACGTCCTAAAAAAACTCGGTATCAAAAAGGGAGACCGGGTCGCCATATATTTGCCAATGATTCCGGAACTGGTAATTACCGCGCTGGCCTGTGCCCGAATCGGCGCTATACATTCGGTGGTATTCGGAGGGTTTTCTCCGGAATCGCTCCGGGACCGGATTCGGGATCTTGAGGCAAAGCTGGTGGTAACGGCCGATGGCGGTTATCGCCGCGGGCAGATTATCCCGCTCAAGCACGATGCCGATGTGGCGCTGCAGCAATGCCCGTCGGTCGAAAGTGTCGTAATCATCAAACGGGGTGAATTTCTCTTAAGAGTAAGGGAAGGACGGGACCACTGGTATCACCGTCACATGCAGGAAGCGGACGGCTACTGCCCACCGGTGTATGTCGACAGCGAACACCCGCTGTTTGTCCTGTACACATCCGGGACCACCGGCAAACCGAAAGGAATCGTCCATACCACCGGAGGATACCTGACCGGCGTGTACGCGACTTCTAAATATGTTTTCGATCTCAAGGATGACGATGTTTTCTGGTGCACCGCCGATATCGGCTGGGTGACCGGGCATTCGTACCTGGTGTACGGTCCGACCGCAAACGGCGCTACCCAGGTGATGTACGAAGGGGCTCCCGACTGGCCCGACCAGGACCGTTTCTGGCAGATTATCGAAGAGCACGGCGTGACGGTCTTCTACACCGCTCCGACCGCGATTAGAGCGTTCATGAAATGGGGGGAAGAATGGCCGAACAAGCATGATCTCAGTTCATTACGATTGCTGGGGACAGTAGGCGAACCGATCAATCCCGAGGCGTGGATCTGGTATCATAAGGTCATCGGAAAAGAGCGCTGCCCGATAGTTGACACCTGGTGGCAGACCGAAACCGGTCACATCATGATTACCCCTTTGCCGGGTATCACCCCCACCAAGCCGGGTTCGGCGACACAGCCGTTCCCCGGTATCGAAGCCAAAATACTGGACGATGCCGGAAACGAAGTCAAAGAGGGGGGCGGTTATCTCGCCATTACCCGTCCCTGGCCGGGAATGCTGCGGGGCATCTGGGGAGACCGGCAGCGGTTCAAGAATGTCTACTGGTCGAAGTGGGACGGCATATATTTCCCCGGCGACGGAGCCAAGATCGATAAGGATAATTACTTCTGGATATTAGGCCGAGTCGACGATGTCATCAACACCGCCGGGCACCGCATTTCCACGATGGAGGTGGAATCGGCGTTTGTCGAGCATGAAGCGGTGGTCGAGGCAGCGGTGGTCGGTATCCCTCACGAGCTTAAAGGTGAATGTCTCGTGGCATTCGTGACCCTGGGTGCGAAGTACGAATACAATGACCGGCTCGTAAATCAATTGATGAATCACATCACTAATAAAATCGGAGCCATTGCCAGACCGGAGCGAATCATATATGCACCGGAACTCCCCAAGACTCGTTCCGGCAAAAACATGCGGCGTTTGTTGAAGGATATCGCGGTCGGCAAAGTGCTGGGCGATACCACGACATTGGCCGACCCTGACGTTTTGGGCCGAATCAAAAAGCAATACGAAGAGGATTGATTCTCCGTCTTCAGGACCGTTTCAAGGGTGTTCAGGAATGAAACGGTGAACAGCAGTTTGTTCGAATTTTCAGCACAAATATTCTCATAATGAGGGATATTCCCGGCCGGATTTTCACCGGCCTAAAATTACCCTTTTAACTCCCCGTTCCTCATAGCTTTGCAAAACAGGCAAAATCCGTGACTTTGTGCCATAGACGGCACGGGAGTTGTCTATATATCCCCCGCTCCGATAATAATAGTGAAAATAACGGCGATTCCCGAAAAGGAGGGAATATGAAGCGATTGATAACTTTCGTGATTACTTCTCTGGTCTTCTTTGCACTCCCGGCGTTTTCCGCCAACTGGTATGTCTCCGCGATAGGAGATGACGGCGGAAGCGGAGGCCTGGGAGATCCCTTTGCCACGATACAACATGCCATCGGTGCGTCTTCGAACGGTGACAGCATCATTGTCGGCGCCGGTGTCTATGTCGAAAATATCAACTACAGCGGGAAGCGGGTGGTCTTGTATGCTCCTGCCGGCGCGGCCCAGACCTTTATAGAAGCGGCCGTACCGACCGAAGCGGCGGTCAAGTTTATTTCGGGCGAAAACGCTCAGGCCATATTGCACGGTTTCACCGTCAGGGGGACTTCGGACGCCCCCGGTATCCGCTGCGCGGCTTCGGGTCCAATTATCAGATATTGTACCGTGACGAATTGTACCAATTCCGGTAACGGCGGCGGCATTGTTTGTGTCAGCGGAGCGGCCGCGAATATCCAGTACAATACCATCACGCAAAACAGGGGGCTAATCGGCGGTGGTATTTATATCGAATCGAGTAATCCGATCATATCGTACAACTCCTTTTCGCAGAACAGCGCCGTCAACGGCGGTGGAATTGGAGTTTACAACGCCTCCATGCCGACCCTAACGTACAACCTGTTCACCTATAATGAAGCCGATCTGAACGGCGGCGGTCTGGCCAGTATGGCTCTTTCGGGACCGACCTTGATGGCCAGGTACAATACATTTTATCGCAACCGTGCCGTAAATTACGGCGGCACCATATATACTCAGGCCATTTATGCCATCGTGGAACGGTCGATTCTCTGGGAAGATTCGGCATCGGCGGGAGCGCATGAGGCGTACGCCAATTCTCCGGCCCGTGTCATTCTATCGTATTCCGATATTTCGGGCGGATGGACCGGAACCGGGAGCGGTAATTGCGATATAGATCCGCAATTCTGTGACCCGGCAGGCGGGGATTTTCATCTCCAGGACGGTTCGTACCTTTCCAACTATCCTTTCAATAACGGGCAGTACATCGGTGCCCTGGAACCGGGGTGTCTCGACATTATAATGGTCGATAACGACGGCGACGGGGTCGACGATGAAATCGATAACTGCCCCGGAATCGCGAATTCCGGTCAGGAAGACCTTGATGAAGACGGCGCCGGTGACGCCTGCGATAACTGTATCGCTTTGAGTAATCCCGATCAGACCGATTCCGACGGCGACGGTATCGGTGATGCCTGCGACGATTGTCCCGATATTGCCGATCCGTATCAGCTCGACAGCGACGGCGACGGAGTCGGTGATGCCTGCGACAACTGCCCCGAATTTGCCAATGCCGATCAGGTTGACGGTGACGGTGACGGTATGGGCGACGCTTGCGATAACTGCCCCGGATTGGCTAATCCGGAACAGCAGGATTTCGACGGGGACGGTTTCGGCGATCACTGCGATAACTGCCCGATTCTGGCTAACGCCGATCAGGCCGACAGTGACGGTGATGGAATCGGAGATATGTGCGATATCTGTCCTGAGGTTGCCAATCCTGATCAGGACGACAGCGACGACGATGGCATCGGCGATGCCTGCGACAACTGCGCCGGCCTGGCCAACGCCGATCAGGCTGATGCCGATAGCGACGGCCTCGGAGATCTTTGCGACAACTGCCCGGACTTTGCCAATGCCGACCAGGTTGACGGGGACGGTGACGGTATCGGGGATGCCTGCGATAATTGCCCCGAACTTGCTAATGTCGACCAGAATGACCGGGACAGCGATACGGTCGGAGACGAATGTGATAATTGCCCGGATGATATAAATGCCTACCAGGATGACACCGATGGCGACGGTATCGGTAACGCCTGCGACAACTGCCCGACCGTGGCCAACGCCGACCAGGTTGACGCCGACGGAAACGGTATCGGCGACGCCTGCGAGGGTTCCGGCGGTGCCATTTTCGGGTATGTCTATTTCGGCGATATGGGGCTGGATGAAGTCCGTATCGACCTGCTTGGCTCCGATTACGCTATCGTGGGGCATGCCGTAACCGATGAAAGCGGACGGTACGAATTCGGCGGGCTTTCGGCCGGGACGTATATTCTGTACCTCTGGCCCCCGCAGGGTTATACCACTCCGAATACCATCAAGCAGGTGGAATTTACCGGGGCCGACCTGCAGTACGATTTCGAGGTGGAAGACTTGAACGGTTACGGACATTTTTGCCGGGGTCGTTTCTACTGGATGATACAGGTGAAGCTGCATTTGACCGGTCACGGACGCTGGTCCAACATATCGTACGAGACCATGTGCAACTACCTCGAGATGATCCGTATTTTCTTTAACTCGCACCCGGATTTCCCGATCACCGGATTTGTCGTCGATGAAAACGCCGACTGCCATGAACGGCTCGACGATTTATGGGATGCGCTGAAACCGCGCTGGAGATGGACTCATCATAAGCGAGCCAAGGCTCATCTTATCGTGTTGCTGTTGAATATGGTTTCCGGACGAATCCAGCCCTGGACCATCGTATCCGGCAGCGAGGGCATCAATAGCGGTGATGGCGGACCTTCGGGAACGCCGGCCAACGGTATCACTGCGGCTCAGGCCCTGCTCTACAGCGATATGCTGATAATGGATGGTGACGAGAGTAACGATGCTTCGGCGTACCTGATTGACAGTATCCTGGTCAATGGCGGGATCTTACCCGATGGGCTGGTCGATCCCGCGACCCCGAGTGTCAATTATCTGGATGTTCTGGATGTCGACGATGACGGCGATCCGGTTCTGCCGGCGGAATTCTCGCTGGGCCAGAACTACCCGAACCCGTTCAACCCGACTACCACGATCGCTTATAGCATCGGAGCCAATTCTGCTGTGAAGCTGGAGATTTTCAATATCCTGGGACAGCCGATTAAGGTCCTTTATGAGGGTCAGCAGTCGGCCGGAAATTACACCGTGGTCTGGGATGGAACCGACGATAACGGACAGCCCGCGGCCACGGGGGTTTATTTCTATCGTCTCACAGCGGATGAATTTAAGGCTTATCGTAAGATGCTTCTGCTCAAATAACTGCTTATTCGGTCATGATAAGGGCTCCCGTTCCGGGGGCCCTTTCTTTTTTAAGGCCCGGGAGGTTTGGTCCCCTTTACTTGACGAAACACACTACTATTCGTATAATTGGTAGGCCGAAACGCCCGGAGTTTCGGTAGGACGATTTGGCGACGCGATGGAAGAACAAAAAGAGAATCTGAAATTTTTCAAGGTTATCCTCAGCTCGATTGCCGACGGGGTTTTCACGGTTGACAATAAGAAGATCATTACCAGTTTTAATCGTGCCGCCGAAAAAATCACCGGAATTCCGGCTTCGAAGGCGATCGGCAAACATTGTTCCGAGGTATTTCATTCCGATATTTGCGAAAACTGCATCCTGCAGGAGACCATGCAGACCGGGGCCGAGGCGATCGACCGTCCGGTCAATATCATCAACAGCCGGGGGGACAAAATCCCTATCAGCATTTCGACCGCGATTCTGCGGGATGAAAAGGGAGCGATCCTCGGAGCGGTGGAAACGTTTCGCGATTTATCGGCGCTCGAACACTTGCGCAAGGAATTGGACAAGAAGTATTCCGTTGAAGATATCATTTCGAAAAGTCCCAAGATCCATAAGTTGTTTGCGATTCTCCCCGATATCGCCGAGAGCGACAGCACCGTTCTCATCCAGGGGCCATCGGGGTCGGGAAAGGAGCTTTTCGCCCGGGCCATTCACAATCTCAGTCCCCGGAATAATGGAGCGTATGTAATTATTAATTGCGGGACACTGCCGCACCAGCTTTTTGAATCGGAGTTGTTCGGTTATAAGAGAGGGGCCTTCACCGACGCCAAGCAGGACAAGGCCGGGAAACTGGCCGCGGCCGAAGGGGGAACGGTCTTTTTCGATGAGATCGGCGAACTTCCGCTATCGACCCAGGTTAAACTCCTGCGCCTGCTTCAGCAACGGGAATATGAACCGCTGGGAGGAACCCTTCCGCAGAAGGCCGACCTGAGAATCGTGGCCGCCACTAATCGGGACTTGAAAAAACTTGTGGAGGAGGGCAAATTCCGCGAAGACCTTTATTTCCGCTTTGCGGTGGTCAAATTCGAACTCCCTTCGTTGAAAGAACGCCGCGAGGATATCCCCTATTTGGTGGATCATTTCATCCGCCGGTTCAATGCCAGGAAGGGACGGAAAATTATCAGTGTCAGTCCCGATGTCATGAGTATCCTTATGCGCCACGATTTCCCGGGTAATATCCGGGAGTTGGAAAATATCATTGAATACGGCTTCGTGGTCTGCAAGGGGAGTATTATCCAGAAAGAACATCTTCCCGCTGAGCTGCTGCATCATTTTCAGGAAGACCAGGAGAAACTGCTGCCGACAGGTTCTCCAATTGCGGAAAAAACCGAGGAATTCACCCGTATTATGGCCGCTCTTAAAAACAGCGATGGTGCGCTTTCCAAAGCTGCCGATGAGCTTGGGATCCACCGGACAACGCTCTGGCGGAAACTGAAGCGCTATGGGATCGATCCGCAGTCTTTCAATCAGTAATAAGTAGAAAAACCGTGTTGTAATGCAACGCCTAACGTTGCAACGCAACGTATTTTGTTGCACAACATGCAACACCAATAACTTTCCCTGTTATTTATCTCATTATAATACAGTGCCTTATAACACTACATCATTTCTGGCATGAATTGTGTTATGCAACAATGCTGTATGAATGTTGCAATACCTGTTTTAAACAACCGGGTCGCTCCCTGTTTCGAGGCGGCTTCGGTGATTGCTTTGGTGGAAGTCGACGGAAAGAAAATCCGATCCGAGAAATATATCCAATGCGAGGCCAAGGAGGGATTCCGGCGAATACGGCTCCTGCGCCTCTATAATGTCGATGTCTTGATTTGCAACGGAATCAAGAGCTTTTACCGCGACCTGCTCAGTTCCATCGGGGTAAGGGTGGTCGCCGATGCCATCGGCACCGTGGCCGAAGTCTTGGAGGAGTTTCTTGGGGACCGTATTTCGCCGAAAGAGCCGGAGCTTCCCGGTCAGGTCCAGACCCATGGAGTCAATCTTAACGATTTAATTTCCTGGTCGCGGGCCCATTTCGAAAACAACGGCTTCGAAGTCAAGAAAGGCCCGGGGCTCGATTCGTTCTTGATCGATCTGGTCGCGGAACGGTCCTGCCCTCTTTGCGCCAAGAAAATCCGGGTCGCCATCTGCTGCGGGGTTCATACCTACAGTACCGAACTGGAGATCGAAGAATTCAATTATTGTGCCAAATCGGAATACAATGCCAGGGTGTTCATTTATCCCGGTGACGAAAAAATCGCGCAAAAGTGTCATGCCTTCGGAATCGAGCATCTGGTTCCGTTCGGCGAGCAGACAATCAAAGATTCGCCGGAAGATATTATTCCGGTATTAAAATTGCCGGTTGAGGGGCATCCCGACCTGCCGGTATCGAAACAAGCGTACGAATGAGGCAATAATTTAACCTGTATCATACAACGTATCATGAGAACTAAGAAAATAACAGACGAAGAGAGACAACGGGCCTTTAAATCGGCTCGAAAACCGGAGGTGGACGAAAGGCAGAAACTGCGCGTGCGGTACCATGTCGAAGATCACGACATTGCAGACCGCCCACGCCGTTTTCTGGAAGCTTTCGCCGCCATCCTCAAGCACACCAATTACCGCCTGGCGCTGGATCATTTTATCCGCATGAGCGCGAAATGTTCGCGCTGCGCGGTCAACTGCCAGGTTTACCAGGCGACCGGGGATGAAAAAGATATCCCCTGTTACCGTTCGGAACTCCTGTTAAGCGTCTACCGGCGTTATTTCACGGTCGGCGGGATGTTTAAAGGGAGACTCCTCAACAACGGCTGGCTGACCAACGACATGATCGAAGAGATGGCCGAAAGTTTCTGGAACTGCACCGCCTGCCGGCGTTGTAACCGGGACTGCCCTTCGGGAATCGATCACGGGCTGATCACGCACCTGGCGCGTTTCATTCTTGCCGAAATCGGCATTGCTCCCCGCGCCCTGGTGGTCAGTACTCGCGAACAACTCGAAGGAACCACCGGCAATACTTCTGCCATTCCGGTTCCGGCTTTGACCGACACCCTGGAGTTCCTCGAAGAAGACATGCTCGAAGACAAAGGGGTAGAGATTAAATTTCCGATGGACCAGGAAAATTGCGAATTCTGCTTTTTCCCGGCGGTCAGCGACTTCTTGATGGAAGCGGAAACTCTGATGGGAGTCGCGGCGGTTTTCACCGCTACCGGAGGCTCCTGGACGACCGGCACCGGCTATTTCGACGGTATCAATTACGGTCTTTTCTACAGCGACCGGATGCTGGAACGGATTGTCAAAAAGATCGACGCCGAGACCCGCCGTCTCAAGGCCAAAAAAGTCCTGATCGGAGAATGCGGACATGCCTCCCGGTCCGCCAAATATTTCCTTCCGATTTATTGCGGCGGCGACAAGGCTTACCCGGTTATCAATATCATGGAATATACCTGGCAGATGCTCAAAGAGGGAAAGCTGAAACTCGATCCCAACGTGGTAACCGAGAAGGTGGCTTATCATGACCCGTGCAATATCGCGAGACAGGGCTGGATAATCGACAAGCCGCGCGAAATCCTGAAGGCCTTCTGCAAGAACTATGTCGAAATGACTCCGACCGGCAGAGATAATATCTGTTGCGGGGGAGGGGGCGGGACGGTTTCGATCGACGAAATCCGCTCGTATCGCACGACCATCGGAGGGAAGCTCAAGGCCGATCAAATCCGCGAATCGGGTTGTGAGTACCTGGTCGCGCCCTGCGCCAACTGCAAGAAACAGCTGAGGGAGCTGGTCGAAGACCAGAAAATCCCATGTGAGGTAGTGGGGTTGCACGATTTGATTTACAAGGCGATTATTTTCGACAAAAGCCTGATAAGAAAGAAGCCCGATGAAGCTGAAGGCAACGGAGGGGAGGAATAAACATGGAACAGCTACTTGAATTCGCCCGGGGGCCTCTTTTCCGGCTGACCTTTACCATTATGGTTCTCGGACTGGCACGCATACTCATTATCGACATCATACAGGCGATCGAGGCCTATCGCCGGGCCGGGGATAAGAATATCCCGTGGAAGAATGTTATAATCGACAGCCTGACCTGGCTGATACCGGTCAAACGGATTTACAGGAACCGTCCGGTTTACTCCATTATCTCGATTCTCTTTCATATCGGGCTGCTGCTGGTACCGATTTTCCTGTATGCTCATGTCATCCTCTGGCAGGATTATCTTGCGATCCCCTGGCTGACCCTGTCGTACGAATGGGCTTACTGGTTGACGATTCTTACAATAGTCGCTGCAGCGGGGCTGTTGATCGGGCGTATTGCCAGCAATTCCTCAAGTTATATCAGCCGCAAGCAGGACTTCCTCTGGCCGGTGATTCTCATGGTTCCGTTCGTAACGGGATTCCTCTGCGCTCATGCCGGGTTAGGTCCGAAAGTCTACCAGGTATCGATGCTGGTGCATATCCTGACGGCGGAGTTGATTTTCATTTTGATTCCGTTCACCAAAATCGCACACTGCGTCCTTATGCCGCTGTCGCAGGTGGTGGTGGCGATCGCCTGGAAATTCCCGGCGGATACCGATGAAAAAATTGCGGTTACTTTGAATAAGAAAGGAGAGCCGGTATGAGTAAGGCGATTCTGACCGATATTACCAAGTGTATCGGCTGTCTGAAATGCGTTTCGGCCTGTAAGGAGGTCAATCACCTGGGAGTTGACGTCCCCCGCGAATGGCACAGGACCGACGGCCTTTCGGCGGAAAACTGGACTTCGATCGTGCAGAAAGAACAGCACTATATCCGCAAACAGTGCCGTCACTGCCTGGAACCGGCCTGCGTGGCGGCCTGCCCGGTAGCAGCGCTCCACAAGACCGAAACCGGCGCGGTGGTTTACGATTCCGATAAATGTCTCGGCTGTCGGTACTGCATGATGGCTTGCCCGTACGGGATTCCCCGTTACGACTGGGACCAGGCTGTTCCCTATGTTCGCAAATGCATTCTTTGTTACGATAAAATCAAGACCGGCGAACAGCCGGGCTGTACTCAGGCCTGCCCCGAAGGGGCGACCATATTCGGCGAGCGGGATGAATTGATAAAGATAGCTCACCGGCGCATACAGGAAAATCCCGGGAAGTACATCGATAAAGTCTGGGGTGAACATGAAATAGGCGGAACTTCGGTTCTCTATCTTTCCGATATCGATCTGGGCTTCCTGGCTTACAATAAACAGCTTGGTGTCAAACCGTTACCGAGTCTCACCGAGCCGGCCATGAAGGCGGTGCCGATCGCCTTCTTCGGAATGGGGGCGGTGATGTACGGCGTTAACTGGATTATTCGTCGCCGTATCGACCTGAAGAAAGACCAAAGCGAGGATGAGAACCATGGATAGAGTACAGACGACCAAAACGATATTGTGGCTGATCGTCGGGCTGGCCGCCGCGGTCGGCATTACCCGGTTCCTGTTCGGACTCGGCGTCACCACCAATCTGACCGACGCCACCCCATGGGGGATCTGGATCGGTTTCGACGTTCTCAGCGGCGTCGCCCTGGCCGCCGGCGGCTTTGTCCTGACCGCTCTCTTTTATGTCATGAAACGGGAAGAATTTCACGGCTTCGTGAAACCGGCCGTGTTGACCGCTTTCCTCGGCTATGTCGCGGTCGTGATCGGGCTGCTGTTTGACCTGGGGCTTCCCTGGAACATCTGGCACATGATTATCTTCTGGAATCCTCACTCCCCGCTGTTCGAAGTTGGCTGGTGTGTCATGCTGTATTCCACGGTACTGCTGCTGGAATTCAGCCCGGTGCCACTGGAGGAACAGAGCCGTTATGCCAAAATCCGGAATATCCTGATGAAATTCCGTCTCCCCCTGGTATTCCTGGGGATCATGCTTTCGACTCTGCACCAGTCTTCGCTGGGGTCGCTTTTCTTAATCATGCCTTATAAGCTGCATCCGCTGTGGTACAGCGCGATATTGCCGATTATTTTCTTCATTTCGGCGGTGGTTCTCGGATTTTCAATGGTGATGTTCGAAAGCCTGATTTCGCACTGGCTGTACCGCAAGGAATCGAACCATGCACGGATCGGGAAACTGGCCGGGTATGCAGCGTGGGTTCTTGGAGTATATTTAATTGTCCGTCTGGCGGAAATCGCCATTGCGGGTGAATTCGGATTGATCCTCAACGGCACCTGGGAATCGTGGCTGTTCATTTCCGAGATCCTGATATCGGGAATCATACCTTTGATATTATTCGCCAGTCCCCGGCTGAGAGTCCAGAGCAAATGGCAGTGGATCGGTTCCATTATGGTAGTGCTGGGAATGGTTTACAACCGCATCAATGTCGGCGGGCTGACCATGCTTCGGACCACCGGCGACGGGTATTTCCCCTCATGGATGGAAATTTCGATCAGCCTCGGAGTGGTTTCGGCGGCGGTGCTGGTGTTCATGTTCTTCATCGAGAGGTTCCGAGTCTGGGATCATCGTCCGGAAGATCATCAGAAAGATCCGGACGCTCTTCCGGAGTTTGACCGAGCCTCGGGCGTCTGGCTGGGTACTCCCGCCATAGCGGCCCGGACGAAATATTCCCTGGCCTTTGTTATCGCTTTCGCTATCGGTTTTGCTGCTATCCCCGGTAAGGAGATACATAGTGAAGGAATCGACATCATCCCGGTATCACCGTCTCGCGGCGGAGATACCCTTTTTGTCGACGGAAATCTTAACGGATACGGGGTAGCTTTCGATCACAAGAAGCATGAAACGAATGCCAAAGAAAAACAGGACTGTGCGACCTGCCATCACATGAATCTCCCGGCCGATAAGAACAGCGGCTGCTGGCAGTGCCATGAAAGCATGTTCGCTCCCGCTGATATCTTCAAGCATGACTGGCATAATTCGCCGATGGGGGCGAACATCGCCTGTGTCGGATGTCATCCGGCGGGACAGATTCGCCAGGCGGAGACGGCCAAGAAGTGTACCGATTGCCATAAGGATTTGACTGCGACAGGTACAATCATCGTTTTCGATACCTATATGGCGCCATCATACGCCGATGCCATGCACAGGGCTTGTATCGGGTGCCATCGCGAGAAGGCTGCGGCTGATCCCGAAAAGGCGAAACTGGCTGACTGCGGATCGTGCCATTACCAGGCTCCGCCGGCCGGCATGGAAGAACTTTTCCGCAATGCCGCGGTGCCTCCGGCCTTGAAACCGGTGATATTACCGGAAGAGAAGACTCAGTGAAGGAGACTATGCGCAAACTGATTATGATAATCGAGGACGAACCGGATGTTATGGAGTACCTGAAGACCATTCTCGAATCCGAAGGATACGATACGGTCGGCTGTATGACAGTAAAGGACGCGATCGATGCGGTCAGAAGGACTCCGCCCGACCTGATTTGTCTCGATATCATGATGCCGCATGAAACCGGGATTTCGTTTTACACCCGACTGAAAAAGATGCAGGGGCTTCAAAATGTCCCGGTTATCGTAGTCAGCGGAGCGGTTCAGCAGGGGGATTTCGATTTCCGTTCGTATGTTCCGGATAAATCCATTCCGGAACCGGATTGCTACCTGGAAAAGCCGATCATAATACCGGAATTCATGAAAACCATTGAAAAGCACCTTGGCTTGTCGTCGCTTCCAGCGAAAGGAAAAGGCTGATATGTCTGCGGCAAAGACCAGCAGGGCATTAAAGGAATTGCTGTTCGACCAGTTTTTTCAGCAGCTTCCGTTCAATGTCGCCATCATCGACCGGGATTATAATATTGTCCAGGCCAATAACAGCTTCCGCGAATATTTCGGTGAATGGGAAGGAAAGAAGTGCTATGCTGTCTATAAAAAGCAGGACCACCCCTGTTCCAGATGCCAAAGTTTGCAGATATTCGAAGATGGCAAGACCCGTGTAATTGATTCCGTCGTGGTGGATAAGAACGGGCAGTGGTCGCACCATGTAGTCCAGAGCGCTCCATTGATGCTGTCGGACAAGGGGCATGTAGATTATATCATCGAAATATCATCGATTGTCACCGATACCGCACAATGGCAACAGGAATTCAATATCCTGTTCGACCGCGTTCCCTGCTATGTTACGGTCATCAATGAGGATTTCCGAATAGTCCGGGCCAACGAGGCGTTTCGTGAGAGTTTCGGCGATGTGCTCGGGAAGTACTGCTATGAGGTTTATAAACGGCGTAAAAGCAAGTGTCCGCGCTGTCCCGCCGCAAAAACGTTTAAGGACGGCAAGATGCATCACTCGGAACATACCGGGATCGGCAAGGCCGGTCAGAATATCGAGTACGCCGTAACCACTTCGCCGCTCGACCGGGGACGCGACAAGGTGGCGCACGTCATAGAAATCTCGAATGACGTAACGCGATTGAAAAAGCTGGAGAAGGAAGTTCTCGACGCGGAACGCCTGGCGGCGGTCGGTCAGACCGTGGCGGGTCTGGCACACAGCATCAAGAATATTCTGATGGGGCTCGAAGGAGGTAAGTACATGATCGGGCTCGGTCTTAAAAAAGACGACCGCTCCCTGATCGACCGGGGGAGTGAGATGCTCGACCGCAACTTCGATAAAACCACGACCCTCGTGAAGGATTTCCTGAGTTTTTCGAAAGGGCGGCTTCCCAAGCTGCGGATGGTCAACCCGAACGACCTGGTGATGGAAATCGTTGACCTTTATAAAGATATCGCGGCCAAATCGGGCATCGAACTGAAAGCCGACCTGAAACCGAATATGGCGAGGGCTCCTTTGGATCCCGATGCCATTCATACCTGTCTGACAAATTTGGTTTCCAATGCTATCGATGCCTGCCTGATGGGTGAGCAAAAAGGTTCCGAAGTTGTTATTGCAACGCGCGACGAAAAGGGTATCTTAACGATACAGGTCACCGACAACGGGACCGGTATGGACTATGAAATAAAGAAGAAAATCTTCACCACCTTCTTTACGACCAAGGGGGGTGAAGGGACCGGGTTGGGGCTATTGACCACCCGCAAGCTGGTCCAGGAGCATGGCGGGAAAATTATTGTCGAATCGAAGAAAGGGGAAGGTTCCCGCTTCATAATGGAATTTCCGCGCAAACGGCTCGGCATGCTCCATGAAGAAACGGAAGAAGAATAACAAGGAGATATGTGTATGGCGAAACCGGAAGACAAAACAATCCTGATTGTCGATGATGAGGACGATGTCCGGAGTTATCTCGAAGTCGCCCTGCTCGAGGCGGGGTTCAAGGTTCGGACTGCTCGCGATGGCTTCGAAGCGCTGGAAGCGGTCAAAGAGCAGATACCGGACCTGATATCGCTCGACCTGGTCATGCCCCGCAAGTCGGGGGTGAAATTTTATCGCGACCTCATTACCGATAAAGCATGGGCCAAGATTCCCATTATCATCGTAACCGGGCATGCCCGGGACGATCTCGGCAAGGCGGATTTGAAAGAGCTGACCATGTCGGGTCCCGGCATTTATATCGAAAAGCCGGTCAAACCGGAACGGTACGTTGCGGCGATTAAAGAAATATTGGGGCTGGATTCCACCAAAGAAGAGCAGAATATGGCGAACCAGTTGAAACTCCAGAATGAGTTGAAAGATATGATCGACGGCGCTGATCCGGACATGCTTAAGAAGATCAAGGCCGCGCTGAATTCGAAAAATCCGCGTTCCTGATTCGACAAAGGAGCACTGTTATGAATGCAAACGGCAAGAAGACCATACTGGTAGTCGAGGACGAAAAGGATCAAATCGAATACCTGACGGTTTTTTTCGAAGAAAACGGTTATCATGTTATATCGGCTATGGACGGTCAAGAAGGGTTTCTGAAGGCCGAAACGGAAAATCCCGACCTGATTACGCTCGATGTCTCGATGGGAAATGAATCCGGCGTAAAAATGTACCATCGCTTAAAGAAAACCGACAAGACCAAAGACATTCCGGTGATTTTCCTGACCGGAGCGCCCGCACAATTGAAGACCTTTATCGCCAAGGTAAAGACTTTCCCGAAACCGTCGGGTTATTTCGAAAAGCCGGTCGACCGCGAGGCACTGCTGCAAAAAGTCAGGGAGTTAATTTCTTAACTCCCCGAGCAAGCGATTATATCAGGTTTCCGATTCGGTCTTGCGGCCGAAAGTTACATACAGCGCCGGAAGAACAATAAGGGTCAATGCGGTCGAGGTCAGGATTCCGCCGACCACGACCGTCGCCAGCGGCCGCTGCACTTCCGCTCCCACCCCGGATGACACAGCCATTGGAATAAATCCCATTGCCGCAACAAGCGCCGTCATAAAGACCGGACGTAACCTGGTCATGGCTCCGGCATGAACAGCTTCCGCAATACTTCTCCCTTCCGATCTCAGGCGCTTTATCATGGAAACCAGAACCAGACCGTTTAAGACGGCAATCCCCGACAGTGCAATAAAGCCGACCCCCGCGGAAATGGAAAACGGCATTCCCCGCATGGTAAGCGTTATTACGCCCCCCAGCGCGGCCAGCGGGACCCCGGAAAATATCAAAACGGCATCTCGGGCCGATTTGTATGTCCAGTACAGCAGGGCGAATATCAACAGGAGTGCAATCGGTACCACGATAGCCAGCCTGGTCCTGGCCCTCTCCAAATTTTCGAACTGCCCTCCCAGCCTGATGAAATAACCGGTGGGCAGGGATACTTCGCTGTCGAGCCGGGTGCGAAGCTCATTGACAAAGGAACCGATATCCCGGTCCCTGATATTGCATTGTACCACAATTCGCCGTTTACTCCATTCCCGGGTAATGGTGCCGGGGCCTTCATCGAGAATACCCGTGGTAACGCGATCCAGCCCGATGAGGCTGCCGCTTTTCGAACGGACCAGGATATTTTTGATATCCTCCGGCCCTGCAAGGCGGGTGGTATCGACCCGCACGACCAGATCGAATCTCCGCTGACCTTCGAAAACATCTCCGGCAATTATTCCGCCGATGCTTTCAATTGAGGTCAAAACATCACGGGCCGTGAGACCGAACCGGGCCAGGCGCTGCCGATCCACCGTCAGCCGAAGCTGCGGCTGGCCGGTCAGCTGTTCGACCGTCACATCGGCACTCCCGGGAATGGTCTCGACCAGCACGGCGAGTTCTTCGGCCATTTCTTCCAGAACATTCAAATCGTCTCCAAACAGCTTGATTCCGATATCGGAACGTATTCCGGCGATCATTTCGTTTATCCGCATCTCGATCGGCTGCGTGAAGATGCGGTTTTGTCCAGGCAAATCGGCCAGTTCATTATCAATGGCCGCCACCAGTTCTTCCTGGTTTGACGCTTTCTTCCACCGGTCACGAGGTTTCAGCGAAATGAACATATCGGATAGTTCCAGCCCCATCGGATCGGTCGAAAGTTCGGCTGTCCCGGTGCGTGTCCAGATAAGCTCGATTTCATCCGGAAAAGCCGCAAGGAGATTGTTTTCAATCTGTGTATTGTATTTGACCGATTCATCCAGCGAGATACCGGCAAGACGAACGAGGTTTATGACGATGGTCCCTTCGCTGAGCCGCGGAACGAATTCCGAACCGAGCCTGGTAAACAATATTCCACCGCCGATTAGTAGTACAACCGCAACGATAATGACAATTCTGGCGTACTTGAGGGCGGTATCAAGAACCGGACGATACATCCGCCGGAGCCATTCCACAAATACCGGTTCTCGTTCGCGGACCTTTTTCGAAAGGAATATCCCAATCAAAGAGGGCAGCACGGTGAACGACAGAATCAGGGAACCGGTCAGGACGAAAACGACCGTCAGCGCCATCGGGCGAAATAGTTTTCCTTCGACACCCTGGAGGGTAAGGATGGGAAGGTACACGATGATAATAATCAGTTCGCCGAACAGGGTCGGCTTGCGGACTTCCATAATGGCGTCGCGGATTATTTCCAGACGCGATTTTGTACTGTTTCCTTCGGCTAATCTTTTAACGGAATTCTCCACCTGTATCACGGCGTTATCGACCGCCAGGCCGAAATCGATGGCCCCCAGGCTCATCAGGCTACCGGCAATGCCGAAGCGGGACATCAAATCGAATGCGAACAGCATCGACAAAGGGATGGCCGAGGCTACGATCAGACCGGCGCGGAGATTCCCGAGAAAAACAAACAGCACGGCGACTACCAGCAACGCTCCGAACAGGAGGTTATGCTCCACCGTTTTCAGGACCTTTTCGACCAGGTCGGTTCGTTCGTAAACCGGGACTGCTTTTATTCCGTCCGGGAGGTTTTGCGACGCTTCGGTCAATCGCTGCGCCATGGAACGGGTAATGTCGGCCGGGTTTTCTCCGGTAATCATAAACCCGAGCCCCAGGACTGCCTCTCCCTTGCCGTTGTAGGTGGTTGCGCCGCGACGGGTCTCGTGTCCGATTACGACTTCTCCGATGTCCTTTACGGTCAGAGGAATCGTTTCACGGCTGGCGATGACAATGTTTTCAATTTCGGCAATCGATTCGACCGTGCCGATACCCCTGATAATGGTCATCTCACCGCCGCGATTTATCTGGCCTCCGGGAACGTTGCCGAGATCGTCGTGGATGGCTTGGATGACTTCCGATAGGGATAAATCGTACTGTGCAATGCGGTCGGGATCGAATAGAATCTGGTACTGCCGTTCAAACCCGCCCCAGCTGTTGACTTCGGCGACCCCCGGAACCGAAAGTAACTGCGGCATGATAATCCAGTCCTGGGCGGTCCGGGGAGCGGTGTTGTCTTCGGTATCTCCCAGGACGATATAATGGAATATTTCACCGAGCCCGGTCGATACCGGGCCCAATTCCGGGACGCCGATTCCTTCGGGGAGTTCGGCGGTCAGAAGCCGCTCGCTCACCTGTTGACGGGCAAGGTACAAATCGGTACCATCTTCGAAAATCGCGGTAACCTGGCACAAACCGTACTTGGTCACCGAGCGGACCTCTTCCAATCCCGACAGCCCGGTCAAACCCTGCTCGACTTGGTAGGTAACCAGGCGTTCCAGATCTTCGGGTGCCCATCCCGGAGCGGCAACGTTGACCTGAACCAGTACCGGAGTGGTATCGGGAAAGGCATCGAACGGGAGATTCAGAAATGCGACTATACCGAGGATACAAAAAAATCCGGTCAGCGCCAGCACGGCATACCGATGCCTGAGCGTAAACTCAACCAGTCTTTGCAGCATGGCAGCCTCAACCGACCGGTTCCAGGCCGCAGCATCCCGCTCCGATACTGGTTTTCTTCAACTCGGTCTTCAGCAGGAATGCCCCGTCGACGACGACTTCTTCGCCGGGCTGCAATCCTCCTCTCACCTGGTAGTACGGACCTGTTCCCTCTCTCAGTTCCACCTTGCGGGGGCGGTACCGGTCTAACGCTTCACGGACAAAAACTACATTGCAGCAGCCTTCCCATTGCACGGCGTCTTTAGGGACAAGGACCACGTCATTATCTTCCCGTTCCACGATGGCCACTCGTCCGAATTCTCCTGCCTTGAGACTGTGTTTTTTATCCGGGACCATGGCACGGACAACGCCGGTACGGGTATGAGGATCGAGGAACTTCGAAACCCAGATTACTTTGGCTCCAATGCGATTTAATCCTCTTCCGTCGGAACTGAAGGTTACCTCTTGTCCGACTTCGATATCTCGAAGCTGCTGTTCGGTCAGACGGGCTTCGATCCACATCTCCTCAGGATTTGCCAGAGTAGCCAGTGCCGCACCGGCTTCGTACAATTCTCCCGGTTTTGCGATTCGTTCCACGATCATACCGGAACCGGAAGCTCTCAAAGCAAAGGTGTTCGATATCCGGCGATGCTTTAACAATTCGTCGAGATCGGTTTCGGACAAACCTGCCGATGTTAAAAAGCCCCGGACACCGGCGTACTCGGCCAGGGACTTCTCCAGCATGGCGCATTGTTCGTCGTATTCGCTGGTACTGATTAGATTACGGGACTTCAGTTCCTCATGCCGCGAAGTCTCCTTCCGCTGCAATTCGTATGCGGCATACGCGGAAAGGAGCTGAGCCTCCAGTTCCGTGATACGGGGGGATTGCATCACGGCCAGGATATCTCCGGCTCGGACATTATCACCGGGCGACACCGCCCAGCGGGATACCAGAGCCGGGACGGTGGTGGTAACCACGATCGCGTGAGTTTCGTCGAACACGACTTCCGCCGGTGCTTCGATGGAGTATTCCTCGGCCGCATCTCGGACCGTAAGCACTTTCAATCCGGTTCTTTCCGCGGTTTCGGCCGAAGCAAACTGGATCAAGGCATCGTTGGTGGCGCAGACCGGTTCGTTGGGACGGAAATAAAGAGTAATTTCGATATCGTTCCGGGTAAGCTCGATGGTTCTGGCCCTCAGGATATCCTCCTGCGGGAATTTTATTTCCGGGTTGCACAGGCGGCAGTGCGATTCCGGAAGACCGTGCCCGGCGCACCAGTCGTTATTCGCCTTGTACGTTTCAATCAATGTCGGATTGCATTTGGTACATTGCGATTCGGGGACGGCATGTTCCGTGCACCAGTCGAGTATATCGTCATTCGTGGCCGCGACTTCTGTCGCCTCGCGACCGTGTTCTCCGGGATCATGATCATGCCCGGCGTGGGGATCGGTTTCGAGGGATGTACTGTCGCCGCCGCAACCCGCGAGGACCAGGAACACCACCGTTGCCAGTATCCAGAAACATTTATAGTAAGAGTGAGCGTTCATTTCAATTCTCTCCGCAGTTATGTATTCATGCCCAAGGGCATTTTAATCATTCGAGAACTCGTTCGAGCCCGAATCAAATCAATATGAGTGGAAATACCGGTTCGGTGACCGGCGAAGGTGCATGAAAATCAGGCGAGCTGCGGAGGATGATCGATCGTACTTACCCAGTCCTGGTGAGGATTATGGAATCTTTGAAGATAAGCCGATGACAGCGGGCAGAATTCGGCATAATCGGAAGAGGTCAGGATATCTCCTGCCTGAAATACCACCACGCAGTGGATACAGGCGCAGTTATCCCGGCAATCGTCGGCACAGCCGTCATTGCAGCCGTCGTCGCAGGAAAATTCTATCAGTTCAATGGCAAACGGAGCCAATAGCGCGACAAAGGCCCAGAATACGACAATCGCTGCCGGCCATTTGCGGCTGGAGGGATAATTTCGGTAATTGAACATCGATTCCAATATTCTTCCGTAACATCGAATTTGCGCGGTTTCAATATATACGCCTGACCGCCGGATTTGACCGGAATATTTTTCCATTTTTCGCGTTATGCGTCAAACGCATAAGCCCATGAAACGTAAGGACTTCGGAGTTAAGGGCCGAGTTTTGGCAGTTTCCGGAAGTTCAACTTTTTATCAATTCGATAATCGCTTCGATTTTCGGCAGGATAATATGGGGGTCCGCCATTCTTACATGAACGGTGTTTTCGCGGATAATAGTCTCTTCGCGGTACTTATCCCCCAAAACCCCTTCTTCGAGATGACGGCTCAGCAGCTTGTCGAGCGAATCGAATTCATCGGTTCCGAAAACGAAGCGGACGACGCGTGCCGAATCCGTGGCCAGTTTGTACCACGAGATAAACTGGTCACTGTCGTTTTCGAGAAACGGTCTCATGATGTCGAGGCCGTATTGTTTGATCGGTCCAATTTCGGTCCCGAATTTGCCCAGGGCTTTTACGATATATTCATGAAGCGACAACCATGCCGGGAGCGATGTAACCACGTCGCTGAATTCCCGTAGCTTTTCGAGGATTTTGGCTTCGTCGTTGGGAGTCATCCCGGCATATCGCCGTGAGACGAAGCACCCGTCGAGGTCCATGGTACAACCTATCAAAAGGAGGCCGGCGATGTCGATTCCTTCGAGCGCTCCGGTGGAGAGCATGTTCATAATCTGGTCCGAACCGGACGAGAATCCTGCCAGGATAATATTCTTGGGTTTGAAGATATCGCGGCAGGTCTCCACAAATCCGCCAAGGAGGGTGGAATGATCTTCTATGGTAAGCGCCGGGCGGTATCGGGCGTCGCTGCTCCAGCCGTACAGGGAAGGAGCGACTCCGCAGCATGAGAGGTTTCTGAGAGTATCGGAAAAAATACTTTCATCGAGTCCCAGGCCGTGAACGAATACCACCAGCGTTTCCGATTCCACGCCGCTCATTAAATAAGTCATATGATCGCCGATCATCTTCGGGGAGCGGTTTTTGAGCCGCCGGACCAAGTCGGCAGTCAGGACAAAACGCCGCCGCAGGACCAGGCGGCATTCCGAGGAAGTTGTCCCGGAGCCGGACGGGGAAACGACCGATGACATTCCCCTGATTACAAGGTCGTTCAGTTCATTCATCACGTCCAGGGCGGTCTGGATTCGCTTTCGGGGATCTTTCTCAAGACAGCGGCGGATTATCCGTACCAGATCGTACGGAGCATCCATTCTCTGTTCCGACACCGGTTCCGGTTGATCCCTTAGAATCCGGGCTCCGACATCGGCGGCGCTGGTTCCCTCGAAGGGATGTTTGCCGCATACCAGTTCATACAGTATCACTCCCAGGGCAAAGATATCCGATTGCGGCAGGGCCTTTTTGCCGCCGAGTTGTTCCGGGGCCATATAAGGGACGGTGCCGGCAATACCTGCTGATGCCGTTATCCGGGTCATTGTTTTATCAGGGTCGGCTTTTGCATTCGTATCGTCGAATGAGGCCAGCCCGAAATCGAGGATGCGGGCTTTGCCGGTTCGATCAATCATGATGTTGCCCGGTTTCAAATCACGGTGGATGATCCCCGATTCATGGGCGGCTGCCAAACCGCTGCTGATTTGAATCCCGAGGTCGGAAATATCGAGTAGGGATAACTGCCGTTCCGACGAGTATTTATTGAGCGGAGCCCCCGCGACATATTCCATAACGAAGTAAGGAGATTCGCGGTATTCGCCCACTTCGTAAATCGTGATTATATTGGGGTGATTCAAGCGGGCGGCGGCCCGGGCCTCCCTGATAAATTTCTGCCGGTACTCTGCTCTTGCCCTGAATTCATTCAGAAGGAATTTTATAGCCACCTTTCGATCGAGCTTGGAGTCGTGGGCAAGGTAGACTTCTCCCATCCCTCCCATCCCGATTTTTTTCTCGATGGTATAATGAGATACGGAATCTCCGAATTGCAGAAAATCCGGAGCGTTGGTATCGGGGATATTCAATTTCTTATCCATTTCCTTTTCCCGGGCAAATATTCGACGGTTTCTTCGGATAAAATTAATACGACGAATCTCATACGTTTTACGGTCTATAGTGCGGCAAAAGGAAAATTAAACATTCTTCGGGGTGGCCCGTCTAAAAAATACCGCAGATACGGAATGAGCCTGAAACCACAATAGTGAGTCGCTGGCGAAGGGAATTCCGGAAATTCTTAACTTTATGCGGAGGATCAATTTCATGTCAGCCCGTTTCAAATCGGTAATAGGCTTTTTTATTAGCCTGGTCTTTGCTTCGGTTATGATCCTGGCCTGTTCCGGAGGTCCAACCGGATCGGATGGAAACCGGCAATCCCTGGTTTCGGGAGATACTACCGGGAGAACGACCGACAGCGTTATCTATGACGATACTATCTATAATCCGGATGATACTACTTACTGGACCGACACGACCATATATATCGATACCACGGTATGGCCGGACGATTCCAGCTGGTTGCCGGATGATTCCTTCATTATTTATCCCGATACGCTGGTTTATCCCGACACGTCCATATGGCCCGATGATACAACTGCCTGGCCGGACGATACCGGCATATGGGATCCTGACACTACATTTTGGCCGGATGATACCACGTTTTGGCTCGATGATACTTTATACTGGCCACCGGATACCATGATGAATCCTTCCGACACTTGAGCATTGCCGTAACGGAATTATGGCCGCCGGGATTTTCCGGCGGTTTTTTATTTTCACGAATTCGGACATGCAGCGAAATCCCGAGAATAATTTCTTGACAGATTTCGCGATTGCCGTATCTTATTTATAGACAACCTCACTAAATCCCCTCGTTAAAGTTATTGAATATCCCTGCGTGCGATTATTTATCGCCGTTTGCAATCGATACTTATCTCTGTGGCGATGACCCTTTTGGGTTTCCCCGCCATCCCTCACCGCGGTTATATCAACCGCTAACCTTACAACATGGAGGAGACTTGCCTATGGAAGGATAAACCCGCCTTTAGAGAGGTGGAACCCGGTTGCATCATGTCAACCGGTTCGCCGGGTGCATTATCGGTAATCGAATTCGAATCCGATTCCGCGCTCCGGAGGGGGAGCAGGGATGTGTGCTCGCGGATGCGAATGCGGCAACACGCCGACGGGGCATCCGGCCGGCTAACAAAATCCTCCGCGCATGCGGGGGTGTTCAGATAACAACCCGCGATACTGAACGCCCGGAAGCCTAACAGGCTTTCGGGCTTTTGATTAACCCACAAATCATGGGAAAATCCCCATAATTTAGGCGTCAGCGGAATGCCTTCCGTCCCGCCGCAATGCCCAACTATTGAACATTTTCCCCGCCTAACCCCTTGCCCCACAATGAACTCCAGTCTTCGGGAGATTCCGTCCCTTCCATTTGGTATGCCGCCTGCACTTATAGTCCCGCAGATGGACCCAAACCACTATGAAACAAAGGCGGGATTTATGAAGGTTAAATTCACGCTCACCATGGACAACTTGATTGTCGATGGCCGCCCCATCGACCAGGTCGTTCTGGACTGGGAATCCGAGCTGGAACACGATGAGCTCCTCGCGATCTCGCATAGCTGGATATCGTCCCAGAATTTTTTGACCCAGCGGATGACCGGTCTCAGCCGGGTCGGCGAATCATCGCTCACCATCGAACCTATTGACGATTTTTAAGGAATACATACGATGGATGAATTGATTCAGGCAGCGCTGAAACAACTGACCGAAAGCATCAGCATAAGGGCCGATTTTCTGCACCAGGCCAGGTCCTTCGTCGAGAATCGCTTCGGGACGGCCGGATTGATCGCATGCGGACTTCTCCTGGCCAGCATCATGGGATTGCTCCTGGCCAAGATCGCCAAGCTGTCGTTCAACCTTCTTCGGTACGTCGTGGTCCCGTCGGTCGCCGTGACCTTCGTAGCCACCTACTTTCTCCCCTATAACTTCGTCTATATCCTTCCGGTATCGGTCGCCTTTTTCTCGGTCGTTCTGATGGTGAAAGGGTAGGAATTGCACTATGGCCGACAATAAAGACAAAAAAAATAAGAAGATCGTAGATGCGCCGAACAACGGCAATGGCTCCGAAATCTATCAGAACGAAGTAACCAGTCCATTCGAGGACGATGAAGTCGAAACCGACGACAAGGTATTCATCGAATGTCCCGGGGCGACCATATACGATGCGGATACTCGTGAAATTATCGCCGGTGTGAAATTTATCGACGAATCGGATCCTTCGAAAGGCTACGAAATCGTCGGCTCCCCCGTCTATGCACCCGAACACAAGAAACGCCGCTTAATCAAGAAGGAGCACCTCGGCTCGATCCGTCGCTGCAAGGCTTGCCAGGATTTGACGGTTAGAATGGTTCGTCCCGAGGGTCCGGATTTCTATATACCCAACCACAAACATCCCAATAAAAACAAGCTAAAATCGGTCGAACGGACCTGGCAGGATTAAGCGACCAACAATCCTCTCAAAGCTCTCGTAATATTCTTGCAAGTTGTTGTATTCTAATAAGATACTAAACTATTTTTACTTGCTTGAAAGCTTAAATTTTCGTATCTTTTTAAGGATATGAATGAAGAAATAAAAAGGGGACAGAAATCCTCCACAACTCGCCTCGGAGCCCTTCTGAACGGGGTATTAGGCCGTCTCGGCCTGGCCCAATCCATGGGGGGATGGAACGCCGTGGTACACTGGCCGGAAATTGTCGGAGAGTTAGTGGCATCGCGTTCAAAGGCCATCCGTTATGAAGACGATACCCTCCTGGTATCGGTCCCGGATGCTGCATGGCGTCAGGAATTGCTGATGGATACCGATCGTATTCTCGGGAAAATCCATGACCTTCCCGGCGGAAAGGCGGTAAAGAAAATTCGATTTGTCTCCTGATAAATGGAACATATAAAGAAATGAAGGTTACTTTGAAAAATACCGGCGAAACAACCGAACCGAAAAAAGATAATTCTTACAGCGCCAGTACTATCCAGGTTCTCAAAGGATTGGAGGCGGTCCGCCGCCGTCCCGCGATGTATATCGGAGATGTCGGCATGCGGGGGCTGCACCACCTGGTTTACGAAGTGGTCGATAATTCCATCGACGAGGCTATGGCCGGTGCCTGCACCGCGATCAAGGTCGAAATCGGCACCGATAATTCCATTACCGTCACCGATAACGGGCGGGGTATACCCGTGGAGGAACATCCGACCCAAAAAAAATCGGCGCTCGAAGTGGTCATGACCATGCTTCACGCCGGCGGCAAATTCGACCATTCCAGCTATAAGGTTTCCGGAGGTCTGCACGGTGTCGGGGTCTCGGTCGTGAATGCTCTTTCCGAATGGTGCTGGGTGGAGGTTTCCCGCGACGGCGGCGTTTTCCGCCAGGAGTACGAGCGGGGAATTCCGAAAGGGGACGTGAAGGAAATCGGCAAGCGCAAGACTACCGGTACCAGGACCTGTTTCCACGCCGATCCGCAGATTTTTAGCGAGATTGTATTCAAATTCAGTACGCTTTCCGCCCGCATGAGGGAACTGGCTTTCCTCAATGCCGGGTTGAAAATTTCCCTTATCGACCATCGTGAAGAAAATAAAGATATAGAATTCATGTACAAAGGCGGGCTGGTTTCATTCGTGGAATACCTCAATGAACGGAAAGAAGTCCTGTACAAAAAGCCGATTTATTTTCAGAAAGAGCGGGACGGGGTCGACGTCGAAGTCGCCATACAGTACAACGATACATACGTGGAAAACCTCTTCAGTTACGTCAATAATATCAATACCATCGAAGGGGGAACACACCTGACCGGTTTCCGTGCCGCTCTAACCCGTTCTATTAATAATTATGTCACCAAGAACAATCTTCTCAAACAGAAGAATGGCGGCAAAAATGGCGGAGTGGCTCCGGTCGGCGAAGATTCCCGCGAAGGATTAACCGCAGTATTATCGATAAAAGTCCCCGATCCTCAGTTCGAGGGGCAAACCAAGACCAAGCTCGGCAATTCCGAAGTCAAGGGGTTGGTTGAAACCATCACGGGCGAGTTTCTCTCGAATTATTTCGATGAAAATCCTCCGATCGCCAAGAAAATTGCCGAAAAAATCATCTCGGCGGCCCGTTCCCGCGAAGCCGCGCGTAAGGCCAAGGAATTAACCCGTCGCAAAACCGCGCTCGATCATGCCGCACTTCCGGGCAAGCTGGCCGATTGCTCCATGACCGATCCGGCCATGTGCGAGATATTCATTGTCGAGGGAGATTCGGCGGGAGGATCCGCCAAACAGGGACGGGATCGACGTTTCCAGGCGATTCTGCCGTTGAAAGGGAAAATCCTCAACGTCGAAAAGGCCCGCATGGACAAAATTCTATCCAACGATGAAATCCGCACCATGATAACGGCGCTGGGGACCGGTATCGGCCGCGAGGATTTCAATATCGCCAACCTGCGGTACGGCAAAGTGATTATCATGACCGACGCCGATATCGACGGCGCTCATATCCGGACCCTGATTCTTACATTTCTTTTCCGTTACATGCGGGAATTAATCGAGCAGGGCAATGTTTATATTGCGCAGCCCCCGTTGTACCGCCTGTACAAGGGGAAAAAAGAGCAGTACGTCTATTCCGACAAGGAGATGGAACTGGCGGTCAAGCAGTTCGGTAAAGAAGGCATGTCGATCCAGCGCTACAAAGGTCTCGGCGAAATGAACCCGGAACAGCTCTGGCGAACCACCATGGATCCGGAAACACGGACCTTATTGCTGGTAACCCTCGATGATGCCGCCGAAGCGGACAACCTGTTCAGCACCCTGATGGGAGACCAGGTCGAGCCGCGGCGCGAATTCATCCAGGCCAACGCCAAGTATGTCCGGAATCTGGATATTTAATTCGAATTTAGGGCAGGAGCATATCGCTCCTGCCTTTTTTATGTCTGCAAATAATCCCATTGACTCTTATAATCCCCTTCCCTATCTTCCCCCATGGAAGTCCGCGGTGTCTTTTTCGATCTCTACGGAACCCTTTTAATATACGATAATCTCGAACAGGGCTGGTACGACTGGCGCAAGGCTTTCGTCGATACCCTGACCAGTTTTGGATTTGACTGCCGGAATATAAATTTCGATACGCTGGTTGAGGGCTTTTTCAAATTTCCGCTCGAAATCGATTCCAATGATGACTACACTCCGTACGAACGGCGTCTGGCCCAATTCGGAAAACAGTTCGGGTACACATTAGATTCCAGATTAATCTCCAAAATCACTGACGCGACGGTCGGTTCCTGGCATCGGCATATCTCGCTGGATCCCGACGTCCCCACAGTGCTTGCCGAAATCAGGCGGATGAATAAAATCGCGCTGGTTTCCAATTTCGATCATCCGCCGTATGTTTATCGCATACTGGAGAAGTATGATATAATCGGATTATTCGATCATATCACTATTTCGGGTGAAATCGGAGTTGAAAAGCCGCACCCCGCCGTTTTTGCACCATCCCTGAAAGCGACCGGGCTGGAACCGGGACAAGTAATCTTTGTCGGTGATTCCAAAGAAGATATCAAAGGGGCCAAAAACGTCGGGATGATACCGGTCCTGATTGACCGAAACGGCGGCGGCGTGGAAGCGGATGTTATAAGAATAGAGAATCTATCGCAATTGCCTGATTTGATATCGGGAACCTGAAATCGATATCGAATTCCCGTCTCGGGGAATCATCCTAAATTTGTTTTGACTATAAAAAAAAGAAGAAAGCCGCGAACCGAAATTCGCGGCCTTCTTCGCGGTGGTCATCGCTATCGGGCTATTTTTTAATAGTCGTTGCCGTTGGTAGTCCCCAAAGCGGCGTTTTCAGCATCCACCAGTCCGTACCCCTGCTGGTAGGTACTCAGGCCGATATCCTCGGCGGTATTATGAAGCAGCGTCCGTATCTGGTCGCGGGTGTAAGCCGGATGCGCCGACCAGGCCAGCACGGCAGTCCCGGCGGCCATCGGGCAGGCCATCGAAGTCCCGCTTAAAGTTTTGTATTTTCCGCTCTTATAGGTCGAAAGAATCGAACTCCCCGGGGCGATGACTTCTATTTCGGGGCCAAAACAGGAATAGCTCGCGATGGCATCGGTCGAAGTGGAAGCGGACACGGCGACCACGATACTGTGGGCGGCGGGGTATTCGACAGCGCCTCCGGAATTTCCGGCCGCCGCGAACATCAATATATCGTTATCGTATGCTTCCTGCAGGGCCAGCAATTCGGCATCGGATGAAGGCCCGCTGAAACTCATCGACATTACCCTGATATCGTTGTTCGGATCGGAATCTTCGTGCGTTCCGATACACCAGTCGATGCCGGCAATAATTGCCGATACCGAAATGAGTGAGGTTTTGCTGATTTGGACAGCCCAGATATCGCAATTCGGAGCTACTCCGACCACGCCGATCGTATTATTATTGGCGGAAATAATTCCGGCACAGTGGGTCCCATGGCCGTTTTTATCTTCCCAGTCGGCCGGATTGCTGTTAACCACGGAATACCCTCCGGCCCAGGTCAAGTCAGGATGATCCATATCCCCGCCGGTGTCCAGCACGGCCACGTCGATATTGTCACCATCGTACGAAGAATTGTTATGGACATATTCGGCATCGACCCGGTTGACGCCCCAATCGAGTGTTTGGGCATCGAAAGTGCGGGTTAAATCCGGTTCGACAAACAAGATGTTCGGTCTGTTTTTCATGGCGTTGACTGCTCCGGTCGGAAGCGAAGCGAAAACGACCGGAATATGTTTATATTCCCTGATGATACTGCCGCCAGAGGCTTTGATGGCATTACCGGGGAGTTCACCGGTATATCCGATCAGAACTTCGGAATTGCCGGACCCGGCCGATAGCGCCATGGCGCCATTAGCCGGAGATACCGGAGTGTTGTCCTGAGAACATCCCCAGACCACAAATAACACCGCCGCGGCTGCAAGTGTGAGGCTTAATGCTTTTCTCATTTGCTCCTCCTGATGAGTGAAGCGTGGTTTACCTTTAGCGATGGCCTACCCTGCAGAACAGAGGAGTCAATTTGTGATTTCGTTCACGACCGGATGCAGTTTTGGGAGTAATGGCC
>JBFZFV010000091.1:0-167612 GCA_041306185.1 Candidatus Zixiibacteriota bacterium
CATAGACCGTCTGCGAAGATATCAGGCTGTAAATCCCCCCTACTCCGCCGATCTTCTGCCTTACCCTGGCAACCTGATTGACTTTCCGAGCATTCAAATGTTTGCCGAAAATTATCACCGACCCGCTTTCCGGTTCCGCCGCCCCGATAATCAACTCCACCAGGGAAGTTTTCCCCGAACCGGTCGGGCCGATTATGATCGCGGTTTTTTTCTCCTCGAGGCCGAAATTCAAACCGCTGAACATCCGTTGACCCGAAACCCCGGTCAGCGTAATATCCACCAGCTCCAGTATGCTTCCGTTACCTGACAAAAGTTCGCATCCCTGCCTTTATGCCTGAATAATATCCCAAATTATACCATATCAATAAGGGTTTTATCCGGGCCGATGCAAGCTCAAAATATGCCTTGACTTAGGCTTTCACTTTAATAACCTTTAAATGCGTGAATAAACAATTCAGCTACAACGATATCGCTTTCCTGTCGGTCCCGGCCAGAGCCTTGAAACCGAAGAAGCTTTTCCTCGGAGCTTTCTTTTTATTGATAGCACTCCTGCTATATGACGTCTTCACCTACCTGGCCTTTCTCGCTGAGGATAAATCCTTTTGCGATGTCTGGGCCGCCCACGGTTTCTTCCCGCTGAAACTCTTCTGTTTCGATTCTTTTCTCGCAACCTTTTTATATTATTACCTCGGCTTCCTGTTTACCGGATTGGCACTGATGACCGGATTCACCGCCATCGCCATCATCGATATCGAAGACCTCCGCGGTAACCCCTTTATGTCCTTCAAACAGGCCCTGAAATTTTCGCTCGGCCGTTTCAAGCAAAATCTTCTCGCCATCCTGACCATTGCTATTTTCATATTATTCATAATTCTATTACTGTTTTTGGTAGGATTGATTACCCGGATACCCGTTATCGGAGAATTCATTTATTCCCTCTTTTTCTTTTTTCCGAGTTTCGTCGTATCCATCCTCGTAATGATCGTCATCTTCACCGGCTCGCTGTCGCTTCTTATCCTCCCCGCCGCCACCGCTGCCGACCGCCTCGGCGAGACCTTCAACTCTCTCCTGGAACTATTCCTCACCGTCACCCGCCAGCCGGTCCGGTGGATACTTTTGACCGCCTATTCCCTGGTTACCGCCAAAGTTTGCTCGTTCATCTTCGCCTATTTCTCATACCGGGCGGTCCAGTTTATGGCTTATGCCTCTGAACTCGGCGGAGGAGCCAAAATCGACAACATCATCGCCTCCGGTATGGCTCACCTCCCCTGGAATTCTCCCCTGGTTACTTTTGCCGATAATATTTTCCCCGGCCTCTGTTTCGGTTTTGACCTATCATGCCTTACCACCGGCAATCCGGGCAACCCGGCCGGATACCTCATGGCCGTCATGCTCTTTCTGATCTTCCTTCTCATCTGGGGATACATTATTTCAGTAATCGCAACCGGCCAGGCTTACGCCATTGCCATCATTAAGGCCAGGCGGGATGGATACAAAATTAGCGACGAAAAACCCCTCTTCTTCGAAGAGGAATATATCAACCCTCCGATTGATGATACTGAATCGAAATGATGGATAGAAGTCCCAAATCTTTGGTGATATCATGACCTTCTGGACATATTTCTGGCTCTTCGTTCCCCCAATCCTCCTCGTCCTGATCGGGATCGTTTTCTATATCGTAACCGGGAAGAAAAAAGGGAAGGTGAAACCATGAGCGCGGAATTAATTGGCTTCATCGTTTACCTGGCAATCCTCCTCGTCATCGGCCTGATTACCTATCGCTACAATAACACCATTGCCGACTACATCCTCGCCGGACGAAAGCTCGGCATCTGGGTGGTTACTTTTTCCGAACGGGCCTCCGGTGAATCCGCTTGGCTCCTCATCGGACTCCCCGGAGCGGTCTTTGCCACGGGACTGGTCGAAATCTGGGTAGCCATCGGCTGTACCGCCGGGATTCTTTTCTCGTGGATGTTCATCTCCCGCCGCCTCCGCACCGAATCGGAAGATTTCTTCGCCCTCACCATCCCCGAGTACTTCGAAAATAAGTACCACGACACCACCGGCATGATCCGAACCTTCGGCACCGTCATCATCGTTTTCTTCTTCACCTTCTATGTTTGTGCCCAGTTCATCGGAGCCGGCAAAGTCCTCAATGTCACCTTCGGTATTTCCGAATTCTGGGGGATGATTATCGGCGCCGTTATCATCCTGTTCTACACCGTCATGGGAGGTTTCCTCGCCGTCGCCTGGACCGATTTCGTCCAGTCTCTACTGATGGTCCTCACCCTGGTTCTGTTACCGATCGTCGCAATTATCGAATTCGGCGGATGGGACAACATTATCAACGCCGTCGCCAGTACCAGCCCCGATCACCTCTCCATCCTCGGAGGCGACAAAAACATCTATGCCGCCCTCTCGATCATCGGAGGCCTCGCCTGGGGATTAGGATACATGGGGCAGCCCCATCTCCTGGCCCGTTTCATGGCCGCCCGTAAAGCCGAAGATCTCCGCAAGGGAGTCGTCATCGGTATCAGTTGGTCCGTCCTCGCCTTCTGGGGAGCCATGTTCATCGGCCTCTTCGGAATTACCGCGTACTTCGCCGGAACTATCACCGACCCCGAAAAAATCATGCCGGTCATGGCCACCAGCCTTCTCCCCGGATGGCTCGCCGGGATCCTCATCTGCGGAGCCATCGCCGCCATGATGTCCACCGCCGACAGCCAGCTATTGGTAACCACCTCCGCCGTCGCCGAGGATATTTATCATCAGTACATCAACCCCGACGCCGAAGAAAAAACCCTGGTCAATGTCTCGAGGCTGGTTACTTTCATCGTCGGAATCGTCGCTTTTGTCATCGCCCTCATGTCCGAAACCTTCGTCTTCAAAATGGTCGGTTTCGCCTGGTCCGGGCTCGGCTCCGCTTTCGGGCCGGCACTGCTTTTGACCCTCTGGTGGAAGAAAACCACCAAGGAAGGCGTTTTCGCCGGGATGATCGTCGGCACCCTGGTGTCCATCATCTGGTACTTCACCGATAGCCTGCACGGCATCCTCTTCGAGCTCTTCCCGGCCTTCATCCTCGCCCTGCTGGCAGTCATACTGGTCAGCCTCGCTACCGGAAACAAGAAACGAATTGAATTGAAAAATACTTAGGTAATTCGAAACCCTCGGTTTTGACATCCCCCCTCCTTACTAAGGAGGGTGCAGGGAGAGGATATAATGCAAATAACCAATCTTCCGTTCGGAACCACCGACTGGTCGGCCATCGCCCCGACCGAACACCAGGGCGATACCGGTTTGGCTTACTGGCGCACCCGGCAATTCGGCAGCATCCGCGTCCGTATGGTCGAATATTCTCCGGGATACCTCGCCGACCACTGGTGCATCAAGGGACACATCCTGCTTTGCATCAAGGGTGAACTCCACACCGAATTGAAAGACGGACGAAAATTCGTCCTGAAACCGGGCATGAGCTACCAGGTCGCCGACAACGCCGAGCCTCACCGCTCCGGCACCACCACCGGCGCCACCCTCTTTATCGTGGATTGATAAAATAGACTTGCCGAGGCAATTGAGGAGTCGGTCAAACCCCTACAATAGCAGCACCACACACATGGTCGCGATGATCGCCGCGGTGGCATCGTTGTCTTCTTTGGCAAGAACCGAGGCGTACCAAACCAGCATCGCCAGCAGATAACAGGTCCGCTCATCCGGCTTCGCTTCACCGAATTGCAGTTCCCCTTTACTGCCGAAACTTTTCAGTTTAAGATTAAGGACTTCCCTCCCCTGCGTATCGATAACCCGATAGTCCGGGACAAGAAACCCCGTCCCCTTAAACTCCCAGTTCCGTCCGTCGGCAAAGACAATCCGTCCCCCGCCGAACATCCCGGGATAGAAAACCGCCTCATCGGTTTCGGAATCTGTTTTGCGAACCGTCACCTGCGTCGAAAAAAACCCGGTTCGCTTGAAACTCCAGTTCCCCAGCGGACATTCTCCGAACGCCAGCGATCCGCCCCACTTCTGCCAGCGGACTTTCGCGATTGTTTCGGAACCGTCTTTTAGTTCGAATTCCCTCGGTCGTTTCCCCTTGACCTTCGACCAGACCAGGAGTTTCCTGAACGGCGATTGTGCCTTAACCATGTCCATCCTTCCTTTCCATCATACTGCTATTCATTATTACGTTGCCCCGCAGGAGCGGTTTCGGACATAGTCCTGCCGGCCATAGAATTAACCATTCCCTAACAATCCCCGCATCCCCCAATCTCCCTTTCCATGCGCGACCCCGCTTTGGCTGAATCCTCATCTACGGCGATCGTTGAAACCCGGTCGTAAGTCGGGTTTCTGAACTAATTCACCTCTTGAATGAGTGAAAAACCCGACACCCCAAAACCATCTTCGGTAGGGCGGTAGTTGAAGATTTTGCTCCTGCAAGATCTGAAACTCCCGCCATTCCCCGGCTTCAAAAATTAGCAGTTGCGTCGGTCCCTTAGCGAGGCTTTGCGAGCGATGAACTGACGCTCCGTGCGCGGTAGTTCTTCCGACCCGCTTTCGCTCCATGGCTTCCGCCTTACCCGCCAATCTTCCCGGTTTACTATGGATTCAGGTCTTTAACTGGCATGATGCATTCAAAATAGCCGCCTTCTAACATAGAACATTATATGGAAGTAACAACATCGCTTACACTGCCAACACATTGTATGATTATGACTTACGGTCACCCGCGGCTTTTTTGTTTAAATCCTTCCTTGAAAACTGCCTATTGACTTTCTGAAAGGATATATTATTATGTAATAATAGGTCTATTATAATACTATTCAATATTTCAATTATGGAGCTATTGATGAAAAAATACTCCTCCCTTGGAATGGCAGTAATGTTTTTTCTGTTTACCCTTAATGTATCTTTGGCCGACAATCCGATGTTCGGGGAGAAAACAGAAATTGGTGTTGGCACTATGCCTTTCGCATTGATATCCGCAGACCTGGACAATGATGGTGACATTGATATGGTTGTAGGCAATAGTTTCCTCGAATCGGAAGCCATAACAGTACTTCTAAATAAAGGCTATGGTGTGTTCTATTCCGTTAACTATAATGGCGGATCATACCCGACATCAGTAGCCGCAGCGGATTTAAATGGGGACGCCTACTCAGATCTTGTGATATTGGAAAATTTGGAATCTAACAATGTCAATATCCTCTTCAATAACGGCGATGGATCGTTTACTGGAGCTGTCGAATATGAGGCGGGAAATTCACCATACTCCGCATCGACAATCGATATTGATAGTGATAATGATAATGATCTGGTAATTGCCAATTATAATTCCAATAATATCTCCATTCTAAAAAACAGCGGATTCGGAGTATTCGATGCAGCTGTAAATTATGATGTCCAGTCAAATCCCAGGTCAATTCTCACCGACGATCTTGATGGCGATAATGATTTAGACGTCGCAGTCGTGAATGAGCTGTCGCACTCACTGTCTGTTTGTATGAACGACGGAGATGGCACACTCGCCGTAGCGATGCATTATGATGTGGGGACCAATCCATACTCGGTTTATTCCGCTGACATTGACAATGATAGCGATAACGATTTGATTACCTCCAATTATGTGTCGGACGATATTTCCATATTACTGAATGATGGCGACGGAGGATTCGGTTCTTCAATTGAACAGGGTGTTGGGGACGGGCCTGTTGCTGTTTGTGCGTATGATTTTGATTTCGATAATGATGTTGATCTGGCAATTGCGCTCGCTGACGAAGACACCGTTTCTATATTGTTAAATAATGGCAGCGCCGTTTTTGATTCATCTTATAATTTCGGTGATTTCGATACTCCGATATATATTACTTTTGCAGATTTCGATGGAGATAACGATTGCGATCTGGGCGTGACGGAATTTATCGGCAATAAAGTCTCTCTCTTATTCAATTCGAAATCGGATATATTGTTTGAATCAAAAATCTATGGTGCCGGGGACGGGCCCAATTCCGTATTTGCCGAGGATATAGATGGTGATTATGATATCGATATTGTGGTTGCTAATTATTTTTCCAATAACTTTTCTTCATTTTCAAATAATGGTGATGGGATTTTTACATTGGAAGCTGATTACCAATCAGGCGGGTTGGAGCCCTGGACGACAATCCTGATTGACCTAAACGGGGACAATATATGTGATGCCGTTACGGCTAACTACGGTTCTGACAACATTTCGGTTAGACTAAATGACGGCAACGGCGACTTCGGGAGCAATCTCGTTTACGATGTCGGTATAGAACCCGTAAGCGTGTGTTCAGAGGATTTTGACGGAGACGGCAGAAATGATATTGCCGTGGCCAATTCCGGATCCGATTATATTTCTATACTATTCAATAATGGAGATGGATCATTTGGTGACACCATAAACTATCATGCGGAGAATACGTGCGAGTTTATATTTTCGGCAGATCTCAACAAAGATTATTATCACGATCTTATAGTAATAGTCTCGCAAGATGTAGCTATTCTGTTTAATAATGGTGATGGAACCTTTTCACTACCGGTTTACTATTACGACGGATATTCTCCCATTTCTCTTTATGCCGCTGATCTTAATGGGGATAACTATGCAGACATTGTAACCGGAAGTGAAAACATGGCTATTATAACTGTATTTATAAATAATGGCGATGAAACATTTGGTGAGGCAGTAAGGCATTCAACCAAAGAGGCCGACTGGGAACCGGAATTAGGATGGGCTGGTATCTCTCTCTTTGCCTCCGATTTCAATGGCGATAGTTTTAATGATATAGTCGCTGTCCACAATGATACCGATAATTTATCGGTTTTGTTAAATAATGGTTTGGGGGCTTTTACTCTTAAATCTGTGGAGCGAACCGGTGACAGCCCGTGGTCGGTGTATGCCGCGGATTTCGACGGAGATATGGATAAGGATCTTGCTGTTGCCAATTGGCAATCTGATGATATTTCAATCATATTTAACATATCCGGCCCATATGATAATATTATCTGCGGGGACGTTAATAATAATGGTACGATCAACATCCTCGATATAATATATTTGGTCAATTACAAGTTTAAAGGCGGCCCGCCGCCTGTGTTTATGATATCAGCAGATGTAAACAACGATAGCAATATAAACATTTTGGATATAGTTTATTTAGTAAATTATAAATTCAAGAGTGGACCGGAGCCGGATTGCCCATAATCCGTTATCCCGCCCGCATTTGGTCCGTAAGTACCATAATGCAATTATCTCCGAATTATCCGGTATCCCTTTCGCTTACCGTATGCAAATTCGGGATTATTGTTGTACAATATCCCTTGCGACTGTTCGGGCTCAGGCCTGAATATATGGCCTCGGATCACGCTACAAACGGGCTTCGCAAATGGCCCCAGGGCAGGACGATCTCGACGCCACCAGGAGATCTTCGGAGGCATCCGAGGATCTCTTTTTAATTACAATTCTAAGCAATATCCAAACAACCGACAAGATACAAGGGCAGGAGCCCCGTCGAAGACCCTGAGCCTCGAAGGGCGCTCCTGCCATTATTTTCTCGAAGAGAAAATTCCATATATCTTACCTTCCCACCGCAATTTCACTAGCGAATCAGTGGTGAAAATTCGGCGCTCTCCTTATATGAAAGGAGGCTATAATTATGCCCGTTTCCAAAAAACAACTCACGGCCAACATCCAAAACGCCCAAAAATCCACCGGCCCCAAAACCCCCGAAGGCAAAGCCGCCGTCGCCCGCGGCCTCCTCTCCCCAACCCACATCCGAAAACCGGGAAAAAAACACATATCAATTATGAAAAACAAACCCATTTCCTCATACTTGCATGCCCTGCATTCATTTCCGGGCATAAGAAAAGGCCCGAAATACGCGTATCCCGGACCTCTCCGTGCTATCTCGCAATGGAGATTATTTTTTGGCTCCCGGCTCCGGCAAATCCTCCGTGATCCCGGCCAGCTTTTTGGCGAATCCGACCTTCTCCTCGAGGTTCTCCAGCATCCTGATAAAGAGCTTGGCGCCGTCGGGCGATCCCCCGCCGTGCATGCATCCCGGCACGCCGGCTCCGATGGTCGCCCATTCGACCAGCCGCGCCGCGCGGGTCCGAGCCTCGGCCGAACCGGCCGCTTTCATGTATTTCTTGATGAGGTGGCCGTACTTTTCGGATTCGAAATCCCTGTACGACGGCATGCAGCCGGTCTCGCAAATCCCTCCGCCGATCTCCTGCGCCAGCCGCGAAGTTTCGTACGGAAGTGTCGCCACGTGCACCTTGTTGACGTGCGAGAACAGCGGATCGGGAATCCACGACCCGGCGGGATGCTTTTTCCCCATCGCGGCGGCAGCGATCCCCATGCCGTACGTGGTTTCGTTGTTGATGTGCATCTGGATGATTTTATCGTTAAAAACTTTCGATGACAATCCGTTGGCGCGGGCCAAAAGCACCGCCGCTCCGATCTTGACATCTCCCTGCCCCGCGACACAGCCTCCGATCGCCGCGCGGTACGCCGCCACGAAATACTGGATCGCTTTCAGGGTGAATTCGTACTCTCCGGCCATGAAGACCCGTTCGTTCGGGACAAAGACATCCTCGAACAGGAGGAAGGCCTGGGTGATGCCCCCCTCGCGGTTAGGGATATCGAAGCCCTCTTCGCCTTCGCGGCCGTCGGAGGGATGCCGGGTTTCGACAATGGTCAGGCCCTCGATATCGCGCGGGATAACGCACGATACGGCGTAGTCGGCGTCGCTTTCGCGGTACGCGGATCCGGGCAGGATGAAAATCTCGTTGGCCGCGGCGACACCGCAGATCATGACTTTCGCTCCGCGCAGGACGATGCCGTCCTCACGCTTCTCCACCATCCGCAGGGACATGTCGGGGTCTTCCTGCATGGACGGTGCTTTGGTGCGGTCCCCCTTGGGGTCGGTGAGCGCTCCGGCGACGGTGATATCGCGGGCCTGGGCGTCTTTGAGCCAGGCAAGGAAGCGCTGGTGGTATTCGGTGCCGAATTTCTGGTCGATCTCCCAGGTGAACGTGAAGGCGGAATTGAGCGAAGTCCAGCCGACACATCGTCCGCCGGTGCAGGTTCCGGTGAGCTGGAACATTTTGCGTTTGAGCTTGCTGTTGGCGAACATGTCTTCGGCCTTTTGGATGATCGACAGGTAGCGGCTGATCGGTTCGCCGGTAAGATGCGAGGTGGTGGTCATCAGTTCTTTCAGTTCCGGATCCTCGGCAATCATCTTGAAGGATTTGGAATGTCCTTCGATGGTATTGCGGGTCGCCGGATGGGTGGTAACATCCTCGATCAACTGGTCAAACTTATAGACGTTGGGCCGCATTTTCTTTAAGGAATCGATATATTGCCGGTAGGTTCTGAGGGCCATGATGCCTCCCCGAGTTTGTTATTTTTTTCACATTTACCGTAATATATCGGCTGAATTCGGAATTCGCAAGCCAATAAAAAAGGCCGGTATTTAGACCGGCCTTATTTTGTCTAATTTTTAATATCAGGGAGTCGGTCGATTAAAGACCAGATAAAAGGGGATCGAGCCGGAATGTTCGCGCCAGCCGCCATCTTCGACGATATCGGTATGGTGATTCGAAATGGCGATGGTGACCTGGATGGAATCGAGTCCGGCGAAATCCATGTCATAGCGCGTGGCTTCGATAGATGACGGGGTCGTCATTTCCCTTTTCATTACCACCGTCCAGTAATTGGCGGAATGTCCGGACATGGCTTTGACATCCCAGCGGTCCCCGGCATTGGGGTCTTTATACACGGTGGAATCGACATAGTACGCCGGCATGCGATAGCCCTGGACGGCATCCCAGCCGTATCCCAAATAGAAATATGCGACGGTGTCGGTGGTGTAAAGGTAAATCCCGTGGTATGCGGTATCGGTTACGTGCATAAATATCGGTTGTTGAAGACCGATTTGACTCCAGTTGGTGAAATAGGCCAGTCTGTTTCCGGAGGTCAATTGATCTCCGGTAAGCGCCGTTCCTGTCGGGCGGATCCACTGGTCCTCGGCCATCTTGACGGGATTGGTGGTTCCGGAACGCCAAGCCCAGGCGTCGGCCTGGCCGCCACCGGTTGTGGACATGCTATTTGCGGTGGCATGACACATGGAGGCGCAGTCGGCTTTTTCGGTTCCGTTGTTGCCGCCATCGAAGATAATGAATAAGCAGTCTTCTCCGGCACCGGCATCGGCAATGTTAACCAGTTCCCAGGAACCGGTACCGGACGATTTCCTGATATAATTCCCGGCCGAATCGGCGGTGTAGTCGCGCCATCTGGCCCGGAGGAACAGGGTATCGGAGGCGACGATTGCCTGAAGCGACATGGTATCATCGGCAAACGCGGAATTCACGCCGTAGCTGGTATCGTGGCCCACTCTTACAAGGGTAACCGCCGCAGAATCCCAGATGGCGTCGTTGATATTTTCAATTGAAGGAATGGTCGAAGTGGTGTACACGACGACGTTTTCCTGTTCGAAGTCATCTCCACCGCCTCCGCCGGTTCCGCTATCACCGCCGCAGCCGAAGATTACCAATGAAAATAGAGACAGCCCGATGGCAAAAATTTTCTTCATGAGACCTCCAGAATCCCGTAATTGTTTTACTTAATAATAGTCCAGAAAGCGGCTTATGTCAATTGCCTATTTGGCGGCAAATCGAGCGATGAATATCAGAGTTTTTTGATAACGATCATGGTCAGGTCGTCGAAATTATGACGCGGCGATGCAAAGGCTGTAATCTCGTTATATATTTTGCGATGGATTTCCCGAGCGGGCAATTTTCTATATTTTTTTATCAGGGCTACCAAACCCTCGAGTCCGAATTCCTTACCCTCGTTGTTAACTACTTCCGTGACACCATCGGTATAAAAGACAATGACATCTCCCGGTCGGAGAAAAATGGGACGTTCTTCATAGACGCTGTCTTTTATGACTCCGAGCGCCGGGCCGCCTTCGAGTAAATACTCGACAGACCCGTTTTCGCGGTATAAAACCGGCCGGTTATGACCGCAATTGGAAAAGGTGAAGATATCGTTTTTCGAGTCGAGAACGCCGTAAAAGGCCGTGACGTAATTTCCCTGTTCCACGGATTCATGGAGCAGGCGATTGACCTTTCCGCAGATGGTCCTGATGGCGTAGTTGTTTCTAATTTCAGCTATTAGAGAAGCGCGGTATGAGGCCATAATTAAAGCTGCCGGTATCCCTTTGCCGGAAACATCGGCTATGGAAATTCCGGTCTGATGCTCGATGATTTTTATGAAATCAAAGTAGTCTCCCCCCACTTCCTCGGACGGAATATTGACACCGGAGATATCATATCCCGGCAAAGAGGGATCACCCTTAGGAAGAAAAGTCAACTGAATCTGACGAGCAATGGCCAGTTGTTCTTCGAGCCGTTTACTCTCCAGCATCTTTTTATGCAGCAGAGCTCTTTCCACCGAAATAGCGGCCTGACTGGCAAAGGCGGTTAACAGGTCGAGGCTGTCGGCATCGAAGGAATCGGAATTATCCGATTCAAGGTTCATCACTCCGATAACCCGTCCGTCTATTTTCATCGGTGCGACCAGTTCGGATCTTGTCGTCGGTCTGGCGTCTACATAACGATTGTCACTGGCAACATTGGGTATAATAAGGGCTTCACCGGTTTTTGCCGACCACCCGACCAGGCCCTGACCGAATTTCATATGGACGAATTTTTCGTTTTCCTTGTCGTATCCTTCGGCATAAACCGACGAGATGTCGCCTTCCCTCTCGTTAATCAGATAGACTCCGCCGGCATCGAATTTGACCACCTTATGCAGCGAATCGAGAATCAGTTTGAGAACTTCATCTATATTCAAGGTACTGGATAGTTTTGTGCCCACTTGAAAAAGCAACCGGCGCTTCATCGCTTCGTTTTTGGCTTCACGGAGCAGGCTGGCGTTGTCAATGGCAACCGCAAATTGGTTTGCCAAACCGAACAAGGTGTCGAGGTCCCTGTCCGTGAATTCACCGCTGCACTTATTTATGGCTTCGACCACACCGATAACGCGGCCTCTCCCGATTAAGGGAACTATAATTACCGAGCGGAATTGTTTATCGATGATATCATGTATCGGAGTATAGAAACGTTCGTCTTTGTTAACGTCGTTAACGATTACCGGTTCACGGTTTTCAGCCACCCAGCCAATCAGGCCTTTACCTTTCGGCAATTTAAAATAAACGACGTCCCGTGATCCGCGGTTAAGAAAGCGGGCGCGGACTTTATCGACATTGGCATCAATGCGATGGATCATGGCCGCTTCAGCGTCGACAGCCTCCATAGTCAGTTCCATGACCAGGCGCACGAGGTCTTCGTATTCAATGGTGGCATTCAGTTCACGCGCGGCGTGAAGGAACAGCTTTTCCATTCTGGTTTGTTCAGTCATATTCGCATCCTGTAAAACGCCGGAAAGTTACACCTATAAAGATAATTGTCAACTCTTTTAGTAACGTCAAATTTCGGTATGGGTTTAGAGAATTGGGGAAAAAACACCCGGACCGATGAAGCGGGATTCCGCCAAGTGCGGTCCGGGCGATGGCTCCCTCCCTCTACAGCCAGAGACTACGATCCAAGGACCGGTAATGAATGGCCTCGGCGATATGCGTCGTTTCTATTTGGTCGGACCCCTCGAGATCGGCAATAGTCCGGGACACTTTCAAAATCCGGTCATAGGCCCGCGCTGATAACCCCTGGCGTGTAATCGCCATTTGAAGGAGGGATTTGGATTTTTCGTCGATAGGGCAATATCTTCGGATATCCTTGGATCGCATGTGGGCGTTACAGAAAATGCGTTTTTCTCCGTGGAACCTTTCCAACTGCCGGTTCCGGGCTTGATTGATCCGCCTGCGGATATCTTCGGACTTTTCGCCGGAATAATCCGATGCCAATTCCTTAAACTTCACTGAAGGAACCGTGATATGGATATCGATTCTGTCCATCAGGGGGCCGGAAATGCGAGACATATAGCGTTGTATTGAGGAAGTCGAACAGGTGCATTCATGGTTGTTGTCACCGAAATAGCCGCAGGGGCAGGGATTCATCGCCGCCGCCAGCATGAAAGAGGCAGGATAGGTCAAGGTGGTGGTGGCGCGTGACAGGGTTACGCAACCCTCCTCCATCGGCTGCCGCATGACTTCGAGGACATCTTTATGGAATTCAGCCAGTTCGTCAAGAAACAGGACGCCGTGATGAGCGAGAGATACTTCCCCCGGTTTGGGAATTCGGCCGCCTCCAATAAGACCGGCGTCGGAAACAGTATGGTGCGGCGAGCGAAAGGGACGGGTCGCAATCAGGGCGGCGTTTTTGGGAACCAACCCGGCCACCGAATGAATTTTAGTGGTTTCCAGAGCTTCGGCGATGGTCATATCGGGCAGGATGGTGGGAAGGCGCTTGGCCAGCATTGTTTTTCCGGAACCGGGGGGACCTATCATGATGATATTATGCCCCCCGGCAGCGGCGACTTCCAGGGCCCGCTTGGCGGACTCCTGCCCCTTAACCTCGGAAAAATCCACATCGTACACGCGGGATGAGGAGAAAACGGCGCTAACATCCAGCTTGAACGGAACGAGTGCAGATTCATCCTCGAGAAAGTTAACCGCTTCTCGAAGGTTCGAGACCGGAAAAACATTGAGATTTTCAGCCATGGCCGCTTCGGAGGCGTTTTCCTTGGGGACCAGCAGGCCCTTAATGCCCTTCATCCCGGAAATTTCCATGGCCATAGGAAGAATGCCCGGAACGGAACGTACGGTTCCATCAAGCGAAAGCTCACCAAGGAGCACGTATTCGTCGAAACGATCTTTCAAAATCTGTCCTGTCGCGGCAAGTATTCCGGCCGCGATGGGCAGATCGAAAGCTGCCCCCTCTTTTTTAATATCTGCCGGAGCCAGATTGATGGTTATTTTTTTGGCGGGGAAAACAAAGTCGGAATTTTTGATGGCGGCAGCTACTCTTTCCTTGGATTCCCTGACTGCTCCGTCTGGCAGACCGACCGTTATAAATGAAGGAAGTTGCTGCTGAATATCAGCTTCCACCTCAACCATATAGGCATTAACACCGAGCGTCGCCGCCGAAAATATTTTGGCCAGCATTTTCTCCCCTTCGTTTCAATCCCGATAAGCGGGAACAGGCGAAGGAATGGCCCGATGGTCTACAGCGATTCCAAAAAGCGTTCTTATAAATCGCCAAATTCAAGTCATCCACCCAGGCACATCACAATCCTGTTTTCCGCGTGATTTTTTTCCGTTCATGGGATTAGTATAGGAAGGGTGACTGACAACCTCTGTCAGTCTGGAAAATAATTTTTTAAAAAAACTAAAAAAATAATCAGGAGGGTTTTTTCCGGTGGAAAACCGGAACCTCAGGTCGTGAGGGCGAAGAGCCCAAAAATAATGGTTAATGTTAAGAATCCCAATGACATACGGGTAATCAGGGGGGTTACTGATAAAAAAAGAGCCCGAAATCGGGCTCTTGAGTCTTTTTTAAAATAAAAACTAATTATAAATTCTTATGGTATTTTCGGCCCAAAGAATAATCCGGCGCCTGATGGCATTATCCGAACCAAACAGGATAATATCGTTCCCCTGGATTGAATAACGGAAGGAATCGCCGGGATTGTAATCCTGGTTGCAGGTTTCCAGGTAATTATAATTGCTGGGGACGGTGATAATTATGGAGTCGGTGTAAGTTACAAACTGATAAGCGATATTCCTCATGTCGCAATAGGTCCGGTCATTATCGATTATGGTATCGCCGGCGATTTCGATTACTCCGTCGGTATTCAACTCACCATTCAGCCTTATCGAATCGACCCCGCTGAGATAGGAATTGGTCAATAACCGCATAAAAAATACATTAGGCGATCTAAATTCGAAATAGAAGGTATCGACGACCGGATCGGTATAGGGATCCGGCTGTACCTGATAGGTGCCGATGAAATTCATGCCGGGTTCGAAGGTGGGCCCGCTGGAATTACTGTCACTCCCACACGAAAAAATTAGCGTCGTAATTGCGAGAATAACAGGGATAAATATGGCATTTTTGTGTTTCATAGAGATTTATTCGGATTCATCCAGCGTATCACGTCTTATAAATAACTCCTTGGTCCAGCCGTTATCGGGATCGTTGTTCACTTGAAGAAGATAGAGTGAATCGCTGCCGTTGTCGGTAATAAGCCGTTGCAGGACAAATTCACCATCAGGGTAATCACGTTCGTCGCCCGTGCACGGCGGCGGATCCTGGGCGTTAACAAGGTTTATTCTTTGTTCAAGCGAATACGTTCCGAACGAAGGACAAAGGGCATTACCCTGAACCGTAACCACGCTATCAAACGAGTAATTGGTTCCATCCTTAAAATTCCACCATATTTGGGCACGCTTCGTTTGTGTCCCAGCGGGGATATTCCTAACGACTTTATATTCACCGAAATATTGTCCGATGAGCTCATTCGGCGGTAAAATTATAATATCTTTCTTGCAACTATAACCCGCCACGGCAAAAAGAATCAATAACATTATCGCTGTCGCTCGTTTCATACGACTACTCCCTGAGTTTTTACCTTACATACCTGCTAATTACAGGCAGGTATTATACATAAATCCGCTCTTCTTGACAACCGGAATTTATTGCTTTCCAGTTATTTTGACAGGTTAGCCTCGGTTTTGTTTAATGGAAAAGTAAATGTCAATAAATAAAAAAAGGCCCCGTAAAGCGGGGCCTTTTAATCGAAATACAGAATATTCTATTTATCCCGTTCGGAAGTTTTCTGTTTTTCCATAATGGTGGCCTGAGCCGCCGCCAGACGGGCAATCGGAACCCGGAACGGCGAGCAGGAGACATAGTTGAGGCCGACCTTGTGGCAGAAAGCGATGGAATCGGGATCACCCCCGTGTTCGCCGCAAATGCCGACTTTCAGGTCGGGTTTGGTTGCCCGGCCTCTGTCGGTGCCCATTTGCACCAGCTGGCCGACCCCTTCCTGATCGAGTGAAATAAACGGGTCTTTGGGGAGGATTCCTTTGTCAACATAATATCGCAGGAACTTGCCGGCGTCGTCGCGCGAGAAGCCCATCGACATCTGGGTGAGGTCGTTGGTTCCGAAACTGAAGAATTCAGCCTCGGTCGCGATCTCATTGGCCGTCAGGGCGGCCCTGGGAATCTCGATCATGGTTCCGATCGAATAGGTCAGTTTCCTGGCGTTGTACTTGGCCTTGGTTTCGTTGACGATTCGTTCGACCACTTCCCGCTGGTTTCTTAGTTCGTTGACATGACCGACCAAAGGAATCATGATTTCCGGGATGGCTTTTTTGCCCGCTTTATTCACTTCGCAGGCGGCCTCGATAATGGCGCGGGCCTGCATTTCGGTGATTTCGGGATAGACCACTCCGAGGCGGCAGCCTCGATGCCCCAGCATCGGGTTGACTTCCTTGAGTTCCTCGATCCGCAACAGGGTCTTCTTGAGCCGGTTGAGTTTTTCGTCGTATTCCTCGTCGGCTTTATCGAGTTCCTTGATTCTCTTTTCAATTTCCCCTTTTTCGGGAAGGAATTCATGAAGCGGCGGATCGAGCGTCCTGATGGTCACCGGGAGCCCGTCCATGGCCTCGAAGATTCCCTTGAAGTCTTCTTTTTGGAACGGCAGGAGTTTATCGAGGGCGTTCATTCTTTCTTCGGGGGAATCGGCCAGGATCATTTCCTGGACGATCGGGAGACGTTCTTCGGAGAAGAACATATGTTCGGTCCGGCAGAGACCAATACCTTCGGCTCCGTATTTCCGGGCCTGGATGGCATCGTGGGGAGTATCGGCATTGGTGCGGACGCGGAGATGGCGGATTTCATCGGCCCATTCCATCAAGGCGGCGAATTCGCCGGACAATTCCGGTTCGATGGTGGCAACATCTCCGATGATGACTTCGCCGGTCGATCCGTTCAGGGTAATGACTTCCCCTTCCTTGATAATCAGTTTGCCGATCTGGAGTTGTTTTTTGTCGACGCGAACGCGGGCAGCCTCACAGCCGGCCACGCAGCATTTCCCCATACCGCGGGCGACCACGGCGGCGTGGGAGGTCATCCCGCCGCGAGAGGTCAGAATACCGACGGAAGCGTGCATGCCTTCGATGTCGTCCGGATTGGTTTCCTGACGAACGAGAATGACCTTCTTCCCTTTCCCGGCGGTTGCGGCTTCGACCGCCTCTTCGGAAGTAAAATAAACCACACCGGATGCGGCGCCGGGTGAGGCCGGTAATCCTTTGGCGATAACTTCGTACTTGGCCGCGGGGTCGAGCCGGGGATGTAAAAGCTGATCGAGGGCCGAAGGTTCGATGCGCATCAGAGCCTCTTCTTTGGTAATCAGCTTTTCTTTGACCATATCGACGGCGATTTTCAGAGCGGCCTGCACCGTCCGTTTACCGGTCCGGGTCTGAAGCATGTACAGCTTCCCGTTTTCAACGGTGAATTCGAAATCCTGAACATCGCGGTAGTGTTTTTCCAATTGCGAAGTGATTTTGCGGAGCTGGTCGAATACCACCGGCATATCGTTCTTGAGATCCTTAATCGGCTGCGGGGTGCGGATACCGGCGACGACATCTTCGCCCTGGGCGTTCAGGAGGTATTCGCCGTAGAATTCCTTTTCGCCGGTGGCGGGATTGCGGGTGAAACCGACGCCGGTCCCGGAATTGTTGCCCATATTTCCGAAAACCATGGCCTGCACGTTGACGGCGGTACCGAGGTTTCCGGGGATGTTATTCAGCTTGCGATAGGAGATGGCACGGGGGTTGTTCCACGAACGGAAAACGGCGTCGCGGGACATGCGCAGTTGCTGGTAGGGATCGTCCGGAAAGTCCTCGCCGGTCTTTTTCTTGATAATATGCTTGTACTTCTTAATAATGTCGTTCAGGTCTTCGACCTGCAGCGAAGAATCGTGCTTGATTTTACGGGCCTGCTTTTTTGCTTCGATAACTTCCTCGAAAGTTTCTTTATCGATGCCGAGGACGACATTGCCGAACATCTGAACGAAACGGCGATAGCTGTCGCAGGCGAAACGCTCATCGCCGGAGAGTTTCGCGAAACCTTCGAGCGTCTCTTTGTTGAGCCCGAGATTAAGAACGGTATCCATCATGCCGGGCATGGAAAACTTCGCCCCGGAACGAACCGAGACTAGGAGCGGATTGGCGGGATCGCCAAATTTCTTTCCCGTGATTTTTTCGATATGCCCCATGGCTTTGGAAAGTTCATTATCGATATCATCGGGAATTTTCATCCCATTTTCATAGAACAGAGTACAGACTTCGGTAGTGATGGTGAATCCCGGCGGAACCGGGACACCGACTTTGCTCATTTCCGCCAATCCCGCGCCTTTTCCTCCAAGAACATCTTTCATGCCGGCATGGCCGTCGGCTTTGCCACCGCCGAAATAGAAATATGGCGGATTGGGCGTGGACAGCTTTGATTTTTTGATACCGGCGGCAGCGGTTCCTTTTTTAACCGTGGTCTTTTGGGTCGCCGTTTTTTTGGCGGGAGTTTTCGTTGCGGAAGTTTTCTTCGGTGCTGATTTCTTGCTCACTTTTTTGGCTCCGGATTTAGACGTAGATTTGCGCGCAGGTTTTGGAGTTGGTTTCCTTGGCGATTTTGCAGAGGATTTTTTCTTAGCCGAGGTTTTCCCGAGGGATTTTGAAGCGGGCTTCTTCTTTATTTTTCTCCCTGTAACCATATTTGCCTCCAAAAGATACGTCCGTTGGTTCGCGCTCGGGGGATTATATATCAAATAAGACCATTATTGCAATATAAAAAAAACGGCAGAGATACTTATAGCTCTGCCGTATATTCGAATCCTTGTTGTCCGGAATAGCAATTACATGGTAAAAAGGCGTTCGCCGTTGATGATCTTCTCAAGCATTTTCAGCGTTTTCTCCACGGGAGAATGCATAATATCCGAGGTATTGAAGGTCATCCTGACTACCTCCCGAGGGGCCACGAAACTGGCCTTACCACGTCCCCCGCGGGCTTTTTTCTTGTGAGTCAAATTATACTGCCGTTGATATTCCTTAGCTTTTTCTTTATGCAGCTGGTAGTAACGACGCTGATACTCGCGACGAGCTTCCGGCGTGGAAAGCTTGCCCTGCTTTTTGTTCTTCCTTGATACCTTCGGTTTGCTGACAGCGGAACCGGATGTTTTCGGCATCCCTACCTCGCTTTCAATCACAAGCCAACTCACGCCAATAAAGCATGAGTGAAGTTAGCCACCCTTGTTAAATAATTGTATATATAATGTATACGCTTGAATGTATCAAATGGATTAGAATTTGTCAAGTATTTTTTGGAGATTTTTTACTGTACTTGACTATATTCTAATGACTTACGAAAACGTTCAATTTCGTTATTTGTAACGCCATGAGCCGCAAGCGCTTGCAATGCCGATATCATTATCCACGAAGCGGGGCGCAAAATCAAACCCCGCCTGCATCGGCGGGGTTTCATGATGAGTACTTCCGAAATCGTCTATGCGTTGCGCGGCCGCCCGAGATATTTAATGAATTCGTAAATACTGAGCAGTACAAAAATCCCGAAGGTTATAAACCAGATCAATAAAAAGGCGCCGCTGCCCCCCCAGGCGACATTGGTAAAGTCTTCGAGGACTTGTATACGCTGGATGAAAAGGGAAATACGCGCCATTACGGTATATCCGAACGACGCGCCGAATCCTATCATTAAAATCCATATTCCGAGTCGAGCCACGCCCTTAAAGACACCGGAATGTTCTTTCGAAAAGAAGAAATAAAACAAAGCCGCAATCGTGCCAAAGAATATGATTATATGGGAATACCCGGAAATGGGGTCGAGGTACCCGTTTCCGAAGAAATTGGCCCAATCTACCGGTCGCATCGCGGCATCGAGCTGGGTTAAAACCCGGTTTTTCATTTCCAGCGGGATAGCCAAACCGGTGGCAATGCCAATGTACAGGGCCATAGGCCATCTTGATACCCAGGCCCACTTGCGAATGAATCGGGTCCACATCATCATCCCCAGGATGGAGGGAATAAGGTACCACGGTTTTGAAGAGTTCAGCCACAGGAAATAGAAATCTCCGTCGGAGAGGCGGCTGAACAGGTTCGGTACCAGTCCATTATGCCAGAGGATGATAACGAAATAACCCGCCGACACTCCGACAACAAGATGCTCGGCGAGTTTATAGAGAGGATTATCCTTGTAAAGGAACGAAAAGATACACAAAGTAAGGAAGGCGCCCAGCGCGGTCCATAAGAAAGTTCCGATGGTCATAGATTCCATTATAAACTCACCTCCTTAAAGCTTGCTGCGTTTGCGGGTCATCAGGAACCCGACGTTACCCATGACGATGAACAGAATGATCACCATATGCGCGAACAACTGCACCCTCATGGCATCGTAGGCTCGTCCGGGATTATCGGCGAGCAGTTCGTATTGAGCGGCTCCGAGCATCCCTCCCATGATCCCGAACACCTGTCCGGAATTGAGGTAAGGATAATAGTCGGCCGCCATAACTCCGGTCAACCCCAGGGCCAGCGGGAAATTATAGCGGGTTTGCCCATAGGCGATCCACATGTCGACACCGCTGGTTCCGGAAATATCGATAACGCATTTGACCTGGTCGTAATTCTGAATTCCTCTCATCATGGGATGTTCGTCGAGTGGAGTGCCGTAATAGTCGGTCGGAAACGGGATGCGGAAATTCTGTCCCATTCCCACAATAACCAGGGCCGGATACGGCTTGTAACCGAGGAAGACGTAGTCTTCTCCGTTGACAATTGTCCGGGCCGGGTATTGCACTCCGTTATATTCTTGCGGGACGGCCAGCGAGTCCGATATTTGCCGTATCGCGAGATCGGCCATACCGGGGCCATTCTGCGAGAGAGAAGTAAAAATAATTTTCAGATTTTTCCGCCAGGCATGTTCGACAATCGAATAGGTCATGGGGTGTAATTCGGCCAGCGAATTGGGATCGTAATCGATGGCCACAAAAATAACGTCGCCCGGTTTAAGGTTATCGGTAAAGTTATAAATCTTGCGGACTTCGTCGGTGACGGTAATTTTGACAGAAATATCAGAAGCATAAATCACCACGCAAACCAGCGCAAGGAACAGAAAGACCCAGCGCCGGTCGATCGACATCAAGCGATCAAATATATTCATAGCGCATTCCTCCTCAATCCTTGCCCAGATAAGCGCGTTCAATTCCCAAAATTACTTTCAAAGCGGTCGCGACAATTCCGAGGCCGACCCCGATCACAATGGCCCGCTTGGCGGCCAGGTTGGGGACATTCAACAGCCACGATGCGGTCTTTTCGAGATAGGGACTGATCGGCCCGAAGTACGGGTTAAAGCGAAGCATGACGATCAGCGCCGCAATCAAAAGGAGCGAGGCCAGAATGGAACGGGCGCGGAAAGCGCGGTAAGCCGCCGAGGCGATGAAGAAGGCCAGCAGTGAAAACATGGTGGCCTGGATGGGAATCATGATATAATCGAAAAAGTGCACGAACATAAAGTTCTGCAAACCTTCGGCAGTCTGGAAATTCCTCAGGTAATCGAAGCCGAAGACAATCATGGCGAACAAACCGAGAAGAGTAACCAGGGAGTACTGCCAGTTATCCTTGCGATACTTGATCTTATCCCAGGATACTCTGATCAGCGACCAGATTCCGAGAGCCAGGGCGAATATCCCTATGATGTAAATCCAGTCGAGGAGAAACTCGAAGATCCATTCCGACGATTCGTGAGGAACGAAGTACTGGATAATCATAAAGACGCCGAAGATGAAGACTAACGATAATGGTAACTGCCGTTTCATATCTTCACCCCCTTAATTCGCGACACGGAACAGGTTGACAAACCAGTCCCAGTTGAGGTTAATGGTTATAAAACCGACTATGGCGATAATCATCACCGCGGCTTTGGCATAGTCCTGAGCCTTCAGTGAACCGAGCAGAACCGGCTCGCGCCCGAGGTATGCCGAGGCCGCATATAATTCCTCGCCGATCAGGGTATAGTCGCAGGCAACCACGAAGAAGGGAATTTGCGCGATTTCGTCGGTCCCGGCAATCTGAATAGAGCCGGCAAGGGCTCCGGTTTCGGCCAGGATCAGCGATTCCGCGAAGAACTTACCCATATAGATATTGGTTGCAGGAAGTTCGCGGAGCATAACGCCATTGACCGCCGCGACGTACGCGAATTGCGACTGGGTTACGAAGTAGACCATATTTTCGTCGTACGAATCGGGGCGACCGGCATCCATATAGCTGGCTTTTACGGTTTCCTGTGCCACGGTCATCACGATTGGGTCATAACAGGGCACTATCAGGCCGGTTTGATACTCCGCCACTTTTTTGGCGACTCGTCCCAGGATGGTAAACGAGGCGATGGTGGCGATTTCCGCGGCGGTCCCGAGGCCAAGGACATACAGAATCGGCTTGCCCATTTCGGTGGCACGGCCGATAGCTTCATCAACCGCTTCGATCCCGGCCAGACGGCGGACAAACAATTCGGCGCCGCGCCGGGCGCGGAAAATCATAAAAACCGTAATTGCCGTAAAGCAGATTACAAAGATCAGCACCGGGATAAGTCCGGAATTAAACCATTGACCAAAGCACTGAACCGGTCCATAAACCTGCGAATCGGTGTAAATAGTACCGTCGAATTGAAGCGGGCTCGTTTCCCTATAATTATCAGGATTGTCCGTAATCGAGCGAACGATATAGAAATAATCCTTATGCCCCGGATGATATTCAATGGTTTTGGTCCGGATAATATAATAGTAATCGGTATAGTCGGGCATATAATCGCGCGCTTCACGTTCTTTAGAGCCGACATCGTCGTACTGAGTATCTCCCGAAGCCGACTGACCACGCATCAGGTACGGGCCGGATTGGGATTCTGCGCGGAAAACGTTGTAGGCCAGTACCCGATTCGAAGGACTTCCGGCGATATCATCCGCAGAGGTCTTCCATTTTACGATAACGGCGTGACCGTGATCATTATCCTTGTCGGCGAGAGTCACCTCGGTTACCGGAGCCGGACTGAATGGCGCACCGGAATCGACCACCGTGGTGTCGATTGGAAGGAAATCGATATAGCGATTCGGTCCAGGAGGAACGGTATCGATCACTTCGAACGATCCCTTGGGAGAGGGACTTCGATACAATGCGTACCCCGTCACAATGTTTTTGCCGGCTCCGTCGTCGGCCGATGGAAACCAGTATATAACGGCCACATTTCCACCGCTGTCGGGGTAGATGGTTATGTCGGAAGGAAGGGCCGGTTTCAGGGAATCGGGGATTTCCTCGGCCGAAACATAACCTGCCCCTGCGATGAAAAGGAGGCACATTACTATTAACAGCTTATGCATCATAGAAACCTCGCGGATCTATATCAGTTAATTTATAAGTCCTAACCAGTCGTGAAAGAGAAAGGTCAACCGTCCCACCAAAAGGGATACACGTCCCATGACGGTATAACCGAACGAAGCACCGAAAGTCACCATCAAGACCCAGATGCCGACTTTGGAAGCTCCGCCAAAGAACCCGGAATGCTCCTTGGAAAAGAAGAAATAAATAATACCGCAGAATACTCCGATGAAAATCACCCAGTTTGACATCGTCATGATTAGCTGGCCGCTGGCATTCAGCGACAGATCGGAGAAAAAGGCCCCGAACCCCTGCCAATCAACCACCAGCGGGACGAAAGTATTGCTGACCTGAGATATGAAGTCAGAGCGCATGTAGCGGATCAGATTCAGCCCGGCGGTGGTTCCGACGATGAAGGCCAGCGACCAGCGGGAGATCCATCCGATTTTGGATGACATCCGCAGAAGCAGCATGATGCCGAGGATCAGCGGGATGAAATAAAAAACATCGAATCCTTTGTAGGGGACTTCAAAGAAATTCGATAAGCCTTCGGAGACTTTCGGAATAAAGTTGCCGACAAAGGTCGACCAGAATCCGACACACATCCAGTACGCGGCGGAAACTCCCACGAAGAGATGCTCGGCGAATTTATAATAAGGGTTGTCTTTATACAGGAACGAGAAAATGGACAGAGTCAGGAAAGCGGCAAAGGTGACCAGGAAACCGTCGCGGACCGAAAGCCCCAAGGGCATGCCGGTATCTTCGAATGTCCCGGTTTTGGCGATCCAGCTGACGGCAAACAGCACGATCACAATGGCAAGAATCAACAGAGATATTTTTTTCGTGACAGCCATATCAGCTCTGCTTCCCCTTTTTGCCGAAGAAATAGGAGAGATTCCCGATCACGATGAAGGCCATGATGACCAGGTGCGCCAGGGTTTGCGGGCCCATCATTTTCACGCCCGGTTCCGGCATATCTTTGAAGCGCTCATAATGCCGTTTGAATTCCGATTCGTATTCAGCGGCCCCTTTGATCCCGCCCATCAATCCCAGCATCTGGCGGGGATAGTAAGGGTACAATAGCGGGGCGGATACCGCGGCGCTGCCGCCGCCGGTCGGGACATTGCCGGGGTCTCCGGCGAACTGCACCCATTCCTTGACGCCGGGGAAACCTCCGCCGACGGAAATCAACAGGTCCATATCTTTAAGCGATTTAATGCCGTTGAAAATTGGGAGTGAATCGAGGTCGCGCCCCCCTACATCGGTGGCGTAAAGTTTTCTAAAGTCGGTCACGATGACATTCAGGACTCCCTGGTTACCTGCTTTATAGCCAATATTGACAAAATCGATTCCATCGATCTTCTCGGGGAAATCCCCCTTTATAATACGGTCGACCGCTTCGGCTCCCAGCGATTGTCCGGTAGCCCAGAGCCCCATTAAGAAGAGGTGATGATTTTTGGCCAGGACATGCCGAATCAACACATCGGACATCGGCTGGACTTCGGGGGCCATGGTCGGGCCGTAATCGAAGGAGAGCAAAATATTCGAGCCCTCGGGTAAATTATCGATTTTATCATACAATGCTTTGACAATGGGAGTGGCTTTTTCCGAAAACGTTATATTGAACAACAGCGGGACCGATACCGCGAGACCGATAAACAGGAAGATAATCCTCCGTTCGACCTCTTTCCCCTGTAAAGAACGGATCAGCAGCCAGAGCAGGCCGGCTCCGATGATCAGCAGGGAAATAATCAGCCCGAGGTTACTCATTGTCCACTCCCAGATAGGTTCGTTCGACTCCGAGAATGAGACGCAGGGACATCGATACCACGCCAAGCGCAATACCGATCATGATGGCTCGCTGCCCGGCGAGATTGGGAGCAGTCATGATCCAGATAGCGAGATCGGGGATATTAAAGATGGAAAGTGATTTCGGTATCCATCCGGTGACGTATGTCCCGAGCGGGGTTCTTCCGAGGAGTATGATAAACGAGGCCACCAGAAGAATCGTGGCGCCGACATTCTTTGCCCGGAAGGCTCGGTATGACGCCGAAGCGACAAAAAAGGCCAACAGCGCGTACATGGTGGCACCGAGCGGCGTGAAAATCCAGTTGTACATCATCTGGAAGAGCGATCCGGGGGCGGCGACGTCTCCGGCGATGCCGCCGTCATTCCAGACTTTAAACAGCCCGGCAATCAGCATAATGATAAAACCGAGGACGGTTACGATCGAAAAGCCCCAGTCTTTTTGCCGTTTTATTGCTTTTTTGGTGTGTATCCGTAACAGGTTACCGCCGCCGAGGAAGAAAGCGAAGACCGCAATGATATCGAAGAAGATGGAGAAATCTTCTCCCCAGGTTTCAATCGGAGGAAAGAAGACCGAGAGAATCAGGACGCTTCCCACAACAAAAGTAATTAAGACCGGTATTTTGCGTTTCAAGTCTTCCCGATCCTTTCCTTAACTCACAATGGTAAACAGGCGGTTCATAAATTCACTCAAATTTTCCAAGGAGGAGCTTCCGGTCAATTCGGCCAGCGTGGCGATCAGCACTCCGATTACAATCGCAATCATGGCCACGAATTTGCCGACATCCTGTCCCTTAAGCGAGCCCAGTTGTTTCGGTTCATTTGACAAATATGCCGATGCCGCGAAAAGCTCCTCTCCTATCAGAGTATAATCGCAGGCGGCCACGAAGAACGGCAGTTGCGCCGGCTGTGCCGTCCCGGCGATCTGAATCGCTCCGATGGAATTTCCGGTTTCGGCCAGGATCAACGATTCGGCGAAGAAGGCTCCGAGATAAAAACAGGTAGCCGGTTTATCGCGCACCATGATACCGTCGACCGCGGCGACATAGCCGAACTGCTCATCGGTGATATAGCGGACCATGTCGTCGTTGTAGGCATCGGGACGTCCGGCGCCGATATATGCTTCTTTAATGGTCTCGCGGGCGGTGGTCATCACCAGTGAGCGCGATACCGGCATATTGATGCGAATATCATAATCGGCGACGACCTTGGCGACCCGGCTAAGCAGTGTGATTCCCGCGATGGTTTGAACATCATCCATATCGTTGATGCCGGGGACAAACAGAATGGGGCGTCCCATTTCGGTGGCGCGGCCGATGGCCTCGTCGATAGCCTCAAGTCCGGCGATTTTGCGGATGAAGAGCTTTTTCCCTTTCTTGGCATGAGCGATGAAATAAATCACCGAGCCGCACAGGATAAAGGCAATGGCGAACAGGTTCGCGAGACGCCAGTTGATAATTTCAATGCTCGGCGTAATAATATTGGAAGATACCGGCGATGATTTCGCCCCGAAATACACGGAGCGAATTAAATAAGCGTACTTATGGCCGTGGGTTAGTTTATCGTCTTTATAGTACGAAATCCCGGCGGGAATTACCTCGAGGGTATCCATCTTTCCCGTGGACTGCTCGACACGCGCAAGCTCGTATCCATCGATTCTGCCGCCGATCGTGTCGTCGGGTGACAAATTCCAGGTCAGTTCGACGGTTTCTCCGCGATCGTAAACATAATCGACGGCGACGACATTGCTCGTCGGGGCCGGAATATGGATTATCGAATCCGCCGGAATAACGGGCTGTTCCTGAGCCGTGAGCGCCGATGTTAGAGATAGTATAACAACGAGAGGGAGGATAAATATTTGGAATAAGAGCTGCGGTCTGTGATAATCTTTCATTATTAACTAATCAGGCGGAGCCAGTCACCGAACAGAAAATCGAGTCGTCCAAGCATCAGCGACATACGGCTCATGACCGTGTATCCGAAAGAGGCACCGAAAGTGACCATCAAAAACCAGATTCCCACCCGGGCGGCGCCTCCGAAAACCCCTTTGTGCTCCTTGCTGAAGAAAAAGTACACCAGCCCGCAAAAAGTGCCGGCGGCAATCAGGACATTCGAAACGATATCGCCGAAACTTCCCACGAAAACCGGCTTGATACTGGCGCCGATCTGGAGCATGGCGTTTGATACGAAATAAAACATCATGTAGACACCGGCGGTGGCTCCGATAATGAAAGCCAGCGGCCAGCGTGAAAGCCAGGCTATTTTCGCTCCGAACAACCGGGTAAGCATCAGGACGCCGAGTATAAAACCGACCCACGGTGCAATATGCGGACTTACCGGATCGAACGCCTGGAGATAAAATTTGCGGTACAGGTTATCCCAGAAATAGGTCACAAACCAGTATCCAGCTGAACTCCCGACGAAGATGGCCTCGCAGACCTTATAAAAGATATTATCGCGATAAAGGAATGAAACAATTCCCAGTGTAAAAGCGGCGGCGAGCCAGATTCCAAAGGTTTGTTCCCAGCTCATTTCACTTTCCTCTCGGTTTTTCCCCTCAAAAAGGCCATGTTCCCGATGATGATAAAAACGATCACGACAATATGCGCGAACGACTGCGATTTAATGAAGGTGGTCGCTTTGTCTTTATATCCGGTCAATTTTTCGAATTCGGCGGCCCCGGCCATGCCCCCCATCAGGCCATCGAGCTGACCCGCCTGCAGGTAAGGATAAATCATGGGAGCCTGCACCGCGGTATTCCCCGCCGACAGCTTCAGGCCGAAGCGATCGACCGCTCCCTGGACCCACTCCTGGGTTCCGGGCTTCCCGGCCGAGAAATTCATACAATAATCGATATTGGAATAATTTTTGACATTACGCAGAATCGGAATGGAATCATACGGTGTCCCGTAAATATCGGCCGGGAACATCGCCTTGAAGCTCTCGCCCATTCTCAAAATCACGAATTCGTTTCCGGACTGGAAACCAAGGTTGACATAGTCGACACCGTACCTAATTTTATCTCGAAGTGCCGGATCATCCTCGAAAGCAGCCTCAACCGATTGTCCCGCCTGCTGAGGTCCCTGAGGCCAAAGTCCCATGATGATAACCTTAATTCCCTTATGGAAGCAGTATTTCATGAAAGCATCGGCCATCGGCTGCAATTCCGGAGCCGACGGCGGGTCGTAATCGAAAGCGGCCAGAATTTTGGAACCCGGGTTGAGGCTTTCAATCTGGTCGTACGCCGATTGCACCTCGGGCGAAATCGGAACCTCGAGTTCAATCTGCATGAAGAACGGGAGGGTCAGGGCGGCCCCAACATATATAAACACGATGCGCCGTTCAACGAACTTGCCCTGCAAGGTCAGCACCCCGATAATAATGAATGTCAATGAAAGCAAAATAATAATTATAAGAGAAAGGGTCGGAGAGAACTGCATCGGATGCGGCAGGACATACTTCGCCAGCAGGATTAAGGCGATTAAAGCAAAAAATGCGATAATTTCCCTGGTACGCATCAGTCACCTCCCAGGTAGGCCCGTTCCAGGCCGAGGATAATTCTAAGGGAGGTCGACACCAGCCCGAGGGCGATACCGATCATAATGGCTCGCTGGCCGGCAGTATTGAGAATATTCATAATCCAGTTGGCCAATTGCGACAACTGATAATCGCGCGGGAGCCATTGAGTAATAAGATCACCGACCGGAACGCGGCCAAGCATTACGAGAAAGCCCGCGACCAAAAGCAAAGTGGCCTCGAAATTACGGGCACGGAAAGCCCGGTACGACGCAGACGCTACAAAGAATGCCAATAATGCAAACATGGTAGCCGACAGGGAGGAATAGACGTAGTCGTACAGCCAGGAGAAGTTAATGCCCGGCGCGGGATCGCGGTAGGAGTAAGGCGGGTTAGCCATGATTCCGGAAAACCCGTTGTAGAATCCGTAGAAGATCATCACCAGAAACGATATTATGATAAGTGCGGCGTGGAGCTGATCTGTTTTCTTCAGAAAGATCTTTATTGCCGATATTTTCAAAAGGTTCAGGGCGCCCAGCCAGATGGCAAAAGCGGCGACAATGGCAAACCAGTCGTTGAACCAGTTTTCGAATTGGTTGAAAGGATAATGAGGAATGAAATAAGCAATAATGAAGACCGTACCTACGATGAAAGTAATCGCTATGGGAATTTCACGTCTCATACTTATTTCGTCCCTTTACTGAACCTTGAACAGGTTGGAAACCGGGATTCCGAACGATTCCAGAATAATCCCGATAACTATCGCAAATAAAAAGACCGCCTTACCCAAATCCTGTCCCTTCAGGGAACCGAGCAATTTCGGTTCGCGGGAAAGGTAAGCGGAAGCGGCGAACATTTCTTCACCTATAAGAGTATAGTCGCAGGCGGCAACGAAGAACGGCAGCTGCGACGGCTGCGCGGTCCCGGCAATCTGAATGGCGCCGATGCTGTTGCCGGTTTCGGCCATAATCAGCGATTCCGCGAAAAAGGCTCCGATTAAAAACACCGTCGCCGGTTTCTCACGAACGAACAAACCGTCAATCGCGGCGGCATAGCCGAACTGGTCGTCGGTGAGATACCGCACCTGGTCATCCTGGTGGGCTTCGGGGCGCCCGGCCCGACTGTACGATTCCTTGACGATTTCCTTGGCGGTTACCATCACCATGGAACGGGATACCGGTACATCGATACGGGTATCGTTCTGGGCGGCAATTTCGGCGACTTTCCCGAGGATGGTCAGACTGGCAAGGGTCTGAACGTCATCCATATCGTTGATACCGGGAACATAGTAAATGGCCTTACCCATTTCGGTGGCGCGGCCGACCGCGTTTTCCACTTCGACAATACCGGCGATTTTCCTGATATAGAAACTCTTGCCCCCGCGTGCGGCAGTTATGTAATAAATAATCGCACCGCAGAGAATAATGATACCGATGAAAATATTCAGACGGCTCATGTTAAACCATTGGGCGGTGGATTTTGCCGGCCCGACCGGTTCCGAAGGCGAGGAAAGCACCTCAATTATTGCATCGTCTTGCAGGATTTCGCGGGTGGCCAAAACCTTGTAGATATAGGCAACGCCATCAACAACTTCGTTATCGGTCACGGATCTTTTCCCGGCAACCTGGCTTCCGATTTCCTTAAAATCGTCAGAGCCCTCTTCGGCTCTCATTACCACATATTTCGTGACTATTTTTTTGGTGGTATCATCAGGAGAAAGATCCCAGGTGACCGTGATGGATCCGCCGGCATCATTAGGGGTATCCTTGGCGACCACATCGGTAGCGGGCGCCGGTGTTTCCGCGACGGTGAGAGAATCGTTTTCAACTGGGATTGGTTCGGCTGATTCCTGGGCGAAGCCCGATACAAAGCCGGACAGAACGAAGGCGGAGATGAGAAAGAATGCTTTTACTTTCAACTGCCCTGTTTCCTACAAAAACCCCGCGCGTTAGTTTAGTCGGCTGCGGGATTCGGGTTGTCATTACATCTTTAATCTCTGCTCAAAATAAAAGCGGCAATACTTTATCATATTACCGTTGCTCTTAGCAAAGCCGAAATGTATAAGCGGGTGAGGGCTGTGTCAAGTCAAAAAATACCCGTTCCGACGCTATTTAAGACGGGTATATCTTTGATTCGTTTAATAATACGGGATTAACCGTATGGTAGTTTCACTACTATTTGAATAGTAATTCGGCGATTCGCTCCTGGCGGGTCGGCGGGACATCTTTTGGGAGCATCATGTTATGAGCTCTCGGACCGCGCGGTCCCTGTTTTATCATGAAAGCGACATCATCGCCGATATTGAGATCGCGGAATTTCAGATTTTTAAGCCAGCGTTGATGAAAGAATATCCGTTCGCCTTCTTCACTTTCGATAAATCCATAACCCTTGGAACGGATAATTTCGATGATTTTTCCCAGTATCATACCTGAATGATCCCCGTTGCGTTTTGAAATTGTCGGTTAAAAATTACCTGCAATAGTAACAGGTATGATGATGTTATCGGGAAATCGTCTTAAAACTGTAGATTTTCCAGTTCCCTTTTTTGCGGTGCAACCCGAATTTATTGTAGTATTGAACGCCTTTGTCTTTGTCGACGAAAGAGACTTCAACCCAGGCCGAATCGCCGCGCATTTCGGTATTGCCGACAATTCGCTGCATGGTAAACCACCTGGTTTTGGTCAGGCCGCTGTCGGTCAAATCGTCCATGATTTGTTCGGGGCTGTAGAATTTCCGCGGCATCTTGCGTTGAAGAGCATAATCCTCTTCGCCCTGCTCCATCATAGCTCTCATATCGAGCAAATGCGGGAGCGCGGCCCGTTCATTCCGTTCCATGGCGCCGAATAATTGTATGACGACATCGCGGGGATTATCGGCACTGCCGCCGCATCCGGATACGACCGAGATTGCGGCTGCAAGCAGAAAAAGAAACAGGAAAACCAGCGTGTCCTTACGCAAACCTGTCAAAATCCCCCATTTAAGGTTATTCTATGACTTGTCCCCAGATCGGCCTGGGGAGACACGGCATACGAAATCTGGAATCTCGAAAACTCAAATCCTGCGCCCGCCGAAAACCCGGACATCCAGTCGTTTGACGCTCCGGTTTCATAATTATCGGAACCGAAGCTGTTCCATCCGAGACGAAGGAACAGAGGACGGAGTTCGACCGTTTCGGCGCCGATCGCAAAATAGATGTCGTTGTCGGTCGGAAGAATGCCGTCGAAAGCAACCATAAACGGCAGCCCTTTCGGAATATGCGACGCACCCGCCCGGAACCTGAGCGGCAGCGGGTCTTTATCGGCACCCTCGGTAAACCCGGAAAGCTGCGTTCCCAGGTTTTGTATGGCGAATCCCAGGCGGGTTCGTTCGTCGGTCAGATCGTAGCGGGCGCCCAAATCGACGGCAAAACCATGCGAGGAATAATCTTCGATCTTCTCATATATCAATTTCAGGGCTCCGCCGAATTGCATCTGCGGACCGACTTTCATGGCATAGCCGGCCCCGAATAAAATATCGCTTCCGGAAAAGGTCCCGATATCCTCACCGAGATTATTGGTCCTGGTAAAATCGCCATAATTCAGATAGCTTAGGTATATGCTAAAGGCTTTGTCGGCTCGATAGCTGAGCGGCTGGATAAAGGCGACGTAGCCGGTCTGCATTTCGAAAATATTATTGACGTAGCCGAATGAAATGCGCCTGGTTTCGAATCCGGCATAACCGGAAGGATTGTAAAAAATCGAGGCCTCATCATCGGCTACGGCGGTATAGGCTCCGCCCATCGCGACCGGGCGAGCGGAGGTTTCGATTTTGAGGAAGTTGAAAGCGCGAGTTCCAACATTTTTGTTGTCGGGTCCGGCCAATAATACGACCGGAAGCAGCAATATGGAAACAATCACAGCGGTCGGCAACGGCAATTTCATGAATTTCATTTCAATAATCCCCATTATTATCGTGTCAATATAACTTTATGTCGGACATTTACAAATAAAAACTTACCAGCTTTTGGTGGTGCGATTGATGATATCGATTACCAGTTTTTCCGCGGCTTTTACCTGGCCGTCTTCTTCGGATTCGGCCGCGGCATCGTATATCCCTTCGCTGAAAAATTGATTTTTCCAGATCTCTTCTCCGTCCGGTTTTGCCAGCACGATATCGAACACCACTTTCACGGCATACTGGCTGACGTTGTCGTTTTCATCGTAAGTATACGCTTTGCGTTCGTAGCTTGTGAGGATCCCGCTCAGGACGGCATCGGCGTCACCTTCCGGAACCACTTTCATGTTGCCGTCGTTGATGAAAGCATCTATAACCAGATCGGTCATCCGGTCCGAAAGGCCGTATTCGATGGTCTCATTTTCGAATTGAGAAACCGCAATGCTCTGAATCGAGGATTTGCCTCCCGGATTAAAACTGTACACTCCGCAACCACCGGCGAAAACTAAAAGTATGGCGGTGAGGGTAATGAGAGGGGACGAAACTTTCATCACTATTTAAACAGAATAAGCGGTCATTTAGTTTAAAATAAAATTTTACTTCAGGACGATTTTGCCCCGTTTTATCACTTTCTGGACCAGATTTACGCCATAATGATAGGGGAGCTCGCGATAGTCGTTCATATCCCAGATTACGATATCGGCCGGAAGCCCCGAAACCAACTGCCCCAGCTTTCCGCCCCGGTCGACAGCACAGGCGGCGTTCACGGTGACGGCCGATAACGCTTCAGCGGCGGTCATCCCGTATTTAAGAGCCGCCAGAGTAATTATAATCGATATCGATTCGGTATAGCTCGAGCCGGGATTGCAGTCGGTGGAAAGAGCTACCACGACGCCGGATTCGATCATTTTCCGGGCCGGGGCGTAACGTTCATTGTTCAGGGAAAAACAGGTGCCGGGAAGCAGGACCGCCGCCGTTGCAGATTCGGCCATAGCGCGGATACCATTATCGGTTATATGAACCAGGTGGTCGGCCGAAATGGCTCCAAGTTCCGCGGCAAGTTCCGCACCGCCGGAGGGACCCAATTCGTCGGCGTGGAATTTCAATTTGAATCCGAGGTTTTTCGCGGCGGTCATGATGCGGCGGGATTCTTCGATATTGAAGACTTCTTCCTCGGTGAAGATATCGCAAAATTCGGCGAGGTTTTGTTCCTTGACCTTCGGCATCATTTCATTGATAAGCAGGTCGATATAGGCTTCCCGGTTATCGCGATATTCATCGGGGACTTCGTGGGCTCCGAGAAAAGTCGGAATCATATTCAAAGGCTGGGTTTCGTTGAGGTCACGGATTATTTCAAGCGATTTGATTTCCGCCTCGGTTGATAATCCATAACCGGATTTGGCCTCGATAGTGGTTACACCGTAAGAAAGTATCCGTTCCAGAGTCCGGACGGTCCTTTTGGATAGCTCCGCGGCCGGAGTTTCCCGAAGGTCACGGACCGATGACCGGATACCTCCCCCCGCCTGGGCGATTTCCTGATAAGTCTTCCCCTGGATACGCATCTCGAATTCGTTTTCGCGCGTTTTTGAGAAAACCGGATGAGTATGGGGATCGATCAAACCGGGAGTAACCACTTTGCCCCTGGCATCGATAGCCTGGCACCCTTCGGCCAGTTCCACCTCCCGCTCGACATCGGCACCCGGTCCGGCGGCGAGGATTTCTTCCCCGGCAACCGCGACCGCTCCGGACTGGATCAGACCGATATCTTTCATGCTGTCACCGATCCTGGGAACCGGTCCCTGCATGGTTATCAGTTGGCCGATATTGGTTATAATCAGAGTCGCTTTTTTCTTTGGCGCCATATTTCGTAATTACGCAAATTAAAGCATCGGTACTTTGATTTTATTTTTCTTCGCGAAATCGACAGCCTCTTTATATCCAGCATCGACATGCCTGGCCACCCCAATTCCGGGATCGTTGGTGAGGACCCGATTAAGGCGGGTTTTCATTTCCGGGGTCCCGTCGCAGACTATAACCTGGCCGGCATGGATAGCGTTCCCCATCCCGACCCCTCCGCCGTGATGGATGGATACCCAGCTTGCTCCCGAAACGGCGTTAAGCAGCCCATTAAGCAAGGGCCAGTCGGCGATGGCATCGGAGCCGTCTTTCATGGCCTCGGTTTCACGATAGGGAGATGCGACCGAGCCACAATCGAGGTGGTCACGTCCGATAACAACAGGAGCGGATATCTTGCCTTTTTTCACCATATCATTGATGGCTTCTCCGAACCGGGCCCGTTCGCCGTAACCGAGCCAGCAGATGCGGGCCGGCAGTCCCTGGAACTGGACCTTTTCGCGAGCCATTTTTATCCACCGGGTCAGGGATTCGTTCTGCTTGAATTCCTTGAGAATGAACTCATCGGTGGTATTGATATCTTTCGGATCGCCAGATAAAGCTACCCACCGGAAAGGGCCTCTCCCCTCGCAAAACAACGGGCGAATATAAGCCGGAACGAAGCCGGGGAATTCGAAAGCTTCTTTGAGTCCCCCTTTTTCGGCCTGTCCGCGGAGGTTATTACCGTAATCGAAAACGATGGAACCTGCCCGTAGGAACCGCACCATGGCTTCGCAATGCTTCACCATGGAGATATAAGCGCGTTCGATATATTCGCGCGGATTGCTTTTGCGGAGGCGTTCGGCTTCGGTAACGGTCAATCCCTCAGGAATGTATCCATTTAATTCATCATGAGCCGAAGTCTGATCGGTGACGATGTCGGGGATGATTCCCCGGCGGAAGATTTCCGGGAAGATTTCGGCGCAGTTGCCGACCAGTCCGATGGAAATCGGTTCCTTTTTCGTGGTGTGTTCTTTAATCAGTTTCAGAGCTTTATCGAGAGTCTTTACTTTAATATCGCAGTATCCGGTTTTGACCCGGCGGCTGATGCGGGCCTCATCGGCTTCGACACAAAGAACGGAACAGCCGCTCATGGTGGCGGCCAGGGGCTGGGCGCCGCCCATTCCTCCCATGCCGCCGGTAAGTATCCACCGGTCGGACAGGTCGCCGTTGAAATGCTGGTTGCCGACCGCGGCGAAAGTCTCATAGGTCCCCTGCAAAATCCCCTGGGTCCCGATATATATCCAGCTTCCGGCGGTCATCTGGCCAAACATTATCAGGCCGAGTTTGTCGAGCTGGCGGAATTTTTCCCAGGTGGCCCATTTCGGAACCAAATTGCTGTTGGCAATGAGGACGCGGGGAGCGTATTCGTGAGTTTTGAAAATCCCGACCGGTTTTCCCGATTGAACCAGAAGGGTTTCATCGTTTTCGAGCGATTTCAGGGATTTGATAATGGCGTGGTAACATTCCCAGTTGCGGGCGGCTTTTCCCATGCCTCCGTATATAACGAGGTCTTTCGGGCGTTCGGCGACTTCCTCGTCGAGATTGTTGTTAATCATGCGGAAGGCGGCTTCCTGGTGCCATCCTTTACAGGTCAGTTTGGAGCCTCGGGCGGCTTTGACCGGCTTGTATTTCATAAGTTACCTCTCCTTTATCATCCCCAATAAAGGGCTAATATATTTGGACGGCAACGTTTTGGCAAGGGAGAAAAGAACGCGGGAAAAGAAGATGGACAAGTCGCCCTTCTAATATTAAATTGAATAATCGATATCATTAGATAATCCGGGGAAGACTATTGCAGGGAAAGGGAGCAGGTTATGTCGCCAATTAAGATTCCTCTTATCTTACTCATTGTATTCTCTATAATTGCCGCGCCTTGTTCGGCTCAGGATTCCACCTTCAAAATAACCAGTTTTATTCCGGAACGGTTTCAGGATTTGGAATTGAAACTTGACGGGGAATATTCGCTTAGAAACAATGACGAGCACGAGTATCCAACAACTCGCGATATCACGAACGATTATGACAGCTTTATGGGTTCTGGAGCTCAAGATTTTAATTTGCGACCGTCGTTAACTTACAATTTCTGGACCAGGAATACCGCGCTGACCTATTACTCGGACCTGCAATTAACTTTTAATTATTCAGACATGTCTGATTCAATTAATGGAATCTGGCGTTCCGATAGTATTTTTAACAATTCCGGAAATGATAATAATGAAATATATGTCGCCTTTTATCAATCCTTAGACTACAATCGGTATTTTTACAAAGACTATTTCCTGAATTTTCAGGGTTCGCTGGATTTATCATACGATGATTCGCGATATAAATACCGCATTGCTTACTTCCGACAATTTGATTACGAGGATAATTATATCATATCCGATGAACATTCCTCTTATAAACGATACACCAATACGAAAATATATTCCTTAGGACTATCGTCCGGGCTCGGGAAGGGCCGGGTGTACAACGGGAAATATGCTTCGGCTGCTTTATACATTATTAGAGAGCTGAAAAGAAACGCTTTGTTGACAAAAGAACCGAACTATAAACAGATGTTGGGGCTTGCGGAAATTATATATTTGAAAAAAGAAAAGCATGTTATCGATTCCCGAATCCGCAGGATAGAAACAGTCGAAGCGATTATTGATTTCTTACTGCGCGAAGGAATCATCGAACAGACAGGTATTAGATGCCCCATGTATATAAATGACGTAATCGATTATTTCCCCAAAAATGAACGCCTCTTCGGAACCAAATTCGGTTGCGGCCTTAAATTTAATTTTTCGTTCGGCAGGACCAGGAAACATATATACAGCGATACCACACGAACGAGATCGGAATATGATCTGCTTGGCAACCTTATTAACGAAACCAACGACATTTCCAGTCTAAAAAATAAAATATATAGCGAATCCACTGACTACGCTATGTCCGCGTTTGTAGATATGGAAATAAATAAAGCTTATAGCCTTATCTGGCAGGGCAGATATTTCTTGGGCGCAGAATATATTTTCGACAATAGAAGTCGGGACGAAACATGGGATAATCAATATACCGGAAGCGATAAAAGGGAAACCGAATATGACTACAAAGTTGATGGGTACGCCGGAGGCAGCTGGGTATTTATCCTGGACTCCCGCTCGAAAATCAGGATAGAGACATATCATGACGTGACGGCATATAGGATAAACTATTTCCGGTTTGGAAATGGCATTAAACGAAAAACCGATGACCAGACTTTTCTTGGCGCCCAATCGCTTTATTATTTAAATTACACCTATCGAATTTCAATTCCGACCACGCTGACAATTGGCTTTTTTTACACCGGTAATTATATTTTTAAAAATGATTATTATGACGTCGCTACAATAAACGGAAACCTTACCATTTCAATAGGAATATCGCACCACCTATTTTGATACTCGCGGGGTACCTTACCGTGTACCAAGCGGCCGCCAAATCAAGAGAGATCCTGTCCCGAATACAAATTGGATTTCAACCGGGCTAAGTCTTTTTTTCCAGCCATCATTCTCCACTTAACTTTTTTATCAATCTCCGGGGAACCATGGTTGTATAAATGGAGAGTTTAAGATCCGCCTTGCATGGCACAATCACATTCGGCCGAATCGTAATTTATTGGGAGCAACTGATGAAAAGTCGAATTATTGCTCTGGTATTTATATTCGGCTGCACTACCATAGCATGGTTCTTGCTCGGGGCGGTCACCATGACCCGGACCAACGAGCAGGACATCAAATTAAAGGAAGCCATCAGCAATTTGTGGGGCAAACCCCAGCACCAGCGGGCGCCGGTTTTGTACGCTCAGAGAACGGACACGGTCGAAGTAAAGCGGACCATCGACGGGACAGAAATAATCGAAAACCGTGAGCAGTTGGTCCGCCATCCCCTTATTATTGACAGCAGCGATATCATGGTCAACCTGGACCTGGAACACCGCAAAAAGGGACTTTTGTGGTACCCTACCTATAAAGTGGCCTTCGACGGCAGTTACGGCCTGAAAAACGATACCGATTATACCCTTGCGGCCTTCTTTGAATATTCTTTCCCGCTCGAAAACGGCATATACGAGGATTTTATCTTTACGGTCGACGGAAAGCCTCTGGCCGATATCAGCCCCCGGGAGGGACACATTAACGCCAGAATCGATTTGAATCCCGGAGACACGAAGACGGTCAGGATTGCCTATCGCAGCCAGGGAATGAATGAATGGTGGTACGATTTCGGAGAAGGGGTTTCCAAAATCAACGATTTCAAATTGAGCATGGCGACCAATTTCGATAATATCGATTTCCCCGAAAACAGCATCTCCCCCACCAAGAAAGAGAAAGGCCGCGACGGCTGGAATCTGGAATGGGATTATATCAGCCTGATATCCGGTATCCAGATCGGGATGGTGATGCCTCAGAAGCTGAATCCCGGTCCCTGGGTCAGCAAACTGACCTATTTCGCGCCGGTATCGCTTTTTTTGTTCCTATTTCTGATGTTTATCATCACAGCTATCAAGCGAATCAAACTGCACCCTATGAATTTCTTTTTCATCTCCTGTTCGTTTTTCGCTTTCCACCTGTTACTGGCCTATTTGATTGACCACATAAATATCCACCTCGCTTTCGCGATAAGTTCGGTGGTATCGATAGCACTGGTTGTTTCATACATGCGGTTGGTAGTGGGGATAAAATTCGCTCTGGTCGAAACCGGGATTTCTCAATTCGTATACCTGATTTTGTTTTCGTATGCCTTTTTCCTCGAAGGCTACACCGGTCTAGCCATCAGTATTGTCTGCATTATCACCCTGTTCGTGGTTATGATATTTACCGGTAAGACCGACTGGGAAAAGCTCTTCGCGAGTTCGGGAATCGGCCATCCTCAGGGAGTTCCAAAAAATAGCTGATGGGTGAAGTCGGATTAGAAAGCCGGGATTAAAATGTCATCCCGGTTTTTTTTGCTGGTCAATTTGAGGAGAAACACCCATTATTATTTTCCGTAGTTATTCTTAAAAACTGGAGGTGACTTTGTCTCCGATAAAAAGGCTGCCGGATAAGGACCTGGGGAAGTTTGTCGATATCGTTGCGCAGGCCTACCCCGGTTTCGGAATCAAATCCAAAGAAGACCATCAGCGAATTCTGAAATGGCTTAAGGGCCTGAATAAAATCGACAAGGGGGTCGTTCCATACGGGTTATACCGTAACGGCAAACTGATCGGCGGGTATCGGCTGTTCGATTTCGATATGACCCTCTTCGAATCTCGCGTGTCTAATGGCGGCGGAGGGCTGCTGGCTATCGACCTTAAATATAAGAAAGAACATGCCGCCCGGGAATTGATGGAGTTCTTCATTAAGTATTACCGCAGGCGGGGATATCCCCTGGCCTGTCTGTTCGCCTTTCGCCCCGATTTTTATTTCAAGATGGGGTTCGGGTACGGAGCGAAGTTATTCGAATACGCCTTTGCCGCCGAGGAATTTCCGGCATGGAACGATAAGAGGCATATCGTCGACATTAATGAAAAAGAAGTCAAAAACATGATGGCCTGTTCCGACCGGTATGCCCGGAAGACGCACGGGATGTTTCTGCGGCGGCCGTACGAGTATCGGAGGTTTTTCCGTCCGGGGAAACATACGGTCGGATACAAGAATGGCAGTAAAATCGAAGGGTATATCAATTTCGAATTCAAGGAAGGCAAAGGGTCGACTATGTTTCGGCAGAATCTCGTTATCGACGAGATGGTCTGGGAACATCGCGAGGCTTTCAAGGAACTGATTGCGTTTCTTCGGTCGCAACTCGACCAGATAAACCGTGTGGTCTGGGTGACTTCGCATGATTTTATGCACTTTCTGCCGCGCGACCCTCGCAGCGAAACCGACAGTATTATCCCGATTGTCGGCCACCCGACGGCTCGAGCGGGAATCGGCATCATGCATCGGGTCATTAATGTCGAAAGACTCTTCGCGGCGCTTAAGAAGCACGACTTCGGGGGCGAAACGGTTCGCCTGAAGATGAACATTAAAGATGACTTCCTGCCGGAAAATTCCGGGGCCCGTATAGCTGTCTTTGATAAAGGAAAAGTGACTTTGCAGAAAAGCGGCAGGACCGACTGCGACATCAGTCTGGGGATCGCGGAATTTTCTTCGGTGATAATCGGAGCGGTCGATTTTGCGGATTTATACGAAATCGGCAAGGCGGAAATATCCGACGAGCGTTATCTTGGCCGGGTGAACCGGCTGTTTCATTCCGAAACAAAGCCGCTGACTTTGAGCATGTTTTGAAAAACCGGGCTTATCCCGGGACTTCACACGGTTCCGGGGTAAACCGCACCGGCTTTTGTCCGATAATCGGTACAATAAACGATATCAAGAAAACCGAACATTAACGGAGAAAAGCCATGTTCTTCGCTGCCCTGAAATCCCGCAAAGGGTTCACCCTCATCGAACTGGTTGTTATCATCGTTATCCTCGGAATCCTGGCCGCGGTCGCGATCCCGAAATTATTCGGGGTCCGCAAAGAAGCCGAACAGGCCGCCGTCGCCAATATGATTTCGAGTCTCGAAGGCGCCCTATCGATGTATACATCCAAGCAGTACTTAAACGACGGTTCGATTGCGATACATAATCCTTTCGATGACCTGTCGAATGTTCCGAGCAATTACAAAGGCACAAATGATCCGGTCAATCCGACCAACACGCCGGATGGTACCTGGTCATTCCGGACCTCAGGCAACTGGATTATGTATAATCCAAAACAGCCGATAACCGGCGGATATACTTCCGGGGGGCAGCAGTTCATCATTTTTCAGATTCAGCCGGTGGTCGAAGGGACCGACACGGTCGGTTTGAGATTGACCACGACGCCGGCCTACCAGTATTCCTGGAATTGATTTCACATTCCCCCTTTTTGGGTGATAAAAAAGGCTCCCGATATTTATCGGGAGCCTTTTTACATTTTGAAATAAAAGGGAAACTTAGTTTTCCAGAATGACCGATTCGGCGACTTTGGCAGTGTACGGCTGATGCGTGTCGATCTCACCCTGTCCTCCCTTAATCAGGAGACCGAATCCCAGAAGCAATGAAAGGATTTTCTTGCCGCTCCCTTTATCCTCGACAGCGCCTTCAAGCTTAATCTTGGCTCCTTCGGTTACCGGCATGAAAGCCCCCTTGGGATCGATCGATTCGAAGGCCACCTGAATGAATCCCGGTTTACCGGCCTTGCCGTTTTTTTCCACTTTGGTTACGCGCGCGGTTCCTGAAGCTCCTTTTTCGACAATCGTCACGCCGCCGATCTGGATCGGCTCGTACAGATTAATCAAAACCGGGACCCCCTCTTCGACCCGGTTGGATGTCAGTTGAATATTGGGGTCGAAAATGACTTTCACCTCGGTCCCGGCCGGGATTTGAATCTTGCCGGCCATAACCGGGACGGCCAGAGTAAGGGCCAATATTACCAGTAGTGATTTCTTCGTAAATTTCATCATTACCCTCCGTGGATAATTTTATTCCAATTTTGGCAGGAGTTCTCGCGGATCGGGTTTCATCCGAATGCTGATCGATTTATTCACATTACTGAACCGGATTTCACCGTTCAAATCGAAAATCGACAACTCGCTGTCGAATACTTTTCTATCGCTGGCGGTTTTGCCCCAGGCGCACTGGTCGGTAACCAGGTCATAGGCGATATGGATTTCGTATCCTTTCTTCCACCAGATTTCGATTTCGTCCCCCTCGAAATACTGGCTGATTTCGCCCCATCCCGGATCCTTGCCTTTGGTGACGACTTCGATGTGGACATGGTCCTGATCAGGCAACTTTTGAATCCTGACCGAAAACTTGCGCCGCTCATCGAAGGCTTTGGCGGCATTGATATAGCGGTCGATCATAGCCATCTCATTTCCCTGGAGTTCGGGATTGAGCTGCCCGCGAATCTGACGCAATTCTCGTACGGCCTTGTTGATTCGATAATCGGGATCGCTGTTGCCGTTTACATTCTCAATAACATTATCGAACTCGACTCCGGCTTTTTGTGCCACCACTTTTTCTTTGGTAACTTTCTGCCCGGTCATCAGGGCCTGACCCAGTCCCTTTTCGGCGTTGCTGATTTCGGCAACATATAAATTCTGATCCTGCAGAACCTGCTGACGGATGGTTTCCCAGGTAGAAGTATCGGCCGGATTCAGAATCGAGTTCTTATACAGCTCCCAGTAGGTCAAGGCTCTTCCGCTGCGGCGGAAAAGTTCGGTGTTGTCGTCACCGGCGTGGAAGTTGTTCAGTTCATCCTCGATACTGGTATGTTCCTTGGTCATTAACAGCGATTTATCGCTGGGGTTCATTTTCGGCCAGAGGCTGGTGTCTTTGACCACCGCGGTGAAACGGATGATGGTCAGATCGAGCTGCTCCAGGGCTTCGGCAAGGTTGAATTCTTCGTACCGGGTCCGGATGCGATCGGCGGGGTTTTTGAATTTCGGAAATATATTGCTGATTATCCAGGACTGGCTGTACTTGCGCCAGGCATCTTTCACCAGGCTGCGGTCTTTCGTGGTGGTATTGTAAAAGTTACCGTTCGCTGAAGCCAGGACCGAATCCTCGATATGGATGGTGCGCGGCAACAGCCAGACGGTATTCCAGAGATACGGTATCGATACCAGAATCATCCAGATGATACTGAGGGTTGCGACAACTTTGGTGAATCTCTTCAAACCCCTGACCCTCTTGGCCCTGCGTATGGTATTAATCATCCAGTACAGGGGGGCTTTCACTCCGACAGGGCGGATACGCGCCGGAGGAGCATAAATTGACCGCCCGACATCGGCTCCGATTTTTTCCGGAGTCGAACCGGTATTCGAGATGAAAAATATCTGGAAATTCAGGGTCCGTCCAACCACCACTTTCAGGAAATCCCGTAAATTAAACAGGATATTTCTCACCGATCCGGCCCAGGCCGAATTCGACGCTATTTTATTGCTGGACAGAACCATATCCTGAAAAGCATCGAAATTTTCCGAAAGCCAGCTTTCATTCTCGGAGCTGACCAGCACTGTCTGATCATCTCCTGAAAAGCCGGGGAGAATATCGGCCTTGGTTATCACCAGGGAAACGGGGATGTGCAGTTTTTTCTTGAGCGGCGCCAGTTTTTCGAGCATCCCGATAAATGACGATACATGCGCTTTTGTTTCGAGTTCGGCACCGAGGATTTTCGGGTCATAGAAAAACATGATGCCGTCGGCCTGAAGCATGTAGCCGTTCACGCGCTCTTTCAATTCTCCGGTTTCGGTTATGGAAACGGCCTTGCCGTTATAATCGAGAACGACAATCGGGATTTTATCTTCCCCGTCGATGATGGCATTGAATTGAAGCGGAATTTCGTCGGTGGTCGGTTCCGGGAATTTTTTCTCTCCACGGGTATCGACCATGGTTCCGGTCCCCATTTCGGTGGCTACACCCCAGATATTGCGATAATTGGAAAGAATTTCGCCCGCGGTGGCATCGTCGGTAATCGACAACTGCAAATCCCGGCCCATCTTTGATTCTTCATTGAGGACCGTAAAATACACCGTTTTACCGGAATTGGTGTGGCCGTACACTCCGATTTTTGTCCCGGAGGGCCAGGCCGCAGCTTTGTCCCCTCCCTTTTTGCCGGCTTTTGATACCGCCTTGGAGCCTTTTTTGAATAAACCTAATATTTTCACGTCTTTGTACTATTGTCCTTGCGATGGCAACTTGTTCGCTCGCTGCTGAAGTTGTTCATATTTTTTATTGGAGTGATCGTTCCACTTTTTCGGCACGTAAATCGAGAGCAGAACGAATACCAGAATAATCAAACCGTAATAAAAATAAGCCGCGGTTCGCTGGGTGGTAACCAGCCTGAGGTAGCGATAATTGGAAAACGCCCCTTTAAATTTGCCCAGAGCGGATTTCAGCGATTCGTTCAGCTTATCGAAGAAACTCCCTTTAACGTGGTAGTTCCATTCGGAAAAGTACGTCTGGAGCAGCTTGTTTTTGTCGGCCAGCTTATTGAAAGTGTTCAGGCGGGCCAGGTCGAATTCCAGCGAGTTGCGGTCTTTCAGAAGATCCTCGCCCTGTTTCAGGCGGCGCCTCATCAAAACCAGGAGCTTCATGGGATCGCCCAAACCGTTGAAAGCCTCCGGCGTGATAACGGCATCGAGCGGGGCGCCGAAGCGATTCAAATACCGGGCGATTTCCTTAAGAAAGAACCTATTCAGCCGGAAATTATTGTGCAGGGCGCCGTCGCGGAAGAGGATCGGCATCAGGTTTTTCTCAAAAAATGTAACATCCATTTTAATTTCACGCTGCCCGCGAACGTACATATATGCCTGGTTCGATTGGCCGTCGGTATCCGCTTCCCCTTCAAAAAACGAAATCAGAATTTGAATGGTAAGCTGCCTTAAATCGGAACCATTTATGGGAAGCTGTTGAATTTTACTGAGGAAAAAGTGATCGACTTCAACGGCCTGGTCCCGCTGCTGGGCCAGAGCCTGAAAGACGGCGTACAGACCATTGTATGTCTGCAGGAATCCTTCCGTTTCGAATTCGCCGCCGCGGTTTTCGAAAACGTCGATGTACGAAAAAAGGTTGTCAATGTATGATCTGATATCGCTTGACATAATCGGTAACTTTATTCCTTATAACGCATAAATTATCAAATCGGTTTTGCCGACATTGGCCAGTTTCTTGGAATCTCCCGCTCCCCGGAAGATAAGGGTAAGCTGCCGCACCGACTGCGAGGTCAGCATATCCTGCGGATGAAGGGCAATCTTGTTCCCGTAGGCGGTCGTATCGATATCGACCGGATCGGTTTCTCCCAGTCCCCTGGCATCGTTTAGACCGAGCCGGACCTGCACGTTGGACCATCCGGCCCCGAACAAGTCTTTGCCCATCAGGATAACGGTATCGCTGACCGGGCGGGGATTGGCGATTCCGAGCATAAGATAAACCAATTCGCCGATCTGCTCTATCTTCGGCTTATTGTAATTGACCAGTTTATAGGTCCTGCTTTTATATGTCAAAGTATCGGTGGCTACCGCCTGAGCCCCGAGCTGTTCCCGCTTGGTCTGGGCCAGGAATCCGAACAGCCCGCGGAGTTCGTTCAGAATCGATTCGATGGCGCGAACCTGGGTGCCGATATCGCGGTGGTTGTATTCGGTCAAGAGGTAATTATCGACCAGCGACATAAACTGCCCGACGTCGCTCTGCCGTTCCTTGGTGAAATAACGCTCATTCAAATAATCCTTCAGGCCGGGCTGAATATTTAAAAGCGATGAGCATACCCGGAACAGCTTCCGCATCATGACCACCATGCGGACAGGATGCATACTGGACGCCTGCAATGAGAATTCATCGAGAATCGAAGCCAGATGATAGACGAATTGGTACATGGTTTCGCGGTAAGCGGCCTGGAGGGTGGTGTTTTCGTTGGCCAGAGCCCCTTCGGAAGCCATCGCAACAAAAGCCCTGGAAGATAACGACAGCAGATTCTCCAGCCGGTTTCTGAAATCGATTATTTTCCCGGTCAGCCGTTCATCCGCCGAAATATTTATGCAAGGGGGGTAATATTTCTCCGACTGATGAACTTCGCCGCCGTGATTCAATAGTTCCGCCACCTGGATAAAATTCCCTTGAGAGAGGTTTGGCGGTTCCGAAAGGGTCACGACATAGTCGTTAACCAGGTATGGCAGGCGAGGAATTTCTTCCTGCGGATCAGGATCGCCGACCGGCCTTTTCGCAGAAGGATTCACTCCGAGGAAAACCGGGATAATCTCCCTGTTTAATTCGGTATCCGTTTTGGGGAGAATTGGCGAGGAATCGTTGATTTCAATATACTGCCCCGAAGGAGTCAGGGCCTGGCAACGGGAAATTTCGACGCGAACCTTGCGGCCATCGACCGAAAGATTCAGATTTAAAGAGCCCCTGCCAGCGAACGATTTGGTCGTTAACCCCCAGCCGTAAGCGATGTCGAAAGCGTACCACTGGGCCATCCGCTCGAAATAGCTTTCCTGTTCCCTGAGATGCCGGGTCGAGAGCAGCATCCCGTCCTGCCAGTTGACAGAATTTAAATTGAAGTCATTCATATCCTTGCCTCAGATATTAAACCTGAATGTACAGCCGCTCAAATATAAAGTCAAGGCGATAAGGAACGCAAATTGTGCGGCGGACAATCGAGTTTTTCATAAATATGTTGAATATCCCAGGGCCGGACGGACTTCCTTTTCACCCAGAGGATATCTTTTCCTTTCGGTTTTTATACTGACCCGGTAAGTCAGATTCGACGGCATACAATAGCCTAACACCCGATCGAGTTTCGCCCTGGTTTTTCCTCCCGGCAAAAGCTCTTTCAGGATTTTTACATCATCAATGGTAATGGCCACTTCATATGCGGAGTCAAAATCGCTAAACGAATTTCCCAAAACTATCTCTTTGCCAAGCAGGTCCTTTGGTGAACCGAGCCGATAGCGGATTTCAGCAGGGATTTCGTGAGTACTTCGAATACTTTCGACAATCTTAAAATCCAACTCGAAAATCAGTTTCAGGACGAATTCAACCAATTTGGCGTTTCCGCCCCAGATATAAAACTGCGGCATCAGGTTCATCCAGAGCTGAAGCTCTTCGGGGCTGTCGGCAAGGGTTAAGTCGAAATCATAAAATTCGAGAAATTTCTTCAGGAAATCGAGTTCAATGAAGCTGAAATTGAATTTCAGAGTCTGGTATTTGGCATCGGACAGCCTTCTAATCATGCCGGCATCGAATGGAGCCATAAACCGGCGGGCATTGTCTTCCCATGTGTCCGACCGTTCGGTAACTCCCCTTAAGCCGTAAAAGTACTGGTATGGCATCTCGTCGACGCCTCCCGGATATCCCACTTCGAGCATGATTCGGGTTTCGGCTTTAATCGGCGTTCCGGGGGCCGGTTCCTGGTTGTGAATTTCCCCCTTGTAATTCTGGAAAGTTCCGATCGCCATCAATTCAACCCGGTTAAGGTCCACCCCCAGTTTTTGCAGCAAGTTGAGGGCGGTATAGTAATGAAACGGGAACCGCCGGCTGCAGAAATTCGGCATGAAGATTTCACGGCGGGATTTCATTTATGAACGACCTCGATTCGGTAATTCGTATTCAGCGGAGAACGGGATTTCAAAAAACTGCTCAGGCGCTGTTTGAGCAGCACCGTCTCATCGTCGGAATAAAAGCTCTTTCCCTGCACATCCGCTTTGACAATAATGCAGCGGCGGACCCCCTCCTTGGAACGTTCGATACCGTTGGAACAGGCAACCGCGGTGATGCGGGGATCGAAGGTTTTGGTCCATGAAGCGATTTCATGAAAATTCAAGGCCCGGTCGCGGTTGCGAAGCCTCGAGGCGACCTCGGTAAGAATCTGCTCCCGGCTTTTGGCGGGGACGGCCCCCCTTACCGGTATCAGGTTGACACATTCTTTAATGCCGGGATGGTTTTCGTAAAGCTCGGTAATCTTTCCGGCGGAAATGCCGTTCGCCGCAGTTCCTCCGGTGACCGCATAGTACACCGTTAAAGAATCGGGCGGATTGCCGATTTGCTGCGAATAATCGAACCAAAGGACCAGCCGATCGCCCCGCTCCTCGAGACCGTACGCTCCGTACTTCCGGCCGCTGACCAGGTGGCGAGGACGGTACTCTTTGCCGTTGGAATCGGTAACGCGGGTGATTTCGAGAATATTCGCAATATCGTCGGGCAGTTCCACTTCGATCAGGCGGTAGCCGCCGGTATGCTTGAAAAGGTTCAATTCGTGCTTATTGACAATAATGAAACTGTCCAAGTACATATTAATGGGATTCACCAGCGCCATGCGGTCTCCTCCGCGGGGAAGGTTGACCCTAATCCAGTACATCCGGGCATCCTCGGGACGATCGATGAAATCGAGCCGTTTCAGTTCGTTGGCCAGGATTTCCGGAGGGGGGCCGATTTCCCAGGTGGCGGCGAAAGTATCGGGAGGACAAACCAAGCTGTCGACGATGGGAGCAAACAGGTCGCTGCTGGTCCGAAGACCGCCCCAATTGAAAGGGTCCTCATCGGAAGCGAACATTCTTTCGATGGTCCCGCCCAATCCGGGACAGAACCCGGAATCTTCATAGAACCCGCCGTCGTAGTTTCCCGGGTACCAGATCCCCCACTGCAGTTGCCGGGTGGCTTCGGTCTCGGCATTGATGAATATCAGGCTATCTTTGAAATCCGAGGGGTTGCCTTCGAAATCGATTCCGATATAAACTTCGGAAGCCTTATCCGGGGCGAAATTGAAATTCCCGAATGTCTGGGTGGAGGTCGGCGGAGCCACCTGGCCGCGATGGATATTCATATAATCGTCGCCGGACCGCAGGAACAAATATTTCACTTCGGCCCGAAGGATTTTCTCGTTGCGGATAGAAGAAAAGTAAAACGACTTGCCTCCTTCCCGCTCTTCTTTGTAAAAAAAGCGGGTGTGGGTATCGACCACTATGGTCGGATCCTTGGGAATACAGCGCATTAAGGTGTAAGCGGGTATCGGCCAGCGCATGCTTTCCGGACACATGGACCGGACAATCGATTCGGCGGCCACATCCCAGACCTTGTCGACCCGTTCGTCGATCTTGGCCAGCTGACAGGAGTAAAGATTCAGCAGAAATCGTATAACGGGGTCGATGCGCTCCGGCGATTCCGGAACTTCGTGGTTCATCGAGCGGAGTTCACGGTGCATATCGTTGAATATTTCCTGAGGCGATCTGGCTCTTTTTTCGCTCATGGTTCGACGATCCTTTTAGCCCATCTGATAGTGAGCTTCGAAATTTTTCTCTTCATCTCGTTCTCCGCGGAATTTTCCGGAGATCTTAATAATCATGCCAAGGACATGTCTCTGCGTATCGGAAATGTTTTCGAAAGAGACCGAAACGTTATACAGGCGCCCTTCGTACTTATCGATGGAATTGCGGATATTGGCGCGGATATCGGCTTTGTTGGCGGTATACAAATCGGAAAATTCCTTATCCCAGATACCGCAGCCGAATTCGGGGTCGAATTTCATGGTTCCGACCCGGGTGCTTATTATTAGTCCGATGGAATGTGCGATAGACTCATCGAGACTGGCCCGGGCGAGATAGCCTTTTCGGAGGACAAAAGGGATGGCAATATATTCCATTTAAATCAGTTCAGGTTAATCGGGTTACCTTTAACGTTCACCATGGCGCCTTTAAGATCCTGTGTCCCCGACGCCTCCACTTTCTGGTTGGCAGATGCTTTCAATTCCATGTTGGCGCCGGAATTGGCTTTAATATCACTATCGGCCTTGATTTCAACATTTCCAGTCCCTTTGATTGTAACGTTCGCGCCCGATATAGAAATGTCGCCTTCGCATGTGATGGATATAGCCGGGCTGGAAGCGTCAAGCAGGATGGAATTTTTGCCGTTGGCGTTGGTAATTTCTATGGATTCCTTGCCGCTTTCATCCTTGACGACAATCTTATTGCCGCCCTTGGTTAAAAACATCTTGATATTATTATCATCCACCTGGGTGTCGGCGTGAGGGGTGTTATCGGAATTGTATAGGGAACCGATAACATAGGGCCGGTCGGGATCGCCCATCTCGAATGCCACCAGAACTTCGTCCCCTATTTCGGGGAGGGCATACCAGCCGCGGTCTTGTCCGGCATGGAGGGTTAAATACCTGGCCCAGTAAGTTTCCCCGTCTCCGCTCCACGAGAATTTTACTTTGATCCGCCCCATTTGATCGGGATCGGCGTTATCGGTAACGATAGCGGGCTGAATATTGGCCCCGCAGTCGCGGTCGCCCGGGTAGTTGGCGTTGGCGACATCGAGCGGTTTGCACTTGAATTCGTTGTAGTATTTCCCCCCCTTGTCGAACGTATGCGTTACCCCGGTGACCCAATAGGGACCGTCAAAACGGCTCATCCCCCGAATCTGGACACACTGCCCGACCTTGATATCGGGACGAATACTCTGACCGCCGCATTTGACCATCCGACTGAGGGCGCTGTCACGGACGATGCGAACCGTTTCATCCATCGACTGTGCGTCCTTCACCTGGTTATACACGGGGAAATAACTGGTCTTTTTATAAATTTCTTTTGAGGCATCGGGGGATTTACGGGTCAAATCCGAAAGGGATTTGGATTGCGAAACATTTTTCGATTCCGACTTGAAGTCGCGTGCCTGTTCGTAATAAAACATCTGGCTGCCGTATTCCGGCTGGGCGGTTCCCAATTCCACTACGAATCCTCCCAGCGATTCGCGCCAGGTAAGATCCACCGCTCCGGAGGAATGAGCTTTGACCGCCTGGAATTCCGTTCCGTTATAAAAGGCGAATAATCCATTATTGCCGGCCATCCTCATGATGAATTCATAATCCGATTCGTTGTACTGGAGGACATGGCGATAGGTCGTGTTGGTGCTGTCAACCCTTCCGAGCGTTATCGGATGCGAGCGGGCGATGGAATTGATCAAATCGCTGGCCTTCTGTTCCGAAAAGAAGGCATTGGTTTTGGCGCCGTCCATGGTAATGGTAGGGCTTTTGGCCCGGATAGAAATAACATTCAGGGCGTCGATGGAATTATCGAAACTGACTTCGGTTACCAGGCCGATAAATTCCAGAATATGCGAAGCTTCGATTTTGCCTCCGGTCGGCTCGATTAAAATGGATATGGTCTTGCCGAGGAAATCGGTATAATCCGAAGGATCGTAAATTTCAAATTTGTCTCGGACCGCCTGGCTGAGGGTAACGTCCAGCTCGTGATGGCCGTCGATGGGCTGTTCAATGACTACCGTTTCGACGTTGTAGCGAATTTTTTCCTCATCCACTTTGACGGTACATATTGTGGCCGTTTCCAGTTTTGCCATAATTCTCAACCGGTAAAAGATTAAATCCGGGCGGAAACTAATCCGCCCGGATAAAGGGTTTTATTCTTCCCAAAGATTGTCGATTTCGGTATCGCCGATTTTAACTTTGCGGGCAAGGATATCGAACTGCTCGAACGGCTGTTCGTCGGAGCGTTGTTTGATATGCGGTACCTCGCAGATATAATTGGCGATAAAGCCCTCTTCCCAGGAAATAGCCATCATTTCGGCGTCATCGGAGTCGCGAATGGTAATCGTTCCTCCTTTGCGGTTGGAACTTCCGGAATCCATCGCCCACTGGGCAATGACCGGAGAATCGGCATCCATTTCACGCATGATCGTCAGGGAACGGGCGTGGGCGCGATCGGTGGGACGGCAGGTATCGTCGAAAGCGGTGCTCATATTGAAAGCGACCGAATGGACGTTCTTGTATTTAACGCCGTCGATTTCAAGAGTAGGTCTCCTTGCCATAACTCTTCTCCATTAATTTGGGGGTTAACCGGTTTATATTACACTTTATTGATTTTACTTGTCTTTCACATTGGTCTGGTTGCCTTCGTTCCACGCGGTGAATTCGATATTGAAGGTCCGCGCCGGATACTTCGGATTCAAAGCGACCTTGATATCGATTTCCTGGCGTTTGCGCATTTCCTCGTCGGCGAAAATTTCCACCTTAAAATCCTGTAGAATATTATCGCCGCCGGAAATCGCCCGCATGAAAGTATCGATATCCTTACGCATGGTATCGATGAATTTCTGATCGATTACCGAGAAAGTCTGCTTGTTGAGATAATTGCGAAGGGTTTTGTAGACATAGTCGTACGTCCTGCGAATGGAATAGACGTTGAAAGTATCCTTGCTGAACAGCGTGGATGCTCCCATCGCCACCGCGGTCCCTTCGAAATTGACGATCGGGTTGATTCCCTTTTCGTTGATCTTGCTGGCATCGGGCTGATTGGCCTTGAAACGGATGTACTTGGCATCGTTGATCTTGCCGTGCTTGAAGCCGGCCATCGGCTGCTGCATTCCGATAGTGGTATCGCCCTGATACATCTTGCCTGCAATCGCGGCCGAGGGTGGAATCCACATGTCGTCTTCTTCGTAGTCGTTGGCATTGCGGGCCAGCAGATAGTTGGCGAAGACGGTGGCATATTGCTTGTAGGTATCGATTCCGGCCAGATTCGAGAAACTGGGATCTTCAAGCATATCCATAATTTCTTCGAAAGTCTCGAAATTGGGAAGATCGGTCAGGACCTGCAGCTTGTTCGGTAAACCGAGCTGCCGGGCGAATTTATCGATGTTCTCCACCGATCCCAGATAACCCGGGATACAGGCAACCGCGAAGCAGTCCTTAATACTCCATTCGCGATACAGATCGGCCACGGCCTTGGAGAGGTTTTCGAATTTCTCGGGATCGTCCGGATTGGCCAGTTCCTCGGCGCTGACATTAGAAAACCAGGAATTCACCTTTTCATCCGGTTCCTGCTGGGCGTTCGCGAAGAACTTATCGATGGCGCGATAGGTCGTTTCCAGTTCGCGCGAAGCCTCGTGGACTTTCTTCATGTTCTTGACCAGGTTTTCCTCGTACTTCGCGGAGGCCTCGCTGAGATTCTTGCGAATCGCGTCGAGCGAAGCGTCTTCCGCCAGGAATTCCCGCCAGATACTCAGTCTTTGCCGGAGCAGCTGGCGCTGTTTGGCGTGGTCCTTTTTCGTTAAAAATTCCTTGCGCTGGAAATCTTTCTTGGGGTCAAGCCATTCGACCCCGCGAACCAGATCGCCGTCGGCCGTCTTGAACGACGGCAGGAGCGCCGCGAAATCGCTGTATTTGCCGAAGGTGGTCCCGAGCATCGAGGAGAATTCGTCATCGGAAATCACCTCTTCGGCAAGCTTTTCTTTTGCCGGAGCTGCTTCAGCCTGCGGCTGTGCTTGTTTTTCTTCTTCTCCCATGACATTCACCTCTTTTCTTATTCACCCAGAAGGTCGATGTAATATTTGGCCATTTTCAAGAGAGCCGCCTTCTTTTCCGGATCGGCCAGAGTTTTCTGGAGGCCCTTGTTTTTCTTCAATTGTTTTTCGAGATCGTTGAGCATTTCCTTGCCGTAGTAAATCTGCTGAAGATACTCGTTCTTTTCGATCAATTCCTTGGACGTGAAATCCTTCATTGCCCGGACTTCAAAATCGGCATTGAGCTGTTCCCCTTCCAGCGATTCCATCTCGGCCGAAAATGAGGGCTGGAATTTGTCGAATACTTCTTTCAGATTGTTGCAGCGAACCGGGGCGACATCGGCATCCTCGTCGCTGTTGAGTCGGGCGGCGTAAAGCAATTTGTTCGACGGCAGCAGTTCCACCGGGATCGAATCGTCTTTCTTTACCCGCTCGGTAGCACCAAGTATAAATTTCGCCATTTATACCCTCCAGTAGGTTTATGTTATTATTTATTATTGCCTATGGTAAAAACGTACTCGTCATCCTTGACGTCGATGGCAATAGTATCACCCGGCGTAATTTTACCGGTAATAATATCCACCGACAACTTGTTGATTATATCCCGTTCGATCGTACGTTGAATCGGACGGGCTCCAAGCTCGATCGTATATCCGTCGCGGCCGATTTTTTTCTGGGCCGCGGGGGTCAGGGTGGCGTCGATGTTCTGATCCTTCAATAATACGCCCAACTGCTTGAATTCCAAAGCCGCTATTTTCTCGACCTGTTCCTGCGTGAATGAATGAAAAATGATTATATCGTTCAGGCGGTTGAGAAGTTCCGGCCGAAATTTCTTGAAGAGGAAACCACGCACTTCTTCCATGTCGACTTCGCGGCCTTCACGGTCGGCATCGAGGATTTTGTCGGCGGCGTAATTCGAAGTCAGCACCACGATGGTATTGGAAAAATCAACCGTCCGCCCCTGGCCGTCGGTAAGGCGGCCGTCATCCATCAATTGCAGCAGGACGTTAAATACATCCGGATGCGCTTTCTCCACTTCATCGAGCAGGACGATCGAGAACGGCTTGCGGCGAACCGCTTCGGTCAACAGACCCCCGGCTTCGTAACCGACATAACCGGGAGGTGCCCCGATCATCTTGGCCACCGAATGCGATTCCATGAATTCCGACATATCCATCCGCACCATGGCGTTTTTATCGTCGAAAAGAAATTCCGCCAGAAGTTTTGGAAGATGGGTCTTGCCGGTCCCGGTGGGGCCGAGAAAGAGAAAACAGCCGACCGGACGGTGCGGCAGCTTCAAACCTGCACGGGATTTTCTGATGGCATTGGCGACTGCTTTAATGGCGTTTTCCTGTCCGATAATCTTTTTGGACAGGAATGCTTCCATGTTAACCAGCCGGTCCTTTTCGGCGGTCATCATTTTTGTTACCGGAATTCCGGTCCGGCGGGCAACGACTGCGGCGACATCGGGAGCGTCGATCACCGGTACGAGGTTTTTCACCACTTCTTCCAGTTTACCGAAGCGTTTAACCCGATCGTCGAATTCTTTCTTAAGAATATCGTAATCTTTTTTCGTCATGGTCATAAGGCCTCCTCCACGACCGGAAGGTCGGCGCGATGTCCCCAGGATTCCTGAAGCATGTCGAGGTTACGGGCGAATTCGTTGTACGCTTCCTGGAGATTCTTAAATTCCTCTCCCCCCTGGGACGGATCGAGGCCGTCGCAAGTCGCGAATTTCTTTTTCAATTCGTCTATCTGCTTTTGTATGCCGGGAAGAATCGAATTGGCCATTTCCGATTTGGTGGCATATTCCGAGGCGGCCTCATCGATGACATCGAGGGCGACATCGGGAAGATTCCGTTCGCTCAAATAACGCTGCGCGAATTTAACCGAGCCGGTTAATGATTCTTCCGTGTAAGTGATTTTGTGATGTTCTTCGTACTTTTTCAGTACCCCTTTGAGGATTCTCACGGTGCTGTCGAAATCCGGTTCTTCCACTACCACTTTTTCAAAACGGCGATCGAGAGCTTTATCCTTTTCGAGGAACTTGGTGTATTCTTCCTGCGTGGTGGCGCCGATCAGCCTGATTTGCCCCCTTGCAAGTGCCGGCTTAATCAGATTGGCGGCATCGGAACCTCCGGAGGAACCTCCGCCGACGATAGTATGGACTTCATCGATAAACAGGATGGTCCGGCCCGCCGATTTAACCACTTCGCCGATCAGGTTTTTGAAACGCTCTTCGAATTCCCCTTTATATTTCGCTCCGGCGATAATCGATCCCATATCGACTTCCATGACTTTCACATCATGCAGGGCCCTGGGGATATTCTTCGCTATTACGGCCTGCGCAAAACCCTCGACGATGGCGGTTTTGCCGACTCCGGCTCCACCTACCAGGACAGGGCTGTTCTTGCGGCGGCGGAGCAGTATCTGCACCACCTGCTGGATTTCCTTTTCGCGACCGATGACCGGGTCGAATTCTCCGGCGGCCGCCTTATTGGTCAGATCGATACAGTACTTCAGCGTCCCGGAAACTTCTTTCCGTTTGGCTTCGCCGGCTTCACCGGTTGCGGCGGCAGCCGTACTGGAGGTAGTTGCGATATCGGAAATCGCCTTACTTTCGGCAATCGCCCGATACAAATCCTCTTTGGTGATATCGAGTTTCTCTCGCACGTACCCGGATAACGTGGAATTCGGGTCGAAGACGGCAATCAAAAGATGTTCCGGTTCCACCAGGGCATCGTACAGTTTGGCCTTTTCATCGATGGCCATCTGCAGAACTTTCTGCACCCCGGGCGAAGTCATGGGGTTTTCGGGCGCGGTAGCTTTGTGCGGCAAATCTTTAAGATACTGCTCGGTGATTCCCTCGACCATCGCCTGGCTCTTGCCGAGCTGGTTCAGGATCGATTGCACTTCCGAGCCGTCATGCCGCACCACGGCCACAAGAAGATGTTCCACCTCGATTTCGATATGGCGAAAGGCGATGGCCACTTCTTTGGCGTTTTTAACTACAACCCGCGAATCGGATGAATAACTGGCAATATCCATATAACTGGACCTGTCCCTGTAATAATATATTTAGCGGTCTACGTTAAAGTCGCAATCCGGTTTGAGCGTAACAGGTTACAAAAGCAAATATTACACTAAAAGTCAAGCGGTTTATTGTATTTTAGGCTCTTGCCGCCTTTACGCGGGAACCCGGATTTAATCATTATTCCAATTTTATTCCTGTTATACCTGTATTTTCCCGTTTCGGTTTGCGAATCCCATCTCAAATTATAGTTTTCTTCCTCAATCTATTCACTATTCCGCGGATTCGACGGAAAACCTTGAATCCACAGGAACGGAGGCCGTTCCTTCGTCCAGGTTATTCCGAAAGTCTCCTCGCAGAATTTCTCTATCCGGGCGTAATCTTCATCGCTGTTGACGGCATTGTCGAACAGAAAAGTCATATCCGGATAATTGTAATGCAGGGCTTCGATAATGAAAATCCTCACGGAACGCTTCGATACCCTCGTCATTTCCAGGACCATATCGGTTCTCATGTCCGAGGCCAGAGCTTTAAGGGCATCAGGAGTCCCGATAAACCCAAGATACCTGGCCGCATCCTTTTTCTCCTCCGGGGTTGTTGCTGTCTGAAAGGCCTTAATAAACGTGCTTTCCAGGTCCATATCGCCCAGAGCCGCCGCGGCTATTCTGGTTTCGATTTCCTGAGCCCAGCCGGAGATTTTCATCAGGGAGTCGACCACTTCTTTGGCGTCGGGAGCCTTCGCCTTGGCGACAACAAGCAACAGGGTGGCATCCGGCCACATCCTGAGATTATCGCTTAGCTGTTTGCCATATTCTTTCAGAATCGCGGCCGGAACGGAATACTGCAGCCGGTCGATGCAATAGTCTCGTGTCGAAGACTTGCGGGAAAGCCCCTCACGGATAAACAGCGTGATAATGGAACGATCACGAATGAGGTCCCCCCCTTTATCGAAGAGCGGATCGATGCGCTTTCCGATTCCGGCCAATATGTGAAAAATCTGCTCCCTGACGTGGTCGTCTTCTTTCTGAAGTGCGGTCCGGAATTCCGCCAAAGCATTCGAGTCCGGCTGCCCGTTGATAATAAACGGTTCCGCGTTACCGTCGAATTCCTCGCCGCTTCGGAATGATTTTATTAGTTCTTTTATTTCAGGCAACTGACTCGCCTCCTTCCCTGAATCGGAATTGCAGTTCAGTGCAAATGCCGTCAGCAATATTACGATCTGCAGGAAAACAGCGACGGCATTCGATACTCCGGCTATGTGCGCGTTATGCTGTCCCATTGATTTTCATTTCCGCCCGGAGGATTGTAATACCTCGCAATCGGTTTGAACCTGACTTTCTGGCTGGTGCGCGAATTCGTAAAGTGCATCAGGCATTCCGACAGATTAAGATCCTTATATTCGAGTAATTCATGACCCAGTTCATGGCCGATTACTTCGTCGACTTTGGCCTGGGGGTCACTGGACTCCTGGACAAACGCCGGGTTGCCGCTAAGCCCGCCCAGCGGCCACCAGATGCCCTCGGTTGCCGGATGGGCTTTCGTTAAGGCGCTGGCCAGAGTTACCACTCGGGTACCGGTGTTACAGGCAGTCACGGTGATATTTTCATAATTTCCGGGACCGCCGAATTCGTAGGTGTCGTTGGTTATATAGGCCATATAATCGGCGCTCAGATGTGACGACATGGTAATGGTGGTGGCACCTCTGGCCGCAGCCGCGCCGAGTTTAAACAACCATTTAAGTTCTTTCACGATGACGATTTTGGTCCCGGTCCCGGTCAGGGCGTTTTTCACTCTTTGTTCCCCGGTCGAGGTTCGCCCCGCCTCGAGAACCAGCGCCCCGGTTCTGGTCGGGTCGAAATTGACATCCAGGGCGCCGCCGGTGCTGCTGTAATCGGTCAGGCTTATGGTGCATACCGCCGGTTTATAGTATCTCCGCAAGGCCGTCTGCGTATCGGTTACGCTGAAATTCGGACGACTGAGCCGCGTTGAAGTAGAAGTACTGTCCCAGACCTTCGCGACCTTGGCCGAGTACGACCGTTCACGATATACATTGACCGCCAGGCTGGCGCAAATTGGGCCGGTGTCGGAGTTGGCCCTGGCATGAATCAGAGTCTGATTCTTATCCTTGGATTTCCCTTCGATTATAAGCGGGATTTCCACCAGGTCCAGATTATCGGCCCTGGCCTCCGCTGTAGTATTATCATCGGTGGTAAAACGAAGAAATCCCCCGGTTACTCCTCCGGCAACCCTCACCAGGACTCGAGTTGTGTCACTTTTCTTAACCGATACGTGCGGGTTTTGCCCGGAGGGCGTAGCATCGTCCACTCCCGCCCCCATGCCGTCGAAACCGCGCGACTGCATCCGCGACGCCGCAAAGGTGACTCCGACTATAGTCAGGCTGGTTGAAACATTCGGGAGAGCCGAACCTCCGGTGGGGGTAAAACTCAGGTTTATTATTTCCGCATTGGCCGCAGCACTGACCCGGTTCCCTGCGCGAATTGACACCGTATCGGTAGTTTCGTTGGTCAGGGTGAGTTTTGTACTGGGGGTACTCCAGCGCCATGAACCGGAAGCCCCCGAATTATGTCTCGCTTTCAGTCTGATGGTTACCCCCTTGGGGATAACCGTCGGCGGCGCGGAACTTCCATCTTCGGCACGAATGCGGTATGGCGGAGGAACCGTAAACGTTGCGGGCCTGCCACTGGCAGCCGCCGGAGCATTCCCCACGGCGTCGGGGATATAGATTCGATCCCCGGCGTACAGCCGATCGGGATTCCCACGGAGCCTGCGGATTTCTTCATTGTGTGAGTCATCCCAGATCGTTCTCCAGCCTCCGCTGACACGATGACGCCGGGCGATTGCCCAAAGAGTATCTCCGCCGCGAATGGTATATTCGAATCCAGGCAAGTACTATTCCTCCTCGTGCTCGTCGGAATCGACCTGTTCCTGATCGGGGAATTCCACGGTTACATGTCCCGGCGGAATTCCGTCTACATGGGCATAGCCTTCGGCGTCGGTCTGCCCATCCTTGGTCGATCCATCCGGCAGGTGGATCGTGAAACTGGCATGTTCAACCGGGTTGCCTCCGGCGTCCTTCAGATTAATTTCGATATAATCCTTGAAAGTCAGGATACCCGAATCCTGCTCCTCTTTGCCCATCTCGAAGTCATTGTATGTCACAGTATAGAAATATTCCGGAGGGTTGTACGAACCACCGTATCTCTCCATCTCTTCATGAGTCGGGATTTCGTCGGTATCTTCAAAGTACTCATAGGCCCATTTTGCCTCAAGCTTTTTTCCCTTTAGAACCGAGGGGAATTGTGTGATTTTATCATGGGCGTCATTCTGATCGAATTCGTAAATAGTAATCATCACATCGGCATTATCATTGACATCTTCGAATTCACCTTTAAGATCCAGGATATCACCCCTGCGGGCCTCTTCGGCGCCCCATTCAAGCTTCTTAATTTTCGGGGGAGGGAGTACCGGAATACTTTCAGATTCACCCGACAGACCGTTCTTGGACAGCTTCACTTCGTAAAATATTTCATCGCCGATTTCGATATCTTCCGATACATCGAACCGCCCGACAAAGACATTCCCGAAGATTTCCCCTTTGACTTTTCCGAGTTTCTTGCCGCCGGTGCTCTTGCCGGTCACTTCGATCGTGGCGCCGTCGCCCACAAAGGCGGTTTGTATCCTGAATTTGGCCCGGTATCCGCTGAATGCCTGGCCTGACTGCCAGGAGGCGGATATCAGCGCGGAATCGAGTTTGACCTTGTGTTCCTGATCGGTCGCCTTGGTGAATTTCAGTTCCGACATTAATCTTCCAAAGGTTTATAGACGCCGGGGAGGATACCTTCAATGGCATCCTTCAGTTGATTTCCGACCGTCTTGTGCGTTCCTTTTTCAAATCGAATATAAAAAGTGAAGGCAAATCCATCTTTAAAAGCAAAGACATATTTTTCGATGAATTTCAATTCGTCTCCCGGCATCCAGCCGAAAGTGTACTCATATGCCGGGACTCCACCGGGGATCGATATATCCTTGTCGACCATGACCTCCATTCCCGGAAAGGTATTTTCCAGGGCCGCAGTCCGCGACAAGGCATAGTCTTCGATATTTTCTATCTGGGGATTTCGATCGATGGTCATCATCAACAGGTGTTCGACCTCGTTTTCTTCCGGGCCGCGGAAATGGTACACGGTCTGGTCCGCCCAGCCCCTGGGCAAATCGAAGGCGAATCTTCCTTTTTTCTTTGATCCGAAAAGCGCCATAAAAGTCAGCCTTTTATAAAATTATCATGCTTTCTTTTTTAAATCCGCCTGAGAGTATTTTTGGAAAACCTGCCGCATGGCTTCGATACGGTTCCCTTTCATACCGACCCAATAGTCCCCCAAACCCAAAAATTTGTTATTGAGCACCGCCATATTATCCTCGACTTCATTGACCACAGAAAATTCCTGCTTCGGCATGGTCTTATTATAAAAATCGATTATATTGGCATAGGCGCCGGGGCTTTTCAATTTCTTCCACAAATCAATAAAGAGCTTTTTCTCTTTTTCGCCGATCCCGTCAATTGCCATAATCAGTTCCGTCAGGGTTGAAACCCCGAGCCCGATAGCTTTCAGAACCAGTCCGATTGGCGCCCCGACCACGGAGCAGGTGAAAGCGCTCCCCAGCGTATTCAATACTTTCCCGCCGGCAATCACGCAGTTATACGCTGTTGTCTTGTCTAAATAATCTTCGCTATAATCAATACGTTTGTTTTTGTCTTCCACCATAAATTCATAATAAACAAACATGCCGGTATCGAAGGTATCGGCCAGGACCCCCAAAGCTCCCCCGGCCTTGCCCAGCGCCTTCGAAGCTCCCTCGGCCTTGCCCAGATAGCTTAACAGGTCATCGGCCAGGCCCATACCATTGGCGAAATAGTCGGCGGTTTTCTGAGAGGCTTCCATGAAGTCTTTGGTTTGACCGGATACCCCGGCCTTATCCCAGGCGTCACTCATAACCATCCACTTAAACATTGTGGTCAATCCCGAACCCGCCAGTATCCCCGACATCCCTTTGGGCGTAACAAAATCGTCCGCCGCCGCGCCGTTCATCTTCAAAGTGGCGGTCGCCTGCTCGAAAGTCACCGAATCCTTGATAAGTTTCTGATCTTTGAGAAGCTGAAAGACGTCCTGGGTGAATCCCCTGGCATTGCCGCTGAGATGAGTCCCCAAGGCGGCGGTCAGGACCGTCAAATTCTCACGGGCCGCGAAAAGTGGGCTGAGGGTTGCGACTGTTTCCGCGATGACCCCCTGCTTTTGCGTCTTCTGGATTTCCTTTTTCAGGCCGCCGCTTTTGGCGGCATTGATGAACGGTTTGAAAATGTCATCCACATATTTCTTATCCCAGCCCTTGGCAAACCAGTAACCTTTGACCCTGGGAGTCTTCCCCGATTCGTAAAATTTCCAGGCGACATCGGGAGCCTTGTCTTTGCTGAATCCCTTGATGCGTTTGATATCGGTTTTATCATAATTGTATTCGATTTCGTTCTCTTTCAGGTACCTGGAATTAATCACCGGCGGCGTCCGCATCAGGACCAGTTGCGCCTCGGCAATGATATCCCGGATTTGGTCGCTGTTGTGCCCGTTGGCCTCCCGGAAATTCAAATCGAGCAAGAACTGCTTATTCTCTTTCAAGGTATGATACAACTTGCGGGCACGGATATTCGCCCATTGGCTCAGACGGGCGGTTTCCTCGAATTCCAGCAGAAACAACTCGGAGGCCGTCAGCAGATCATAAAAGTACCTGGTAATCCGATAATAGCTGCGCATCCAGTCGTCGACTTTTTTCCCGGAAACATAATTGCCGAGATGCAGCGATAATTGAGTATTATCATTGATCGAGTACGAACCGATTTGGTAAAGGCTCTGCATCAGGCTGCGCGCGGTCCCCAGCGTGGCCAGATGCTTGGTATAGGATTTTTGATAGGTCTTCAGCTTTCCCACCAGGTCCATTATCCTCGGCAGAAAAGCATAACGGCGGCAATTGAGGATTACTTTGGGACGTTTCCCCTTCGCCGCCAATGGGATTTTCACCACCTGCCATTCTTTGGGGGATTTGGCTTTATCGCTTTCGTGCGGAGGTATCGGCGCCCAGGGAATATTACCGATAAAATGCACGCGGCGATCGCTGTTTACCACCGAACGCAGCCCCTGCTCATCGACCAGGTAATAATCGACCCAGAAGCGGTATATTTCTCCGGGAATCAGCTTGATCGACTTCAACTCCGGAGGTTTCTGCCCGAGGGCCTTTACATCCGAAACCCGTTTGTGAAATATGGGTGCATGAATAAACGAATGGCCCGGACCGGGACGATCGAATTCCGCAGGCTTCTTATTCTTGTTATTATCGAACCAGGTTTTCCAGAAGATTTCTTTCCAGTCCCGCGCATCATAAGCGTACAACTCGCCATTGATAATATATCCGTAAAAGAAACATTTGTTGCCGGAAATAAGCACTTCGCATCGGTCGATAATGAACTGCCCGCGCTTCTCATTACTCCCGGTTCGGGGGCCGAGACCGTAGTCCCAGTAAAACACCGGCTGTTGAACCGGAATGCCTTTTCTTTTCTCCTCCCCTCCCATAGCCTATACTTCTTTCAAACCTTCCTCTTCGATTATTTCATCATACAGGCCGTTGACGTCGGCGTCATCGATATCGTCTTCATCGGTTTCTTCCAGGGAGAGTTCCACTTCCGTTTCTTCTTCATCTTCGTTCGGTTTTTCGCTCTCGTCCGGGTCGAAATAGCCCGCCTTTTCCTCGGCCATTTTCAAATCGGCGTAGGAAACCTCCACGAACAAATCATATTCGGGATCCCCGAAGCCCGGGTCGACCTTAAGGGTGTATGATAGATCGGGATCGAGACCGGTGAAAGTCAGGGTTACCTGATCGTCCCCTTCGACTTTATCGTCGGCGGTGGTGAGAGTCTGCGAATAGGTTTTGTTTTCATCGGTGGAAAAGAGCGTGTACTTATCGTCCGATTCCTTTAAATCGCGGGGATCAACCTGAAGGTCGATGGTTATTTCGTAGGGGGGCCGGAGGGGATGAACCACCAGCTCATGCTTCTTGTTGCTAACGACGGCAAATTCATCGCCGGCCTGCTCTCCTCGATTCAGTGCTTTTTTCGCTTCCTGCGTCATATTTATTTGATATACCGATTAGAATTCCCAAAATTCGTCACTTGTTTGCGGAGGAATCCTCACCCTCGAAGAGAAGACGGCATTTCACGAATCCGGGAGGCACCTTTTCGAGTTTTGCCTTACCGTTACCGTCCAGTTTTCCCTCACGGACTTCGCCGTTGGAGAGCGTCGCCCGATATTCGATATCCTTCAGAGGTTTGCCCTCCTTGTCCTTGAATTCCAATTCGACCCAGTCTTTCAACTTCAGAATGTCGGATTGCGCGACCGAATCGGCAATTCTCACCTTATAAAAGAAGGTGGGGGTGCTATATCGTTTTCCTTTTTTCTTCTGGATATCGAGGAATTCTTCGTCCATCTCGAAAGTCCACTCGGTCTTGACCTCTTCACCGCTTACATCGGCATAGATTACCTTCAACAGTCGGTCTGCAAAACCGGTATCCCGCATATAAATCTCCATACTGGCCTGAATACCATCGTCGAATCCTGGACACTTGATTTCTATCTTTACCGCTTTTCCGGTTTCTATCTCTTTAGCCGACCATTTGGCCTGGGTGATGCCATGCAGACTGACCTCGGCGTTGCCCTCTTCGGTTGTTGCCTGTTTAACTCCGCCGGCAAGACTTCCGGTCGATTCGGAATTATCCGGACCCTTTACTTTATATTGCAGGCCGGAAATCGGTTTGCCCCCTTTATCTTCGAATTTGATATCGACATAGTGCCGTTCGGCCTGTTCCACTGCAGCGGTTTTGCCCTCGCTCCCTTTGGCGCTCCCGCCGCTTGAGCCGCCGCCTCCTCCGCCTCCGCCGTTGCCGATGAAGACATTAGCGCTCCCCATAATAATCTTGGCCTTATTGGAAGGGGGTTTTTGAAAAGATGGGCCACCGATCGGAATATGCGACGGAGTATTGGTAGCCTGGCTGTCGACCGTGGCAGCAAATTGCCCCATGATTTTGACGGAAGTGCTCAGGCCGTTGTCAATCATACCCATGAACGGATGCGGAATCGGAGTCGGAACCGGTCCGCCGGGAGACGGTATCATAACAATATGGGTATCGACGCCGATTATCTGGTCCCCTTTTTTGGCCGCCGGCATTTTATTGATAAGGACGGTAGCAGTGGTCGATACCACCGTACCCACCGGCATATCGGTTGGATCGTTGCAGGTCATAGCCGTATCTCCCATCCGCGCCGCCTGTTTACCCATAAATTCTCCTGAAAATGTGTAGAATCACTGTAATAATATCAAAACGAAATAAAGATGGCAAGTTTTAGTTTAAACCAAAATAGTTATCAGCCGATTATATTTACCATAAAGTATCGGTAAATTAAACGTATACTACTTATAAATTTACGCGACTATCCGAAAAAGTTCTTGCATAAGTGGTTGTACAAAAACTATTTTGGTTTACTAAAGCAGGATAATATAGACTATTTCCCAAGATGGACTTGGCCTGCAGCCTGTATTCTAAACATTGGTTTGGCAGGGATGCCCTCAGGAGTATTTAATGCCTAAAGATGATAAAACCGGCCATTGGGACGATTCACAGCCGGAACCTGTTGCCGATCCTCTTGGTGTAATCGGCTGGCTGATCGGCGGTAAATACAAAGTAAAATCCTATATCGGCGGCGGCGGTTTCGGTGAAGTTTACGACGGTTATAATATAAACCTCACCGAGCAGAAATTAGTCATCAAGTTTTTTAAACGGGTCGCCGCCCGTGACAAATTCGAAAAAGAAGCCAAAATACTATGTATGCTAGATCACCCCAATATTTCACGGGTGATTGATTTTCTTCCGGAAGAAGGGGCTCTGGTAGTCGCATTTATCAATGGTACGGATGGCGGGCAGATACTTAAAGACAAGGGGCCGTTGTCGGAAGAACTGTTTCTCAAGGTCGCCAGCTCCATGACCAGCGCGCTGGCCTATGCCCATTCCAAAAAAATCGCCCATCGTGATATTAAACCCGATAATATCCTAATCGATCAGAATGAACATGTCTATTTAATCGATTTCGGTATTGCCAAGGTTATGCGTGAAAACGCTACCAAAACCGCATACCAGGCTTTGACCCCGATGTTCGCCGCTCCGGAACGCCAGACGGGAGAATCTAACTATAATCCGTTCCTCAGCGACGTTTACGAAATCGGGGTGACCTTGTTTAATTTCCTGACCAACGAAATGCCTTACCGTAATCCGGCGAACCCCAATATCAGGGAATGGGGCGGACCGGCGGCGAAAGTCATTTCATCCCATCTCAGGAAAATACTATTTAAGGCGACCCAGCCGGATCCCACTCAAAGATATCAATCGGTGGCAGAACTTCATAAAGAGCTCGAGGGAGTTAAAGAGGTATATAAAAGGAGCGGCGGAGTCGGCAAGTATATCGGTATCGCGGCGGCGGTGGTCGTCCTGGCCGCGGCGGGATTATATTTTACCGGGATAATGAGCGGAAATAAGGGGACCGAACAGGTTCAGCAGCCTGTCGTGAAAAACGAAGCCATACAGCCGACCGTAACACCTTCGCAAACAGTCAATCAGCCCGTTACACAGGCGGAAGACTCGGCGGAAGGAACACCCGCGGAAACGAATCAGACTCCGAATGACAACCAATCGGCACAAACGACGGAAATCGAGAAAGCGCCGGAGCAAGAGCCGGAAGTGGTGGAACAGACTCCGCCGCCACCGGCACTGCCAAGTCTCCGGGTGAGCGTGGTTCCGGAATACAATGTTTCGTTATACCTGGATGGTGCGGCGCGAAGTCAAAACCGGGCCTACGAGCTTAAAAAAGGGAAACACGAAATCACGATCATTCAACCGGATTATCCCATTTACACCGAAAATATCGACCTGCAGGTGGATAAATCGCTCCGTATCAATCTCGGAGATGTTTTTGCGGCCAATCGCGAAATCTATTTCAACATCGGGATATCTCCTTCAGATTTTGAAGATGCCGGCTTAACGGTAAATTTTAACGGCGGCGCCGTAACTTTTGCCAGCGACAACATCCCGATAACGGACTTAAAAAAGCTGGCGGGGAAATGGCAAATCGGTTTCGATATCAAGGCTCCGTCGGGAAGTTCATTCAGCAATGCCAAAATCGATTCGTTTGTAACTTTTCCGTACGGAGGGGGTCCGAGGGTGGAAATCAACGGCAGCAAGGGGCTGATTGATTTTTCGCAGACTCGCTGGGAATCGCTGGAAACGATCGGCATCCTTGTTTATTGGTCAAAATAAACCAAAGCATTAATACATGGAGGTCTAATGAGAAAAAGACAGAGTTTTTACCGTTTTACAATTACGGTACTAATCCTGGCTTACTTGCAGACGCTGATTCCAATCGGGGCACTGGCTCAGGTGGTCAATGAGTGCGGCTATGACCCGGCTAATCCCGATCTGGAACATGCCCGGCAAAGCTTTCGGCAAATTAATTATAATTGTGCCGAACAGGAACTGAAAGACCTGCTTGCCAAACCGGATCTGCAACTTGAGGAAAAGGCCAACGCTCACGTTCTTCTCGCTGCCGTGTACTACACGATCATGCGTGACGCTCAGGAGAAGGAAAGCAAGGTCGTCGAGCAGTTTGCCGAAGCTTTCCGCGCCTACCAGGATTGGTCGGGAGACCTGGATATTAAGTCCTCCCGCTTCGCGGAATTAATGGAAAAGGCGAAGACCATGGTCGGAGAAGAAGAGGCCAAGGCCGCGGAACCAGTTCCTCAAACTCCGGCTAAAGATCAGCAAATCAAAAAGAAGCCGTGGTACACCAAATGGTGGGCGATTGCGCTCGGCGTCGGTGTCGTAGCCGGTGTGGCGGTGGCGGTCGGCGGCGGCGGTGGATCCAGTGACGGAGGCGGCCCTCTGCCCGATTTCCCGGATCCCCCGGCCAAAGACAATCCCGGACAATCACCCGGCAAATAAAATGGATTTTGAAAGGAGCTTTAAATGAAAAATTGGTTAAAAGCGATTGCGATATCAGCGCTTGGGATTATGGTGATGTCAGGCGCCGCGATGGCGGCCGCCCCGAATACGATGGCCTACCAAGGACGCCTTACCGATGAAAACGGAAATGCGATGACCGGGCAGGTTCTTGATGTGACTTTCACTATTTACGATGATACCACCGCCGGCCGTATGGCACTTTGGACCGATATCGATACCCTGACCTGCGACAACAATGGAGTCTTCACCCAGGAACTCGGACTCGAAGTCCCAATTCCGTCCGAGATTTTCGATGGAGCCAAGCGCTGGCTCGGTATTCAGGTTGGAACCGACGATGAAATGGAACCGCTGCAGCTGCTGACTTCGGTTCCGTATGCCTTAAGTACCATGGGACCAGGCATTGCCTACAAAGAGGTATTGCCCGGCAATACCTTTATCCCCTTTCCCTCCTCCTCCACAACATCCTTGGATTCCATTAAGATTGATGTCCCGGCACCCGGTTATGTCAATGTTATGGTAACCGTTTCATACTTATTCAACCATTCCGGCTCAACTGGGATTTACAGCCAGATACAGGATCAGGAAGATTATATACAATATAGCCAGTTTGGCACCGGTTTGATTTATCTGCCGGGTATCACGGCGGGTCAATATTACTGGCCTTTGAGTCTTAATAAAGTGTTCTATGTCGCAACGCCCGGTGAGAAAACATTTTATTTTAATACGATATTTTCCTCTGGATATGATGCCAGTGACACTTACTTCGATTTGCAGTTAACTGCGATTTATTATCCGACCAGCTACGGCACGGTCAGCGTTTCGAAAAGCTCACCTCTTAAAGCATCAGGCAATAACGAATCGCCTGAGACGCCGGGCGGAATTGTCCCGACGGAATAACTTCCATACTATTGAAAGAGGTGTTGCTTATGAAATTTAATACTGGAAAAATTGCGAAAAGGGGGAAATCTCGCTTCGGACCATACGTTATTGCCTTAGTCGTATGCTGCCTTGCGATATTGCCCCATAATCTCGCGGCCCAGATGTCAAGCCCCGGATACCAGCTTCAAGCCGGAAGCTATCTTCCGGGGGGCGGAGCATCGGCATCCACTCAGTATATCCTGAATGGCGCTGTCCCGGTACCGGCAAGTGCAGGAAGCAGCGGACCTTCCAATATTGTCAGGGTTGGAACGCCATTGATGCTTTATACCGGTCTGACCGGTGTTTCGCTGGCATACGACGGATCTTCGGTCGAGACTCTGATTCCCGGACAGCATGTCCTTAAGGTCGGCTATTCCGGCGGAAGCGGGACGGTTTCGGGATTCTTCTATTACCGTCTCGGAGGAGCCAGCAGTTATACTTCGGCCGTAATGCAGGCCGGAACCGGTGATACCCTGACCTATACCGTACAGCAGGCTCAGATCACCGTAAGAGGACTGGAATATTATTTCTCGGTCAGCCGCGGAAATTCGGTTTCCTCTGTTGGAAGCGCAGCCAGCCCGTACACCATTCGGGCGCAGTTGTCGAACGCTCAGGCCCAGCGCCCGACCGCCACTCCATCCTCAAGTTATCGCATGATCGGGTTGCCGCTGCAAATCTCCGGCTCCAATTCGGTGGTCAATGTATTCTCGGACGATCTGGGGACTCCGGATCCGAATTCATGGAGACTTGGCAGATACGATCCGATCAACGAGGTGGTCGATGAGTATCCGTCGGCACCGACCGTAAGCCCGGGACGGGCCTACTGGCTCATTACAAGGAACGGAGATACCTACGGTGCGGACGGTTTATCGATTATCCCGAACAGGACCGTCGGAGGAAGCCGTTATTATGAAATAGCGCTGGATTCCGGCTGGTGCCAGATGGCCAATCCGCTTCCCTTTAATGTTATTTGGGATAATGTCAGAATACAATACCTGGCGACGGTACTGGCCCCCGGTGATCATCCCGATTCGCTTCTGGAAGATTCAGCCTATTCCTACAATGGGTCCGCTTATCAGACGACTCAAACCCTGACGGCCTGGAACGGCGTTTTCGTGCACGTGAACAGGGATAATATCACTGCTCTCGTACCCTATCAGGAAGGAACGGCGGCCAAACTCGCCGCGGAGTTTGTCGATGTTCACAGCGGCATGGATCATTGGAATCTGCATTTGAAATTGATTGAAAACGACTTTGTCGATGACGGCAATTTCATCGGAGTTCGTCAGGACGCTCTGGATGGGCGCGATAAATACGATTTCTCGGAACCTCCGCCTGCTCCCGGTGCGCCCCAGTTGGGCTTCAGGATTCCCGACGATGGAGAGCGGTTACGCCGTTCGGATTATCGTCCTCCTCTCGAGGCCGGTGCTACCTGGGAAATCGTGTTTAAATCCGTCGGCGGTCAATCGCGCAAGCTGGTTATCGATGATATGGGCCAGCTTCCGGTGAATTATGAGGCCTTCATAATCCTGGATAACGGAAAACGGATTAACCTTTCCCAACATCACGAAATCGACATACCGAATAGTATAAATTCTGCAAAGATAGTTATCGGTAAAGCGGATTATACGGCCGGGGAAATTGCTTCGATATTGCCGAAGGAATATCAACTGGAACAGAATTACCCGAACCCCTTCAATCCTCAGACAACCATAGAGTTTGCCTTGCCGGATGTCGGACAGGTGGAACTTGAGGTTTACAATGTCCTGGGACAGAAGGTGAAAACGCTTTTAAATCAGCAGCTTCCCGCCGGGTATCATTCCGTCAATTGGGACGGAACCGATGGAAGCGGGCTGAAAGTGGCCAGCGGTGTTTACTTCTACCGTCTTGCCGCCGACACTTTCAATTCGTATCGCAAAATGCTGCTGGTGAAATAGCCGCATATATATAGTGAAAGGGCCGGGGTATCCCGGCCCTTTTTTATTGGAGTATGTATGATAGCGCCCAGATTCGTCAAACTTACGGAAACCACCGAATTTTATTCCGATGAGAAATGCTATATTCGGGAATTGATCAATCAGCCGAGCGATCCCGACCTCTCGATCGCGACAGCGCGGGTCGAACCGGGAGTGACGACTATCCGGCATAAACTTCGCAGTACGACGGAACGCTATTACATTCTGTGCGGTTCGGGGATGATGGAAGTCGGCGATTTGCCGCCTCGTGAGGTTTCACCGGGCGACCTGGTTTTGATTCCAAGGGAATCTCCACAGCGAATTACCAACACGGGAGACGACGACCTGATTTTTTTGTGTATTTGCTCGCCGGGATTCCGGCCGGAGAACTACCTTACCGCCTGAATCATCATTTCAGCAGACTGTTGATCATCTGCGATAGTTGTTCCGCTTCCCGGGATCCGATAAGAATTTTCCTGCCGTTTATCATTTCAAGCTGTACTCCCTGATTACCGGTAACGTTGTATGCCACACCTTTGGAAGGTGACCAGCGGATTCCCCAGCCGCCATACTCGAGGATAGGGCGATATTGTCGGGAATAGCATTTCTTGATACCTGAAAGAGGAATTAGGTGCTTGCCGAGCAAAGTCATTTTGATAAGAATAAAATCGGGCCCGAGAATGGTATGCATGCGGAAGGTCAGAATAAACAACGGCAGGCCAATGCCGAATATCGCAACGAGAATGAACATGACATAGTCGGGGGCGGGATGCGACCCGAAATGAATCCCGAATATAATCTGCTGGATAAATCCCCACCATGCGACAAGACTCATAAGGACCGCAGCCGCAATTACCCAGGGGCTGCGAAATTTCTGAACTTCCGTAAATCCGATTATTTCAGGCACGGCCGATTCCCACAGCAATGTTTTATTAAGCATACCAACAGATATACTTTCGGGATGAAAAAATATTCGAGGGATTGTAATTTTAGTAGCCGGTGGGGAAATTTATCGATTCTTTCAGCAGCCTTAGCCAGCCCTGATTTCCTTTTTGTTCCGCGAGGCGTTTCACTCTTCGAAAACCCTCGCCGTATATCGGGTCCGGGCTTTTTTCCATGTTATCTCGAAGATATCCGGCATGATCGTCGTTGAATAATCCCAAAACCAGGAAAGCGGCATAATTACAGCTCCCTTCGCACCAGGCGGCATCATTATCCAGAATTTTATTGGAATACTGCCAGACATGCATGAGCTCATGTGCCGCCGATTGAATGAAATCCATCAGGGGCATACCCTCGAGAATATAGATATCGAATTTCTGTTTGGTGGTGATACCCAGGAATCCTTCCCCCTCGTATTTCACGAACCCGGTATGATTTCCATTGGGGCTTTTGGCGATACGTACCAGAGTCGGTTTGTCTACCATATACAGGGTGATTCCCTTAAACGAAATCTCGATGCCGAATCTTTTCAGATGCCCGGCGACCTCCTCAAGGATTCTCCGGCCATGCTCCTTATCGCTCACCGCATTTTGAAGACAATAGCCGCAGACATGACGGCCGTCGCGATATGTGGTCCCTCCCCCGGTCGACCGCTTCGAAATAAAACGGCCGCAATAATCACATTCGTCGAGTTCACCGCGATGGCTGATACAATAGTAATTACCCCAGTAGTCCTTCAAATATTCGCCTGATATGGCTCTGCCGCAAATCCGGCATTGCGGCGCGACGTTTTCATTATAGCAATCCGCATGATAGATTTTGCCATTCTGCTCGATATAGCGCCCCGCAATTCCTTTGCCGCACCAGGCGCAAACCGGGCGGTAATACTTTTCGTAGCAATTGGTGCAAATATATTTCCCGTCCTCCGTGTAATACTGGCCGGCCCCGATACTTTTCCCGCATTTTCCGCAAAGGAAATGATCGGCATGATAATACTTGCCGTCGACTTGGATATAGTTTCCCTGGGTAATCGGCTTTCCGCAATAGGAACAGACCATATCCCCGAGAGCCATTACGGGAAAAAGAGATACTAAAAACAGCGCCAAAAGGACCAGGCGGATTTCCGGACAGAGTCTATTAATTCTCATAGTCTAATTAACGGATAAAAACCGGCCCGGATTTAGCTCTTCTTTTTCAACCTGAGCATTATTTCGTATTCATCGGGATCGAGAACGGCCTTGTTCCAGGCGCCGGCGGTCCCGCCCCACATATCGAGGATTTCGAAGCCGCTCTGGCGCATCAGGAGAATTAGCTCTCCGGCGGTATAGCCCTTTTCCCGAAGAGTTACCGTTTCTTCACCATTTTTGGTGGTAATCTGCTGTTTGCTGTATTCGATTAGGAGGTATGGGTCAAAGGTTCCGGCGGCGATATCCTCCTTATTGTAAAGGCGAATATGTCGTAAGGCGCTCAAGACGGTCATCAGGAACATTCCGCCCGGCTTAAGCGCTTTGTGGATATTTCCCAGAATTGCCAGATCCCGCGTAAATGGATCCTCGTCCTTTCCGAACAGGGAAAACGCTCCTTCACAGAGACTGATTGCGGCATCATATTCTCTGGTCGGAACAAATTTGGCGGCGTTGCTATGTATGAATTCGACGTCTACGCCCGCTTTGTTGGCTGCTTTTTTGGCTTCGGCCAGCATGGCTTCGCTTAAATCGACCCCGGTCATGCGGAAACCCTGTCGGGCCAGTTCCACGGAATGCCGTCCGGTTCCGCAGCCGATGTCGAGGATGGAATTTCCCTCCTTAAGATTCAGCTCCCTGACAATGAAAGCGACTTCGGCCCGGGTGTTTTTGGTAAATACATTATCCATGTAAACCGGGGCGTGATGTTGAAAAAATTTCTCCCAATCGGAATGCGGCATGGCGGCGACCTTCCTATTAAAATGAGTTGCCATTTTTATTTCAGAAGATTAATTAAACATCGCTATTTTGGATATGGCAATATTGAATTCAGGTGAGGAGCTATGGAGAGACTCAATGGAAAGATCGCGCTGGTCACCGGGGCCAGCCGGGGAATCGGCGCGGCAACGGCGAAACTACTGGGAATAAACGGCGCCCAGGTGGCAGTCAACTATTTGAAAAATGAAAAGGCCGCGGAAAAAGTGGTCAACTATATTACGAAAGCCAAGGGGACTGCTTTTTGGGTCAAAGCCGACGTTCGCGATATGGACCAGGTCAGGAAAATGGTCGAGGAAATTGAAACGCGACTGGGAGTTATCGATATCCTGGTTCTCAATGCCGGCGCCTCGGTTCCGTGGAAGCCATTCAGCGAAATAGGCGCCAAAGATTTCGAAACCAAACTGCTAGATGAAATCCGCGGGTTTTTCAATCCCGCCAAAGCGGTGGTTCCGAAAATGATCAAGCAGAAAGAGGGTTGCATCGTCGGAATCTCGAGCGGGCTCTCCCGTTATCCCGGCTACGGTTTCAGCGCCCATACCACCGCTAAATCGGCGGTCGACGGATTCATGAAGTCCCTGGCCTTCGAGCTCGGTCAGCATGGAATCCGGGTAAATGTTATCTCTCCCGGTTATACCACGACCGACGCATCCTCCTGGGTTCCGAAAGACCGTGTGGAAGCGATCGCAAATGCTACTCCCTTAAAACGGGTAGCCACACCCGAAGATATCGCCGGCGCGGTCCTGATGATGGTCAGCGACGAATCCCGTTTTATTACCGGAGCTTATCTTCCGGTTTCGGGAGGGACCATGATGTTATGAGCATAAACCAATAATAGATTGAAGGGATAAAATATGTTTATTACGCTGTTGGTGGTAACCTTCGTTATCGCGTTCCTGGTCTCCGGTATTGTGGCATTTACCTTTAGAAGGCCGCTAAAGACCATCATGGAAAGGATTATTCGCGACGATATCAGCATCGCCTGGACCAGGTATATCATATATGTCCTGTACGTTGTCGGAATTTCCAGCGGGGTGAGAGTTTGGAATCTGAAGCAGTATATTCAGCCGCCGACACCGGATGGAACCATCACCCATGTCCTCGATACCAATCACTGGGTGCTGGAAGTCTATGAGACGGTCATCGGAACCCTGCAGGGAATTGCCTGGATGCTTTTGGTATTTTTTATCTTCGCCATGATAGCATATATAATAGTGCGAGCCGGTTCCCATAAGAACGAACGCCCGACTCCGCCCCCCGCAGGATAGACTCCGAAAACTGCTTGCATTGGTGATGCGACAGGGCAAAACGCCGCCGATGACTTGAAACCGGTCAGGATTTTATAGCTTCTCTTTGGCTTCGAAATCGATGTTAGAGGGATCGCGCCGGTCTCCGATCCGACGGCATTCCGCCAAAACCGAGTCACTTAAAACCTGATGACGATTTAAAACTTTTTCGGTCAATTTCGCCGCGGCTTCCAGTTCGGCAGGAATGACTTCGGCGGCTCCGGCATTCAGGAGCCTTTCCACATCCAGAATGTAATTGGTTCTGACCAGTATATATAAACCGGGAGCCGCGCTTTTGGCGGCGCGGATCGCGCGTTCGATAGCGCTGGGATCGTTAATGGCAATCACCAGTTCCCTGGCCCGCTCGACCCCCAGATGACTCATCACCTCCGGGCTGGTGATATCGCCGAAATATACCGGTTCCTTATTTTCGCGGGCACGCCGGACATTTTCGGGATTTATATCGATTATAATATATGGAATACCGCAGTTTTTCAGAGCCAGGGCCAAATCGTAACCGGTGAATCCGTACCCTCCGATAATAACATGATCTTTAAGTTTCTCGATTTCCACCACGGCCTCATTGGCTGAACTTATTTTCATCAAGCGATTCAGTCCTTTAATCCTGACCGCTCCCGCCGCCAGATGAGGCCCCAGCATCAGAGCCAACGGAGTAATCAGCATCGATAATATCGCCGCCGCGACAATGGTCCCCGAAACGGCATCATCCAGCAAACCGAAACCTTTCGAAGCTCCAATCAGCATAAATGAGAATTCTCCGACCTGCGCCAGAGAAGCCGCCGATAGCACGGCCACCCTGAGCGGCAACCGGAGAATCAGGGCGGTGGCAAAAACGATCAGGAATTTCCCCACCAGAATTCCGGCCAATAACAGGAGGATACTCCAGATGTTCCCCGTAATAAATTCCGGGACCAAAAGCATTCCAACGGCAACAAAAAAGAGACTGGTGAACAATTCTTTGAAAGAGATCAATTCAGCCATGGCCTGCTGGCGGAATTCCGAGCCGGCCACGACTATACCGGCAAGGAATGCTCCGAGGGCTAACGATATTCCGGCATATGAAGTCAGCCAGGCGGTCCCCAGGCAGATCAGCAGAACACTCATAATGAATAACTGACGCTGCCGGGTCATGGCAACCAGACGAAGAATCCTCGGAACGGCCACTTTTGAAGCAAGCAAGACGATTCCCACCAGAAGCACGGATTTGCCGATAATCAGTCCGATTTCCCCAAGACTCCTCGCTTCACCCCCCAGGATGGGAATCATCAGCATCATCGGAACCACGCACATATCCTGGAAAATCAGGATACCGAGGGTTAAGCGCCCGTGGGGAGCGTCGATTTCTCCCCGCTGTTCCAATCCCCTCAGAACGATGGCAGTACTTGAAACCGCCACCAGGAAACCGATAAAAATCGCGGAATTGACTTCGATTTCGAAAAATCCGGCGATGAGAATTACCACAATAAGGGTCAGCCCAACCTGGATGGTCCCTCCGACCATGGTCGGTCGCCAGAGCCGCTTGATTTTATCGAGCGATAATTCCAGCCCGATGCCAAAAAGGAGCAGGGCTACGCCGATTTCGGCCAGAACCTCCACTTTATGGCTGTCACCGATAAGGCCCAATCCATCGGGGCCAATAAGCATTCCCGCAACGATGAAACCGGTAATGGCCGGTATTTTTACGCGATTAAGAACGGCCACCACCAGGACCCCGACCGCGAAAACGATTACCAGGTCTTTAAGAAATGCCGCTTCTGTCATGAACCTAAATTAAGTTTGCTGGAATCGATATGAAACAAAATTCATATAAAATTACTGGAATTCCCGTAATTTATTGAAGTTTTTGGGCGTATTTTACGAGAAGAATTTATAGGCAGTGAGGAAATCCGATTAAAGTTGCTTCCTTCCTCCCTGTCGATTAGATTATTACAACACCATTTTTGAAAGAATAAGAAATAGTGAAAGAACTGCTGAAGTACAATCCGATATCTGTCGCGCTGGCGGAAAAATACGTAAACTTCCGGACACGCGATGTCGAGGCCTATATTTTTATGGCGACAACCGGCCGCAGCGGCTCCAAGAGCCTGGCCCGGGTTTTCGAAGCCGCCGACAATGCCGTGACCTATCATGAACCATACCCGATCATGTTCAACCATTTCCCCGATTTGGGCTATATCCCCGAAGGAGAAGAACGTCGGGAGTATTTCAGGAAATTATTCTATACCAAGAAATGCATCAACATCAAGCGCAATGCCATCGGGCATCGCTACTATGTTGAAACCAATCACCAGTTCATCAAAAATTTCGCCGACCTGGCTATCGAGTACTTCAAAGACAAAATCCGAATTATCCATGTCTTCAGAAATCCGGTCAGCGTGGCGTCGTCTTTCTTCTCGATCGAATCGATTCCCGACACGACCCCGCGCGGTATCGTCTACGCAATCGATCCCAAAAACGAAAACAATTTCGTTAAGATGGACGATTTGCTGTATCAGGACGGCGAATTCAAAGACCCCTTCTATAAATGCCTGTGGTACTGGTACGAATTACATACCAGGGTCAAAAAATACAAAGAAAAATACCCGAATGTCCGCTGGCATACCATGCATACCGACGACATGAACGATCGCGTCAAACTGATAGAAATGTTCGACAACCTCGGTGTGTCTTATATTCCGGAAAAGCTCGAAGAAGTGGTCGGAACCCGAAGTAACCGGGTTCCTCACATGAAAACGCAGGCGATCGACCCCGAGAAGGCCAAAGAAATGCACGAAAAGCTGTTGAGCAAAATGGTCGAGCGGTTCGGAGAAAACTTCTGGCTGTAGTCTAATCCAATTCCAGATAGGGTTCGAGCAGTTTTTTTAAGGCATCATGCAATTGCGCCGGGCCGGCCCACAGCCCGGATATCAGGGTATCTTTTCCGTTGAAGACAGGAGGCTTTCCATTTTTAAGCAGGGCAAATCCTCCCGCGGCTTCAACCAGGGCCACTCCGGCCGCGACATCCCATTCATGTTTCGGGACCAGGGTCCAGTTGGCGTCGACTTTCCCCACCGAAAGCAAAGCCAGCTTGTATGCCACAGAACCCATCGGCTTAACGGTGATGGGACCGTGTTCGAATTTTTCCCATTCCCCGCGCCGAACTTCACTGCGGCTGGCCGGAACCACCGCACCTTCAAGGGTAGTTTTGGGACTCATTTTAGCCTTCTCACCGTTGTAGTAAACACCGTGTCCCACCGCTCCAAGGAACCGTTCTCCGGTATCGGGATTGCACATCCCTCCGGCCACGGCTTTGCCATCCTCGACATACCCGATTGACACTACCCATTCGGGAATGCCTTTGACAAATTCCCTGGTGCCGTCAAGCGGGTCGACAATCCATACGTGCCTTTTATCGAGGCGGGATAAATCGTCGCGGGTTTCTTCCGAAAGCCAGCCGTCGCCGTCTTCCGGTAAGTATTGCTTAAGAATCTTGTCGACCAGCAAATCGGCATCGGTAACGGGGTCGCCGCTGGTCTTTTCCTCGGCGGCAATATCTCCGGATTTGAACCGTTTGAGGGCCTTGACCGATTCATCGAGGGCACGGTTTATTTTATCCAGAATTCGGGAATAATCTTTCGACATTGACCTTTGCCTTTCTTAACCCGGGTTGCGGTTAGCCCCGATATATCCCTTTTGTTCCAGGTGCAGGATAACTTCCTGGGCCGCTTCGTACGGTGAGAGATTGGTGGTATCGATCACCAAATCGGCATTTTCCGGTAGTTCGTATGGGTCGGAAATCCCCGTAAAGCCTTTGATAAGCCCGGCCCTGGCTTTGGCATAAAGCCCTTTGCGGTCCCGCTCTTCACAGGTTTCCAGCGGAGTGGCCACATGCACCAGGATAAAACCCCCTCCTTTTTCCACCATGCGGCGGACCTCTTCACGAACCTGGTTGTACGGTGCAATGGGAGCGCAGATGGCGATACCGCCGTTCTTGGTGATTTCCGAAGCCACGAAGCCGATTCTGCGGATATTGATATCCCGGTGTTCCCGCGAAAAATTCAATTCCGAGGAGAGATGCCGCCTGACAATATCGCCGTCGAGCAGGGTGACCGGGCGATCCCCCATCTGAAGCAATTTAACCAGGACCACGTTGGCGATGGTGGATTTGCCCGCCCCGGACAAACCGGTAAAAAATACCGTAAATCCTTGCTGGTGACGGGGCGGATGTGCCATTCTCAATTGAGCAGTGACTTCTTTAAATGTAAACCATTCCGGTATCAATCGTCCGTCGGCAAGCCGTTCCCGCAATTCCCTGCCGGTCAGGCGCAGCACCCGGACATTATCGGGGACTTTGTCTTCCGGAATATAGGCATCATAATCTTCCACATAAACCAGCGGCTGATAGGGGACCATCTGGATCCCCATTTCCTCCTGAGCCTTGCCGAGGATTTCTGGATCGATTTTGGGCTCGCTGAATGCTCCGCCGAGGTAGTCGTGATCTTCCGTTGCCAGGTCATGATCGATAAAGAAGTGCGTGCATCCGTAATTTTTGGCGATTAGCCCCCGCCAGATCGCCTCGCGCGTCCCGGCATAGCGAACCGCCAGAGGCAACAGGCCCATGCGGACAGTCGGCTGGGGATAATATTTCATAGCTTCCTGGTAACAGCGGATCCGGGTGTAATGATCGTTATCCCAGGGATCATCGGCTCCCACCACCGGATGGATGAAAAGATTGGCGCCGAGGTTTTTCGCCGCTCGCAACGAAAAATCGTAACGGGTCTTATGAATAACATTCCTGACCTGAAACGAAATTACTTTCCGCCAGCCCAGACGGGCGAATTCGGCCCGGGTCTGTTCCGGAGTCAGCCGCAACGAAATAAAATCATAATGTGGCGGAAGCTGCGCACCTTCGACCGTTCCTCCGATATAAAAGGGATTGGATGAAAACAGCTTGGCAACACCGGGGTGAGAAGTATCTTCGGTGTTATACAGGGTATTGGCTTCGGCACTTTTGTCGGGCTTCCAGATCGACTGGACGGTCAATGCCGCCAGCATCACTCCTTCGGCATTGCGAAGAGCAATGGTCTCCCCCTCTTTAACGGCCCCGGCCAACTCTTCGGTCACATCCAGGGTGATCGGGATCGGCCAAAGGTGTCCGTTGGCAAGGCGATAAGCTTTTAAAACCGATTCATAGTCGTTCCGGGAGAGAAAGCCTTCGAGAGGAGCAAAGGCTCGATTCAATAGCATTTCCAGATCGCACATCTGGGAGTTGGTAAGGGTCCAGGAATGCCAGTCTTTTGACAGCCTGCGGATTTCCTCGGCCCGCTCACCGGCCGCTATCAGGTCCGCATTGCTCTGATTCTGATCGAGTTTTGGTTCAAACATATCTTTTCCAGATTATCGGTAGGATTAAAAGTCAATTCACGCCGTTGGCCCGCTGCAATATACTATATCGGGATTTTAATTCAAATCTAAAATAGCGGTTTCGGGGTTTCAACCGACGGCAAATCGCTCCAATTGTTGTTAATATCCGTAGCATTACGCCCCGGCAGACAGTATTGATTGACTTATGACTATGGATTTTGCATAATCGGACGGTTTTCAAAATGGAGCTGTTTTATACAAGCAGGCTGGCGAAAACCCCGTATTTTACGATATAATTTAGAAACGGATAGCCAAAGAAAGATTCCCTATGCCCAAGAGACTGGACCTGGTAGTCGGAGCCCGCCCTAATTTCATGAAAGCCGCTCCCCTGATGGAAGAATTCCGCAAGCAACCCGATAAATTCCAACCGAGATTGATCCACAGCGGCCAGCATTACGATGCGAAGCTGTCACAACTTTTCTTCGATGAACTGAAAATGCCCCAGCCCGACGTGTATCTGGGGGTCGGTTCCGGAACCCACGCCGTTCAGACCGCCAAGATAATGACATCGCTGGAAGAGCTCTGGATTAAACAACCGCCGGACATGATAATAGTCTTCGGAGATGTCAATTCCACCATGGCGGCGGCCATAGTCGCGGCCAAGCTCTGTATAAAAATTGCACATGTCGAGGCCGGCTTGCGGAGTTTCGATATTGCCATGCCGGAAGAAATTAACCGTATCGTTACCGACCGCCTGTCGGATATTCTATTTATTTCCGAGCCTTCGGGGACCATAAACTTGAAAAATGAAGGGGTCCCGGACGAAAAGACCGTCTTCGTGGGGAATATCATGATCGATTCCCTGATTACCCATCTTGAAGCCGCCCGGAAATCCACTCTTTTGGACGAGTTGGGTATTCGGTCAAAACAATATATTGCCATGACCATGCACCGCCCGGCCAATGTCGATAACGAGGAAATCCTGTCCAGTCTGATTACGGTATTCAATCAAATCGGGAAGGTTTGCCCGATAATATTCCCCTGCCATCCCCGGACAAAGAAGAATATGGAGGCTTTCGGGTTATTCGATAAAATGGATTCCAAGGCGATTCGGGTGATCGAACCGCTGGGATACCTCGATTTCTTAAGGCTGCAGTCGGAAGCCCGCCTGGTGTTGACCGATTCCGGAGGCATTCAGGAAGAAACCACCTACCTGAACATTCCCTGCATTACCATGAGGGAAAATACCGAGCGTCCGGTGACGGTTGAAGTCGGCAGCAATATAATAACCGGAGTCGATCCCCAGAAAATCCTTGAAGCTGCACAAAAATCCCTCGGCGGAAAATCAAAAAGCGGCCGTATCCCGGAAAAATGGGATGGAAAGACCGCTTTCAGAATCGTGGAATATTTATCCGACTATTTCGACTGAGTCCTCAATCGGTTCTTAAATCCATAATCGCCGCGGGCGCCACGGTATCAGGAACCGACGGGCCGAGATTTATCCGGCAATAATTTATATCATAAGTCGTGGTCAGGCCGCTCTGCCAGTAAACCGGTATATAGTCGGAACTCATCGGAACCGTCGGGCAGGTATTCGGTTGAAGATTCCTCTGCCCCGCCAGGCCGGTCGACACCAGTTCGGCGGCGGTCCAGGATTGGCTGCCCTGCGACCATTTGCGATAATAAACCTGCGAAGAATTTTCATCGGCGGTTTGCCAGACACAGTAAAAAATATACAAATCGTTTCCCCTTACGGTAGAAATCGGGTACCAATCCATCCCGTCGGTATTGGGCGAGCTTTCGATAATTTCATGATTCCATGAACCGGTTCCATTGTTGTACGCCTTCCAGCAATGGTGCAAATCGTTATTGTAACCGAAAATCAGATGCATGTATTGACCCGCAATGACATTATGAGTGAACGCGCGATCCATCTGGACGTTGCCGGCGTAAATCGAAGCATCGGCCTTACGTTCGAAACTGGTGCCGTTCCAGAGATAATACTCGTATCCGCGAGAATTGCCAAGATAAAGAACCACCAGCGCCGGCTGACCATTAACGTACGGCATGGAACCGATTCTTATCTGGTCGTAATTGGTAGAGTAGGCAATACCGTTGGTCCAGGTTTCCCCGTCATCGTCGGAATAATTATATTTCACATTTTCGGCGGCATTGTCGCTCGATCTGGTAAAAACCCAGATTCGCCCGTTATCCTGGACCATGATATTCGAGCGAAAAAGGTTGGAGGTATAACTGAATTCATGGACCGGATCGCGATCCGCCTCGCTGTGGGCCGGAGCATTGAATTTTCTGAAACAAACATAGTCCCGCCCGGGCCACGTAAAAAACAGCTCTCCGTTGCGCCCGTACAAGGATGTATGGAAATCCAGATAGCCGTAAAAATCGACCTGAATAACATCGGAACTCCAGGTCAAACCGCCGTCAGTGGTATAATTAATATTCCCCAGAGTCGAACCCGCGTTGGCATAGCTCATCCAGAAATGATTCGGATTGGCCTGGTCCATATATCCTTTCCAGCGGGGGATCCCCATCGTCCCGCGGTCGGCCTTGAAAGTCGTTGCCACGATGGGAGCGCTCAATTCATCGGAATATACGGTCAAGGCCGCTGCCGCCAGGATACTCGCCAAATAAACCGTTACCAAAATCATTCTTTTCATATATTCCCCATTTCCTTCCGCTTTTTTTGGGCCCTATGCCAAAATAATGCCGGAATCGCCGGAATTCCGAAAGAAAAAAATATTGAAAATAAACATTTAACTGTCATACTATTAAATCGAACCGGCGTATCATAATCTTTACGAAATTGTCAATACGTCGATGGATATTTATATAAAAGAGGATATCCGGCAACGAAAATAAATGGCCTAAAATTCGCGTAAGGTTTTCCGAATTAGTGGGATAGTCGGATAGAAGGAACTTTAAGGAGAATTCATGGAACAGGAGAGCCCCGGGCTTCTCAGACAGCTATATTGGGATCTCAAGAGCCGGAATACCCGTTTTCAATACTGGCAGGCACTTTTGATTGACGTTCCAGGGAGATTCGGCCGGAAACTGCGCTGGAGAATCTACCGGAAATTCTTCGGCAAAGCCGGGAAATATGCTACGATTCATATGGATGTCAGAATTCGCAATATCGGAAATCTGTTCCTGGGAGAGAATGTCCATATCGGCGAAAAGAATATTATACAGGCTGCCGGAGGGGTCGAGCTGGGGGATAATACTATCCTCGGCCCGGGAGTGATGATCTGGTCGGCCAACCATAAATTCGAAGCGGTCGATGTCCCGATTATAAACCAGGGGTTCGAATACAAGAAAGTCGTGATAGGCAATAATGTCTGGATCGGCGCCAATGCCTTTATCATGCCCGGAGCGGTTATCGGCGACGGCTGTATCATTTCGGCCGGATCGGTCGTCGGCGGTAAAACGATCGCTCCATTCAAAATTCTTGCCGGTAATCCCGCTCGGGTTATCGGTACCAGGGAAAACAAGACTCCCGAAAACAATCAACCGCAGGATTCTTGATTGAACGAACGCAATTCACCGGAGCGGGAGCGCGCCGAAAATATCGCCGCTCGTCAATCGCAAAGTGTCGGCAAGGAGCTGAAACTCCTTTCACGGCACTCTAGCGTCTACGGGCTTTCGAATATCCTTAACAGGGTGGTATCGTTCGTCCTCCTCCCCCTCTATACCCATTACCTCGCGCCGGCCGATTACGGGGTGGCGGACCTTTTATATTTCACCACCGCGTTCATCGGCATCGTCCTGGAGATGGGCATAAACACAGCCCTTAGCCGCTTTTATTATGATTCGGATGACCAGGCAGAACGCAATAAAGTGGTGACCACTGCGTTTTACGGTTTCGGAATCGGCTCGACCGTCATTATTGCCATACTGATTGCATTTGCCAAACCTATCACGGTATTGATTTTCAACGGCCCCGAATACACCGGCCTTTTGGTCCTGGCGTTGTTGGGGCTGGCTCTTGATATGTATATCAAGGTCGTTTTTACCTACCTTCGGGTAAGACTCCGCTCATTCACCCTAATGACCGTTTCCGTAATCCGTTTGGTAATGCAGCTTTCGTTGAACATTGGCTTCATTGTTTATATGGAAATGGGGATAAAAGGGATTCTATTATCGACTCTTGTTTCAAATGCGGCGCTTTTCCTTTTTCTGATGCCGTATACCTTACGTGAGACCGGATTAAAATTTTCCAAAGATAAATTCAAGGAGATGTTTTACTTCGGGCTGCCTTTGATTCCCTCCAACTTTATGGCTTATATCATTAATGTGTCCGATCGCTACTTCGTGAATTATTTTTCCGGGCTTGCTTTGACCGGCCTTTATACCCTGGGATATCGATTCGGGATATTGATAAATGAATTCGTAGGGGCGCCCTTCGCCAAGGTATGGGTTCCCCGTCGTTATGAAATGTTTAAGCGCGGTGATTCGGAAAGGACCTTTGCAAAGATCTTCACATACTTCGCGGTCCTCCTATATTTCATCGGCTTGGGTATTTCTGTCGTCACTAAAGACGTCATTAAAATTATGGCGGAAGAATCGTACTGGAATGCTTACCAGGTCGTCCCGATTATAACACTTTCATATATTCTCTCCAATTTTCAAATGCATTTCAATATTGGTATCATGATAGAGAAGAAAACCAAATATATTATGTATATCAATATTGTAACGGCGACCATAAATCTGATCCTGAACTACTTCATGATAAAGACTTACGATATGTTTGGCGCCGCGTATGCCACTCTGATCAGTTTTGCGATTAAGGATGTACTGCTTTTCTGGGTCAGCAATAAGTTGGTCAAAATCATTATTGAATGGGGAAGATTCATAAAGGCCAGCGTTCTTGGAATTGTCCTGTACTTCCCCATAAATATGATCGACACAGGCCACCTGTACGCCAATGTAATCCTCAAGTCGCTTTCCTGCCTGAGTTATCCGCTTATTCTATATCTGATAGGATTTTTCGAGCCGGACGAATTGAAAAAGGGCTGGGATCTGGTTCGCCCTTTTATCGCCAAATTCATCCCGAAATTTCGGAAAAAGCCGCCGGTCCCTTAAGTGCCGAGGTCGCCGGGATTCTACATACCATGAAAATCCGGAAAACCGCCGGATATCAATTCACTGATTGTGATTGCCGCGGCTAGAAACCCAGGAGCCGCCAGGCCAAATATGAAAACTTATCTTTTGACCCCTTGAATCTCAGGACAATATCGCCGCCAGAATTCGCCGGCATTTCCAATTCGATGATTTTCCAGTCGAGGTCCGGAAGATTGCGGTTCAATTGAAATACTTTCTGTGCGCCGGACGAAAGGGCCAGTTCCGGGATCGCGAATTCCTCACGCGGCCTGAACCACTGGGGGTAACCCAAAAGCAATTTATATTTGCTGCAATTCAACGCGGGATTAAAACGAATTTCAATCTCGACATCGCCGCTCATATGAATGATATTGGTCTGAGCATATTCCCCTCCCATCAATTCCCGGGAACAGGCGATACCGTTCCAGGAACCGTCGGTACGCCGCCATCCCGGTGCGATCGGGAGTTTCCCCTGAATGATTTCGAACAGATTCAAATAGTCGTTTTTCCATTCCAGCATTTCTTCCCGGCCATCGGTTCTTATCATCGCCGATGCTTTATGGAACTCATTAAGGCTGTCGAAAACCGGAGCCGACGACGAAACGAAACCGGCCGGGAAATACCCCTCTGAAAATGATTCGATCTTGAATACCGGAGAAATAACGGGGTAGCCGTCGATATCCGAAATCACGGGTATGAATTCGTAGCCGGTCAATTTCCCACCGGAAAATTCCAGTTGCATCAATAATCTCCGGAAAGCCCGTCTTCCGGAAAAAGGAGGCAGCGACATAAACAAATTCCCCAGCCCATAAGAAATCGGCCTTCCCTTATATTCTTCGATTCCTCCGGGCAAATGGGTATGATGACTGACCACCGCCGAGGCGCCGTTCTCGATACATTGTCGTGCGAATGAAATCATCTTTTCACTTTCTAGAAAACTCCATTCTTCGCCCCAATGCAGAACGACGACTACCGGTGTTTTCGCCGAATGTTCTTCTATATCGCCGAGGACGTTTTCCGGTATCAAAGGAAAGGGACAGGGATCATGACGGAAAAACAATTCCGGGTCGGGATCGATAATTTCGGGGGCGACATAATTCAGCAGTGCGACTTCTTCCGTTCCCCTTCGCAATATCAACGGCTTCTGCAGTCGTTCTTCGTTCCGGCGCAGTCCGCAATAGGGAATCCCGGTTCGTTCCAGCAGCCCGACCGTGTCCGCAAGCCCATCCGGACCAAAATCCAGGATATGATTATTCGCCAGGCAAACCGCCCCGACATTCAATTCTTTCAAGGCGTGAAAATAGTGCGGGAGGGCCTTCAGTTTGAAACGTTTTTCCTCGAGCGCCTCTCCCCGCCCGCTCAAGGCGCATTCCAGGTTGACACAGAACAAATCAGTTTCGGCTATTCGATCCCGCAATCCGGCGGCCATGCGTTCCGCCTGCAAACGAATCTCGGCTTTCTTCAGCATTGCTTCGATCCCCGAAAGCCCGCAGGCCCGGTCGAGTTCTGACATCAATTCCTTATCACGGTGCAAGCCGAATGACAGAGCATTCTGGATCCGGCCGGCCAGGCCCGGTTTGGGTCCCCATGCGAACGACAAATCACCTGCGAAGAGTACTTTCACCGTAGTCCCTATTTTTCCCTGACCAGGAAACGGCTGAAGTCGCGGGAATCGATGTAAATCCGGCAGAAAAGCTCAAAGGTTAACAACAGGGCCAGGTCATTATAGGAATTGCCCCCGCGACGCTGGCGTATCAGAATCTCTTCGATTCGTCTTTTATTGAAATATCCCCGAGATAAAGTCCGGGAATCGAGCAGGGTGTCTTCGAACATTTCCCTGATTTGCGGATATTCGCGGTACCATTGATTGAAATTAACGTAGGTGGTTTTATTGGGGAATTTCAGGAGACCCCGAGTCAGCCGTTCGGAATAGTACGCAGCCTTCTTAAATAATTTATCCATCTTCTTACCGAATGCCGACCGGGTTTCGAACAGGCTTACGCCGGTATTCTGAGTTTGTACCGCGGCCAGGTGCGGGAATTTCCTCTTAAGCCCTTCCACCAGCATGGCTCGGGCGGGATAGACCTTCAAATTCGGGGGGACAGACATATAGAAATCGAGGGTTCGGCTGTCCTCCAGCGCCATATGGTCGTGCCAGAAATAGCGATTGACATCGACCAGGTCGAACTGCCGCCGGAACCGGTTTTCAAGCATAAACAAATCCCGCTGGTGGCAGAAGAATTCCGAAATATCTTTATGCTTGTCCAGTTCTTCCCCAATAACCCTGTCGTAACTTTCTTTGGCTTCCAATATGAAATCCGGGGTGAACATGGCGTAATAGCTGTCGTCGACGGTGTCGGCGAACAAGGGCCGGCGCAATTTCCGGATCTTTTCCTGACGGGTAACGTCTTTCCGAATATCCCCGGTATTGAAATAACCGTAAGCGAAAGCCGTCCTCCCCGAGATGCCGTTCAGCAGGGCAGTCTTAACGGGATCATGATTGTACTGCCTGACCACTCCGAGCAGTACTACCGGTACAGTCGGGATGACTCCCCCCGTAAGGAATATCAGGGATTCGGCATATTGGGTTACCCATTGCGGATCTATTTCAACCAGGCTATGGTTCATCAAACCGGCGGCCTTCGCCGCCTTCTTCGCGGCCACTTCATCGAGACACCCTTTGGTCCCGTGCGTGTACGCATACACCGGCAATTCCGATTGTGCCGCGTGGCCGATCACCATCCGGGAATCGAGTCCTCCCGAAAGCGGGATTACGATGCTGTCACAGCCGACCGTCTGCCGTTTCAGATTGTCCTGATATAAGGCATAACCCTCATCGATGAATTGATCGATACTTTTGGTCGATTCATTGACGAATTCGAATTCATGATATGGCTTTATGGTGATATTCCCATCATGGAAGTCGATACGGTGTCCCCAGCGGAGCCGTGTGACTCCCGCCAGGAAAGTCTTGACCCCCATGGGAAAAGTATAATTGAAAAAATCTTTGACGCAGTCGCGGTTTACCTCCGCGCGGAATTCCTCGCAGGCGTAAAAGGCTTTGAATTCCGAAGCAAACAGGAAGATATCCTCGGTTTCGTAGTAGTATAAAATCCGGTGTCCGAAGCGGTCGTTGAATATCACCGCTTCCTTTTCGCGGTTATCGAAACAGGCGGCGTTAAACGAGCCGTTGAAATAAGAGGGGATATTTCTGCGATCCTGCTTGAAATAAAGCGGGAAGCAGTCGATTTGTTCGGCCTTCGGGAAAGCATGGCCGCCTCCCGTCCCGTAGACATATCCGTCGTGGGCAACGGTTATCGCGGATTCCGAATCGTGTTTGAGTTTGATGAAATCGGCCTGAGGGATGCCGATTTCTCCCAGCCCATACCAATCTTCAAAATGTTCTCTGATGCGGTAATTTTCGTTATGACGCTGTAAGCGCCCCATCCGCTTGATCAGGTTCTCGGCATAACTCCGGTCATGCCGTTTCTTTAAAATAAACCCGTAAATGCCAGGCATACGATTAATTTATTCCGTTTAAAGAGCCAATTTCCGAAATAATAAAAGTTCTGAACGGAATTAACAATCGAATTCTGTGCTTTAATCTTCGAAAGCAGTTCCGAGCACAGGCAGTTCATAGGCATTATCATTCTGTCCATCAGCCGATGCTTGCCGGCAAACATCTCGATCTCCGTGCATCCAGCCAGGTATAATTCAGCCCCTTTATTCTTCATTTTCCTCTTTATTCGTTCGAATATGCCAAGACTTTTTTTGGGGCTGAGGTCATCTCCCTTGGAATCATAAATTACTTTCATGACCTCTTTTTGCAGTTCCGCATCGGGATATACCAGTTCGAAATGATCCTCCAGGGGCTTGAAAACATTGGTCATGATCGAGCCGTCGGTGGCCATTATTCCCACTTTTTTTCCGCGATGATTTGAGAATTCATTGATGGCGGCCCGCCTGAGATCTATTACGGCCCTTTCGAAAAAGCGGTCTTCAATCATGGAATGCCCGGTAATACAGGGGACCACGATGGATTCACAACCATCTTTGATCAGCCGGGCCAAATCCCCGTTTATTCTCAATGCCGCCTGATTATCGCCGTTTTTTATTGATGTTGTCCGGTCCGGTGTAGAACACTCCATAAGTATGGTCATATCCGGAAAATCCTGATCATTTTTCGGTTTCATTTCACGGACGAAGCGTTCGAAGAAAATATCCAGGAAATATTGAGTAGCCAGAGGGCCCATTCCGCCCAGCACACCGATTCTGTAAGCCATTGTATTACCTCAGGTTAGTACACTAAGTTCGTCGGTTAAACGCCAATGTTGCACATTTTACTATATTCGTCGAAATTGATTTATTCTTTTAACATTATTTCAGGCAGTATGTTCGCGGTTTTCACTCATAGTCAAATTAATACGCTGAATAATATCGGCATTTTAAGCATTTGAATCGTTCAACCGTTAAAACGGCCCGAATTGTCAAAAAGTGGATTATTTTTATATAATTTTAACAATTTCACCCGATTATAATAGGAGTAACCAAGAATAGAAATTGCCATGAAAAACCTTATTTTTACAGTTTATACGATTTTATTATTCGGACTAATACCGGAGGGTTCTTCCGCGCAGGTGGTTCAAACGCCGGTCAAGGTGACCATCACCAGAGAAACCGGAGGAACCATGTCGATCCCTCGCTGGAAAGCGTTTATGCATCCCCAAAATCACAATTTGCTTTGGCTGGGTTTGGGGAATTGGGGCGCCACCGGAGATCAACTCATGTATTCCACCGACAGCGGCAGCACCTGGAACAGCACCGGAATCATGATATCTTCGAATTACTCTTCCGATTATCATACCTCGCTGGCCGGAGACGCCAGCGGGAATATCTACACGGTCAGCCCCGACGGCGGCAATATCGAATTCACCAGGATCGAGTATCCCGGCCGGACTACCGATGATGCCGGCCCCAATCAGGTAATTCATTCCACCGGAGACAACCCCCGTGCCAATGTCATGGTGCAGCCCGGCAATAACCGCGTCTGGGTTTTCACTCGTCAGGGGGAAGTCGCGTCGGAAAATGTCAGATACGAATACACCGACAACGGAGGGAGCACCTGGCACGAAGGGACCGCCGATCCCACCGGATTTAACAATGTTCGGATCGGTTCCATGCCATATGTCAACGGAAATCCGGCCCTGGTAGTGCTGTATATAAACAGTACGATGGGGTACAAATATTATCTCTGGAACGGGACGGCCTTCGAAGAGAAACCGGATGCCCAGATCTACGCCGGAGATGTCAATAACGACCGGGCTTTCACACACAATGTCCTGCAGGGGAATTATTTCCACCTCGTTTTCGGTTTCGGGAATAACCTGTACCATTACTGGAAACCGTACAATAACGGGACCGGCTCATGGAATCATAGCGTCGTCGATAATTCCCCCTATACTTCGGGCATCGACTGGGAAACCACCTCCTCGGCGCACGGCGATAAACTCTACCTGTTCTACCGTAAGCAGATTGCCGCCGATGCGGCGTCGGCCGAAATCATCATGAGAGTATGGTCGCAGACGGAGCAATCCTGGAGTGCACCGCAGACCGTTTCCATTCATCCGGAAAACACTACCAACCGTCATCCTAATACCGCCATGCAGGTTCCGTCCGGCTGCGATTATATTCCGGTCTTTTGGTACAGCGACCTCGGCTCTTCCGATTATCAGGTATACTGCGCGAAGATAATGGTCGGACCGACCGACGCTCCCGATTCACCCGGAGAATCGAAATTGCCGGGTATATTCGAACTGCACCAGAATCGCCCCAATCCCTTCAATCCTGAAACCACCATCGCTTTTTCGCTGCCCGAAAGGACCGAAATCTCGTTGGATATATTCGACATCCTGGGAAGGCACGTTAAAACCCTCGCCGATCAAACGCTGGCGGTCGGCGAACATTCTTTTACGTGGACCGGAACTGATAGCCGCGGGAACCGGGTAGGCAGCGGGGTTTATTTCTATCGTCTGAAGACCGAGACTTATACCTCCACCAAAAGAATGGTTTTGCTTAAGTAACGGGTGGGTAGATTGAGATAATTGGCATCCAATCGATATTTGAATACAAATAGAAGATAATTCTTTTCCCCGATATTTTAATTCCTAAATTAATTCTCATTGTTCGCACAATAGCATTCTCAGGGGTATAAGCAGAGTGGAATACAAAATACGCAAGGCAGATATGGTCGAAGACCGAGAGGGAATTATTGCTTTTTGGAAGACTAATTTTCCCGGCTGGCAGGAAGAAAAATACGACTGGTTTTATATGAATAACCCCAGAGGAGAAGCCGATTGCTGGGTGGCCGAAACCATTGAAGACGAAGAAATCGTAGGAGCGATCGCTTGTTTTCCCCGACGATTCGCAATTGATGGCAAGGAGCATCTGGCGGGGCTTGGGGGAGACCTGGGAGTCAGCAAGGAACACCGTCAACATGGCCTGGCCATGAATCTCCGAAAGGAAATGATGAATTACATGGGAAAGGCCAACTACGCCTTCTTGCTTGGAACTCCCAATGACCGTTCCCTCAGGATCACCCTGAAAGCGGGATATACTATCCTGGGGCGAATAAGAAGAACCACGCGAATTCTCCATTCGAAGGCGTTTGTTAAAAAAGTCGTGCCCTTGGATTTCATTTCCAGAATCCTCTCGGGTCCGATCGATTTTATAATTCGGACGTCGGCCAAAGAAAATCGATTTAGAAATGAAAACAGGTATAAGTTTGAGATTTTGGATTCATTCGACAGCCGCTTCGATGATTTATGGAAGAGGTCGCAGAAGAATTATTTCTTAATGGGTGAGCGATCGGCGGATTATCTTAATTGGCGCTTTACGCAGTGCCCTTTCACAAAGTTTAAGACATTTGCCCTGTTCGAAAAAGACGAGGGAAAACTGGTTTCTTATCTTACCTATTGGGTTGAAGGTTCCATAGTGGAAATCGGAGATTTCTACGGCGGAAAAATGCCCGATTGCCTTGATCCTTTGATATCCAGTTTCCTGCTTTATATGCGAGGAGAGCCTGTCGACAGAGTAATCTTGACTCATTTTGGAAATACTCAATATCAACAAAAATTCCGTGACTTCGGTTTCAAAATGCGTCCGGACCAGCGGGCGATAATTCTTTTTGCCGACCAATCCTCCTCTTATTATGACCGAATTTTTGAACAATCTAACTGGCATTTTTCGGCGGGAGACAATGATGTACAATAGTCCGGATGAACGTTTTCGGCTCCAATCGTAGATAACGCCATTCATGAAAAAGATATTCCTGATAATTATGCGCCGACTGCATATATGGCATTTGTTTATTAGATTTCTGCTATTTATTTATCCCCGGAAACTATTGGTTGTATTCACTTATCACCGGGTTGTAGACAGGTTATCAGAAAGAGAATATCTTCTCAATTACGACCGAGGGATCGACCGTCGGATTCTTAAAAACCAGCTGGAAATAATCGGGAGATATTTCAGGTTTATCGATTTGGACGAATTTCGCTCCATGATTAACGGCTCCCAAAAACTCTCAGGACATTCCTCGCTAATTACCTTTGATGATGCCGATTCCGAGTTTGCCGAACAGGCCTTTCCCATCCTTGATAAATACGGAGTTCCGGCGGTAGTGTTTACTCCCACGGCATACGTGGAAAGCGACAAGAAATTCTGGCATGTCCGTTTGTCGGAAATACTCGACAATGTTACGGAAGAAAGCTGGGAGGGTATGGCCAAATTAGAAGGATTGCCGAAAGAAGTCCGGGATTTTATCGGTGCCAGCTCCATAAATTCGGCTTCGGAAAAGAGGTCAACTGCCGTAACAATGGTGAATTTCCTGGACAAATATCCACAAAAGGAAATAGAAGGCGTTCTTACAATTTTGGAAGGTAAAATTGAGGCGAAGTCAAGAACCGGCATTAAATGCCTGACATGGCTTCAACAGAGGGAATTGGCACAAAAAGGCATAGAATTCGAATCTCATTCAGTTAACCACTATAAGTTGGCGGAACTGAGCCTGAAAGAAATCCTTCAGGAAATGACAGACTCGCGAAAAGAATTGGAAAAACGTCTGGGAAAAAAGATTACAGCGATATGTTACCCTGCCGGTTCATATAATGAAAACGTTTTGACGGCGGCATCGGAAGCCGGTTACAAACTGGGATTTATCACCAGGCCGGGATTCTGCAACTATCCACTGCTGGGGAATGACCGCTTTGCGCTGCCGCGTTTTACGGTTGTTGGAAGCAATAATGCCGAAATCGAAGAATTCCTTGGAAAGGAATTAATAAAAGCCCTGTTTTCCTGATATCTTATTATCGGCATTTAAATAACGCGAAATTGTCCGGTGAATTAAATATCAAAAACGCCTAACAAATTATGAATCAAAACCCGATTTATAATAAGACCATGGCGATTTTTTCGCAAGGCCGTGCCCGGATTATAAAAATAAGTAACACGAAGGTTTAGATGGAAAAAGTAACCGGAAAAAAAATCTTAATAATTTCATACGTCTGGCCTCCTTTCGTGGCGGTCGGAGTTTATCGAATCCTCAAATTCTGCAAATACTTACGCGATTTCGGCATCGAGCCGGTTATACTAACTCCCAAAAGCCCCGCTACCATGTCCCAGGATGATGGTTTATTCAAGGAAGTCCCCGAAAATATAAAGGTCTACCATTCTTTTGCACTTGAACCTTTCAAATGGCGCGGAACTCCGGTAAAAAAAGATCAACGGCAAACGCCACCAACAGCATCGGCATTAGCATCGGGGCTTGAACCGGCCCCGGGCAAATCATTTATAGGCGGTCTGAAAAAATTAATCCGGGCGAATTTAACCGTTCCCGATAATGCGTACTTTTGGAGCTGGACCGGTATTGCGGCGGGAATGAAGGCTATCCGTGAAAACGCAATCGATGCCGTCCTTTCATCTTCTCCCCCCCATTCGGTCCATATCTTGGGTTCCCGACTGGCCCGCGCTTCTCGACTGCCGCATATTGTGGATTTCAGGGACCTCTGGACCCAAAACACCAAATCGGGGGAACGGCGACTTTCGGACCGGTTACAGCGTCGCAATCGGAAATATGAATTGAAGGTTTTAAAAAATTCCGCCGCAATCTGCGTTAACACATTGACTTTCAAACAGCAGCTGTTAGAGGACAATGATTTTTTAAGACCCGAGGATATTGAAGTAATCACCAATGGCGTGGACCCCGATGATTTTCGAGAGCTCACCCGGAAAAATTGTCCCAACGATAAATTTACGATGGTTTATACTGGCAGCCTTTATCGTCAAAGGGGGCCCGCGTTTTTCTTCGAAGCACTGCGGGATTGGGTAAGACAAAGGCCCGAAGTGCGAGCCCGGATGCAAGTGGTATTCATCGGTAATTGGGCTGAAGAATATTCCGGAGTATTAAAAGAAAATGAAGTGGAAGATGTGGTTGTTCGGCGGGGATGGGTTCCGCAGCGCGAGGCACTCGAGGAAACCTTCAATGCCGATTTACTCCTGTTATTCCAGGGTTTCGATTCCGGCGTAGCCGCGGCTATTCCGCGTAAACTGGGCGAATATATTATCACCAATATCCCGATTATGGCATTCGCTCAACCCGGCGAAATCCATAACCTGATTAATCGTTATAATTGCGGAATTGCCATAGCCAGTCCGGAGATCAGGCCCATTATTGACTACCTGGATAAGTCCTTCAATAAGTGGCTGGCGCGGAAAAAAGACGGACGGACGGACACTGAAGGTCTGCGCTCCGTTCCGGACCTGGAAACCTCGGGCCAGGTGGAAAAACTCGCCGATATCTGCCGCCGTGTTATAAAATAAAAATTGTTATATTGAATCCATTATGTTAAGACCAATTTTAAGTCTATTACAGCGATTGTTCGGGAGGAAATATTTTAAATTCGATAGGGCTTTCATATTCGAAATGGAAAAAGCGGAATATAAAAAGCCGGCGGCAAATACCGAACTCACGACGAACTATCAAATCAGGATTGCCTTCAGGGACGAGATGCCGGCAGTCAGCCTGATTGCCGGAGTTACTCCTGAAGAATCATATCGGCGCTTCGACAATAGTAATATATGCTTCGGTGTTTTCGAGGGATCCCGACCGGCCAATATCAATTGGGCACTTCGCGGTTCCTGTTACGTAAAGGGAACTGGGTACATTCACAGGGCCGGCATCGATGATTATTATATATATGGGATTGTGACCGATCCTGCGGAGCGGGGCAAAGGGTTATACCAAAGGGCCTTGATCGATATGGCGGATTATCTCTTTTCGAAGGGAGCCAACAAACTTATTCAAATGGCCCAGGATGGAAATTCTCCTGTCCTTCATTCTCTTCCAAAACTCGGCTATAAATTAAAAAAGGAAATTATTCATTACCGGTTCCTGGGAGTAAAATATACTGTAACCAGAGATTTTGTCGGAAACAGGAGGCACCGGGATTTTTTCATAACGCCTCCGAAAGAGCTATTTTACATTTAAGACCATATGAACAAGTCCTATGTACAGAGCAAACAGCCGCGATTGTTACTCAATCCGCGAGCGATTATCACCACCAGGTTCGTGTTATATTCGGTTTATGCCTTTATTGCGGCCGGACTTGGCCTTCTGTCCGTTTTATTCAGCCCATTTTACGTGATCGGCGGGGTCGCCGGGATACTGGTGTTCGGCCTGGTGCTTCGCTATCCCTACTTCGGTTTCATTCTGTATATGCTGATATACATCCTTCGACCGGGAGAGCGATTTCCCGAGCTGGCTCCGCTGCGGCTGGAACTGCTGACCGGCCTCCTGTTACTGGTAATCGTTGCCATCGCCAGTGCCATCAACGGCAAAGGTGTCCGTTTTCCTCTGGATAATGTCAGCAAAGCATTCCTTTTATTCTTTATCGCCCTGGGTTTCAGTTTCGTCTTTTCCGAATGGAAGATGGGTTCCTATGAAGAGATCATGAAGTTCGTGAAGATATTCATTTTGTATTACTTCATCGTGGTCTTTGTCGATACCGAAAAAAGATTTCAAATCGCCATTTGGCTCATTACCATATTGACCAGCGTTATCGGGATCGAAGCCGCCTTCAACTATTTTACCGGAAATTATCGCCTCAACCAGGGGGTCATGCGGACCGGCGGAGCGACTTCCTACGGTGAACATGCCAACTCCATGGCTATGTATATGGCTACGACCATACCTTTTCTGATTTATCTTTATATGAAGTACAAGCACCTCTTTTCGCGAATCCTGATGATTGTCGCGGCGGTGATTTGTCTGGTAACCCTTATCATTACGGGGTCCCGCAGCGGCGTTCTGACCATGATTGGCGTATTTCTGGCCTATGCCTGGTTTTCCAAAAAGCGGGTCGCCTATATCATAGTAATCATACTATTTGCAACCGCCAGCTGGTTTGCCCTGCCCGGGCAGTACAAAGAGAGGTACGGAAGTATCGTTTCATCGAACGTCGACGGTTCCAGCCAGGGAAGACTCGATGCCTGGAAAGCGGGATTGCAGATGTTCATAGAGAAGCCGGTCTTCGGGGTGGGAATCGGAGTTTTCGCGCCGGCCTACCATGATCGCGGCGGAGTGTATCTGAATTCGCATTCCCTGTATATCGAGACGATATCGACTACGGGAGCGGCAGGAACATTTTTTTGGGGGCTGCTTATCTTTCGTATGATAAAGTTGTTAAAGGGGACGAAAAATCGTATGACGAATAATAGAGAAATGACTATAGATCTCGGGGTTTATAGAAAAGCGTGTTATGCCATTCTCGTGGGGTTATTTATCGGAGGGGTTTTCGGACACATTCTCTTGCGGGATACATGGTACATAGTCGCGGGACTGGTAATTGCCCGGATGAACGGACTGGAAAAACTTGAAGGATTGAATGAACATGGATCTGCTGAAGCCGCTGGTTAAAAATTTCTCACGCGATTATTTTATTCGCCGGGATGGACTGAATATCGCGCCTCACCTGAAAGCCCTTAATGCCAGCCAGTTTTTTTCTCCCGATGAAATAAGTGCCCTTCAATTGGAACGACTTAAGGCGATTCTTAGACTGGCTTATAATGAAAACAACTTCTATCGCAAACGATTCGATGATGCAGGATTCAATCCGGAGACATTCAAAGATTTCGCGGACTTGAAAAAAATCCCGTATCTGACCAAGGACGATATCCGCAATAGCGTCGATGAGCTCTTCACGGAAGGGTACAACCGCGAAAATACCATACATAAGAGGACTGGCGGATCGACCGGGGTTCCCCTGCATAACTACATGGACATCGATGCCACCAGCGCCAAAAAAGCGGCAACGCAGCGTCATAATGCCTGGGCCAACCATTTACCCGGAGGCTACCTCGCCGCGGTCTGGGGGGATACCGATAAGAAGATTCCGTTCAAGGCACGCATACGCAACGCACTGACCGAGCGAGCCTTTTACCTCGACACCCTGAAATTCGATGAAGGGCAAATTCTGCCATTCATAAGAAAGATCAAAAAATTCCGTCCCCCCGTTATGATGGGGCACGCTCATTCCATATTCAGGCTTGCCGAATATGTCAGGGAACATAACATTAGCGGCTTGAAATTTCGGGGGATTATTACCACTGCCATGGTATTGAATCCTTCGGAACGAACAGTCATTGAAGAAGTATTCGCTTCGCCGGTATTCAATCGCTACGGATGCGAGGAATTGTCGATTATTTCCAGCGAATGCGAAATGCACGAAGGAATGCATATTTTCGCCGAAGGGCTGTATGTCGAATTCGACGGCGACGATACCTCTCTCCCCCGCCCCCTGATTATCACCGATCTTCTTAATCGTGCCATGCCGATGATACGGTACGAAATCGGGGATTACGGAATCATGACCGAAGGATACTGTCCCTGCGGACGAGGGCTTCCTCGACTGAAAGAAGTATCCGGCAGAACCGCCGACTTCCTCTATACTCCGGAAAAGAGGCCGGTTTTCGGCATTTCGATCCTGGACACCTTCGTCATTCATATTCCTGGTTTCAAACAGGTTCAAATCATTCAGGACAAGTACGATCATCTCGATTTTTTCATCATCAAGGATGAGCGATCTTTTTCCGAGACAAGCCTGAAGAAACTGGCGGAGAATGTCAGAGAGATTTTCGGGCCGAACATGAAATACGACCTCCGCTTTGTCGATAAGATCAGGCAGACCGAACGGGGAAAATACCGTTTTTCGATCTGCATGATCGAAGATAAAGACAGGTAGTTTCGTTTTATGAGTTTAATCGATATAATAGCGCTGATTCCCTTGATAATCGTAACCCTGGTCGTATTATACCTGTTTGCAATTCTTCCGGTGGGAGTCAAGTTCCGCAAAGGGTATCCCAAGCCGGTCGGCAAATACGATTTTCTAATTCTGGTGCCGGCGCATAACGAAGAAACCGGCATCGTCCGAACCTTGGCCAGCCTGAAAGCGCTGGAGCCAACCGGTAAGGTGGAAATAGTCGTCATTGCCGATAATTGCACCGATCGCACCGCGGAAATCGTATTGCAGCAGGGAGTGAAGGTTCTGGAAAGAAACGACCCCGTCAATCGGGGCAAAGGCTTCGCTCTTGAGTTCGGGATTTCACAGCATAATCTCGACCATTACGATGCCGTGGTAATTGTCGATGCCGACACTATTGTCGCACCGAACATGCTTGCGGTAATGGCACGGTCGCTGGTCAACGGTTTCGGAGCGGTTCAAACATCCAACGAATTCCTGATTGAAAATGGTACCCCTCTGGCATACCTCCAGCAAATGGCGAACTGCGCGGAAAATACTTTCTATTACAAGGCTCGATCCGTTCTGGGGTTTCCGGTCCTTCTTCGCGGGACCGGCATGGCGATCCGTTCCGATGTCCTGAAAAGCCATCCCTGGGATTCCCATTCGGTAACCGAAGATGTCGATTATGCCGTCAATATTATCCTCGATGGCAATGATATCGATTTCGCGGCGGACACCTGGGTCCGTTCGGCGGCAACATCGACCTACGAGCAATCATACTCGCAGAAAAGCCGCTGGGCCGGAGGGACCTTCGGACTTATTTTCGAAAAGGGACTGAAAGTCCTGACTGCGGGATTCACACAGGGGCGCCCGGCTCTTATCGAACTGGCCTGGTCTTTTCTGAGCCTCAGTCGTCCCAGTATGATTTTTATCTGCATGATCCCATTGGTCCTTTCCCCATTCGCCTCGGAACGCTTCGATCTCCCCTTTGCACTATGGGCCCTGGTATTGATATTTCTTCTGATATCCTATTTGGTCATGGGCATTTTGTTTGTCCCCGATAAAGCCTCCGCCCTGAAAGCCCTGTTTCATGCTCCCTTCTATGGAATCTGGCTGCTGATAGTCCAATTCAAGGCCCTGATCGGCCGGGGACGCGGCGACTGGATTCGCACCGAAAGGAAAGACTGATGCCCGGCACGAATATCGTCCATCTCCGCAGTTCGGAATTCTTCGGCGGCCCGGAACGGGCCATTATCGGGCAATGTACTAATGTCAAAGGTTACAATTATACCGTGGTGTCATTTATCAGGAAAAACGCCGAAAATAAATTCCTGCAGGAGGCCCGCAAAGCCGGTCTGCAAACCGCTGAAATTCATGATGCTTTCGCCGGTGATTTCCGCGTAATCGGGCAACTGAAAAAACTCTTGAAAAATTTGAATGCCAACATTCTTGTCTGCCATGATTACAAAGCCAACTTTTTCGGACGATTCGCTATCCGAGGCACCGGCGTCCGGCAAATCGCGCATTTCAGAGGCTACACATGGGAAGATAAAAAGGTTAAATTCTACAATTCCATAAACGCCTTGATGCTCCGCCGCATGCCCTTGGTCCTGGCCGTATCCGAAAAATCGAGCAAGATACTGCAATCGATGGGAGTATCGCAGTCGAAGATCGAAGTCATCCCCAACGCCATCGAAGATTTTAAGCTGATCGGCGATGATTTTCAGCGAAAAGTCGTCAGTTCCAAAACCATTGTCGGCATTTGCGCCGGACGGCTCAGCTCCGAAAAGGGGCAGGATATCCTGATCCGGGCCGCAGCCTTTATCAAAGACCGCTTTCCCGATTTTCGTATTGACATATACGGTCACGGTCCGGAAGAAAAAAAACTGAAAGAAATGACTGCTGAATTAAGCGTTACCGCTCAGATTCGTTTCTGCGGTTTCGTCGATAATATCCTGCCGGTCCTCAAGGAAGCCGATTTTATGATTCTTCCATCTCGTTCCGAGGGGATGCCGAATATTCTTCTCGAGGCCTGGTCGCAAAAACTGGCCGTGATTTCGACTGCAGTCGGAGGGGTCCCGGAAATGATAACCGATGGGATCAATGGTATTCTTGTTGAGCCGGAAAAGCCGGAACTACTGGGGGAATCCCTTTTGAAACTGCTTCAAAACCCGGCAAAGCTGGAATTATACGGCGATGTCGGATATGATATGGTCAAAAGGAAATACAGCTATTCTGTTCAGGCGGAATTGCTGAAAGAGGTTTATTCATAGCCTGATCGGCCGAAATAGATTAGTAAGTCTTTGGATTTACGGAGCTTAGTATGAATAAAGTAAGAATCGGGTATGTTATAGACCGCCTTGCTCCAGGAGGGGGAACTGAAAATCAATTGATTCAGCTTCTGCGGAATATCGATCGGGAGCGGTTTACTCCGATTGTCTTTAATCTCCGCCCCGAAAGCTACGGCACCGTCGACCTTGATTGCGAAAAAATATTCCTAAATGTCGAGAGTATTACCTCGCCGTCGACCGTCTCCGCATTTTTCCGTATGACGAAGATGTTCAAATCCAAAAACCTCGACCTGCTGCAGTTATATTTCTACGACGGCCGGCTGTTGGGCACTCTGGCGGGGCGTCTTGCAGGAATCCGCCCGCTGGTTTTTTGCCGCAGAGAAATGGGCTGGTGGTACACTAAATCGAAATTGTACGTCACCCGAAGAACAGCGGCCCTGTCTCACTACTGCCTGGTCAACGCCAATTGTATCAAGGACCTGGTTACCCGGACCGAAAATTTCCCGGCCGATAAAATCGAAGTCATTTATAACGGGGTGGATTTGAAACTATCCCCTCCGGACCAACGCCCATCTCTTGCCGAATTCGGAATTCCCGAAGGAAGTCCCGTAATCGGAGTAGTATCAAATTTCCGCCGGGTGAAAAGAATCGACCGATTTATCGAGGTTGCCGCGCGTATCAAAAATAAGGAAACCCATTTCCTGATAATCGGCAAAGGGGAACTTAGGGCGGAGCTCGAACAACTCGCCAAAGACAGGGGAATCGATAACAGGGTGCATTTTCATTATACCATAGATAAAACCCATGATCTTATCAGCCGGTTCGCCATCGGGATACTTTCTTCCGAGTCCGAAGGGCTTTCCAATGTTTTGATTGAATACGCCATGGCCGGAATCCCGGCTGCGGCATTCAACGTCGGAGGCAATCCCGAAGTAATCGCCGACGGACAGACCGGCATCATCGTCGAAAATGACGATATCGAGGGCATGGCCGCTCGTATAGACGAATTGATGGAAAATAAAACACAGCACGAAAAATATTCATGTACCGCCAAAAAGAGAGCCGAGGAGTTGTTCAGCGTCGGCGCCATGGTCAGAAAAACCGAGGATTTCTATCTTAATATCCTGGGCCGAAAACGGGAATAGTATATTCTGGCAGGCGGAATAAAAGTGAGGATCACAGGATGAAGAGAATAATCAAACAGATATTCTATGGAATATTCTATATTCTGGTTCTCCCCGCGGGGATATTGTCTCAGTTATTTAAAATTATCCTGGGGAGCGAGATCGTCTTTGAGTTTTTCTCGCAAAGCTTCAGTCTCGTTCCGGGGATATTGGGAATTCCCGTCAGGGCTTGTTTCTATAAACAAACCTTGAAAAAATGTTCGATAAATCTCGAAACCCTGTTCGGTTGCCGCATTACCAAGATGGGCTGCGAGCTCGGCGACCGGGTCGCCATCGGGGCCTATACTTCGGTGGGATTATGTGAAATCGGAGATTACACCGTCATATCAAGCTATACTTCAATTTTATCAGGAGCGCGCCAGCACGATTTCAGCAAGAGCGATAAATCGGTGCTGGACGGACCCGAATTCTATTCGCGTTTGAAAATCGGTCGGAGAGTTTTTATCGGGGAAAAATCCCTGATTATGGCCGATCTCGGAAACGACTGTATTATTGGCGGCGGAAGCGTCGTGGTCAAGGAAATCCCCTCCGGCAAAATCGCCGTGGGCAATCCGGCCAAGGTCATAAAGGATCGGGAACCGGCCGCGGTTTCGGAACCATCCTGATTAATCCAATAAATTTCCGAACCGATAAATATTCCGAGATTTATAATTTTAAACAAATGGCGGAATTTCGGACAAAGTTCATCCGTTGCACAGGCAAACAGGTCCGGACATATTGGCTGGAAAGATAACCCATTGCCTAATATGCAATTAGATTTTGCCGATAATTATGGTGGGGGCACGGTAATTGCCATTCGATATTCGGGACGTTGAACCGTTATGCTTGGGGAGACTGAATATATTCTACTTTAACTTTCATAATTTTTAATACGGATATATTATGGCTTCTCTGCCTTTGGGGTAGAATAAAGAGGAATATTAGGAGGACAAATGGATTATAGTGGAAAATCAGGGACCGGCTTTATCAGGGCCGTTTTGGCAGTTTTGATTGCGATGTGCGCCCTGGCCGGCAGCAGCTACGCCGGGCAATATATCGTCAATTCACTGCCCGTGACCATCACCAATTCCATGCACAGTAGTGATCTCTGGGATACAGTATTGATAGCAGGAACCAGACTCACCAGCGCCGAGAGCGGAATTAGCTTTTCCGGGACTTCGTATTGGGTCGTTTACGGCCAGGGTGATACAATCATTTACGGCAACTCCGCCACCAATGCCGCTCACGGAGCACGCGGGATTAGTATCGGAGGAGGAAGCGGAAGTGATTATATCAAGATACAGGACCTTTTCCTTCTAAACCGCCCGATCGGAATTGATACCCTGAATTACGACCCGGAAGACACCCTTTCGGGCAGTACCAATGGTATTTCAACAGGTTATTCCTGTGACTTCATCACGGTTGAGAATTGTCGAATTGAAGTTGAATCTTATAGCAGCGCGGGGATCGATATCGGTCGCGGTCATACCCAGATTTTCCGCAATATCGACATTGAACATTCCTCGCCGGGTTATCGGAGCCGCTGTCAGTTCGACGCTTGTGCGGTTAAAATGAGCGGACTGCGCACCACCGATATTACGGGCGGCGGCACGTTCAATGTCCGTCTGGAGAACGTCAATATCGAACGGTGCTCCCACGCCGGTATCTACGGTTCGGCTTATTCGGGTTTGGAAGCGATCATACAGGTGGAAAATTGTACCATTAACGTCAGTTCGAAAAATATCATGTACGGCCCCGGCGAAGGGGGAACCTGCAGCGGACGCGCCAATTGTTACGGCATTCAGTTTACCGGAGCAGGCGGGGGCTCATACATCAAGCACTGCGTTGTCACGGCCGACGACGGCAACCACGGCGGACGTGGTATCCAACTCGTGGGAGCAAACGGAACCGCCGACAATCCGATCGTTATCTGTTCCAGCTATGTCAATGTTCATGAAAGTGCCGACGTGCAATTCCGCGGAACTTACGGCTATTATCCCTGCGCCATAAAGATCCGCCAGGATTGCTACGGCGTCAGCGTTTTCGATAACCAGTTTATTTATGTAGCCGACGGTTCGGTCCCCTGGGGAACTACTTCCGGAGCATACTACTGCTCCGGCGAGGCCGGCCTGTATGAGCACTGGACCTCGAATCCTCCGCCCTTCAACGTAAAGTTCGAACGGAACCTGTTCCGCTCGATCGACCGCCGCAGCGGGGCAATTATAGCGGGGTTCACTTTCGATAACTGTACGCAGGGCCCGGATCCGTCATTCGTGTTCCGTCACAACCGCATTGAATCCGATTATGTCGGTATTAAGTGGGGCGGATACGACGGTGAAGCGCATTCCTTTGTTCTCACCGGCGATACCCTGAAACTGGTCGATACTTCGAACTCGGAGACGCACTCGTTCATGCTCGGGTATCTTAACATGAATTACAATACCGGCGACAACATTGTGCAGGATATGGTATTCGAGGGAGTCGCATCTCCCGACGATATCGATTTCCCTTCCTCACAGGGTATTGCCGATATCGCCTTTAAGCAAACGCTCAAGGTCTATGTCAAGGGAAGCAATGGTCTGCCGGTCAGCGGAGCCGCCGTCACTGTCAGGAATAACTACAACCAGGTGGTATTGTCGGGGACCAGTACTTCCGGCGGACAAGTCAGCGGCCCGGTAACCTACCTGTTCAGAAGCTCCAATGTCAGCGACTCAACCAGCTTCAATAACTTTTCGGTACAGGTATCGAAAGGTTCCGATAACGCTTCGGGTAACATGACCGTTGGCTGGAACGCCTTCAAGGATACTCTGCTGCTTCCGGCCACGGTCGGAGATGGAGAATGGCAGGACGAGGACCCTATTTATATCGACACTATCCCACCCGCTCCGGTCGACGACCTTGGTGCGGTGCCGGAGATGCCGGGTACCAGAGGTGATTTCGGTTTCCTGGATGGTGCGATGCCCGTTGCCTTTTGCTTCAATACCGAAGCGATCGCATTCCGGAAGATGATGATTTAGAGATATTCCAATTCAATAAAAAACCCCCGATAATCTCGGGGGTTTTTTCATGCTCCGATTTATCAATTTCAGGAATTGCCGTGCTTTTCCTGCCACTGCATCCAGACCGGCCGGAAAAATTTCACGAAAGCCTCCACCGCCGCGGTCGAACCGGCATTATTGGGATGTGAATCTCCTGGAATCGGAAGCCGGTATTCCTTTTTCAGCACGTTGTTTTGATCCGCGAGGACTCCGAACAGGTCGAATACAAGAAAATTGCCAAGCCCGGTCTCATTGATATACCGGGGATTGAATTCTCTCAGCAGCCAGTCGTTGAATTCCCGGGCCCGCGCGGCATTCTGAGGATTGGCGACATCGGGATTCTGCGGAGGTGCCGTTAAATAGATAAAAAGCTTATCCGGGTATTTCCGGAATTCCTCCTTCAGGGTTTCAAACGCGGCTTTGTAGTTTGCAATGGTCTTTTCGGTCGCATTCGGATCGCCTGGTGCGGTTCCTTCCCCGACAATGTCGCTATTCGGAAAACAGGATTTGAACATTACGATATCATTGGAGGTCCCGTTCAGGTAGTATTGATTGGGATGATTGCGGAAATTGAAAACCTCATCCATACGATTGCCGAACTTGGCCGCCCAGTGGTTCATATCGGTATCTTCACCGATGCTGTCGCCATAGGTGGCGCTCTTCACAATTATCCCCATTTCCAGCAGGCGATCGCGAAGGCCGCCGTCGTTCAAAAGCCCTTTACCCACCGAGTGATGCAGGAAAATCATGCGGTTGTCGATTTTACCATCAAGTTCCCCGGTGAGATAATCGACTTCCTTATAAAGATTCGTCATCATCCGGCGGTTATTCGCAATCTGGCGTTCGGCTTCGGCAAAGTACCCCTTCAGGTTCCAGAATTTATAGGCAATAAACAGCCCGATTATATTACCGATGATTGAAACAACCAGAACGACATAAAGCAATTTGTTCATATCACCACTCCTCTTCGTTTTCTATTTTCTGATATTCATTATACGGTTCATTGAGATATCGACCCGATCTTGCGAAACGACTTTATATCCGGAACAATGCCCAGGACCGGAAGTCCCAGGGTTTTTTCGATTTCTCCGGCCTTTCGAAAAGTATTGCTGTAAATTTCATTGAAGGTTATGACTGCGACACCAAGGATGAGCGCCAGGACGAACGACAGGATCAGAAGTAATTGCCTGTCCGGTTCAATCGGACGCAGCGGCACGTCGGCATCCTGGACTACTTTATATTCCGATTGCCGCAGAATCGCCTGCGTAATGACATTTGATTCCTGCTGCTGGCGGAACTGGTCACGAAGCTCCTGCGCCGCCGCGATCTCACGTTCCAGATGATCGAATTTCGCTTGAAATTCGGGAATAATCGTCAGTCTCTCTTCCAGCCTCCGTTCGGCTCTTTCCAGATAATCGAGCCTGAGTCTTTCGGCATACAATGTTTCTTTTGCCAGGAGAAAATTCTTGAGGTTATTACGGTCGGTTTCGGTAAGATCGGGAAATCCGGCATTAACCTCATTATCGATCAGGGCATCGGCTCTATCCAGTAATTCGACCACCCTGTTCCTGACCCGGTAGATTTCATAGGACTTCCAGGGATATGCAAGCACAATCTCGAGATACCCGCTGTAGGTCCGGTCGATTTCGGCATTGATTTCGGCAATTCGATCCGATTTCACCGTTACCGCAAGGGCCCCCGGAATCTTCGCGATTTTTTCCCGGTACCTGTCCAGAGAACTTTCCAGCGCGGCCACCTCCGCCCTCGCCGTTTCCAGGTCGAAATTAATATCGTTGCGATTGACCGGGTCTTCGATTACGGAATCGATTTTTAAGCGGGTAAATTCCTTTGCAAGAGCGGTTTTGTCGTCGAGTTTGTTTTTCAATTCTCGTTCGTACTTATCGAGAAGTTCCCATGAGATATCTTCGTTGTACCTCATTGCACCGATCTTATTTCTAACCTGTTCCTGGATGAAAATTTCGCCAAGATATTTTGCGATATCGCGCGCCCGCTGTGGATCGGAATCGAATGCCCGCAAACCTATCTGGTCTTCGCCGGCCCATCTTATGGAGACTTTTTCCTTGAGGATATCGACAATGACTTTATTCAGGGCCTCGCTATCGGTCATTCGCGGTCTCAGCGCTTTAAGGTACGCGGCCTGTTCTTGTACCTGAGGTTCCTGATCCATCCTCAATAATCGTCCCAGTTGCTGCAAATATAGACTTGACGTAACTTCACGATGAAGTCCCTTTATTTCATCCCGGCGGTTCTCTATTCTTCCGATCAAATTGGGATCGAAGCCCAGCGCATTTTCCAGAGCATTACTGATCTGAAACCTGCCTCCGAGCGATATAATAATTTCCGAACCATAGATATCTTCGAGATAAAGTGATCCGGTATAGACGATTGGAGGAATAATAAACAGGGGGATAATCAGCATCCACTTACGGCGCAAGATGATATTCCCAAGGGTCTTGAAAACGAAGCCCGAGCCGGTATGTCCGGTTTGTTGGATTGACATGTTCTGAGCCGAATTCAGTTTCACCATTAATAAAAGGGGGAAATCAATCCTGATCTCCCCTTAACTTCACTAATTTATACTGAATTCGATATGATTAGGCTAATAAAATCTTACCTGATAAGCACGATTTTACCGCCGATATCGGTCCCGCTGATAAACCACAGATAGGTATCGGAACCGACCGGATGCCCCGCATCGTTGGTTCCATCCCAGGTAATATCCGCGCCGGTGGTATTCGTCCAGGTCCGGACTTCCCTTCCCGAAACGGTCATCAGATAAAGATCGATACCAGTCGGGACATCGGTAAAGACCACGGCATTGGCCTCGTTGGTCCGGAATGGATTCGGATAGACGTGAGGTTCCGGAATCACGGTGAAGGTATAAATATCGCTGTAATCGGTTCCATTTGCGATAGCCCGCCAGTAATAAGCCACGCCGGCGACAAGTTTTTCCGTCACTTGCCATGATGTTTCCGAACCTTCTTGCTGAGGAACAGCGGTTGAAGCATCAATCAATCCCACAAAACCGGAATCGGTCGCGACTTCGAAATGATAAAAATTACTGCTCTGGGAATCGACATTCATTACTGCCAGAACCGGCTGCGAATTATGGATGACTTCGCCGTTCGCCGGAGAGGCAATCGTCACATCATCTTCGTCGTCGAGCGTCAATGAGGTAGTCGCGGAAAAGACATTCGACATTTCCGAAAAATTTCCCGATTCATCGACCGTCTTAAGGGCAAAATAATAGGTTTGAGCCGGGCTTAATCCTGCGACCGTGAATGTTTCCTGAAGTCCGGCGAAATTCGGCGCCGGTTCTCCGGCGGCCTGAGCCGCGCCGCTCCAGTTCTGATCGGTTATCATGGAAGTGGAATAACGAATGTCGTATGAGGCCGCCTGACCGGTAGTTCCGTCATCGCCCGGAGCGGTCCAGCCGAACGTGACCGAACTCGGAGTAACCGTATAAGCCATGGCTTTGCCGCCGAGCAAAACCATAGTCAGAGCAAAAAGGATGACCATTACCACGATTTCCGCGGAATTGGCAGCAGTTATCAGTTTCTCGCCGTCTTTATAGTAGTACTTTTTCCCCTTCATATCATCTCCTATCATATCGCAAAATTATATATACTCATATTATCGACCGTTTTGCAGGTATCTAAAGATGTTTCAAATTATAAGCCAGGGAAAAAGCAATATTATAAGCCACGGCCGGACAAGAATTTAACTGCTCCGAATAAGCCCCTGACACCGGAATTTTCGTCTTAAATATGTTTCAGGAGTAAACAGTGAGCAATTTTCGAACAGGTCAGCCCTAACGGCTTTCTATTCCGGAGCTTGCGGACCAAAGATATTCGATTTCAGAGTTTCCGAAAGCAGCCGATACCCTGCTTCATTCGGGATAATTTCGGTCTCAGAATACTCCTCCCGCATGAAGCCGTCCGGACCGTCCAGAATTGAATCGAAATCGGCAACCAGAATATTATTTTTGCGGCAATAGTCTTTGAGGAACCTGTTAAATACTGCAATCGTATCCTTTATCCGGTAATCCGAAGAAATAATCTCATCGTCGATATCGAGGATTTCCACGGTCGGAGTCAGCACTGTCGCCGCGATCGGGATAATCCCTTCACACCGGGCCATGGCGTATAATTCCCTGGTGTATTCCCATATGGATTCACTGCTATTCTGAGGACGGAAATTGTATGAACTGATCTGAATCACGACATATTTCGGACTCAAAGCGACCACGTCGGGATAAAAGCGCAAAAGCAATCCGGCGACCCGCTGTCCCTCCACTCCCCGATTAACGGCATCATATCCGGGAAAGTTCTTCTGTACGTCCCAGTGGGCAATAACCTGGGTTCCGAAAAAAACGATGCGGTTGGATATCGTCGTATCCGATTGCAGGAACAGATTGGTCTCGCCGAAGACATCCCTTCGGGCCATCTCATTCACGGCATCGATGTACTTATGAAGATAAAAATTGACATGGTCGCGGTAATCGAGTGCTTTGTACGCCACATAGACAATCCCCAGATTCGCCAGCAGCGATAAAATCAATACTATCTTCCATCCCCTTTTCATGTCAGCCCTTCGCTTTTTCTTTGAAATTCTTTCCGCGTCCGGTCAAATATCTGACCATTTCAACCAGGAATCCCCAGCCCAGCCCGAAATGAATGGCCGGATAAATCGGTAGAAGAACCGGAAAATATATCCATCCGTTTTTCGCGGCAATCACCGCCGATGATAGTACTATCCCCAGCCCATAGGGAATCAGCATCAGCAGGAACAGGTAGAAAAAATACCGATGCACGAAGGACAGCGCCCCCAGTAACGGCAAGCCCACGGTAAACAAAAACGGAATGATAGTCCCGACACCCAGACTTGAAGGATGTTTCTGCGCCAGCCGGAACCGCCCCACCCCGTACCTTTTCATCTGCCGAAACAGCGCCCCCAAAGAATTTCGGGGGTAGTAAAAAACCGCCAGATCCATCGAAGTAAACGATTTGTATCCGGCCTTTGAGCAGCGGAAATTGAATTCGAAATCCTCGCAGGCATCGAAGCGGGTATCGAAATTCCCGATTTTTTCGAAAACGGTCTTTTTGTACGCCGCACCGGAACTCGAGGGATCGACATACTTCGCTTCGGTAGTATAGATTGTGGAATCGAGACCGTGCCCGATGGTCGATTTCCGGGCCAGCGCCACCGCCTTCTGAAAAAAAGTATTCTCGGGAGTATCGAGGAACTGCGGCCGGCTGAGGACGTCCACCTCCTTTTCGCTCATCAATCGCACCGTGCTCTTTAATATCTGGTTACTTTCAATCCAGACATGGCCGTCGACATACAGGACGATTTCTCCGTTTGCCATTTCCGCCCCCAGGGCCCTGGCACCGGAAGACAGCCCCACCGGATTATAGAAATATTTCACGCGAGATTCCCTGGCCTCGATCTTCTTGACCACTTCGGCGGTCCGGTCGTCGCAGTCGCCGACCCCGACCAGGATTTCCACCTTATCTTTCGGATAATCCTGGTTAAGCAGAAATTCCAGGGTGCGGGCGATATACCGTTCCTCGTTCTTGATCGGGACGACCACCGTGATTATGGGAAATGACTCGGTCAAGTTTACCTCGATTTATTCCGGAATACCGATCCGTTTACAAATTAATACCTTATACGTCAGTTCACTTCGAACGTTAGGGCCTGCGAACGCCCCTGTTCGTCGACACACATTACTTCATGAATCCCCCGTTGGGGAACATAAAAAAGTTTCTCCTTTTCATCTGCGGCCGCATAAAAGCGATTGTCGATAAACCAGTGCAGCACCCCGCCACCCGACGAGGTTGAACCAGAAAGCAAAATTTTCTGATAATCGGCCGGAAGATAATCGACCAGCATGAATTTTGTCCCCGATTCGGGCGAGGTTATCACCGGGCCGTCATCGATAATCCCTCCCCGGCAGGCCGGATCGAGCGGCGGAATATTCAAAATTACGCCATGTCCAGAAAGCCACCCCGCCAGCCGCGGAGGCCAATTCTCAACCATGATCTCATCGTAAACCCGTCCCGCCAGGCATTCCCGGCTGAGCTGCAGCCCGCTTTCACGGTCGACAAAAATGCGGGTTACGATATCATCACGCTTGATCGGCGAAACATCCCGGATAAAATATTCCTCGATGGTTTCCGAGCAGAATTCATTCGGAAGCATCCCGCTGACTGCGCTGACCCGCCTGACTCCGATTCCATCGGGGACCGTATACCACACCGGTTCTTTACCCTTGGACAATTCGCTGAAGATATCGAGCATCACCGGCGCGGAGATCTTTGCCCCCACGATATCGATCGAACCTTCTCCGCTGAAATTCCCCGCCCATACACCGACCGTATAGCGGGGATTGTATCCAATCGCCCAGGCATCCCTCCGGCCGTACGATGTCCCGGTCTTCCATGCTATCCGGGGCATCCCGACCGTGAATTCCCACGAAGTTGGCAAATCGGGACGTTCCAGGTTCGATAGAATATCAGAAAGCAAAAACGCCGCCTCCCGGCTCAATAATGCAACCCCGGAATCACTACTTTCGGACATCACGGTCCTCAAGGAATGATATGTCCCGCCCTTGCCTAGAGAAGAATAAAGATTGGTCAAATCCAATAGCGTCACTTCAGCTGAGCCGAGGATCAACGGCAAACCGTATTCATAGTACTTGCGTTCCAGGGTTGTTATCCCGCCATTATTCAGGAAGTCATACAGTTGTTTCAAGCCTACTTTGGAGGTCAGATTAACGGCCGGAACATTCAAAGAATTTATCAACGCTTCCCGGATAGAAACAACGCCGTGATATTCGCTATCATAATTCACCGGCGAGTACCCCGAATAGGTCACCGGAATGTCTTCGACTTTCAAGGCCGGAGAAATCAAACCCAAATCGAACCCGAGGCCGTACACGAACGGTTTCAGCGCCGACCCGGGTGAACGTGGTGCAACCGTTCCGTTTACCTGCCCATCGTGTTTTTCATCATAAAAATCGGGTGACCCGACCATGGCCTTCAATTCATCAGTGCGATTGTCGATTACGACTATCGCCAGGTTGTGCACCCCCTTCTGGCTCATTTGATAATTGTACTGATGCGCCAGCCGTTCGCAGTATTGCTGGAGGCCGATATCGATGGTCGATAAAATCGAAGCGTCATGTGGAGTCCGTTCTGTCTGCCACTGGCAGAAATGCGGAGCGATAAAAGGCAAATCTCTTCTGGCCAGCGGAATTTCTTCTTCCAAAGCATCGTTGTATTCCTCATCGGTTATGACACTTTCATCATGCAGCCGCTCCAGAATCCGGTTCCGCCGAACCCGGCACTTCTCGGGATCGGCATCGGGACGGAAATCGGAAGGACGCACCGGGATAGCCGTAAGAATCGCGATTTCCGATACAGTCAGGTTTTCCGGGGTCTTGTTGAAATATAGAAGCGATGCTGCCCCGACTCCCTCGATATTCCCGCCGTACGGCAGTATGTTGAAATACATCTCGAACAGCTCTTTCTTGGAATAGTGCCATTCGAGCTGAACCGCACGCAGGACTTCAAGGGATTTATTCCCGAAAGTCCGCTCCTTCGGCTCTATCATCCGCGCGATCTGCATGGTGATGGTCGAGCCCCCTCGCACCGCCTTTCCCGCCCGGATATTATCCACCGCCGCCGCAAAGATTGAAAGGGGATTGAACCCCGGATGATAGTAGAACCAGCGGTCCTCCGAAACCAGGACACTCCTGCGCATCCGTTCCGATACTTCCTCCAACCTGACCGGAAGACGCCAGAACTGATCGGATGAAGAAAATGCCCGCATCAGGGTGCCGTCACTACTGTATATAAATTGCGAAATCGGCCGATGCAGCCTTTCCTGCGGAAGCGGAAATATTCGGTCCAGTAGGAAGAAGCAGCACCACAGCGCCCCCACCGCAATCGCAGTCCATCTAATGTACCTATTTTTAAATACTTTTATTAACATGACCTATCGCACTATTTTAATCCGGCCCGATGACGAAGCAGCCCCGATGCTTGGATTATACATGCATTCCGCCATCACCGGAGGAACCGCGAAATCCCCGGCACTGATGGCGCGGAGGCTGTAATAGAATTCCTTGGGTTTGCCGATAAGTAAATCGACGAAATACATTATGCGGTCGTCCCGGATATCGCTGTACTGATAATCGGTCGTCCCTTTCGAAATCCATGACAGCCTCGGCGTCGTCTTCAGCCTTGGGTTTTCGATTTCAAATCCCGCCGGTATCATGTCGTCAATAACGACATATTCCAGATTACCATCGGTCGCCGTTACTTTTATGGCGCAAATAACCCGGCTCCCCAGTTCGACTCCGGAGCTGTCGAGCTTATTGCCGTCTTCGTCAAAGTATTCCCGCGTGATATTTATCCCCCGCGAAAATTCTTCCGGTGCGTGAGATAAATTAATCCCAGTTGCCTGCCAGGCATAATGACAATCCCCGTTCCCTTTTATGGTTATCAGGATCTCTTTGTCGTTCAGATCGTTTCTCTTGATACGGGTCAGGGAAGTATCGATTCGGTACGTACTATCCCCTGCAATCGTAATAGTCCCGATAAAATCGATGGGCTTGAGGTTTTTCAAGTATCGCCCCAGGGCCATCAGGGCGAAAGCCGTTTCCTGCGTGGTGTACCAGCGGTTGTTCTTGATATTATCCGCCAGTGAATTCGCGAGGACTCCCAGTCCGGGATTCGCGGGATCGGCATCGAAAAGAACATCCAGCAGAATCGCGGTCGTACGGACTCCCGAAGAAAAACTCCCGCCCGATTCCGGAGAAAAAGTCGCCGGCTCGATTGCTTTCGGAAGTAACTCTTTGGCGTAATCGGTTTCGCCCGACAGGGCCAGGACTCCGGCCATTTGATACTTGCTGTACGGCGGAACCGATCCGGGATTGATACTCTTCATGTAATTAATCGCCCGTTTCTCCAATAATCCTGCTCTGGCCAGGATGTACGCGGCATAAATTCGGTGATTCGGTTCCAGATTCCTTATTTCCTCCCCTCTGGCCACCGATTTTATGAAATCCACCGTCTGCTTATAGAAATCCTTGTCAACGGTGTAACCGGCTTGCTTGGCCTCGATGATACTATGTCCCGCATACAGTGAACCCCAGGGATTGAAATATTCATTGGATCCAGGCCAGAACGAAAACGATCCATCCCTCCGCTGGAATTCCATCAACCGCATCAGGCCCTCTTGCACGAAATACTCATGCCCCTTGGACCCGATGAGGTCGGGGCGGGCGAATTTGACCAGGTTTTCAAAATATAACAGCGGCATGATGCGCGATGTGGTTTGCTCGATACATCCGTACGGGTAGCTCAACAAATACTCCAGCCCCCGTGCCAATCCGGCGAAATCTCCCGCCGAAGTCTGAATCACAAAGCGCGCCGTCCCTTCCAGCCAGTCTCCCGGCAGCGTGAATTCGGCGGGATTTGCCACGTTCGCCAGTCCCGAACCGAATTCGGTATACGGCTGCTGGTACGGCCGATTGGGAAGTTCGAAATCGATTTCGCTTCTTTCCGCACCGCTTGTGGCAGTTATCATGCAGTCAATCCTGCCCGGTACTAAAGTGGTTTTAAATTTGAATATGGCAGTCGCCTCGGAATTATCCTTAACGCTTATATTCTGGACAGGTTCGCCGATTAACTCCGCCGGGCCTTCCAGTTTCAGCCCCACCGCAATTGTCGCATCCGCACCGGTATTGTTGAAGACTGAAACCAGCCCCTCGATTTCATCATTCGGAGCCGTAAAGCGCGGGAACGATTCCTGTATGACAATTTTATCCCTGACCACTACCTCTTTATCATTGGAGCCGAATTGGTCTTCAGCCGACGCAACCGCCATGATTCTCAATCCCCCGTTAAACTGGGGAACATTGAAATCAATCGTGGCATGCCCCGCATCATCGGTCCGGACCACTCCCGACCAGAGCGCCGTCGGTTTCACTCGTTGTGCCCTGACCGGATTGACATGCCGCTTGAGCGTTTCTCCGAAGAGCATCCCTCCGGCAGGTGAAAGATTGCTTTCATGCTTTCCGATTTCGGGGAAAATAAACGAGTAGATATCGTATTGACCCGGGTACGGCCGTTTCTTTCCGTGGAAATACTCAAGCGGGTCGGGAGTATCGAAGGCAGTCAGTTGAAGTATGCCCAAGTCCACCGCTGCCACCGTCACTTCAGCCGCGCGCGGAGGATTCAACTGAATCTCGATCGGCAACTTCGTATTCGGTTTTATTTCATCCGGCGCTTTAATCTCGATGGCAATATTCTTCTTCTCGTTCGACAGCACCAGCGGTGCCATTCCGAACGCCCGGGCCGGCAGGGTCTGTTCGATTTTGTCGGCGGATTTTATTAAAGTTCCGGTGATGTAAACATTCGGGAAATAGTCTTTTTTGACTTCAAGTTCGATATCGGCGGTATTGTTTTCCATATCGACCGTCATGAATTCCAGCACTTTATCCCGCTCCACCGTCAAAAGAAGTTTCCCTCCGAACGGCGCCCTTATCTGGACCGATGCCTTCTCTCCGGCGGCATATACCGCTTTATCCAGGCCGATTTCCAACCGGTCGGGATTGGTCATGGCCCAGGGAGCGTACCCCCATCCGGAAACGTAGAAATTCACCGAGGCCGCATGCCCCCCTTTTAAATCTCTGGCGATAATCCGGTACCGGCCGTACTTATCCGGCGTGAAGATTTCTTTCACCGGTTTCCCGTCGACTGCAATCAGGCGGGATTCGACCTCTATCGCGGTTTCTTCCGAAACATATCGGTAATACCCGTTCTGGTCGGCTCTCAGCATGGAATTATAAACGAGTCGGTAAACCATCACTTCCACCGAATCGATTGCCGTATGCTGGCCGTTTAAGTCCATACCGATTACTTCGTATTCCACGGGATTACCGGTCTTGGCGTACCCCTGGATATTGCCTTTTATTCCGACATAATCTTCGTACGGGAATATTTTAACTTCGGTATACCCTCCGACCGCTCGTCCTCCCTGCTCCGAAACATTCACGGAGAAGAGCCCTTTCAGCATCGAGGGAGCCTTAATTTTATCCTCGAGCTTATACCGATAAGTTAGTTTGCCCAGCGAATCGAGGACCGTATCGGGAAGGTCGATTTCCAGTTTCTTGAAACTCCTGGTTTCATCATTGAAGCTGTACTTGCTGTAACCTTTGGCCGAAAAGAATTCCGATTCGATCGTGATATGTCCCGAGGCCTTCAGACCGGACGCGGGCGGACCGAAAAGATATTTGGACACGACGTCAAAAATCATGGTTTCGCCGGCCCGGTACCCGGATTTGCCGGCCTCCGCCTGGACCTTGATACGGTCCGGCATGAATTCCTCGACCATGAACGCCGCCTGCCCGATAGTATAATCGTCGCCGATTCTGGCCGTTATGTTGTACCTGCCGGTTCCGGCAAATGCGGGAACGATAAAATCATTGGGATCGAGTGATTCCTTGCCCGCGGTATTTTTAAATTCCTCGTACTTATTACCTCGAGGATCGGTAATCGAAACGATGTAAGGAAATTCCTGCGGCATCGCCGCGTCTGCACCTCGAATAACCGACACGATATGCACGGTATCTCCGGGGCGGTAAATCCCACGATCGGTATAGACAAAGGCCTCGTATCCGTCGGTCAATAGCGGTCTGCCGGAAACATCGTATTCCGAAACGGGCAGCCGCGCCTGGTCGAACTGAAGATACGACATGTCGTTATCTTTGGTCACGACAATCAGGTACGGCTCGAATCCTTCCAGTTTGCTCTTCAGCTTATCGAAAGTCGCGATACCGCGCGAATCGGTTGTCCCTTCGACAATCGTTTGATTATTGGAACTGATTAGCCGCACCGTGGCCTTGTTGAGGGGATGGGTATCATCGAGCGAATTAGCCCACACCATCAGGTAATCGTCGGCGAGGCGCGCACTCAGGCCGATATCGGTCAGCATGATATAACGGCCGTCTCCAACCCAGCGGCTGTCCTTGCTTCTTACCGATATTTTGAAAATCCCCTTGTTCCGGCCGCCGATCATGCCAGCGATGTCCACGGAATTTTTGAGCGGCTGGTTCTTGGTGTATGACAATTCATAATCTTTGGTAAAGAAACTTCTTCCCAGGGTGGTCGAATTGCGTCCGTACGCATTATAGGTGCCATGACCGCCCTGCAGAAAATGAAGGATATTGTTGGCGAAAATTTCTTCCACTTCAACCGTAACTTTGCCCACATTCACCGTTTCCAGTTCGATCAAGCCGGTCCCGCTCAAAGGGAGATACCGCCCGTTGGCGGTAAAGCGCACCGATGGTGATAAATCGGGGACCGTTACTATCGAAGAATATTCATTTTCCAAAATCGTTCCGTTGGCCGATGGCATTCCCTTTTCAATCTTGATTTCGTAGGATTTACCCGGTTCGAAATCCCCCTGTATCACCAGCGTACTATATTCGGCGTGCATGCGAGGCTTAACCTTATCGATAGTGACATAATCCGCGGCGGTTTCGGGATCGATCGGGAGATTAAAATAGGCGTTTATCTGGAATCCGGTCCCGATCCCCTGGACCCATACCCGGCTGATTATCAGGCGCTGTTTGCGGTCGACTCCGAAAGTCTTCACGTACTTATGCCACAGGGGGTTCGTACAATCAAGACAGCGGAAATCGTCATTTATGATCAAATCGTAATTCTGGAAATTATCGGTCAGCAAAAACGGTTCGGTAATAATATAAGCGTCGTAGCTTCCCCGGTACGATTCAAAATCGAGATCGCTGCTTATGCGAATATCTTCTCCTTCATGCCCCTCGGGAGTTTTAACCTCAAACGAGAGCGATTTCTTGACCGCGCCCGATCCCCCTTTGATTTCCGCATGCTTCACCAGTTCCTTGACATCGACCGGGTAGTTGAATCCGAGGCTGATTTTCATTCGGCGATAATCGGCGGAATCCTTTACGGCCAGAAGCTCATCCCAGGCGTACTCCAGTTGAAGGGACTGCGTCTGGAATTTGAATTCCCGGTCATCGTTGATTTTATTGCCGTACAAAAACACCTTATCCGATTCCACCTTGGCCGTGTATTCCGTGGCGGGTTTTAACGGTTCATCCGGGAAAAACCTCAATATGCTTTTCTCTACCCACCTCGCAATCCCCGGAATGGGGGGATCGAATTGTAAAGGAGTATCGAATACCGGTATGTCGAGACTGTCATCCGGGACCATGTCCCGCGAAAACTTGACGGTGATATTCCCCTTGATTTCGGTAAATCTGCTCGGGTCAAACGTGGTAACCTTGACATTCAGGTCGGGTGAGGTTTGCGGCAGTTCCGCCGCCAGCCTGATTACCATTCCGGCGGAAGCCAATACTATAATAGCAATCAGGACTATCCTGCCGGTAATTGGCATTCTTATTCGATTTCTGATTTCTGAAAACATTTTCATCCCCCTGGGAATATTCGGTTATAAAAAGCCCCCGGCCTGGCAGAACCGGGGGCGATTGGGCTTTACTTATTCGGCCGGTGTTTCTTCGTCTGCCAGCGAAAATACTTCGGGAGTACCTTCAGGTTCAGTCTGCTCGATAAGCGCCGTGACAAAGTTTCCGGCCTTCATTAAAACCTCCCCTTGTCTGGTCCCGACAATTACTTTCTTATCAAGCAAACGTATCACATTGGCTTCGACCGTGTCAAGTTTTTTGACCGGGTAAAGATCGTGGTTGAAATAGGCCACCATCCCCTTTTCCGTCCCGACCTGCACCATCCAGTCCCCGGCATTGACCGCTTTCACTCCGGTGGCAGGAAGTCCGTCGGCATCGGTCCAATGCTCCCAATTGCCGCCGTCGAATACGAAGAACCCGGTCTTCGCCGCGACATAGAGGAGATCGCGGTTGAAATCGAGATCGTATACGGTATCGAAAATGGTAGTGTCGCGCAGGAGATACCGCTGCCGGAACCGGTCGCCATCCCATCGATACAGCCCTTCACCGTCGGTGGCGACCCAGAGCCCGTCGTTGTCGAACTGGAGATCGTTGACTGCGACGTCATCCATCAGCTTTTCCTGCCCGAACGGAGATTTACTGAACAGCCCCTGTCTGGTGCCGATCAGGAGACGGAAACTGTCGCTATAAAGAGCGGTAACCTCCCCTTCGAATTCGGCATCGGCCGGAATCAGTTCCTGCCCCTTGACATTATAGAGTTTCTCCCCTCCGGCATACAACTCGCCGTCATAAAATGCCAGGGCGTTGAACCGTTCCCCGGTATCGAGGAGGGTGCTCTTTTTCATGGTGAAATCATAAATGACCAGCCCCTCGTCGTACGCGGCATAGAGAAGCGAATCGTTCACGAGGATGTCGTTGACTTCATTGAAATCGATATCCGCCGCTTCGGTGATATTAAGCTCAGCCGGTTCTGCGGCCAAGTAATCGGCTTTCTGCGCAAAGGCCGCATCCACCATCTCATTCCCGATCGCCTCGACCGTATCCTCGATGATCCGCTCGGTCAGCGGTTTGCTTTTTTCCTCATCGCCGCCGCATCCGGCGATGATAATCGTTGTGAACAGAGCCGCCACTCCCATGACTTTGAAAATCCGTGACTTTAACATGACAACCTCCTTAAGGTTTGTGGTTTTCGGTTTTATGACCGTTGCTGGAATTAGTCATGTCAAAGAACGTGCCATTAACGCTAAGCCATTATATTGCAGTGAGTTATTTGATTACCTGAACTTATTCATGAGGTTGAATCCGTGTCCTGTTTGACACAAACGGTTAAGAATTCTCTAACGGCTTTAATTTCAACCGCTTACGAGTGTCATTTTTGACACAAATTAACCGATAATAATAAAAAGACTTGTCTAATTAATTGCGAGTCGGTTTCTTAGAGCATCTTGTATAAGTACCAGGGATGGATAGAATAACCAAAATATTAATCTCGTTCCTATTCGCGAATGCCATTGCGGCAGCGCAGGACAGCGCCGATATCCGCATACTTCAAATCAAAGAAAACCGGCTGTATTTCGACCGCGGAACAGAATCAATGATTTTCCCCGGGGCCGATTTCTTGATTGGTTTAACTGAATGTCTGGTTTTTGGGGGTGAAATCGAATATTCTCTTCCGGGCATATCTATTAGCTACAGCTTCGATTCCCCGCCAATGACCGAACTCGATGGCTTTGAAATAATCCACATCAACCGCGCTGTCCGTGATTCCATAAATCCCATCAACATCCAATTTGCCTCAGGTATATTCGACCGTTTCCGCCAGACCGGTTTATTCAGCAACCCCCAGGTTCGGATCATTGAACCATCGGGTGACCCGGCCGGAAACCAGGGCGCAATCGACGGGATAATCGGCTTTAAACCGTACGAATCGAATGAACCCGGCAGCCGTATCGATTCTCTCACTGCCCCCTTCTATTTCACCATGATCCCCAATTTGAAAAAAGATATCAATTCCGGAGGAACCCTGACCACCGCATTGTACTATCACCATAACGTGTATAAAGCCGGATTGATCTTCGATGGGCAAGGCCTCGATTCCTGCAATCGTCATTATGCTCCTTATGATTCCACGAATCGCATTTATGAATACGGTACTGTCAACGGCGGCAAATTATTCCGATCCCTTAAAAGGCCCGGACAAGAAATAACCATCTTCAGCAAATATCCCATTCTGGAAAATTATGCCCGTTATTTCGCGACCTTCATCAACCGCTACGGCTGTAACGGCGAGCTGACCGAGGATTCCGCCGATGCCGGCCTCTGGATATACCCCATTCCCATTATCCCCGATTCGGCCACCGGAAGTATGCGCACCATATTGGACATTCTCGGCAGTTTCGGAACCGACAAAAAAGAATTCCGCGAAAAGCTCAAGCTCCTTAGCCAGTATCTTTCGTTCGCCGAAACCGCCGAAACGGAAGAAAAAGCGCAACGGTACCTAAAACTTGCCGACGACCTGCTCCAGACCGAACTGGGGGTATTCCCCCTTTTCCGACCGACCCTGTACATGACCCTCAGGCAGAATATTCTGGGTAGTATTCCGATAACTTATGACGCCATTGGTTTCGAAAATCTAGGGAAGGTAATCCTTCCGAATCCGGGAAAGGACATCCTGTGAGTTTCTCCGGCAAAATCCGTCTTTTCCTGATAATCGCGGCGCTGTTGCCTCCCGCAATCATAATGGTAGTGGTGTACATTTATAGCGAGAAAGACACGGAAAAAGATCAATTCGCCCGGATCATGGAAGGATATAACCGGTACGAGGCCTTTAGTATGATCGAAAACGCCGGGCTGATCAAACAGGCCCGAATCCTGGCGGAATCGAAAGCGGTTTTGAAATCCATCGGAGGAATCCGCACCGCGCAGACGAACGCCGAGACTCCCCTCCCTGACCTCGATTTCGCAGAGATTATCGACCGGGATGGAACAATCCTGTTCAGTTTTACCCGCCCCGGATTGATCGGAGAAACCCAGGAATCCAGCCGGTATGAGATTACTGCTCGTGACTCGATTCGCACCGGATTTACCGTTGAGTACGATTATGGCGGACGTCACGCGGCCCTGACCGCCCTAATTACATTGGAAAGCGGTTATCTTTTTCATACCGGGCGATTTCTCGATAACATGTACCTTGCCGAAGTAAATATTATTACCGGCCTGAAATCTGCCATCATATTCGAAAACGATTCCGCTTTCGGACAATTTCGCGATTACATCGACGGCCAAATCTACCGCCAGGACGATACCGCCTTTATCGTCCTTGATAATCCCTCGAATGGGCCCTTCATCATTATTGGAGCAACCCAATTGTCTGACAGCTCTCCTGCAACATCCAACATGTTGCTAACCGCAGGAACGGTCGGCCTCTTGGGCGTTTTATGCGCCGTCCTCTTCGGCATCTTTATCACCGGACAGGCCAAGAAGGAAATCGACAATCTCATCGAAGCCTCTAACCGCATTTCCGCCGGAGATTACAAAACCCCGGTCATGGCGTACAACGAAGGAGAATTCTCGCGTCTCGCCGATGCCTTCACCGACATGATGCTCAGTATCCGTAAAACGCAGGACAAGCTGGCCATGTCGGAAAAAATCGCGGCATGGAAAGCGATCGGCCAGAAAGTGGCCCACGAAATCAAGAATCCTTTGACCCCAATCGAAATCTCCGTCGATGACCTCCGCCGCTCGCGTCGCGAACATCTCCCCGACTTCGATAAAATCCTCGATTCCACCACTTCGATTATAAAAACGGAAACAGCCCGGCTAAAAAAATTGCTCGATAATTTCGTGGCTTTCGCCCGCATGGAACCGCCGCAGACAAAACCGACCCATCCAAAAGACATCATTTCCAAAATCGAACAGCTCCATCGGTCGGAAATTGCATCCGGCAAAATCAGAATCGATAATTATTTCCCCGATCGCACCGTCATGCTCGATCCCGACAAAATCGAACAGGTCCTGATAAACCTGATTAAAAACGCCCGCGAAACCGGTCCCGATACCGCGGTGAAAGTACACCTTCGTGAAAAAGGCAATTCGCTCGAAATCGAAGTTTCCGACAACGGCCCCGGTTTTCCGGAAAAGATTATCAACGAAGGAATTCGCCCTTACGTCTCAACCAAAAAAGAAGGTTCCGGTCTGGGGCTGGTTATCTGCCAGAGGGTAATTTATGACCATAACGGTACGATGGAAATCGCTAACAATGAAAACGGAGGGGGATCGGTCGTCCTGACCTTCCCGGTATAATATGGCATCGATACTAATTATAGACGACGAAGAAAATATCCGGGCCTCGCTGCAGGGAGCACTCGAGCGGCGCGGACATGATGTCAGGACTGCCGCGACTTTAAGCGAGGGACGGAATTCCGTTTCCGATGATATCGACGTCGTCTTCCTCGATGTCATGCTCCCCGACGGTAACGGCCTCGACCTTTTGAAAGAAATCCTCAGCCGCAACGCAAAACAGACCGTGGTCATGATTTCCGGTCAAGCCGGTATCGACACCGCCGTCGATGCCATCAAGACCGGAGCTTACGATTTCATCGAAAAACCGATTTCGCTCGACCGGGTCCTGGTCATCATCGACAATGCTCTAAAGAAGAGAAATCTCGAAGAAGAAAAGGAACGCCTCGCCCTGAAATTGTACGGCGACCTCATCGGAGAATCGAAGCCCATAAAGGACCTCAAGAAAAATATCGCAATATCGGCCCCTAAGGCAACGCGGTTTCTTATCACCGGGGAAAACGGCACCGGCAAGGAACTGGTCGCCAATCTTATACACCGTTCTTGTAAATATTCCTCAGGTCCGTTCGTAGCCGTCAATTGCGCCGCACTTCCGGCGGAACTGGTCGAGGCGGAATTGTTCGGGCATACCGCCGGAGCTTTTACCGGAGCCTCCCGCAAACGAAAGGGACGTTTCGCCGAAGCGGACAGCGGCACCCTCTTCCTCGATGAAATCGCCGACCTCCCTCTCCCCGCACAGGCCAAGATTCTCCGGGCTATCGAAAACAGCGAAATTACCCCGGTCGGCTCGGACCAGTCCATTAAGGTGCATGGAAATCTAATCGCGGCTTCTAATCGTGACCTGGTCGATCTGGTTAAAGAAGGGAAGTTTCGCGAGGATCTCTATTTCAGATTGAATGTCGTAAGATTGACCATCCCCCCACTTCGGGAACGGATTGAAGACATCTCCCTATTGGCAGAATATTTCCTTCTGAAATTCGCATCGGAAACCGGAATTATCCCGAAATCTATCACCAAGTCCGGTTTGAGGGTTTTGGAAAAGTACCCGTTCCCCGGCAATATCCGGGAATTACGAAATCTCATGGAACGAATCAATATTTATATAGAAAAGCAGGACGTCGACGAAAAAGACCTTCTCCCCCTCCTTCCCTCATCCCAACAGCTCGGCAAAAAGTCCTTGAAAGAAGCGGTCGACGATTTTGAAAAAGACTTCATTTCACAAACCCTGTCTCGATTCTCCGACAACGTCTCGGAAGCCGCTCGCGAACTTGGTCTCGAACGCTCGCATCTGTATAAAAAACTGCGAAAGTACGATCTTAAGTAACTAAACGTCAAATGGTTAAATGAATCTAATCCCGGTTTCCTCATCGGAATACAGTAAATCAGGAAATGGCCGATAAGATTCATAAGCCACCCGGCTCGGGACGTAACTTGATAATACTTGCGGAGATATCGCCCATATTAACGAACAACTAAAGGAATCGGCGGTTTAATATAAGTATGAAAGTGGGAAACAAATACGGCGAATTTGCCGGGGTTTTATTCGTAATTCCTCTGATTGTCCTGCTGACCTCGGCGGATTCTTGCGCCTCCGATGAGCGGCTGAACGATCCCATCTACGTTCTAAAAGAGCGCTTCAAGTTCGACAATGGCAAAATAAAGGACTATCGCAAGGGGAAAGCAATAACACGCCAGATAAAAACCTCCAATGAGGCCGAGTTGATTATTGGAAGCGGTATTTACCTTAACGTTTCTCCCGAATTTCTAATTGAAAACAGCCGCGATATCATCCAGGCGAACCAGACTTCCGCGGTTTCGCAGATTGGACTTTTCAGCATCCCCCCGGTAAAAGAGGACCTGGACGCCCTGACTGTCGATGAGAGCGATCTGGAAGCCATCGAAAACTGCAAAATGCGCGACTGCGATATGAAGTTGTCGGCCGATTTGATCGAGCTGTTCTCCAGTAAAATGAATCGCGAAGACATGCTCTATCGGGCGAGTGCCGCCCTGGCGATTCACAAGATGCTTTTGGATTATGCCGAGGCCTACCAGCGGCTCGGCCCCCAGTCAATGATAACTTATCGGGACCAGGATTACCCGCTGGATGCATATCGGGAATATCTGGACATTCTCACGTCGGCCCAGCTCCTGGATGATTACAGCCCCGATATTATCAAGTACCTCCAGGAGTTCCCCAATTATAAATATGATCAGGCCGAAGATTATTTTTTCTGGATCAAACAGCATTTCGAGGGACTCCGGCCGATTATCATGCTTAACCACACCTGCCTTTTTATGCCCGACAGCCTCCGTCCAGCCATTCTGACCAAGACCCTGATATACAGCAGCCATTATTACGAAGGTTCTTTGGAAGTCTCCATAATCATTCCTGACAGCAAAGACCGCAAGAAGCCCGGTTGTCACCTGTTATTCCTGAAACGGGCTCGTTTCGACACCCTGCGCAAAGGGGATTTTTTGGGAATCAAGAAATCCAAACTCCGTAGCGGAGTCGAAGAAGAAGTTAAAAATTATCTCGAAAAAACAAAAGACAAGGTCGAACGGCTGTACGCCGAACGTCGCTGATTTCCCATGTATACTCCGGCGAATTGCATCTTAGAATAGACAAATTAGACTATTCTAATTTCCCTGTCGTTATAATTAAGAAAATTCATCCTTTTTCACCCAAAAACAAGAATATCGCTCTTTTTCCTCTTGATTCTTATTGACATTTTAATGACAAATTAGTTTTTTGCCGATACAATTAGCGAATAGAAGATATAATAGGTATTCTTAATATTCGATTGCAATGCTAAGATCAAGGGATTATAAGGATTACATAATCAAACATCGACTTTTTTGTAAAGAAATTGTGAAAAAAATAACATACAAAGAACTGAGGAAAGCATGAAGAGGAGTTTTGGAAGGGGGGTTTTGGCGGGATTGCTGGCAGTCTCCGTAGCTCTCTGGATTATCTCCCCGGTGCTGGCTGAGAAAGAATACAGCCGGGAAGAAATCCTTGAGTTTTCCGAAAACTGCCTTGCCTGCCACGACGATCTGGCCAATTCCCTGAAAGACAGCCCGCATTCTTTGACCGGTGCCGATGCGCACAAGGGTGCGACTGATATCGGGTGCATCAGTTGTCATGACGGCTGGGCGGCCCATATGGATGATCCCTCCGCCGACAACATTTCATCCGGGCCGGACACGACCGCGACATACCAGGCCATGGTTTGTTCCCGCTGTCATCAGACTCCGCATCAAACGGCCATGAGCACCAACGACCCTCATGCCGTCGCCGGAATGCAATGCTCTTCCTGCCACCAGATTCACAACAATACCCATCTGAACCTGGTGAATACGGAAAGAGAAAATTTCTGCGGGAGTTGTCACCCGGCCGTGGTCGCGGAATTCAACCTGCGCTCTGCTCACCCGCTGGTCACCTATAATATTCAGTGCGTCGACTGCCACGACAGCAATCGCCTCGAAAGCTCCTTCCGGGCCGCCGGCGTTGACTGGACCTGCCAGAACTGTCACTCCGAATATGCCGGACCCTTCCCTTATGAACACCCCGTGGTATTCAACCACCTCGTAGAAGGTGAAGGCTGCACCGAATGTCACCAGCCGCATGGCTCCGCCAATGAACGCCTGCTTAAACAGCCCGGTAATGGTACCTGTATGCAGTGTCACGGAATACCTCCGGGGCACGCTACTGCCCACAGCGGGTTCGTGGCCGAAACCGATTGTGTCGTCTGCCACAGCGAAATCCATGGTTCGTACAATAACCGGCTATTTCTTGATCCCAACCTCGGGTCGAAATTCGCCGCCAATTGCTTCTCATCAGGCTGCCACAGCACGAACATTATAGGAGGTAACTGATATGTCAGGATTGAAGATATCCGCAGTTCTGCTGTCGCTCCTCCTGGTGACGGCCATAGCAGCTTCAGCCGCCGGTATCAAAGGCGAATTCAAACTGAGTTATACTTATGAAGATGAAACCGGCAATGAAGCCGTGGAACGCTCCTCATTCAACGAATATGAAGGCCTCGGTGTTTCCCTCGAAAATATGATTTGGAATTTCGATAACGGCCACCGCATCGACGCCGATTTCAGAAATATTACGCTCAACAACCGCAACCTCCGACTCGGCGTGCAAAAGAACGGAATGTACCGCCTCAATCTTTTCAACAACCAGTATCGGCGGGTATATAATTCCGAAGGCTCCAACTTCACCCGTCGTCACAATACCGGCGGTAATTTCTGGTTCAACGCCCATAAGTACCTCAGGCTGTACGGCGGCATCAGCAACTACGGACGGACTGGATCGCGCATCGGCGTCTTCGACGATTTCAACGATTTTGCGGCGGTCGTACCCGAACAGATAGATTACGGTCAAACCGATTACCATTTCGGGATGACGTTCAGGCATAAAGCGCGGATGCTCCAGGCCGAATACCGCGGCGCCGATTTCAAGGATAATAACGATGCCGCCCGGGATCAAAAGCGCCAGTCCATAAAGCTTTGGGGATTCGTTCCCGTTCCGGAATACGAATGGATCAGAGCGTATGGAGGTTACCGTCATTTCATCACCAGGTACGATGAAAGCGATTTCGAAATAAGCGCCAACACCGTTTGGGGCGGCTTGCAGGCCGACCTCCCTTATAATTTCGTTTTCAGTTATTACGGCTTGCTGGACCGTACGCAGTCCGACAGCGAACTGGTCGCCAACGACAACATGGTGCATACCGCATACATTGCATATACATACCAGCGCAAGGCCGGGCTGACCGTCGGATACCAGTTCGATTCCGAAGACGACGTCGCCAACGAAATCGAGGGCCGGACGGTTTACATTTATGGCTGGTTGAAGCCGGTAAAAAATCTCGATATCAGGGGTGAATTCGGCTCCCGTGCCGAAGAGGTCTTCACCGGGACCCGCTTGTGGGGAGATCAGGATGCCATCAAGCATCGTTTCTCCGTTAAATACAATTTCAGCACGACAGATTATATCCGCGGAAAGATGCTGCTCCGCAGCCGCGAAAACAAGGGACTGGGTACTGAAGTCGATTACTCGAGGGGATCGCTCGATGGCTACTACCGGTTATTGCCTTGCGCCGACCTATCGGTCGGATACAACTATACCGACGGCGATTATGCCAACCTGACCCAAAATTTCGAATTCATCGATCACCTCGTTTACGGCGATTTGATTCTGACTGAGCCGCTGAAATTGAAAGGGACCAAATTCAGCTTCGGCGGGATGTACTATCGCAGCAAGCGTGACATCGACATCGAACGGATCACCCTTCGTTTCGGGGCCGAATATCTCCTTTTCCGGGACTATTATCTCGAAGCGAATTACGACGTGCATAATTACGACGACTTTACCGTTGCCGGCCAATACTACACGGCCAACGTCGTCACGATTAGTCTGAATAAGAGATTTAATTACTAAATACATTAAAGGAGTTGCATAATGAAAAGTATCAAACTGCTGGTGATTTTCGTTCTCGGGCTGATACTTGTAATCAGCGCCGGCTGTGATCGGAAAGTCGTCGTCGAAGGAGACAACAACGAATGGGGCTCCGCAGACTGCTTTACCTGCCACGGCGACGAAGGTTATTTGCTGGCCGCCAAAGGTGAATGGCAAAATTCCATCCACGCCTCAGGCAATAACGTTGACTACACCAATCGGGAAGGCCGGGATTGCGCAAAATGCCACGACCATCAGGGTTTTGTGGAATTCGTCGAAACCGGCGAAATCAATCCTCCTTACACCAGGGTTAGTGCTATCCACTGTTTTACCTGTCATGCCCCGCATGAGAGAGGTGATTTGACCTTAAGAACGGATGAACCTTACACACTGATAACCGGAGAAGTATTCGACCATGGTTATGCCAATTTATGCGTGAATTGTCACCATTCGAATTCTTCAGTGGCTAATATCTCTGACGATCAGCCTATAAGTAATCGGTTTGGTCCGCATCACGGTCCGCAGGGAGATCTTTTAATCGGCGTTGGCGGCTATGAATTCGATGGCGAAACCTATGAGTCATCGCCGCATGCCTCCGCCGTTACCGACGGTTGTATCGGTTGTCATATGGGCAATCCGGAAGTACATAATGGATACAACATCGGCGGTCACAGTTTTAATATGGTGGATGAAGAGGGCGGCTATGACCTGTCTGAAGTCTGCGCGAATGCCGCCTGTCATCCCAGTGCCGAAGATTTCGATTATGAAGGCGCCCAGACCGCCGTCGACAGCCTCCTCGACACCCTTAAGGTCCTCCTCACCGCCGAAGGCCTGTTAAACGGCGACGGTGCGCCGGTCACCGATACGGTAGATGCCGATATCGCCGGTGCGGTTTGGAACTACGTCCTGGTCGAGGAAGACCGCTCGCGCGGTATCCACAACTTCAAATACATTTCCGGACTTCTCGAAACTTCCATCGAATATATGGAAGGGGTTGTCGCCGGCAAAGCTCGTGTCGAGAATCAGATTGCTTTCGTTCCCAGGTCTTCGCATTAAGTTCTGCGAATATCAAGAGAGGAAATAAAAAGGCCGTCCCGATCCGGGACGGCCTTTTCGCTTACTCGGCTAATGCGAATTTCCGTTTACAGGCTGTATCTCACTCCCGTCCGAATCATATAATACGAGCCGGACTCGTCGCCGTATACCCAGCCTCCGGCATCGTCGCTCAGGTCGTAATACTGCCCATCGGCCGTAAAGGTCCAGCCGGGATAAAACGCGTATTCAAACCCGAGATGAATACCGAGAAGATTGTATTCGAGGTTGGAGTATTCGTGCATGTTAGGGAAAGTGAAGTCCTGATGCGTCAGGTCCGGAAGTCCAGTCACGGCATTGACCAGCCGCGAAGTCAAATCCGGCATTACTGCCTGGTCCATCTCGGCTTTCGACATGGTCAGGCTGATCGTCCCGAACGCGGAGAACTTCGCCCCGCTGTGATAAGTGGAAGTGAAATAGAGATGAGCGGAATTGGATTTGTAATCAACCATAGCATATTCGGAACCATAATGCGTTACATTGATTGTGTCGGGTGGAGCGCTCACGGCGTCCACATAGGTGTTAATATGCCCCGCTCAGCCGTCGAACAGCGCTACTGCCACCGGACCCCGCGATTTATAATGAATGAACGATCCCCCGGCCATAAATGACCAGTTGGGGTTCGGAGTCAGGTTGAGCGCCGCATAGGGCTGAACATTGAGATGGTTGACATCCAGCGAATCGAGATCGCCGTTCTTGTCGTAACTTCCCTTCAACCCAAGACTGACATTCATTTTGCTGGTGGGTCGCCATTGCGAGTTCCACTCGAAGATATGTTCCTGAGTCGGTTCGGTAGTTATGGCCTGATAACGCAGATCCTCCCGCTGCCAGTAAAAGACAAAATTGAAACCGTCAGGAATCGGGTTCAACACCGTATCGCCGCGGGCCTCGAAAAGCCCCCGTCCCGATGTGAACGGGTCGGATGTCTTCTCGTAACGGTACTTAACCGAGGTCGAATAGGTCAACCCTTTCCGATAACGCAGCTTCAATTGCCCCGAAAAACGATTGGTGTTGATCCCGTCATCGTGAACCGGGTAATCCTTGCGGCTAATATTCTCGTACCCGAGCAGGAACGATGCGGTCAACCGCGGATTTACCCGCGTAATCAGCTCCAGCGATCCATCGAACTCGCTCCGGTTAAGAGTTGAGTACCGCGTGAAATCGAAATCCCTCTGCGATGCCGTCGGGCCGCGCCCTTCGCGATAGGTCGGCAAATCGATAAAAAGATCGTCGGAATCGAGCTTTACCCCTTTTATCCGCGCAATCAACCGCGATTTTTGATTAAGCGGATGGGAATAATTGACATGACCCGACCATGCCGTGCTGACCAGTTCGGTCCCCTTATTTTCAGCCCTGCTGTAACCGGCCGACGCGGCGTATTCGCCATTGCCGAGCGATCCTTTGGTTTTCAATTTATGCTGAAACTTCTCGGTCTTGGGATAGGCGTTTATCGGAAGTGCGGTATCGGCGTATATCAGCCTCGAATCGAATTCCGCGCCGGATAATCCGTTGACCGGATGCCGGGCCTCATCGAACCAGGCATAAACCGGCTGAGCCACCGACTCGAATAAACGATAGCCGAAATCGTACCCGATGGTGTTCTTTCCGATATCTCCCTGCAGTGATGCCTCGACCTGGTGCGTCACCTTGTCGACCGTTGCCGTCTGCGAAGTAACATGACAGCTGAAGCAATGGGTATTACCGATCGACTGCTCCGCTCCCTTTTGAAGCACCATGCGATGCGCCGCCATCAGCGTAATGTTGTTTTTCCGCGACAGCAGCGCCTTCATTTCACTCTGAAACTCCTGGCGGTGCACTCGATAGTCGGCTCCCGGATCGAGAACTTCGTGGGTCAGGATCTTGCCTCCGCCCGCTTCCCTGGTCTCCATGTAGGTCAGCATATCCTGACCTTCGCGGTGATAAAGCGAATTGTAGCCGAAGGTTCCCTTGAAGCGGTCGCCGACCCGGGAAGTAAGTGTCCCCCGGAAATTCTTGTGATCGTAATAATGGCCGTTCAGGGTCAGGATATATCCCTTTCCCCGTGCCAGATAATCGACCATCAATTCCGGAAGGAACTCCTCGTTGCCGAGCATGTATTCGCCGACCTTTTTCTGATAGTCGGTGAAATCGGTATAATGACCGCCGAACCAGACGGTATAGGTTTCTTCGGTCTCGCTCTCCTGCCCTGCCGATAACGAAACGCAGAACAGGACTAACAGGAGACCGGAAATCAGAATCGATAATGTTTTCTTCATTCTTTTCTCCTATCTCGTTAGAGCGTTGCCCGAAGTCGATATCGCCTGGGACGGTGCATCGGTGCCGTGAATCGCGGTATGGCACTGAGTGCATTTGGTTAACATGCCGATTTTCCAGCCTTCCGGCGTGGATGTCCCGTTACGGCTCGGGTCCAGCGGAACCGCAAAATCGCCGTCCCATCCCTCGATCGTCGCGTGAAAGTGCATCGCGTGACAATTGAGACACAGGGTCGGTTCATTGGCCAGAAGCAGGTTGTCGGCCACCGATCCGTGCGGAGTATGACAGACCATGCAGTCTTCGCTGGCCGGAGCGTGCTCGTACACGAACGGACCTTCTTTGTCCGGGTGACAGCTGAAACACGTTTCGCGGCCGGTATCTTCCATGGCAAAGGCCGTCTGTCCGCCATGAGGGTCATGGCAGCTCAGACAGTTCATCCGTCCCTCGCTGACCGGATGATGCGATGGAAGAAAGGTCTGCGCACGGACTTCGGCGTGACAGCCGTAGCATAAATCGAGGACATATTCCTGGGTCCATTCGCGGTGTTCCGCATGAACCTTGTGACAGCTCGAACAATTGACATCTCCGCTGTTATGATGCGAAAAGGTCCAGTTGTCGAACTGCCCGTCTTTGTGGCAGCTGAGACAGGTCGGTGACTGCTCGAATTGATCCCCTTTCGCGGGATTGAGAATCAATTCCGGGTCCGCCGCGTCGACATGCGCCGATCCCGGTCCGTGACAGGACTCGCAAAGGATCACTCGCTGTGTCGAAGACAGTACGGACAGTGCACCATGTGTGGTTTTTTCGTAGTTTTCGCCGATGTCACCGTGACAATCGAGACAGGTCTCGTCGCCGACCATCACGGCTCCCTCGGGAATCGTCCCAGCCCAGGCCATGGGTGAATACATCCAGATAATGCCGGTCAATACAAGCATAGTGACTCCCAAACCGAAACCAGGGAGCCGGGGATGTTTTTTCATAGGCATTCCTTACTCATAATGTTTAGCCGAGCGATTTATTTTAGATTATTTTTAATCCGCGCGCGAAAATCGGAATGGTATTTGCCATATTCTTCCTGGGGTCGCAGGTCGGCCCCTTAGCCCTCTTCCACAACCGCGCCGCCATGGCGCATTCCGTGACCATTCCAATAAAGCAGCGGGCCGTAATCGCGGCGTCAACCCGCTGAATCAACCCCTTTTTCATCAAACGTTCCAACGCCTCCTGAAGAATCCGAGTATAGGGCGTCCTGATTATTTCGAAAACCCTGGAGGTCAGAGAATGTCCCTCCAGCGAGCAGTACATCAATAACCTGGAGATTTCTGGATTTTTGGTATAAGCTTCGTTAATTCCTCGAGCCGCCAAAAAGAGAACTTCTTCAATATCCTCGCTGCTATCGATCTTTTCCGCCAGCGAACCGAGATTGATCTTTCTTTCCAGAGATTTCAGGACTTCCGCATACAACTTCTTCTTGGAAGGAAAATACCGGTATAGGGCGGGCTCGGTGATGTGGCATTCCGCCGCCAGCAAAGCGATTGTCGTCTTTTCGAAACCGTAACGGGAAAACAGGGCGGTCGCCCTTTCCAGAATTTGAGCTTTGCGCTGGCTCGAAGTCAGCCTTCGGGCAATTCTCACAGCCCCTCCTTACAGCCCGTTCTCATTCCCCCCAACGAAACCTTATCTCGGCCCTTTCCATATCCTTTTGCATCCCCCCCGGTTAGTTAATCTTCACTAACCACGGTATAGTTACATAGCAGGGAAGTCAAGTCGAAAATGTGAAAATATTCTCAAATTTTTGTTGCACCTCCTCCCCCTTTTTTGTATAAATAAAAAAGATAAATATGGTCGAGAATAAGTAAATGTTAGATATATGAAACAATACCGGGAGGTATCATGAAAAGAATCGCTGTTGTGTTTGTCATCTTCGCCGCCTTCGTTTTCCTGACTTCCTTCCTCTCCGCCGAGGAAAAGAAGCACGAATTTGTTGGCGTCGATAAGTGCAAAATTTGCCACAAGAAGGATAATACTCATCCTACCTGGTTGGAAACCAAGCACGCCAAAGCCTGGGAAAGCCTCGATTCCGCGGCACAGAAAAATCCCGACTGCGTCGGCTGCCACAGCACCGGCACCACCGCCGCCGGTGAATTATTGACCGGGGTCCAGTGCGAATCCTGCCACGGAGCCGGCAACGATTACAAATCGATGGCAATCATGAAAGACCTGGCCAAGGCCATGGAAAACGGCCTGCTTATTCCCGACAGCACCACCTGCATGAAATGCCACAATGACAAGGTGCCCGAAGAATTCCGCCCGAAGGAAGCCTACAACTGGGCCAAGATGATGGAAACCGGAATTCACGCCCTTCCGGCCAAGGCCGAGAAAAAATAAATGATCGCAAATTCAATGAAAAAGCCCCGTTAGACGGGGCTTTTTTATATCTGCTCGTACTTCAATCGGTTTTTCGTGTCTACGGCTGCACCCCCGTGTGACATTCATTGCATGGCATCTCCCGCCATGCTTCCGATATATCTTCAGGATGCACGAATTCCAGCCCCTCTTCGGTCGAGGATACCTGCCGCCGATCTCCGCTCCCCTGCGACAGAATCAAATGGCAGGCATTGCAGTCGTGCGTGATAACCTGTCCCTGTTCGCTCGCGTGATTTCCGGCATGACAACGCATGCATCCCGGCCAGTCGAAATGCCCGATATTATTGGGATATTCCGACCACTTAACCTTCATTTCCGGGAATATATTCCGCGAAAACTCGCCCTGAATAGCCGCAATCGAAGTCATTATCGAAGACTTAACGCTGTCGTAAACATCCGCATGGCTGCCTTTATAATACTCGTTTACGGCCTGATCGATCGCGGCCAGGGCCTGCGGTTCCGTTTCATACTCGGCGCTCATCGCTTCCACCGCCACCGATTTAATTGACGGCAGGTTCGGATCAACCTGTCCCGCTGCCATAGCCTGGTCCACCGAATAATCGGGCGAATGATATATGTGACTGGGGCGGTTGTGGCAATCCACGCAATCCATAATCCGTATCGGCAGTGAATCGATTTCCGCCTCCGCCAGGGGCTCGCTGGTATTTTCGTAGATGGTCGTATCTCCGGTCTTTACATTAATTACCCTTACCCAGGGAATATCGAGCCGTTTCTCGTCGCGATGGATGTACTCGACATTCACATCGGGATTGACATGCCAGTGGATATCGGTCGCCTCGCCGGTTCGCACGTCCGTTCCCCCGACCTTTATCAACATTTCGATCGGCCAGTGGGTATTCTCTTCATTGTACATATAGTGATCGAATATTTTCTGGCGGCTGCCGAAAAACTTGTCCGGCCAGTGGCATTGCTCGCAGGTTTCCCGCGCCGGACGAAGATTTTTAATCGGGGTCGGTATCGGCCGGGGATATACATTGGCCAGCACCGCATACACCTGGTACGCACCGGACAATTTCGACTTGGCATACCAGTCCGCTCCCGGGCCGACATGGCATTCCACGCAGGCCACCCGGGCATGAGGGGAATTCAAATATGCGGTATGCTCCGGTTTCATAACTGCATGGCAGACCTTACCGCAGAAAGTCACCGATTCGCTGAAATGAAAAGCCTGGTAACTCCCGATGGCAGTCGCACCGAGGAATAGAACCGAAACCAGCGTGAACAAAAACACGGCATTGCGCTGACCGGGATCGTTGAGGTCCATTTTCGGCCAGAGGGCCGGCTCGATCTGCCCGTACTTCTTAAACCGCCGCCATTGCCAGAACATCCCGATCGGAATCAACACCAGTCCTCCGATCAAAAAGACCGGCATTACCATGTACAGGAATATCCCGAAATAGGGATTGGTAGTCGATGCAAACAAATCTATCACATACAGGAAAGTCATGATCAGGGCGGATATGGCGGCCACGAAAGCGCCGATGATACTCAGCCAGTTATACGCCAATCTCGGGAATTTTCTATTACTCACGAACGCTCCTCCGACATGGTGGATTTATACTATTACGACACGGGCAATGCCATCCCGTTGACTAAATTTACCGGTAGCTGAATATTTCAGCATAAATAATCAGAACAATCAATATCAACCCGATCGAGAGCGCTACGAATCCGAAAATCTTCAGGCCCTTCACGACCGGTTCCGGAAGCGGTTCCACCAGGTCTTTTCTCAACAACCGGTTCTTGGTTAATTCCTCGTATTCTTCGGGACGGTCTTCCTTCAATTCTTCCAACGGAACCCGCCCGGTGAATATTACCGGGTCCATCGGGAATTTATCCGGGCGGAAATGGGTATTGAAGAAATGTACCGTGAAAATGAAACCGGTCGCCAGAAGGGCCTCGTCCGAATGTATGATGGTCGCGACGTTGATTATCCAGCCCGGTAAGAAACGGGTGAAAAATTCCGGGAACCAGAGCATCAGCCCGGTCGTCCCTATAATCGCCACCCCCCAGAACACCGCGAAATAATCGAATTTCTCCCAATATGTCCAGCGCCCATACGACGGCCGCGGCCCGAGCCCCACGAACCACTTCACCGTCCCGATGAAATCCTGGACATCTTTTTTGCGCGGGAGCATCGAATTGGGGCCGGTCAGGTACTTGTACCAGGAATTCTTCTGCCGCCGCTTGCTTCTGACTATATCGAATATGTGTGCAAAGAAATAAAAGAACGTAATTACGGCGCAAATCCGGTGGATATATCCGGCCGATTCGAACCCGCCCAGCATTTCCGATATCCACTGCGCCCAGCCAAGGTAAGAAAATTTCAGTGTCATACCGGTGACCGCCAGGCCGAGGAAACTGATAATCACCAAAAAGTGCAGTTGGCGATGAAACCGCTTGAACCGGCGATACTGGTAGTGCGTTTTGGCCTCGTGATGAATCTTCCGCGATTTCTTCAATGCCTGAATCGAGCGCGGCAGCCATAACAGCGTATGCACTCCGAAGAATCCGAAAGTGCTCACCAAAAGGATGGTCATGAACCAGAAAGTGTAAAACAGGAACGGGTATTTATCCTTGTCATGATGCGTCGCGTGCGTCAAATAACCCGCGAATTGCCGATGGGATCCGGGATGACACTTGCCGCAAGTTTCGACGATATTATCCCTGGCCAGAGTCGATTTCGGATTCGATACGGGCAGAATATTATGAGCCCCGTGGCAGTCGTAACATTTCGCCGCCGCGGTATAGCCCAGTTTCGAGACTTTGCCATGGAAAGTTTCGAAGTAACTATCGGTAACGTCCTCATGACACCGGCCGCATTGATTGACGATTTCAAAACGGAAATCATCCATATCCGCCCGCTTAATGGTATGCGATTCGTGGCAGTCGTTGCAGGCGGGGAGATTTTTGCCGTTCGAGTGTGTACTATCGTAATGTATGCTCTGCGTGTATTCCTCGTAAATGCCGTGATGGCATTTGGCGCAGGTCTGCGAGATGTTGGTTTTGTTTACGCTTGATTCCGGATCCGCTTTCGGCAATTCCTTGTGAGCCGTGTGGCAATCGGTACACATGGCCGTGACCACCAGTCCGCTTTCCAGCAACCCTTTGCCGTGAATAGACATCGTATAGTTCTTAAGTATATGGGTCGACTCCCCCTTATACCTCTGCGCCGCAACCCCGCCCTCGCGATGACAGTCGGCACAAAGATCCGGAACCTTGGTCGGATAAGTCCGCGACTGCGGGTTCTGACGGCTCTTGGTATTATGGTCGCCGTGGCAGTCGGTGCAGTAAGGAGCGTCCGTGTCCCCGCGATTGACTAATTGCCCATGCGTACTCTGCACGAAATCGGTCGCCTGCTGGCTGTGACAGATAGAACAATCTACTTTTTCGATGACCGTTGCGCAGGGACGATCGTGCGAACGGGCCGCCCCGGTATGGCACTGCGCGCAACTGGTCTGGCGGTGGATGGAATTATGCAGGCTGTCGGCCTCGATATACATCGATACCGTTTTGCCGTCTTTGGTGCCGGTCAGGTCCTTCTTCCCGTGACATTTCATGCAATCCTGATCAGACATCCCCTCTTCGTACAGAACCCGCCGAATCTGATGCGGAGCATGGCAGTCGACACAAACCGGAATTTTATTCGGCTCTTTTTCCCAGAGCTCTCCCTTTATTACCTTGCGATGGACCTGCTCTATCCGCCCGTGACATTTCTGACAGGTTTTAGCCACATTGTCGCGGGATATGGATGAATTGGGATCGGTATGCGGAAGAACACTGTGCGAGGTGTGACAGTCGTTGCATACGGCTGTAACGGTTAATCCCTGTTGAAACAAACCGATTCCGTGAATCGACTGCGAATAATGCGTTAATATGCTGTCCTGCGGAATATCGTAGGTCCTGGTAACCTCGGTCCCTTCCTTGTGACAACGTCCGCACATGAAGGGAATATTGAATTTAACCACTTTCGATTCTGGATCGTTGTGGGCCTTGATATCATGCGAACCATGGCAGTCCCAGCATTTGGGAGCCAGCTTCTCTCCACGCTTTGCCGCCTGACCATGAAGGCTCTTGTCATACAAAGCGGAAATATCGTCGTGACATAAACCGCAGTCTACAGGCTCAAGTTTTTCGGCATGCGGAAAATCGGAAGCATCGAGATCGACATGGCAGGAAATACAATCGAGATCGCCGTGAATCGATGCATCATAAACGTTCCAATCGATATTGAGCGATACTTCGCGGCCGTCCCGGATTTTCGTCAAACCCGGGTCTTCATGACACATCAGGCAATCGTCATTAGCTTGTGCGAGGAGCGTAGCCGGAATAAACCCGAACCAGCCCGTTCCTACCAATACCAGAAGCAGCGAACGGACAAGTATATTCGTATTACGCCTGTTTTTCATTCTCTTCCCGCTCGACATCCTTGCGTACGATGCCAGAATGCGCGTCGGGGTCGGTCAAAATCGGGTCGGCCGGATGTTCGTGACGGTACCAATCGGCCGGCATCTTCCCGGTATACCACGAAGGATTCATAGGATACACATCCGGGCTGAAAACCGTCGAATACATGTGCCAGATGAGTATCGCCAGCGACGCCAGCAGCGCTTCATAATAGTGCACCACCAGCATGACATCCAGAAACCCTTTCGGGAACCATTCCACCGCGAAATCATCGAACCAGAGGAAGAATCCGCTGATAATCATTACCGCCGTCCCCCAAACCAGTGCCCAATATTCGGCCTTCTCGACATAGGTGAATCGCCCCATCGCCGCTTTTTGCTTTGCGATACCGAGGTTGTAGCCGATCGTCTTGAAAAAGGCCTCGAAATCTTTCCGAACCGGCCACATATCTTTGATGAATTTCTTCCCCCTCGCCGACATCAGATATACCATATGCCAGACGACCGTCAAAATGAATATCACCGCCGCAATACGGTGGATAATTCCCCGAAGCGGGAATCCCCCTTCCCAGCCGAACAGGAAATTCACCCAGAACGCTTCGGCATGCCTTAGAGCAAACCCGGTTATCACGAGCGTAATAAACGTGACCATCAATAATGTATGCTGCCAGGTCTCGCCAAGGGTCATGCGGCGTATCTGCGGCCTGCGGCTGACTTCCTTGATCTTCTTCCGTAAATCGATTAACCAGTGTATCACCATGGTTCCGATGATCAATACTATGACTATTATGTAAACGTCGGCAATCACCGACGCCACCGGCGTACTGGTGATACCGGGGGTTCCGTGAATCGGAGTACTCGCCATTTCGGCCGAAATACCCGGGTGGCAATGACCGCAGGTTTCGGTCAGATTGGCCGGATAAATCGACGAACTCGAATCGGTATGGGGAAGAATCCGGTGTGCGCCGTGACACGAAGCGCAGTTCGCGACCGACAAATCTCCTGCCTTGCTTTTCAATCCGTGATAGCTGTCGACATAGGTTTGCAATCGTCCCGTCGGTAAACCATACTTTTCGTTTAACCGGGCCGACTCATGACAGGGGGCACAGGTCGCCTCGGCCACACGGCTGGGATTGACCCGCGATTCCGGATCGCTCGGTGATATGATGCCGTGCTCGCCGTGACAATCGGTGCAGACCGGAGCATCGGTCTCGCCGCGCTCTACCAGCTTTCCATGAATTCCATCCCAGTAGTCTTTCTCGACATTGCGGTGACACTTTCCGCAGGTCTTCGGTATATTGAAATGATTGATGGACGATTCCGAATGTCCGGGGCCGTAAATCTGGTGCGCGGATCCGCCTGTGGAATGACAGTCGTTACAGGTCGCCGCTACGTATATCCCGCCGAGCGCTGCTTTCCCGTGGACGCTGCTTCTATAAACTTCCACCGCCTTACCATACAGAATTTCGTGTTTTTCGGTCAAGTTGATGTCTTCATGACAGCTCCCGCAGGTTTCCGGAAGTTTCTGAGGATTGACACGGGAATTGTTGTCCGATGGCGGCAAAATATCATGCTTGCCATGACAGCTGACACAGGACGGGATATCGGGATTGCTCCCGAGTTTCTGACGGCCGTGCTGCGTGTAGACTTTCGCGGCATCTTCATGACAGACTCCACAATCGACAGAAGGGAGTTCTTCTTCATGGGGGAGTTCGCTTATGGTAGAGTGGCAACTGACACAATCCATCCCGGAATGAATCGACAGGTCCAGCGCCGCATTGTATGATTCTCCTCGTTCCTTATGGGTTGTTTCATGGCAGGCCAGGCAATCGTCGCTTTCCTGGGCCATTATCGATGCCGGCAGCGTCAAAAAGGAGGTTAAAACCGCCGCCTTTATAATAGTCCCGAGAATTCTCATTTCCACCCTTTCCCTTGTCATTATCCTGTCATTTAATCGGCAAAATAGATAATGTTCTGTAGAAAAGCAAGTGAAAATAATCACAAATTATGACCCACTTTGTATAATTTTAGAGGATTAGTAAGGATTAACTTAGAGATGACTAACTATTTAGGGGACAAGAACTAAATTTGAATGGCTTTTTTCCTATCGGATGTTGGATAATATCCGAATTCGATTCCCTTGTCGGAAAAGACGCCGATTGTTCCCGATCTCAGAAGCTCTTCGAACTGCCCGCTGTCGTGAAACCCCAAAGCTATCTGGCGAAGCTGCTCAAGCGGAATTACCATCCTGCTCAGAATTTCCTTTGAGACTGTCTCAAAATCTCCGAACCTCCCGGTCTTTATTTCTCTGAACGGCATCGGTTCCAAAATAACAGCGTTTTCCGCCAGTTTAAGGATCCGGGCCGGAGTATCCGATGATTGGAATCCGGCCCGGTCAACGACAGGCGGACAGATGGGGGAGCTTATATATAATTTCGCCGGCCTCAATTCTCTGATCAGAATAAGCAGTTTCTCCGGACACTCCAGGCCGTCATTCAATCCCGGAATCAACCGGAACTCCAGTTCCACCCTAGTGTCCAACTCGTCTTTTAGATGAGCGAATCCTTCCCTGATCAGTTTGAAATACAGGCTTTCGTGCGGCCGGTTTATATTCTGTAAATCAGTATTATCAATGGCCTCGATACGGACAATAATGCGGTCGGCATACGATAAATCCTGGCGAACCTCCCGGCGGTACAAAAGCGATCCGTTGGTAATCACCGCCGTCGGAATTCCGAAACGGCTTTTTGCCTGGCGCAGCAGGCTCCCCAAATACCAATAGAGCGTCGGTTCGCCATCTCCGAGAATCGTCAGGTAATCGGGACGATAGAAATCGACCGCTTCGCCTATTTCCGAAAGGATAACCTCAAGCGGATAAAACTCTTCACGGCGGGTCTGAACGATATCGCTTCCCCCTCCGGGACAGAAAACACAATTGAAAGTACATATCCGAGTCGGGACCGGATATACCCCCAGAGACCATCCCAGTCTTCGAGATTTCACCGGCCCAAGCGTCAGCATTTACGATTTACCTCTTATTTTATCCAAAAAGGTCTGTCTCAAATAAAATAATATCAAAATCCATACCGGAAATATGCGGTGAGGTAATCTGCCCTGAAACAGCTGGCGAATTCGTAAAAAGACGACTCGATGCCTACCGTAATCTCTTGGAAATCAACGGATTAGTTTTTATGATGAAATATCGCGCTAGGACCGGAGTTTTGTATCCGATTAAGATAAAATAGAATTTTTTCGAATAAGCTCTTTCAAAATGAAATGATTATTTCCTTTCCTCAATCTCCTTAAGTTTCCTCCAAAGAGTCGAATAGCTTATCCCAAGGATTTCGGCGGCCCGAGATTTGTTCCCTCCGCATGACTCCAATACCGCTTGAATATATTCCCGCTCCATATCCAATAGAGTTTTTCCCCCTACAATGCCGGCGGCATGCCGAGCCGCCTGCGAGCGAGTTATTGAAGATGGCAGATGTTCTGGAATTATCTGCCCGTCGCGGCTGAGAATGGCCCCCCTTTCAAGGGCGTTTTCCATTTCACGCACGTTCCCCGGCCAGGGATAGCCGGTTAGATAATCTATGACCGTGGAATCGAGCCGCAATTTGGGAATATTCAGCCGGTCCGCCATTCTTTTTACCAGGTATCTGGCCAGCGGAAGAATATCCTCTTTCCTCTCCCGAAGCGGCGGGACCTCAACTTCAATCACCCGCAATCGATACAATAAATCCTCGCGGAATCTTCCCGAGGCGACTTCTTTATCGAGATCCTTGTTGGTAGCCGCGATTACCCTGACATCGATTTTTCGCGGCTTATTTTCTCCGATACGGAGAATCTCCTTCTCCTGAAGTACCCGCAGGATATTCAATTGCATGGCCGGAGTGATGTCTCCGATTTCATCGAGGAATATCGTCCCTCCCCCCGCCTGTTCAAACAATCCGATCCTGTCGCGAATGGCTCCGGTAAACGACCCCGCCTTATGACCGAACAACTCGCTTTCCAAAAGCGATTCCGGTAGCGCTCCGCAGTTTACCGTTATAAAGGGCCCTTTATTGCGGAAAGAATTGCCGTGGATATAATTCGCCAGGACTTCCTTGCCAACCCCCGTCTCTCCCGTGATAAGCACCGAGGAATCGAAATGCGCCACCCGGTCGGCCAGATCCAGTACCTGTTTTAGAGAACGGCTGCGATATTCCAGGAAAAACGGAGCCCGCGCCCGCTGGATTTCCTCCAACTCCCTTCGCTGGATCGATAACTCTTTCATTTTTTCGCGCAGCTCTTCGGTTAATTTGCGCACCGTCCCTTTTATATCTTCGGCTTCGAAAAATTTCAGATATGGTTCGATCTCCTTACCCCAGGATTCCCGGTCCTTCCCGACCACCGTACAATGCTTTTTGCCGGTTGCCCGGCATTCCTTTTCGACAAAATATATGCTGCGTCCAGTACATAGCGAGGCGTAACCGCTGGCATACCCGGTCATGCTCCAGCATACCGGCTTATCGGACCAGCCCAGTTCGATGAGGTGTTCATCCGCCTCCGCCGAATCGATCCAATCGACCTCCATAAAAAAGGTCCCTCGTTCAGAATCATAATCGATTTTCCGGGTGACGGTTTTGGCCGTGCCGTGAAGCATATGCAGCTTTGCCCCGGCCTTGATAATTTCAAGGGGGCTTTCCCAATCGAGGATTCGCTTCATGGCCGCGGCATCGGCCTGACCCCAGAAATACCCGAACCTGGTCAAAATCCGCCGGGCATGTTCTTCGCCAAACATTTCCAGCAAGTCTTTTCGGAATTGCGCAAAAGCGTTTAAAGAATGCAGAATCAGTCTGCGGCCGTAGAAATTTATATTTCCTTCGGAAAACTCAACCAGTTCTTCAAGCTTAAGCTCTTCGGCCTTCATAGTCCTTATTCCCTAACAAGTTTTTTATTTCAAATTGAAATATACCGTATTCCTTTTTGAATGGCAACAAAATCGGAAAATCCAAAGGAATCTGTAACAAATTGATATTATTAGCGTTAGGGACTGTCTCAAAAAACGGCACGATAGTTGTTCCACCTTAACGACTAACCGGATAAGTTAACGGCGAAAACGACAGGTACGGCAAAGACAGGATAAAATTTACATTTGACTTTTATTATCATACCCGGTTTATATGCGCATGTAAAAAACGCGGCAGAATGGGCCTTAAAATAAAATTATAACTTTTTACGGTGAAAAGACATGGCGGAATCCAAAATAGATCAGCTGTTTAAAAAAAGAGCCCGGCTGACTCAGGGGGGCGGAACCAAGGCGATAGAAAAACAACACAGCCTCGGTAAACTGACCGCCCGGGAACGCGTGGCGCTCCTCTTCGAGCCGGATACTTTCCGGGAATCACTGCTGTATGTCAAGCATCGCTGTACTCACTTTGGCATGCTGGACAAGGAATTTCCGGGCGAAGGCGTAGTTGCGGGACACGGCATTATCGAGGGACGCCCCGTTTACGTTGTCAGCCAGGACTTCACGGTCGCCGGCGGTTCGATTGGCGAAGCCTCGGCCAAAAAGGTTCAGGAAGCCATGGACGCTGCCTTGAAAACCGGCGACCCTATCGTTATGATTAATGACAGCGGCGGCGCCCGCATTCAGGAAGGGGTCGATTCTCTGCAGGGATATGGCGGAATTTTTTATCGTAATGTCCTGCTCTCCGGAGTCGTTCCGCAAATCAGCATTATCGCCGGACCATGCGCCGGAGGTGCCGCATACTCCCCCGCTCTGACCGATTTCATCATCCAGGTCCGTCACGAAGGGCAGATGTACATCACCGGCCCGCTGGTTATCAAGGAGGTAACCGGAGAAGAGATCACCGCCGAGCAGCTGGGCGGCGTCGAAAGCACCGCTTATTATTCCGGAGTCGTCCATTTTATCGCGGAAAACGACGAAGATGCCATCGAAATCACCAAACGGCTCCTTTCCTTCCTGCCCAGCAACAATACCGAGGATCCTCCGTTTCGAGCTGACCTGCATGATGAGGAACTGGTTCCCGACCCCGAAATGAACAATATTGTCCCCGACGATCCCCGCGAACCATACGATATTCACGATGTCATCCATCGCCTGGTCGATAGCGGCGATTTTATGGAAATCATGGAGCATTACGCTCCGAACATTTTAGTCGGCTTTGCACGCCTGGCCGGATACTCCATCGGCATCGTCGCTAATCAGCCGATGCATAAGGCAGGCGTCCTCGATATCGATTCCTCCGATAAGGCCGCCCGCTTTATCAGATTCTGCAATGCCTTCAATATTCCCATAGTAACCCTGGTCGACGTTCCCGGTTTCATGCCGGGAGTACAACAGGAGTACGGCGGTATTATCCGTCACGGAGCCAAGATGCTTTTCGCCTATGCCTCCGCCACTGTTCCGAAATTGACCGTAGTGGTCCGTAAAGCCTATGGCGGAGCATATCTCGCCATGTGCGCCAAAAGTATGGGGGCCGATACCCTCGTCGCCTGGCCCTCGGCGGAAATCGCTGTCATGGGAGCTGAAGGGGCAGTGAACATTCTCTATCGCAAGGAAATCGCCGAAGCCAAAAACCCGGAAGAGGAACGAGCCAAAAGAATCGCCGAATACAAAGAAACCGTAGCCAATCCCTATTTCGCAGCTTCGCGGGGGCTGGTCGATGAAATCCTCGAACCCGCCGAAACCCGCCCGTACCTGGCAGCCACGCTGGAAGTCTTGAAAGCCAAACGGGAACTCCGCCCCTTAAAAAAACACGGTTTGATTCCGCTATAAGGTGATACATGGAAGAAGCGTTGGAATTCAGTCTCGAATTTACCATGATCGGAATGCTGATCGTTTTTGCTGCCCTGGCTATTATCGTGGGCGCCATTTCACTCATAAGAAAAGCCGACAGCAGCTGGCAGGAACGCGAAGACCGCCAGTACCAGCAGGCCCTCGAGAAAGACCAGACCATTGATAATATTACTCTTATTCTGATTGCCGCGACCGCTGCCACCATGATAAAGGGTCGCTTTTACATCAGGAGCGTCCGCCGCCTGATGCCTGTCGGCTCTCCGGGCGGTTCCTGGTCGCTACAAGGGCGGGCTGTGCTTCATGGAAGCCATGTCGTCCCCAAGAAACGTTGAAATTTCGCCACTCAGGAGATAAAGCATGAAACTTAAAATAACCGTTCACGGAGTCGCCTACGAGGTTGACGTGGAAGTCCTCGATGCCGGAGAAGGATTTCCCCAGGTACCACAGGTCCGGCCAAGAAATTCAGATAAAAACCCGTCCGGCACAGCCGCACCCAAGCCCAGGTCGTCGGCCCCAGGCCCTGCCGCATCATCCGGCCCCGGAGGCGCCGTAACTTCGCCGATCGCCGGGACTATCGTCGAAATAAAATGCAAACCGGGCGACCAGGTTGAAAAGAGCCAGATTTTGCTGGTTATCGAAGCCATGAAAATGAAAACATCGATTGCCGCGCCGGCGGCAGGCAAAGTCAAAGCGGTGCCGATTGCGGTCGGAGATACCGTCCGCGAGAGCCAGACACTGGTGGAATTCGAATAAACTTTTTAAATCCGAGATAATCCGATGGAAATATTTTGGGAATTCTTGCATACTGGGGCCTTTTTCAATTTCACCTGGGGTAATCTTATCATGCTCCTGGTCGGAGGCTTCTTCATCTACCTGGCGATTACCAAAGACTATGAACCGCTCCTATTGGTCCCCATCGGATTCGGAATGCTCATCGGCAATATCCCCTTTGCCCAGGGAATGAATATCGGCATTTACGAAGAAAACAGCGTCCTTTCCATTCTATATGAGGGTGTCACCCAGGGCTGGTACCCTCCGCTGATTTTCCTCGGAATCGGAGCCATGACCGATTTCTCGGCAATGCTTTCTTCTCCGAGATTGATTCTCCTCGGAGCCGCCGCCCAGATGGGCATTTTCATAACATTCATTGGCGCTATAATGCTCGGATTCAGCTATAACGACGCGGCCTCGATCGGAATCATCGGCGGAGCTGACGGCCCCACCGCCATTTTCCTCTCGTCCAAGCTGGCCCCCGCGCTTCTCGGAGCCATCGCGGTGTCGGCCTATTCCTACATGGCCCTTGTACCGGTCATACAGCCCCCGATTATAAAACTTTTAACCACCAAAAATGAACGTCTCATCCGCATGAAACCCTCCAAGCCGGTCAGCAAAAGACTCCGCATCGTCTTCCCTATACTCGCATTTATGATTACCGGCTTCATCGCTCCCGGATCCATCAACCTCCTCGGTTTTCTCTTTTTCGGCAACCTGTTGAAGGAAAGCGGCGTGACCGAACGCCTTGCCTCTACCGCCAGAACCGCTTTCATCGATATAATCACCATCCTGCTCGGTTTCACTGTCGGTGCCTCGACCGATGCCAGCCGCTTTCTGACCCCCGATTCCGTTAAAATCTTTGCCCTCGGAGCCGGCTCGTTTTGCATCGCAACCGCTTCAGGCGTACTTTTCGCCAAGATCATGAACCTTTTCACGAAAAATAAAATTAACCCGATTATCGGTGCCGCCGGAGTCTCCGCGGTCCCCGATTCCGCCCGCGTCTGCCAGATGATGGGTGCCAAAGAAGATCCCAACAATTTTCTTATCATGCACGCCATGGCCCCCAATGTCGCCGGGGTAATCGGTTCCGCCGTGGCCGCCGGTGTTCTCCTCGCCACCTTCAATTAAACACTCCTACTATTCCAAAATAGAATAGTATCATTACAGAGTCGAATATCTACATTTGCTCCCTGATTTCAACTTGGCACTTACCTCATTATCTTTCAATGAGTTAACATCAAATGTCGCTTGGCATATAAATTGAACACGTTTTTGCAGATGGCAAAACCATCGGGTAAGGAGTTAAAATGAGAAACGCGGGCAACCGCCTCGGTCGGCTTATAGCCACCGGACCCTCGCTCCGCTGGCGGATAATATCCGTTTTATTAATTGCGTCTTTGTTGCCTCTTGCAATCGCCGGATTCGGCGCCTGGATTGTCTTCGGAAGTCTCCTCGAACAAAAAGCTCTCGAACGGATGCAAACCGTGGTTCGTTCCCACGCCCAGGCCATCGAACAGCATCTTACCGAACGAAAACATCTCCTTAAAATGACCGCCGAATCAAATTCCCTGATAGAAATCTCACAAAAAGAGAAGGCCCGCGAACTTCTCGATAACCTCAATGAAGTTACCAGCGGCAGTTTCGTGGACCTCGGAGTTATCGGCGAATCGGGGAATCACCTGGTCTATATCGGCCCGTACGATCTGGAAGCCAGAAATTATGCCGATGCCCCCTGGTTTAAGGAAGTTATGTCCCGGGGGAGCTTCGTCAGTGATGTCTTTATGGGATTTCGTAACGTCCCCCACTGCGTAATTGCAGTAAGGACTTCCAAAAATGGAGTGACCTGGATACTCCGCGCCACCATCAATAGCGAAAAATTCAATTCCTTGGTGCAGAGCCATAACCTCGGCAAAAACAGCGATGCCTATATTGTCAATTCCTCCGGCGTTTATCAAACAGCACCGAAGGGTGGCAATATCCTGGATACCCTTTCCGGTGTCATTCCCGAATACCGCCGCGGCGTGACCGACAGCCGCTTCGAGAAAGAAAGTATTACGCAGATAAGGGTAACTACCTGGATCAACGACAACCGCTGGATTCTTGCCGTCGAACAGGACCTGGATACCATTCAGGAACCGGTCGATCAAGCGATCGCCGATGGCGCCAAAGTCGTGGTGGTCGCTGTTATCCTTTTAATTCTCACTACCGTTTTCGCGACCTGGCACCTGACCGGCCAAATCGACAAGGCGAATACCGAACGGGAAGAAATGTCGCGGGCTTTCATGCGTTCGGCCAAGCTGGCTTCCATCGGAGAACTGGCGACCGGACTGGCTCATGAAATCAACAACCCCCTTGCGGTCATCAGCGCCGAACAAACCAATATGACCGACGTCCTCTCCGATTGTCCCGAGCTCCCGCAGAAAAACGAAATTCTGGAATCGATCGCCCGGTGCCGCAATCAGGTCAGCCGTTGTGCCGGGATCACCCGGAAAATGCTGCAGTTTGGAAGAAACCGCGAAACTTCTCTGGAGAAAACCGATATTCGCCCCCGCCTGCAGGAAATCATTAACCTGCTGAAGCGACAGGCAAATGTGCGGAACGTCGAACTGACGCTAAATGCACCCGAACACCTTCCCGATGCCATAATCGATCCGATCGAATTCGAGCAGGTGGTAGTCAATCTCATCAACAATGCCATCGACGCCCTTCCCAACGGCGGCCGAATCGATATAAACGTTTCGAATGATAAGGACGCAATCCTTCTGGAAATCGCTGACAATGGAATCGGCATCCCGAAAGAAATTATCGACCGGGTATTCGAACCTTTTTTCACCACCAAACCGGTCGGCAAAGGAACGGGGCTGGGGCTGTCGGTCTGTTTCGGAATAGTCCACTCCTGGGGAGGGAATATCCGCGTCGATAGCAAACCGGGTCACGGAACCAGGATGCTCTTAACCATACCGCTGGAAAATAAAAATCGAGTCTAACTATATACCGTGAGGGAACTATGAATACCGAAAGTCAAAAGATCAAACTGCTGATGGTTGATGACGAAGAGGATTTCCTGCTGCCGTCATCCAAGGCCCTGGAACGCCGCGGATTCGAAGTCCATATGGCCCGCGATGGCACGACCGCGCTTCAAATGCTGAAGAAAATTTCCTTCGACGTCATCCTGCTCGATGTCAAAATGCCCGGAATGGACGGTATCGACGTCTTTCGCAAAATCAAAGAAGGCAACGCCAGAATCCCGGTAATCATCTTGACCGGACATGGCTCCGTTTCTCAGGCCTTTCAGACTTCCAAGGAAGGAATTACCGATTATATGGCCAAGCCGTGCGACATGGCCGCCCTCGCCGACCGACTCCAGAGGGCCGTTGCCGAATCCAGGGACGCGAAACCGAATGATTCCGCGGCGCACGATTCCGGAACCGACATCATCCGGGTCCTCCTCGCCGATGACGAACAGCAACTGACCGAATCACTGTCCAAAGCACTCTCCCGGAGAAATATGGTTGTGACCACCGTGAACAGCGGAGAATCCGCGCTGGATACGTTGGACAGCGACCTGTTCGACGTCGTGGTTCTGGATATCAAAATGCCGGGCATGGACGGAATTTCGGTCCTGAAAAAAATCAAGCAGCGCCACCCCAGCGTCGAAGTTATCCTCCTCACCGGGCACCCGTCGACTGAATCCGCCCTGCAGGGAATCAAGATGGGAGCACGGGAATACCTGATTAAGCCCCCGGAAGTTGACGATTTGGCTGATTCCATTCGCAAGGCGTATCGTTCACGGCAGCTGAACGTGGACGAAGAACAGGCCAAACTGGTGGATGATATCAGACGGAGGTACCCCGAATAGCGAATACCTTGGAGCCCGCTTGGAAAACGGCTGAGTTGAATCTGCAAACGTCTGGAGGATGACCATATGGTTGAGAAATTAAAGGCCAAAGCGTCCGCGTACGATAAGTACATCGACTACAAACGCTTTTCCATCGCGGCGGCTTTGTTTATCATAATTCTGATTATACCGATTCCCCGAAGCATGCTCGACGTCGCCGTGGAACGCACTGCCGGAGAATCGTTCGTGAAGGACTACTATTCCGGAGAACTGTTCGGGAAAGTTTATAAAGACACCGAACAATGGCAGATGCTCACCGTCAATGCCCTCGAAGCCATGATGCTTCAGGGAGTTTCCCGGAAAACAGGAGTGGAAAAACGCAAAGACGGCGACCTCCGTAAAATGGGCATCAAGGGACACGACGAACACTTCGCGCAGTACCGCGCCTTCATCTCCTCTCTTGATGAAACCCGCATCAACGAACTGATGCTCGAAGCCCGCGCTCTCCGCAACGACAAGCTGAACTACGGCATGCTCTCTCCGGCACAGCAGAAAGAGGTCGACAAGGCCGCCAAGCAAATCAAAGTCTGTATCGCCATGGTCGCCTTTGTCGTAGTCTGCTTCATTACCGAAGCGATTCCTCTTCCCGGTGTGGCATTTTGTATCGGCCTGATATTGGTCTTTTCCGGAATCATTTCGCGAACCAACATCGCCGAAATGTACTGGTCCGATGCCTGCTGGTTCATTATGGGTTCCCTGATGTTCGCGGCCGCGTTCGTCAAGACCGGCGTCGATAAACGTATTTGCCTCAACCTCTTCGGCATGCTTGCCAAACCGAGCGTCCGCTGGGTGACCGGCATCATGATCGTAGTAATCGCACCGGCGGCGGCCTTTATCTCCGATCATGCCCTCGCCGCGATCTTCCTCCCGATAGGCATTATCTTGTATCAGAATTCGCTATCTTCGAAAATCCCAGAAGATAAAGAACTGGCCAAAATGCTGATGATCACCATCGCCATGGCCTGCAATATCGGAGGCTTCGGCTCCCCGTCCGGGGGCGCCCGCAATGTCATTATTATGACCTACCTCGAAGATATGTTCGGTATCACCATCGGGTATGGGCAATGGATCCTGTTTGGCATGCCATTTGTCATAATTATGATCCCGCTCCTATGGACAACTATCAACTGGCGGTTCAAACCGAAAAACATCGACCTTACTCCCGCCCTGGAATCTTTGAAACGTGACATCGGGCATATGGGGGGATGGAATAAAAAGCAAATCATCGCCATTACCATCTTCCTGATCATGCTCTTCGGCTGGATTACCGAGCAGAATCTCGTCCGCCAGCTCATCGGCGTCAGACTCGGAATCGGAGTCATCGCTATGGCCGGAGCAATCGCTTATCTTTTGACCGGAGTTGTCAACTGGCGCGATTATCAGGAAAAAGTCGACTGGGGTGTGGTCTGGTTGTATGCAGGAGCCATCGTTTTCGGCCGCGCCCTCGATCAAACCGGAGCCGCCTACTGGATGGCTCGCTCCATTGTCGAAGGCCTGGCCGATATCGGCCTGAAATCCGGAACGGTCCTCCTCGGCGCCGGTTCGGCCGTGACGGCCTTTATAACCAACCTCATGGCCGACGGTCCTGCAGCGGCCTCGGTCGGTCCCATTACCTTAAACATGGCCGCCGTCGCCAGTCCGGGAACTCTGCTTGTCCCATACATGGGCCTGGCCACCGCCTGCTCATCCTCCTTTGCCTATTTGTTAATCATCGGAACTCCCCCAAACGCTATCGTTTATTCCAGCGGATACCTCGAGGCTAAGGACTTCCTGCGGGTCGGTTTTATCTGTTTCCTGATCGCATTTGTTCTTTTAATATTGATGAGCCTGTTCTATTGGCCCCTGCTGGGTGCAACCGGATTGATATAGAAAACGGAGAATTGATATATGGCAAATAACAAAGAAACATACAAACTGATGCTGGTCGACGACGAAGCCGATTTCCGAAAAGCCGTCACCAGTGTCATGACCCGACGAGGATTTGATATCACCGAGGCCTCCCGCGGCGAGGAAGCCCTCGCCCTCATCATCAAGGTCAAACCCGATATCGTCATCCTCGACCTGAATATGCCCGGATTACACGGTATCGATACCCTTCAGGAAATCCGCAAAATCGATGAGAATCTCCCCGTCATAATCCTGACCGGACATGGAGACTACAATTCCGCCATGGCCGGAATAAAACTCGATATCGTCGATTTCCTCCAGAAACCGGTCGACCTCGACCTCCTGGCGATCAAGATAAAAGCCCTGCTCGACCGGGGACACAAACCGGTCCTCCGGGAAAAAACCGTGGCCGAATTGATGGTTTCCCCCGAGGCCTACCCCCGCCTGAACCTGAGCGATTCGGTATCCAAAGCCCTGCAGGCTTTAAAATTGGCCTTTTTCGAGCCGGTCGAAAAGGGAGAGCAAACCGGGCAGGTCCGCTCCGCTCTGGTCTACGATAAAAACAATAAATTCTACGGCATCATCCGCTTCAACGACCTGCTCCGCCTCCTGATACCGCCGTACCTGATGGAATCCCCATACTCCAGCTTCTTCACCGGGATGTTCCTGGCTCAGTGCAAGGTATTCGGAAGTCAAACCGTGGAGGATCTGGTCGGCAAAAAGGTCTTCGTCGACCCGGAAACTCCGTTGATGGAAGCCGTATACCTGATGGTCAGGTACAATTCCATCAACCTGCCGGTCATGAAGGCTGATGAACTGGTCGGCATCCTGCGAGGACGAGACGTCATTCTGGATCTGGCTAACAACCTGGGCTCGATATAGCCCGGTATTTTTTTAAAAAGAAATCGCCCGGCCGTATTTTTATATAAAGGCGCTCATTTTAACTCCGAGCCCGTTCTTCCCGGCCGGGCGATACTATTTTGGCAGTTTATAATTCGACTCCTAATATGCCAAGTAGGTATGTATTTTTCAACCGAACATATTTAATTCAAAACTGATTGTTAATTCAAGACCCCCGCAAAAGAAATCCCGCCGGGCGAAATGCAATAGCATTCTTCGCCGACGGGATTGAATTTCTCGGGTATGAATTCTATTTCTTCTTCAGGGCCTTAAAATATTCCCGGTTCATCTTGGCGATAAACTTAACGCTGATCTCTTTCGGACAGGCCGCCTCGCATTCGTACTGGTTGGTACAATTGCCGAAGCCTTCCTTGTCCATTTGCTCGATCATGTTAACCACCCGGCGTTCCCTTTCGACCTGTCCCTGCGGAAGCAATGCCAGGTGCGAAACCTTGGCCGCCACGAACAACATCGCCGAAGCGTTTTTACACGCTGCCACACACGCTCCGCAGCCGATACAGGCCGCGGCATCGAATGCGGTCTCGGCGATATCCTTTTCGATCGGCATGGCATTGGCATCCGGGGCTCCCCCGGTATTGATCGAAACGAATCCCCCGGCCTGTATGATACGATCCAGCGCCGATCGATCCACGATCAAATCCTTCACGACCGGGAAAGCCTTCGCCCGCCACGGTTCGATATAGATACTGTCCCCGTCCTTGAACCGCCGCATATGCAGCTGGCAGACGGTCGTCCCCTTATCCGGGCCGTGCGGGACCCCGTTCACGGTCAGTGAACAGGTTCCGCAGATCCCCTCGCGGCAGTCGTGGTCGAAAGCGATCGGTTCTTTCCCCCCGCTCTCCAGTTTCTCGTTAACAACGTCGAGCATCTCCAAAAACGACATATGCTCGCTGATATCGGTGGCCTCGTATTTTTCCATGCGGCCCTTGTCCCGGGCGTTCTTTTGACGCCATATGTACAATGTAAGATTCATTACTTGTAACTCCTTTGGGCCAGCTTGACAAATTCGAATTTCAGTTCTTCTTTATGCAGCTCGGGTTTCTGCCCCGCTCCTTTGTATTCCCAGGCCGCAACATACGCGTACTTATCGTCGTTGCGCAGCGCCTCACCTTCGTCGGTCTGGTGTTCGATACGGAAATGCGCTCCGCACGATTCATCCCGGTCGAGTGCGTCGTAACACATCAATTCCCCGAATTCCAGGAAATCGGCTACCCGCCCCGCCCGTTCCAGAGTCTGGTTCAATTCCTCGCCGCTTCCGGGAATAATGACATTCTGCCAGAATTCCTCCCGAATCGCGGGGATCATTTCCAGCGCCTCCTTCAGGCCGGTTTCACTCCGCGCCATACCGCACTTATCCCACATCAATTTACCCAGTTCGCGATGGAACGTATCGACCGTCTTCTTCCCCTTAATGGAAAGCAGCTTGTTCGTCTTGGCCGTAACCTCGTCGATCACTTTCTGGCATTCCGGGTGATCTTCTTTGAACTTCCCTGCCCCGGTCCGCACGAAGTAATCCGCAATGGTATACGGAAGAATAAAGTACCCGTCCGCCAGTCCCTGCATCAGAGCCGATGCTCCAAGGCGATTGGCACCGTGATCCGAAAAGTTCGCCTCTCCGATTACGAACAGCCCCGGAATGGTGCTTTCGAGATTGTAATCGACCCAGAGCCCACCCATGGTATAGTGCGACGCCGGATAAATCCGCATCGGGCCCTTGTAGGGATTTTCGGCAGTGATTTTTTCATACATCTGAAACAGGTTGCCGTACCTCTCCCGGATAACGTTTTCACCCAGTCGCTTGATGGCGTCCGCGAAATCGAGGTATACTCCATAACCGCTTTCGCCGATTCCCCGTCCCTCATCGCAGGCTTCCTTTGCCGAACGTGAAGAAATATCGCGCGGAGCCAGGTTTCCGTACGACGGATATTTCCTTTCGAGATAATAATCCCGTTCCGCTTCCGGAATTTCGTCCGCCGCGCGCTTGTCCCCTTTTTTCTTCGGGACCCAGATCCGCCCGTCGTTTCTGAGCGATTCCGACATCAGGGTCAACTTGGATTGATAATCACCGGTAACCGGTATGCATGTCGGATGAATCTGCGTATAGCAGGGATTCGCGAACACCGCTCCCCGTTTGTACGCCCGGTACGCCGCCGTGACATTGCAGCCCTTGGCGTTGGTCGAAAGGTAAAAGACGTTACCGTACCCTCCGGTGGCCAGCACCACCGCATCCGCCACATGAGAACTGATCTTCCCGGTCACCATATCCCGAACCACGATCCCCTTGGCATGGCCATCCATGATGACCAGGTCGAGCATCTCCGTCCGCGGGAACATTTTAACCTTTCCGGCTGCTATCTGACGTTCCAGAGCCTGGTAGCACCCCAGAAGCAATTGCTGCCCGGTCTGCCCCCTGGCATAGAACGTCCGCGATACTTGTGCCCCGCCGAACGAACGGTTATCCAGGTGCCCGCCGTACTCGCGGGCAAAAGGTACTCCCTGTGCCACACACTGGTCGATGATGTTTTCAGAAACCTGCGCCAGACGGTAAACGTTGGCCTCCCGGCTCCGGAAATCTCCCCCTTTAATGGTATCGTAAAACAGACGGTACACCGAATCCCCGTCGTTCTGATAATTCTTCGAGGCGTTGATTCCCCCCTGTGCGGCGATACTGTGCGCCCGCCGGGGAGTATCCTGGTAACAGAAACATTTGACATTGTACCCAAGCTCGGCCAGGCTCGCGGCGGCAGATCCGCCCGCCAGCCCTGTCCCGACCATGATAACGCTGAATTTCCGCTTGTTGGCCGGATTCACCAGCTTGTTATCGAATTTATGCTTGTCCCATTTTTCTGCAAGGGGCCCCGACGGTATCTTGGCATTGAGTTCCATCTTACACTCCCCTCGGTAAGGTTAACCATCCCGCCATTACCGAAACCGGTATCGAGATGAAACCGATGAAAATTATCCATGCAAATATGACTGAAACTTTTTGAAGCGTCGGCTCCATCGAAGCATCATTCCACCCGATCGTCTGAAACATGCTCTTCGCGGCATGTACCAGGTGATAACTAACCAGCGCCATCGCCACGATATATACCCCGGAAATGAAATAATTCCGGAATCCCAGTATCACCATCGAATATACGTCGAACCGCCCGATTGGATCTTTTAATCCCGCATATTCCGGGTTTGTGACGATCATTGTAAAGTGCATGACATGATAAACGACGAACAGGAAAACCCCGATCCCCGTCCAGATCATCGTCCGCGACGAAAGCGGCGCCTCGACATAGTTTTTCTTGAAATATTTAATCGGTCTGGCGGCATAGTTCTCAAGCGACAGCTTGATCGCCATCCAGACATGCACCACCAGCATCGAAAGCAAAAAGACCCGCACCAGCCAGAGCACAATTCCCAGCGAATGAAGTCTTTCGGCATAAGTGTTTATTTGATCCTGTGAGATGAAAATTTGGAGATTCCCCAGCATGTGCCCGATAATATACAACACCAGAATCAGCCCCGATGCCGCCATCAGGAATTTCTTCCCGACCGACCGGTTGGTCAGCCTCCCGGTTATTTCGGTAATCGCCGAGGTCGTTTGCGTATCAGCCATAAGGAACTACCTCACTTTCTGAATAGTGTCTATATTAGAGGTTATATAAGACCTTGTCAATCAATTTTAGGAATCGACCCCGCAAGGTAATACCTCGACAATTTGAAATGGCTGGAAATCAGGAATGATAACGATAAACTCAGCCGGCTTTGCGAATAATGCAGAAGACACTGGAACCATCGACCTTTTCTATCGTCACTTCGGCCCTGAGGTTTTTCGTTAACCGGATAAATTCGTCCGGCCCTACCGTCGTCGCGGTAAAGCCGTCCTTACAGACAATGACTCCGTTGCCGGTCTTTACATAGTCTATCTCTCCGAGCAGCCCGTTCTCCGCCTGAAGCTCGAACCAGCGCAATTGATCCTCCCAAAACTCCTTCGCATAACTGGAAAACAGAATTACCCCTCCGGAACGCGCGATTCTATACGCCTCCCTGACGAGTTTATCCCGGTCGATATGAAATGCCGAAATCCCGTTTTGTATGCAGACGACAACATCGAATGAATTATCCCGAAAGGGCATCCGCCCGGCATCGGCGCATATCAGGAATGCATTCTTGAATCGAATCAGGAACTCGCGTGCCATCTTGAGGCTTGCCTGCGATGTATCCAGCCCGAAAAGCGAACCGGCTTTGGCCGACAACTCCGCCATAACCCTGCCATAACCGCAACCCAATTCGATTACCGTATCTCCGGGATTGATTCTATCCAGCACGAAATCGATTTCAGCATTTAGGTATTGCCGAATCCGCGGAGTCGCGATTACGTACACTCTCCGGAGGCGCTCCGCAGACAGCTTCTCGCTGTAATAATCCTCAGGCATATTTGAACCGAAAACCTATCCCGTTCGGACTCATTTCCCCCTTTTATTCCTGATAATCCAGGATGCGATTCCGACCATCCCTCCGCAGCAGAGCGCCCACGATAGCATCGCCGGATGAAACACCCGCGACCCCTGCCAGAATGTCACCCCGGATAACGCCGCGAAATAAAGGTATATCAACAGCAGAAACACCGCTCCCCGGGTTTGCCCTTTCCAGAACAACAGCCCGAAACCGATGAGGGTCAGGATAAGAATCAGCGGCTGTTTACCGTCCCAGGTGCCATATTCCGTCCAGGTGCTGTATGCTTCCCGGTATTTCGCCATCTGGATCGGGAACAGAGTATTCTGCATGGTGATGTTTTCGTAGATATTCTTCAGGTAGACCTTGACGAACAATTCCGGATATTCCGCGAACACCTTGCGAGAAACCGTCACGGCATCATCATGAAGTTCTTTCGGATCGACCGGGATGCCGTCGACTTCCAGAGGTTTGTACATCTCGTTGCGGTATGTCACCAGCGCTTTCGATTTGTCGTGCTCATACAGAATCCGCGCCGCCAGGTACGACTTCGCCGCCAGCGTCCCGGAATCCGCCACCGTGAAAATGTCGTGCTTGACATAATTCCGGAACGCCCACGCTCCCGGGATCACGAACGACACCGACAACATCACGATCAGCATCCTGCTCATCGCTTTCCGTTTTGCGGTATCGGACACGAGGATGAAATAGGCGATGATGAGGACCACCGGGAACAACAGTCCGACCGATCGCACCAGTGTCGCCAGCCCCAGCATGACTCCGGTCCCGATGAAACAGCGCCATTTCGTCGAATCGATCCCCAGCAAAAACAGCCAGACCGCAAGGGCCAACAGGAAGAAATAGAGCGTATCGCTCAGGATGGCATTGGCCAGCGAAATCGAGGTCATCGAAACCGCCGCCACCAGTCCCGCAGTCACGCAGATAACCCGGTTTCGGAACAGCTTCATCCCGATCCGGCAAACCAGTACCGCCGCGAGGCCGCTCAGGATTATCTGAACCGTCAGAATCGGCCAGGGGCTTTTGCCGAACAGAGCGAAAAAGAGCGCCAGGAACGCTCCGTAGCCCGGTCCCGCCAGCACCAGGTAGGTTTCCCCCACCGCGCTGTTGCCGAGAAAATAGTCGGCCACGGTGGTGTAGGTTTTGGAATCGGCCATGGCCGAAAAGAGGGCGCTGTCGATCATCTGGGAGGACATCATCCCCAGAAAGATGAACCTCAGCGCCAGCGCGATTATGAAGATAGCCGTTTCGTAACGGTATTCGGTCCACAAGGATTTGATTTGCATATCGATTCGGCCTTTCGGCTGGTTTAAGGTACGCCATAAGGCGACCCGGGTCAACCGGTTAATGGGGTCAAATTTCGGGCCGGCGAATCAAAAAACCGTTTGCCGAAACGGCCGAGTTGATTATATTAGGGGCTCGAAATTGCCGAAGTGGTGGAACTGGTAGACACGCTGTGTTCAGGGCGCAGTGTCTTCACGGGCGTGGGGGTTCAAATCCCCCCTTCGGCACTTTAATTTTCAGGGGCGCCGCCCCGCAATAATTCTCGACATGTGATCGATATGCAGTATTCGGTTATTCCATTGTGGCGATTTAACCTCCCCCCAGCCCCCTCCTTGGTAAGGAGGGGGAGCAATTCGGAGGTCCTGACGGACATTCCGAGTTTGGTAATCAAGCGCTTCACGGGATACCTGATGCCTCCCATTCGTAGGTCGGTGTTTCCGAGCGAGTTCCGTTTTGCGGAACGAGCGAGAAACCCGACACCGGGCATATTAATCAGTTGCGTCAGTTCCTTAGCGAGGCTTTGCGAGCGGTGAACTGACGCCCCCAGCATCTCCTTCGGAGGGGTCGATTCGCCGTAAAGCGATGTCCCGCAGAATAGTGCCATGAAATGGGTTTGTTTTTCATAATTGACACGCATTGCGTGTTATCATTCCGGCCAAAATGTATTGCCAGTCTGTAGATCGCGGTTCCGAACGAGGTCGGTTTTGCGGAACGAGATAGAAACCCGACGCCTCTATATATGTCATTCCCATCCCTTTTTTTGTCATTTCCGCGCAGGCGGGAATCTTTTCCTTTCGAGCAAATCAAAACCATAAAACGCTCCTTCCTTCTACATAAGGGGAGCGCTGAATTTTCACCGTTGATTCGCGAGTGATTTTGTGAAGAGGAATAAAATCTTTGGCCTTGGTAGTGATTTGGCGGAGGGAGGACGAATATTTCTCTTCGGTAGGGCGGAAGTTGGAGGCCAAAGTCTTTAGACCGGGGGCCGGAGACTCCCGCCAACTTCCGGGATTAGGCAATGGCGGGAGTTTCAGATTCTGCAGGAGCAAAATCTTCAACTTCCGCCCTACCCGCTTAACCATATAAAAGTGTCCACCAAATCGGGGGAAGATCAGTTTTGACCTACAACTATCCCCCCCTCTCTTTTTCTTCTCAAATCCCCACGGCCAGACCGTATAAGGGAAAATGGACGTTATCGGTCTACTTATATGAATAATAAACATTACTATTGCGGAAAGACCGTTACCCTGGTCTCGAGCAAAAGCCACACCATCGTGGTCAGCCCTCCGACCATTATGGCCCGGCTCCACGCCATGTGGGACGCCGCTCCGCTCGCCGACACCTCGTACAAAATCGCCGGGCCCGACGGCACCATCAGCGGCAAGACCGACGGCGACGGCATCCTCATCGAGAAAAACATCGCGGTCGGCGTCTACGAAATCGAGGCCGGCGGCCAGAAAGGATTCGTCGATTCCTTTTACCCCGGCGACGAAGACAAAATCCCGATCGTCTGGATGAGCAAAGAGCCGTCGGCCGACGAAGATTCCGACAGCCAGAGTTCTTAGAAAATCCACGGAGCATGACTGATGAGTTTCGATCGCAGTAACTGGTTTGAGGTCCTTCAGTACACGACGCCGGGGACGAACACCAACGCTCTCTTTATCGAAATCCGCAACTGGCAGAATGAATACCTCAACACCCCGGTCTACCTGCAGATGAGCGAGTATGACGGCGACGCCGACCTCGACAACCTCGGGCGGATCGTCTGCCGCATCGCGCGGGCGCACGACGGGCGTTTCTATGTTACTCAGCACAATTACCGTTCGCCAAGCGAGGGCGAGGGGGCGGAGGCGGCGCGAAGCGATGTCATCCTGGTGCACCTCCCCAACGACGGCGAATGGTGGCCGGCTATCCCGGTGCCGATTCGGGGGGACGGGCCGCAGCGGAGGTCACGGCGGGATTCCGAACCGGTTTACGAAATCAGTTTCACGTTCAAGATACACATCCGTTCCGATAACGGAGGTTCCGGAGAGCACCGGCTGCTGGCTCCGCGCCCGACTAACTATGCCGGAGGGCTCACCCGCCGCCAGCGGAGGCTGGTTGCGGTGTCGGCCGAACGGATGCCGTCGTGCCGCGACTCGCAGTGCATTTTCCAGGGGGTCGAAAATCGGGTGCGGGATTTGAAGCAGTTCATCGACGAAGCCAAAGACGCGCTCCCCGATCCCAACTATCGTTTAGGCATCCTGAATTCGGTTAAGAAACTGAGCGAATCGTACGACGACTGGTGGGGCCACTTCCAGGACGGTTTCCAGGGCCGTATCGACAGCGAAATCGATCGTCTCGAAAACACCAGTCAGCAGTACCGCGACCGTGCCGAAAACCAGGCGGAGCGAGTCGCCGAACTGCTCAAGAGCGAGGACTTCAGGAATCATGCGCATCGGCATACGCGGGACGAAGTACTCGAATTGCTGCAGAAGGTGGCCGAGTCGGGGTTTTTCGATACCCGGGCCGGAGCCGCCTGCGGGTACGGGAGCCGCGAATCGGGAAGTTCGTTCGAAGCGGGGCCGTTCCATCCTCAATCGCAGTTCTGGGAGAACGTGCTGACCTGGAGCAGCGCGGGGACGCTCAATTCCGCGGCGCTGACATTCCTTACGGAACTGGTTCCGACCTGGGTGCGGGTCAATCCCAATGTGCTCGTGCAGCGGATGGAAACGCTCATCGGCGGCAAGAAGGTCGGCGACTGGACCATCCCGGGCGATTTCCTCGGCTTCCATGAGATCACCGGCGAAGAGATGATCGACGGCCTCGAGCATTTCATGTCGCGTGAACAGGGACGGACCATGCTCCCGTATCTCGAACTCGATTCGCCGCATCTCAACCGGGGTTATCCGGTTTATCGGGTTCGGCCCGATCTGGTCATACCGGAATCGTCGCTGCGGGTCGGAGGAGGCTTGCTGGCGGTTTGCGCTTTTGCGGCCTCGATCGCGAAGCTACGTACGGAACCGAATGCCCGGAATCTGGCCGACGTGGTATCCGGCACCATGCCGATCGTGGAATTTTCGGCGTACCTCGTGGCGATTTCATCCGGATCGCTGCGGGCAGGTAATTATTATGTCAACACCAGCACCTGGCTGAAGTGGTTCGGGCGGGCCTCGACCGCTACGGGAACCAGCCTCGCTTTATGGGATACCTGGACCAACTTCGAGGAGCATGATTTCGACGCCGCGGCGTTTTACCTAATCAGCGCTATGGGGATGGGGCTGACCCTGATTGCCAATCCGTATGTGGTGCTGGCGGGGACCGTCATCGCGGTGGTAGCTTCGATTGCCGCTACGTACGCCGACGACAACGACTGGGACAAGTGGGCCCTGCAGTGCTGTTACGGGAGGAACCCGAGCTGGAACGCGAAGGATTCGCTGGGGAAGTTGACCAAACTGATGAACGGTGCAAGGTTTCTGGTCGAGACAGAGCTGGAAGCGAGCGGGATGAATTTCCGGCTGGTGCTGAAGCCCCGGCTGTTTCGGTCCGGATGGGAGATGGATGTGCGGGGCAACATGAACAGCCGTCTCCAGCGGGGAGAAGACATGGAGGCGCTGGCTTCATTTTCGCATACGTTGCAGGCCCGGGGCGACAACACCGATGAGTACGGTTTTAATATAAGCGCCGAGCCGCGCGGCAGAGGGGGCGGCCACCTGGCTCCGCACGAGTATGCCCAGGCGTTCAGTGTATCGGGAGTGATCGTGATTCGTTTCCGGAATAAGGAAATCCACCGCCAGTCGTTCGACACCCGCGGCCGGCAGGCCTGATATTTAATCCCCCGTTAAAAAGAATTTGAGGATTCCCTTCTGCTCCAAACAAAGGGACTCCGGGATGGAAAACCCTCCTTGACAAATGCCGGAAAGGCCTTACCTTTAGAAAAACAGCAGTAAGTTACGCATCTGCCGGTCCGCAAAAGAGAGGTTACCATGTCCCCGTTTTCCCGCAAATTCCATTTATCGTTGTATCTGATTCTGGGCGTTTTCGCCGCCTTAACTATGGCCGCCGCGGCCGACAATTATCTCAACTCGGCCAAGACCGCCCCGCTCGAGCTGTACAAGGTCACTATCGGGAGTTCCGCCGAAGCAGTCCTGCTGAGATCGCTTCCGGTCGACCCGGTCCTCCGTGTCGACGGCGGCTACCTGGTTTTGGCCGGAACGGTCCAAGCCGAATCGCTGGCGGAGTCGGGTCTGCACCATGAATTAATCCGCTCAGGCGTCAGCCGCAACACCCTCGCGGTAGACATCAGTTTCGACCGGCGCAACGCCGCGCTCTATCCGGTGGTCTACCAGGACAAGGGAGTCATCCTGCTGGCGGTTCCATCCGGCGAGCTGCATGATCCCGACGGCCTCAATGGGCTGGCTCCGATCGGCGACCGTGAAATTCGGATCGTCTTCAAGACTCCTCCCCTGCTTGATTGGTCGCAAAAGCTCGATGAAATCGAACTGGAGGACCTTATCGCGCTGGTGGTCGAGGATTCGCTGAGCAACTATGTTTATGACCTGCAGGCGTTTCCTCCGCGCGTGACGGGTTCGGCCTCGGATTACGCCTCGCGGGATTACATCTACGAGCGCTTCGAGGAATTCGGGTACGATTCGATCCGCTTCGACAGTTTCACCTACGGCGGGAACAACGTGCAGAACATCATCGCGTACAAGGTCGGCACGACCTATCCGGATCATCATATCGTCATCGGCGGGCACAAGGACGCCGTGTCAGGTTCGCCGGGAGCGGACGACAACGGATCGGGAACGGCAGGGGTGCTCGAGATGGCGCGGGTGCTCAAGGATATCGAGACCAAGATGACCTTCGTGTTCATCTGTTTCGACGGTGAAGAGCAGGGGCTGCACGGATCGTGGCACTATGCCGACGCCGCGGCGGCTCGCGGAGACAGTATCGTGATGATGCTTAACATGGACATGATCGGGTACGAGGGGAATACCGACAATGTCAAAGTCTATCACGGGAGCGACCTGACCTGGCCGAACCTCTGGCGCAGCCTGGGTTCATCTCTTTCGACCGACATGAATGGGGTGCTCAGCGGGACGATCACGGCATCCGACCATTATCCTTTTCAGCAAAACGGTTACGACGTGGTATTCCTGATCGAGTATAACTTTTCGTCGGTGTATCATACATTCCGCGACAGCACCTCGTACATGGATTTCACCTACATGACCCGCATTGTCCGGACCTCGCTGGCCACGGCATACGAAGTCAACAACATCTACATTCCGGTTCCCGGTTTATCATTTACCTATCCCGGGGGGTTGCCGGAATACCTGTCTCCGGGTGAAGAGACCTCGTTTACGGTGGAAATTATCGGAAGTTCAGGCGGCACGGTGGTTCCGGGATCGGGGATTTTGTACTATCGGCCCGAAGGTTCTGCGGCCGATTCGGCGGCGATGACCGACCTGGGAGGGGGATTGTACGAGGCGACTATTCCATCATTCGCCTGCGAAGACGGGATTATCGAATACTGGCTCGGGGCGGATGAGGTTACGACCGGAAGGCATTACGACGGATCATCGGCCTCTCCATATAAAGCGGCGATGGCAACGGACGTGACAACGGCGTTCGAGGACGGGTTCGAAACGAACCTCGGCTGGACCTTTTCCGGCGGGCAGTGGGGACGCGGGACTCCGACCGGCGGCGGCGGTAATTACGGCGGACCGGATCCTTCGAGTGCTTACTCGGGAAGCAATGTCCTGGGGTACAACCTCAGCGGCGATTATGCCAACGGCATTCCGCAGTATCATGCGACCAGTCCGATGATAGACTGCACGAATCTTCAGAACGTGAAACTGTCGTTCTATCGCTGGCTGGGAGTGGAGCAGCCGATGTACGATTCAGCTTATGTGCGCATTAGTACCAATGGGACATCCTGGATAAATCTCTGGCAAAACAGCGAGACTATTTATGACGGCGCCTGGATCAAAGAAGAGTTCGATATTTCGAATTACGCCGACGGCAACCAGATATACATACGCTTTACCATGGGGGGAACGGACGGCGCCTGGACTTATTGCGGATGGAATATCGACGAATTGACCGTAATCGGGTACGAATGCGATCAGACGCAGTTGATCGTGACGACCGAAGATGTTCCCGACTGTACGATGGGAGCGGCCTATTCATATCAACTGGAATATTCCGGAGGAGCAGGCGGGTGTGTCTGGAGCGATAGGGATGGCGATCTGACCGGGACCGGGTTGAGTTTATCCTCGTCTGGTCTGTTGTTCGGGATGCCAAGTACGAGCGGTGATATCACGTTCACGGCGGTGGCGACCGACAAGCTGAATAATTCCGGCGAAAAGGAATTTACGTTTACCATAAATCCGGAATTGGCAATAACGACGTCAACAATCGATGACGGCGAGGAGGGAACGGCCTATTCGTACAGCCTGGCCTGTACGGGCGGGACGGTTCCTTTAACCTGGGCGGATAAGAATGGTGATCTGGACGGCACCGGGTTAACTTTGAGCGCCGCGGGGCTGATCGAGGGAATCCCGACCGTAAGCGGGCAGATTGAATTTATCGCCGAGGTCGCGGACGCGATCGGAGCGGTCGACGAAGCGTCGTTGGCGTTTAATATATCCCCGGCTTATATCTGCGGCGATCTCGATGATGACGGAATCGTAAATATTCTCGATATAATTCTCCTGATAAACTACAAATTCAAAGACGGGGCGGCACCCGATCCGATGGAATCGGCCAATGTCGACGGTATCGGCGCGGTGGATATTCTCGATGTGGTTTACCTGGTGAATTACAAATTCAAGGGGGGCCCGGCACCGGCCTGCCAGTAAAAAAAGATTATTTAATTCAAGAGGCCGCCTTCGGGCGGCCTTTTTTAGTCTAAAATCGGGCCTGTCCATTTCAGAAATCAAAGTCCCGTAAGGTGTTGGTCGGAGTATTATCGTGGATTGATATTATCAACTAACGACCCCGCATCACATTTTCGTATATGAGGAAAAATTAATGAAACTTCGTCCCGTATTCGGGCGTTTTGGCTTAATATAAACGGAAACAACGACAATATTTATCCATTATTGCAGGTGGTAACAAATGAGTAAGATATTCAGAACAGGGGCTATTCTGGCATTTTCGTTTTTGATTTTTTCTGCAACAGGTTTCGCGCAGGAAATGCCTCCGACCCTGGTCGAAATAGACAAAATCCAAACCCGGGAGTTCCACGATCAAATCACGCTGGTGGGGCGGACCGAGGCTCATATTCAAAGCCGCATCGTGGCGGAAGTGGCCGCTCGGATCGAGTCGATCAATGCCGGCGAAGGAGTCTGGGTCAATAAGGGGGGACCTCTGATATCACTGGAATCCGACCAAATCGGCTACCTTCTGAAAGCCAAGGAGGCCGAAACCGAGCAGGTTCGGCTCCAGGTGGAACTGGTGGAAACGATCGTGAAAAGAAACGAAAAGCTGTATACCCAGAATCTGATTTCGGAATCGACGATCGACAGTATCAGGACCTGGAAGGGAATCACGGAAGCCCGGTATCATCAACTGGATGCCGAACGGGCGAAGCTGCAGCAGGATTTCGATCATTGCACTATAAGAGCGCCTTATTCCGGCTACACCGGCAAGCGGCTGGTGAATATCGGAGAATGGGTGATTCCGGGGAATGCGGTGTTCGAAATGGTGGAATTGTCGCTCGTGAAAATAACGGTCGATTTGCCGGAAAGGTATTTCGGGCGGCTTTCGAAAGGGAGTCCGGTTTCCGTCACGGTTTCGGAAAGAAATGCCGGCCCGATAACGGGAAGGGTGACGGGAATGGCTCCGAATGCCTCGGCAGAAACACACACTTTCCCGGTTTTCATCGAAGTGACCAATGACAGCGGGACGCTCGGAGGAGGAATGCTGGTTCGTGCGACCTTGTCGCTCGACGAAAAGTACTCCAGTCTCGCGGTTTCCAAGGATGCCATCATCCGCCAGGGTCCCAATACCATGGTCTATACCGTAATCGAAGGCAAAGCGGCTCCGATATCGGTGCAGACGACATCATCCGAGGGCAAAATGGTCGCTATTCGGGGCGAAGGACTTCAGGAAGGGATGGAAGTCGTGGTGCGAGGGAACGAGCGGATCTTCCCCGGCAGCCCGGTTCGCGTCGCCAACGGCGGGCAGCAGCAAGATCAGACCGGGGCGGATGCGGCAGCGATTAATTAAGAGCGAAAGTTAAGAGTATTTCCCATACAGGAGCACGTCATTAGATATGATAAATTCATCCATTAAGTTCCCGGTGACGGTCATTGTCGGCGTATTAATCGCCGTAATCGGAGGTTTCCTGGCGTTGAACCGGGTCCCGGTGCAGCTGACGCCGGAAGTCGAACGACCCATCGTAAATATTACCACCACCTGGCTGGGTGCTTCGCCTCAGGAAATCGAGAAAGAGATTATCGAAAAGCAGGAGGAGTACCTCAAGTCGGTCGAGGGAATCATCGAGATGCGTTCCGAGGCGACCGAAGGCCAGGCAAGTATCACGCTGGAATTCCCGGCCGGAACCGATCTGACCGGCGCGGTGGTGAAAGTCACCAATAAATTGAATGAAGTTCCGGAATACCCGGAAAATTCGGATCGTCCGATAGTGACGACGTCCGGGCAGCTGGAAGGCGCCATTGCGTGGTTTATCGTAAAATCCATCAATCCCGAAGAAAATTACATCCCGCACCAAAAGGATCTGGTCGAAGACCTGGTTAAACCGCGGCTGGAACGGGTCGAGGGGGTGGCTTCGGTAAATGTCTTCGGCGGTTTCGAACGGGAACTGCACGTGACATTCGATCCCGATTTGCTGGCTTCTTCCGGCGTTTCCATCGGACAGCTGGCGGCGGCGCTTCGGGCCGATAACCGGGACATTTCGGCAGGGGATTTCGGAGAAGGCAAGAGACGCTATGTGGTGAGAACCGTATCGCGGTTCGAAAATATCGAGCAGGTCGAGCAGACGGTGGTTACGGTCAAAAACGGGATTCCGATTCGGGTCAAAGATCTGGCCGAAGTAAAGCTCGATTACCAGAAGCCGTTCGCGATGGTTCGGGCCAAAGGGGAGCCGGCGATCGCATTCAATGCGCAGCGCCAGGTCGGGGCCAACGTGATGAAAGTTCTCGACGGCCTGATGGAGCAACTGGCCATCATCAACCGCGAGGTAATGGAACCGCAGGGGATGCGGATCGAGAATGTTTACCG
>JBFZFV010000092.1:0-36621 GCA_041306185.1 Candidatus Zixiibacteriota bacterium
ACGCTGATTAATTTATCCGACATCTTACATACCTCCGCCTGAAGGTTGTGTTCTCGGAATGACCAGGACATCCTGAAGCATTTGATGCTTGAGGTACTGTATCCTCACCATCCGCACTGTCCCGGCCGTATCCTGAAACCAGAGTTGGGCCCAGTTGGGATAAAGCTCCGTGGTTGTGACCGCCACCAGCGACCCGTATTCGGCAGGGATATTTTCGATTGCCTTTCCGCCGATTATCTCCGGCTCCATCGTGATCTTCTCGCACGACAGGAAAAACAGGGCGGAAAGAATTACTGCCCCAAAAAGGATTGTGGTTTTTAGCATTGCCACCTCCGATTGATGAAGTTCACAGAAATCCCCCGATTGGAATTTCCATCAAAGATTTAAAAAAATAGATTCTCTGCTGAACAGCTAATATCTGGATCTATTGTTATTGAACAAGATAACTTTCTTTTTTTGATGCGCAACTGATATTTTCTCGATTGACTCTCCTTATGAATCGGCATAATATTGTCTTAAATGACGACCGTTATTCAATTGGGAGAAAACATGATCAGACTCAAAGGGACCTTATTGGCCGCTTTTATTCTCGCCTTTCTATCGGCCATGCCAGGTCAGGCGGAAATTGGCGGAGTAGACGAAGAAATGATTGAATCGTTCCGCAATTCCTGTATTCTTGATGGGCATAATCGCTCGATGTATAACGCCCTGACCAACGATGATATCACCGATATCGCCTTGAACCGCGAAATTGTTCAACAACACAATGTAATTTTCAGTAACAAATTGAAGGTCTCCGGAATCACCAATCAGAAATCGAGCGGACGCTGCTGGCTTTTTTCCAGCCTGAATATGCTCCGTCCTGCTGTCATGGAAAAATACAAACTGAATAAATTCGAATTTTCGCAAAATTTCCTCGCCTTCTGGGACAAACTTGAAAAAGCCAATACCTTCCTGGAATACGTCATCGCCTTCCGCGACCGCGATCCGCTTGATCGCGAATTGACCCTGATTCTCGAAAGACCCATCAGCGACGGCGGTTATTGGCACTACACCAAAGCCCTGATAGAAAAATACGGGTTGGTCCCGTCCGAAGCCATGGCGGAATCCAATAGCTCCGGTAAAACTAAAGATATGAACCGGGTAATCGGAACCAAATTACGTTCCGATGCCGCCAAACTCCGCAGAATGAACGCGGAAGGTAAATCCCTGGATGAGCTCCGCTCCGCCAAAGTCCGGATGCTGGGCGAAGTCTACAAAATGCTGGTATTCAATCTTGGTTCTCCCCCGGATAGCTTCGTCTACCATTTCGAAAACCGCGACTCCGTGGTCAGTGAGGCCAAGTCTTTCACCCCGATATCTTTCTATAAGGATTTCGTCGATCTCGATCTCGATGAATACGTCGATATCTACAATGATCCCTCGCGCGATTACGGAAAGCACTATTCTATCGCCCTTACCAGAAATATGTACGACAATGATGATATCAAGTACGCCAATGCCCCGATTGAAGTCCTGAAAGAAATCGCCCTTAAGGCCCTTCTGGCTGATGAGCCGGTCCTGTTCGGATGCGATGTCGGCAAAGATCAAAGCCGCGATTTGGGAATAATGGCGGTCGGACTGTACGACTACGGTTCAATATATGACGTCGATTTCAGCATGACTAAGGCGGAACGTTCCCTTTACCGCGAAAGTACTGTCAATCATGCCATGGTTTTTGTGGGTATTGATATCAAGGACGGCAAACCGGTCAAGTGGCGCGTCGAAAACAGCTGGGGCGACAATAGCGGCGGCGGTGGCTACTGGACCATGTACGACGACTGGTTCGACGAACATGTCTATGATGTCATCGTCAAGAAAAAATACGTCCCCAAAGAAATCCTTGAAATATACGAACAGGAACCGATTGTTCTTCCGGTCTGGGATCCCATGTGGGGTTTTTTGAGATAAATTGCCTCGTCAATAAAAAGCCGTATTCCGGGCGGCCGAATAATTCATCGACCGCCCGATTTCTATTGACATTTCAGCCTATTAATGGAATATTTCTCCGGCAAATTTGATTTGCCTCGATGAGGGAATTGGAAAAAGATAAAGGTATTGCGGCGCCAAGCATTCCCGATGATCGCCATTACCGGGAGCTGCGCCGGAAGAACCTGGTAAGGCTGTCATTCACTTACATCGGCCCCCTGATTCTTCTCACCATCTATTTTTTCATTCAATACAGTGAAATTGTCGCCGAGGGACAGCGGCAGCATCTTAAAGCGATCGCCGAAAATCAGGCCAATACTCTCGATCTTTTTATTTCGGAACGGCTGGTTAACGTAACCAACCTGATCGACGACCCCAAATTCGTTATTCCTCCTTCCAGGGAGCTGATGGAACAATACCTGGCGCGGCTCGAACGAATCAGCGAAGCCTTTGTCGATATCGGCTTTTTCGACCCCGACGGTATCCAGGCTTCATATGCCGGGCCTTATCCTTCACTGGAGAAACAGAACTACAGCTCGGAAGAATGGTACAAACAGCTCAAAGAAAAGGTCGACAACTATATTATCACCGATATCTATCTCGGTTTTCGCGGAAAACCGCATTTTACCATTGCCGTCAGCAGGGTCATAAAGGACCAGTACGTCGTCCTGCGTGCAACGCTCGATCCCGGTAAAATCTATGAATATATTCGCTCGCTTGAAGGAGCCAATGAAGTAATAACGTCCATCGTCAACGAGCAGGGCGATTATCAAATTGTTACTTCGCACCAGGACAATCCCCTGATAAAGGGAGCCTATGTCCCTCCTTTAAACCCTCGGCATGGAACTGGCAATGCGAAGATTGCTGACAGCGAAATTTCATACGCCTATTCCTGGCTCTGGACCGCCGACTGGGCATTGATTGTCATTTGGGCCGACAACGAGTCTCAGGGATTTTTCGGAGGCTACCGTATCAGGATAATCCTGATATCAGCTTTGATGCTGTTTGTCGGAATTGGTATTGTATACATGCGGGCCAAGAAGGTGACCGATCTCAATATAGAAACCGAAAAAACCCGCGCCCAGCTTGAACATGCTTCGAAACTGGCCACCATCGGCGAACTGGCCGCAGGTATCGCGCACGAAATAAATAACCCCCTTGCCGCAATTAACGAAGAAGCCGGGCTTTTAAAGGATAAACTGAATCCCGAATTCGGAAAAAACCTCTCCACCGAAGAGACCATTCGCCATCTTAATTCCATCCAGGAATCGGTCTTCCGCTGCCGCGATATTACACGCAAGCTTCTCGGTTTTGTCAGGAAACAGGACATCGAATTGAAAAAGCACAACCTGCATACACTTATTGATAACGTTATCGACGGCATCCTCGGTAATGAGTTAATGGTATCAAACATAGAAGTGAAGAAAGATTACGACCAATCCCTGCCGGATATAAGTACCGACGGTAACCAGTTGCAACAAGTTCTTTTGAACTTAGTTAAAAATAGCATTGATTCCATGGAAGGAAAACCGGGAAGCATATCTATTGAGACCAAAAATCTAGGAAATTCCGTATCCATGAAAGTCGGCGACACCGGCAAGGGGATTTCGTCAGCGCAGATGGAGAAAATATTCCTGCCGTTTTTTACTACCAAGGAAGTCGGTAAGGGGACCGGGCTCGGCCTTTCCGTCAGCTATGGGATTATTAAAAGTCTGCGTGGGAAAATAGATGTGGAAAGTGAAGTCGGCAAGGGCACGATTTTTGCAATTACCCTGCCATTGAATTAAACATATGGGGGAATTATGAGCGCCAAGAATATCCGAGACCTGATGGTAACCATAGACATGTATCCCCAGGTCGGCAAAAATGCTTCGGTTTACGAAGCGATGATGGTTCTGGAAAAATACCAGGAATCCCGTCCCCCCGGACGGCAGAAATACCGTGCCGTTCTGGTTGTCGATGAGGCGGGGAAAATAATCGGCAAAATAGGGCAACTGGCCTTTCTGAAGGCATTTGAACCCGGCTACCGCCCCGAAGGGAAATTCGAAGAACTGGAAATCGCGGGAGTTTCCGATGACAATATCTCCACCATGATGGATAGCATGCGTTTGGTTATGCCGGATTTCGCGGATTTAAAACCCCGCGCGAAAGCCACTCCGGTCACCTCGGTAATGCGGACGGTCACGGAAGGCATAGATATCGACAGCGGAATGGCCGAAGCCATCCAACTGCTCGTCAGATATCAGACCTTATCCTTATTGGTAAAAGAAAATGGGAAGATTGTCGGCCTGCTCCGGCTCTCCGATCTTCTTGACGAGATAACTCTTGAATTGATGGAAGAATAGCTCTATAATATAGAGGGAGTGAGTGTAATGCCCAGAGTACTCTTAGTCGACGACGAAAGCACTTTCCGCGTTCCCCTGGCTGAACGCCTGAATCTTAGGGGGTATGACACCGTCGATGTCGATCGCGGCGAAGAGGCTATCAAGCGCATCCGCAGCGACTCGGAAATCGATGTCGTCCTGCTCGACTTGAAAATGCCCGGTATGGACGGTCAGCAGGTTCTCAAAGAACTGAAAAGTTTCCGGCCGGAACTGCAGGTCATCATGCTGACCGCGCACGGCTCCATGTCATCAGCCATGGAAATCGGCAAACTCGACGCCTTCGGTTATCTTGAAAAGCCTTGCGATCTGGATAAGCTGGTTAAAACTATCGAGGAGGCCCGCGAAGATAAGATCCATGCCATGAGCCGCCATGAAATACCCCACGTCGATAAGACATCCCTCTGGACATGGCTCTGGGGATCGCACAATTCCCGGCCGGGGATTATCATATTTGGCATTCTGGTCTTTTGTCTTCTGATTTTTTCTCCTGCCCCCGATCGCCTGATGACCCTGCTCTCCTCGCCGAAATCCGGAGAGATTACCGATGTCAACGTCGGATTTTCCGGATATCGCAAAATGGCCAATGGCGAAACCATTGCCGATTTTTACAGCAAGAAACACGGGTTTTCCCAAAGTGTCACCGATGAATCCGGCAATAAGGTGGCTGTTAATCAAACACCGGAAAAGGTTTCCTACAAGGCCCGCGTTATGCTCGGAATCCTCCTGGTCGCGGCCATGTTCTGGGCGACCGGAGCTATCCCGGTGGGCGTTACCGCGTTATTGGTCGGTGTAATAATGTACTTCTTCGGGATATTTAAGGCCGATTATGTCACCCAATCGTATGCCAAAGATGCGGTGTTCTTTATCTTTGGTGTGCTCGCCCTTGCCAAGGCCATAAGCAAAACCGGGCTGGACCGCCGTATCGGGTTATTGCTCTTAAGTCCGGTCAAGACGTTGCCGCGCCTCCTTTTTATTTTCCTTCCCTTATTCGCCATAACCTGTTCGGTGATGTCGGAACATGCCATGGTGGCTTTCATTATGCCGCTCTTTATGATGGTATATGTTACCTCCATTCGCGCTTCCGGAATTAAAAAGGACAAAGCCCTTGCAGTCATTCTCACGTTAACCCTCTGCTATACGGCAAACTCCGGAGGACCCGGCTCTCCGGCCGCCGGAGGCCGCAATGCCATCATGGTCGGCATCCTCGGCGACTACGGAATTGCACCGACTTTCGGAGAATGGGTGATGTACGGGATGCCCTTTGTTCCCATAATGGCCCTCGCCGTGGGGCTGTACTTCTACATCGCATTAAGAAACAAGATTCAGGTGCAATCTCTTGATATATCGGCCATAGTAAAACAAGCCTCGCGCAAGATCGGCCCGATGGATAAAAATGAGTACATTACACTGATCGTCCTCCTTGCCGTGGTTGTCATGTGGATTACCTGCAGCGACTGGCTCGGCATGGGAGGCCCCGTCATCGCCGGTATTGTCGCTTTAAATATCATGCGGATCCTGCGCTGGAAAGACATCGCCACCGTCCATTGGGAGGTTGTGGCACTGTATGCTTCGGCAAGTGCCATGGGAGCCGGGCTGGCGGAAACCGGAGGGGCTCTTTTTCTGGCTGATAGTTTCCTTGGAATTCTCCCCGACTTCATGAGCAGCGGAGAGTGGCTCGCGGCGGCATCCAGCATCTTTACCGGAATTACCACGAATTTCATGAGTGACGGCGCCACCGTCTCCGCCATTGGACCCATCACTGTCCCGATGGCCCATATTGCGGGAACTAATCCCTGGATGGTCGGACTGTCCACCGCCTTTGCGTCATCGTTTGCGCATATGCTGATTATCGGGACACCCAGCAACGCTATCGCTTTCGCCATGGCCAAAGACCCAACCACCGGCGAGCAACTGGTCACACTGGGTGATTTTCTAAAGCACGGTTTCTTTATTCTCCTCCTTTCCTTTGCGGTCCTCTGGTTTTGGACTATATTTGGGTACTGGCGAATTATTGGATTTTAAATAAGGGTGAAATTATGGCTGGTAAAATTAAATTACTGATTATCGACGATGAGATTAAGTTCCTCGATTCCATCGCGGAACGACTCGAAATGCGCGGCCTCGAAGTCACCAAGGCCACCAACGGCAACGATGCCGTCGAAATCGCACGTAACGATAAGTTCGACCTGGCCCTGCTCGATTTAAAGATGCCCGGCATGGACGGCAAGCAGGTCCTTGAAATCCTTAAAAAGGAACATCGTTATCTCGAAGTTATCATCCTGACCGGGCACGGCTCCATGGATTCCGCGGTCGATTGTACCAAACTGGGAGCATTCAGCTATCTCCCCAAACCGTATGATCTTGACAAATTGCTGGAAATTCTAAGGCAGGCCTATGAAGCCCGCCTTAAGAAGAAGTTTGAATCGGATCAACGACGAATCGATAAACTGACCGAACTGGCCACCGGATCGAGCCCGCTCGGCATCTTAAGAGCCATGCGGGAACTCGACGACGACGAAAAATAAAGCTAAGTGCCCGCGACCTCTTCGGGAATTCTGCCGCGGGAACGAAGGCAGTTTTCCAGCGCGTGTATCAATTCCACGCTCTCCGGTTTGCTGACCTGGGCATCAGCACCGGCCTTCCGCCCGATTTCCATATTTTCCTTATTAACCAGAGACGAAAACAGAATTATCGGAGTATTTCCAAGACTCTGGTCTTCCTTTATCAAACTCGCCAGCCTTAATCCATCCATCAGAGGCATTTCGATATCACTGATGACGATATCGGCCGGCGCATGTTCTTCGCGGTGCATCCTTTGCACGGTATCCCAGGCCTGTTGACCGTTGTTGCAGATTGTTATATTGTCATAGCCGAATTTATTCAATACCTTTGTCATCGACCGCCGCAAAGTCGAAGAATCGTCGGCAAGGATAATTTTTATCTGATGCTTCCAATCCGCATTATCCGGTATTACCTCGGGATCGTTTGCCCCCTTTATGCCCAGAATTTCTTCGGTGATTTTCTCGAAATCCGCAATCAGGATGGTCTTATCATTTACCTTGGTGATGCCGGTGAGCGGGGCCCCGGAATCTATCAAAAAATCCGCCGGCGGCTCGATATCTTTCCAGGTCGAGGTTTTGATTTCTTCGACGCTGTCAACCAGGATACCATAGCGGTTGTGATTGAATTCGACGATAATGATCGCCCCTTCCCCGCGCTTGATTTCCTCCCCCGTCATATTGAAATACTGCCCTAGTTTAACCAGGGTAATCACTTCGTCGCGAAGCTTAAATACTCCCTCGACTGCCGGATGTGCATACGGGAGACTGATTGTTTTCGTCCGCTCGATGACTTCTCTGACCCGGCTGACATTGACCCCGAACAGGGTTTTTCCCAGACGAAATATCAACAGCTTTAACTCATTGGAATTTTTTTCAAGTCGAACAGCCCCGGACATAACATCCTCCCCTATATTGTCTGCACATCCTTCCGCCCCCAGGAAACAGGTGCCGCGGTTGAACTTCAATAAATCTTTTATCGGAAAAAATCCGGGAATAATAACAAAACGGAAATTTAATATTAACCCTATGGAATAAAATAGATTCCCCCGGCTCTAACCGGGGAATCTATAATGAAAAATATCAGATATCCCCTATACCGCAAGTTTAAAAGCTAAAATTACCATTAGGTATTATCCATGTAGAATTGGGGGATTCGGCCGATAATCCTGATATGGACAAAACATGTATTATTACCATATTCGATGATGAATACCGCCTCCTTAAGGACAATTGTCTGGTCGAGGATAGCACGCGAATTGCCGACCAGAGATTTTACTCCGGAGAACTGGTGAACCGCAATATTACTTTTGCCCGGATTGCCGCCAGCCCGGTGGTCCTGGCCGCCGCTACCCAGGCTGCCATTGATAATTTTTCGCCATCATTGATTTTATATTCCGGAACCGCTGTCCCGCTGGTTCCTTTCATCGACAACGACGATATCATCATCGCCAATTATTTCTTTATCCACACCGCGACCGACTCCCCCGGCCTGACCGAAGAAAAATTCAACATAATCGATATCGATAACAATTCCATCGATATTGTCAGGCAGGCTGCGCAGGGTTTGGCGGATAGAGATCCCCAGACAGTCTTCGGCTCAATTATCGAAGCCGGCCTTTCCGAATCGATGCATCATGAACTCAAATCGCTAATAAGAAAAAAGGGAATAATGGCGGCTGATAATATCGGAGCGGCCGTGGCGCAAGTTTGCAGTTTGAATCGCATCCCTTTTCTGGTAATGGACATTGCCGATAACAGCCTGGATTCGAACAAACCCCTCGGAATCCCTCTGCAATCGGTTCAGCCAATCGAAAAGCTCTTTAATTTGAAATTGATTACCCTGACCGAACTCGCACGCAACCCACTAAATATCTCATTTTAAATTATCTTGCATATAAACATTCCTTAAATTTTATTCCCCCTTATTGGGAAAGGAAGATATATGCGGAAAATCAATAACGCTTTGCTGTTTTTGCTGTTGGTTTCTCTGGCATCGACGACATCGGCTGCCCCGTTGCATCAGAAGGTTAACACTCTCAGTGATTATCTGCAACCCGGAACCGAATGGCATTACAGGTTCGTTACGCAGGATACTGTTTTTGGTACCCTGGACGTGAAATTCAAGGGTAATCTTGAATTCGAAGGCGCTCCCGCTTTTCATTTCGCGGGCGAACTCAATTTCGATTATCATGTCTTCGGTAATCCGGTCAAATTAAAAATCAACGATGATTACTATGTCAGTGAAACCGGCCATTATCTCGGCAACAGAATGAAAGCCGAGACCGGACCAAACAAGCAGGAACTGCAGCTCACCCGGATCGCCGACAGCGTTAAAGGATACTTCATCAATGCCGGCGTAAAACAGGAACGGAGTACCGCCGTCGCTCCCGCGATGAGGACCGTCGACAATAACATGATATACCAGATGGAAATGCTCCTGGCTTTCCATACTTTTACCATTGGTGATACCATTGCCGATTCATTTTTCGTTCCCCAGGTCATGACAAAATCTTATGCCCGCATGGTAATTCAGGATTTCCGCTCGGTCCGATACGGCGACCTGGTTGATTCCGCTTTTGTCATTCATATGCTGGAACCGCAAGAGCAGCTTTTATTCTATTCCAAACAGGGCAAGATCCTCAAAGTGGATATCTCAAACCAGCCTATTAGTATTTATCTTTCCGAAGATCCCCACGAAAAGATGATGCCCCAGGAATCCTCGGCCGGGATCTCGGATTTTATCGCCCGCATACCGATATATCTCATATACCTTTTTATTAGTATTATTATTTCTATACCGTTGCTCAGAAATCATTATCACCGATTTGAAATCTATTTTGTCTTCATTCTCGGGTGCGCCATGTTTCCCCTTATATACAGCACCCAGGTCCCGCTGCAGAAATGGTACAGCATCAATTATCTCATTCCCGTCGTACGTGATGGCGGTTCCATATACGCCTATGGAACGATTTCGGCCCTGTTGAGCGGGTTTATCCAGGAAACCTTGAAATTTATCCCCTTACTGATAGCTTTTCTGATTCGCAAACCGGACTCGAAAACCTTAATCGCTTACGGCGCGTTCATCGGACTCGGTTTCGGCTTTTATGAAGCCTGCAGTCTGACCGGCCCCGCTTTCCAAGCAGGGACGATGAATATCATTTCGTGGGGACTGTTCGAGCGAATCTTCGCCATGCTCTTCCATACCACTACCGCCGCTTTGCTGGGCTTTGGTCTCGGCCGCGGTGTGATGCCGTTTATCGTATGCTGGCTAATAGCTTCGCTGATTCATTCGCTGGAGAATTATTCGATAATTACTCTTCAGAAAGGATTGGTTTCGCTCGGTTTATTTGAAGTTTTGATTGCTTTATTGAATGTCGTTTTCCTGGTCCTGGTCTGGCTGGTTGTTAGAACCTCAGCCTCGAAAAAGACAGCATGATTAAATGCGTCCGATTCTTGACCGCCGGGATAGCAGCCAAATAAAATTTGACAAGGTTTGTAGTGTGTGTTATTTTCGACTGGAATTTAGGCTGAAAATCTTAATTGGGAGGCTTGCCTGAACCATGCCGGAAATATCATCCCGAGGGCTGAATATGCCCCCGTCTCCGATCAGAAAACTGGTCCCCTTTGCCGACGCGGCCAAGAAGAAGGGCCGGACCATCTATCACCTTAATATCGGACAACCCGATATCGAGACGCCCCAAATCGCACTAAACGCCGTAAAGAATAATAAGCTGGATTATATCGCCTACAGCCATTCGGCGGGAATCGAAAGTTATCGAAAGAAACTGGCCGAGTATTATCACCGCTATAATATCGATGTCGACCATAATGAAATCCTGGTCACGACCGGCGGTTCCGAAGCCATTATCTTCGCCTTTTTATCTTGCCTCGATCCCGGGATGGAAGTCATCGTTCCCGAACCATTCTACGCCAACTATAACGGTTTCGCTGTCATGGCCGGGATAAAGATAAGACCGATTACTTCCGTTATCGAAACCGGCTTTGCCCTCCCCCCTGTTGAAAATTTCGAAAAGCTGATTACCGGCAAAACCGGGGCCATTCTAATTAATAATCCCAATAATCCTACCGGCTATATGTATTCACGAAAGGAATTGGAAAAGCTCCGCGACATCATCAAGAAGCATGATCTTTATCTTTTCGCCGACGAAGTATATAAGGAATTCTGCTATGACGGCGAGGAGTTCGTATCGACCATGCACCTGAAAGGTATTGAGCAGAACGTCGTGGTAATGGATTCGATTTCGAAACGCTACAGCGCCTGCGGTGTCCGAATCGGGGCGCTGATCACGAAAAATAAAGATGTCATTAACACCGCCCTCAAATTCGCCCAGGCCCGTCTCAGCCCCCCGACTTACGGTCAGATTTGCGGCGAGGCAGCGGTCGAAACTCCGCAGGACTACTTTGATGGGGTAATGACCGAATACGTCGAACGCAGAAATCTCGTGGTCGACTCCTTGAACAAACTGCCGGGAGTAATTTGTCCCCGGCCCAAAGGAGCCTTCTATGTCGCTGCGAAACTCCCCATCGACGATTCCGACCAGTTCTGCAAATGGCTTCTTGAAGAATTCGAATATCAAAACCAGACCGTCATGTTAGCTCCTATGGGAGGCTTTTATTCCACTCCGGGACTCGGAAAAAACGAAGTCCGCATCGGTTATGTCTTGAATGTGGAGGCGCTCAAAAAGGCCATGAAATGCCTTGAGGAAGCGCTTAAAACCTATCCCGGAAAAACCAACTGAACATGTTTAACCCCAGGAAAATTTCGTTTTAATTATGGCTGATTTGCAACATTACGCCGGGATTGACATCGGCGGGACCAACATTAAGTTCGGCCTCTTTGATTCCAGCGGGACTATATTTTTCAAACAACAGAAGCCGGCCATGGCCGAAAAGGGAGGGAAACCCCTCCTCCATATGATAACCAACATCGCCGAAAACCTTCTCCTCCGCGCCGCCGAAGACGACCTTTCCATAAAATGGCTTGGCGTCGGCTCCCCCGGTACGATCGATAGTATTACCGGCAAGGTAATCGGAGCCAGCCCCAATATCCCGGATTGGCCCGGCACGGAATTGGGAGCCCATCTGCGGGAACACCTCAACCTTCCGGTTTTCGTCGACAATGACGCCAATGCCATGGCCTTGGCCGAAATGCGGTTCGGAGCCGCCAAGCGCTTCGATTCCGCCGTCTGCGTTACGGTTGGAACCGGAGTCGGCGGCGGGTTGATTCTGAACCGTAGAATCTGGCGCGGCTCAAGCTTCTCCGCCGGAGAACTGGGGCATATGGTTGTCAAATTTGACGGCAAAAAATGCAAGACCGGCAACGACGGCTGTCTCGAAGCATATTGTTCTTCCGACGCCATCATTGAACGAACCATGGAATTATTCAAACGCAATCCAAGCGAAATTTTGGCGGAAATAATTGATAACGATCCGACAAACCTGAATATCAAAAAGATATTCGCGGCTGCCCGCAAGAACGATCCCGTGGCCCTGGAAGTCATCGAAGAATCCGCCCGCATCCTCGGAGCCGGCTTGGCCGGAGTCGTTAACCTGCTTAATCCCGAGGCGGTCGTCCTTGGCGGCGGTATCATCGAAGGCGGTGCCGGTTTTATCGAAGTCGTGACCGAAGAAATCCGCCGCCGTGCTTTCCAGTCGGCTACCGAAAACCTCCGGGTTCTTAAAGCGGAACTTGGGAATGATGCCGGTTTTATAGGCGCCGGATTGCTTGGTGAGTATAAGTCTTAAACAGGCTTGAGGTGAAAATATGGAAAAACCCAGACCGCTCCCGTTGGAACTCCGCATCCCATACTGGTTCGGATTGATCTTCGGGGGAATGTACATAGTCTACGCTACGGTAAGTATCATCCTCTCGTTCATGGATCGCACCTACAAAGACCTGAGCGGGAATTTCATGATTTTAATTTACGGCCTTCCCTTTATCGCAGCCAGCATCGGCCTTAAAAACCGTCAGAAATGGGGATGGTTTGCCTATGCCATCCTGATGGTTGCCGTTACCCTGATGGTCTTCTTGGGTAACACCGACACATACAACATTATCATCGCAATCCTGGCCCTTATGGCTCTGGGCGCCATCATGCTCCCTAATGCCCGCAAACATTTTTTCGGGCTGTAAAAAAGGGTTGACTTTGGTCGAAATGTAAATAGATTGCTACATCCAAAACTTTGGTATTTGGCGCCCTAGCTCAGTTGGTAGAGCAACGGACTGAAAATCCGTGTGTCCCCAGTTCGATTCTGGGGGGCGCCATTTTGTTTTGCCCGCGATTGAGAAATCATCCGAAAAAGACCATGAAAACCCCGACCACCGCGAGGAAAATTCCCATCACCTTAATCGAATTCAACCGCTCTTTCAAAATTAGCGCCGCGAAGATGAAAATAAAAATGTTACTGGTCTGATTCAATGCCGCCGCGGTCGAAGCCTGCGTGTATTTCATCCCCCCCAGCCAAAGCATCAGCGATAAATAGGTTCCCAGTATCGAGCCCCAGAAGGTATATTTCCACCCTTCTTTGGACAGCGCGGATTTAACGATTTCTATTCGTTTTGAATGAAGCAGCAATTGAATAATTAGAACGGCCAGACCTCCGAAGATACGCATTTCCGTTACCCAGAGAAGCGGCGAACGCTCCAAAAGCGGTTTCACCATGATAATCCCCACTCCCATAGTCACCATCCCCAGAGTCCCGTACATAAGCCCCAGGAGGAAACTCCTCTGGTCCAGTACCCCCCGTCCCTTTTTGGTGGCGGCAGTCAGGATTGCCGATATGATCAGGGCCGCTCCGATAATTTGAAGAACCGACATGGTCTCGCCCAGCCAGAGATAAGCCAGTATGATAATCGAGGGACTATATAGACAATCGACAATGGCAGTCATCCCCGCTCCGAGCAAATTCAGCGACTTAAAGAAAAAAGTATCAGATATCCCTATTCCCAGTGCCCCGCTGATAAACAGCAGCCAGTAGTCCGACATCGGCGCCGGATAAAACAATGACTGCTCGAATAGATAAATGGTCGGAATGAATAGTAATCCCGAAAGGACATTCTTGTAGGTATTAAGCGCGATCGGATGAACCCGCTCCCCGCTCCGCTTAAACAGAATAACCGCAAAGGCCCATGTTATTGCGGTCGCGGTCGCTAATGTCTCTCCCAGGTAAGGCAATTGTCCTCCAAAGGTTGTCTTTATCCCATTCCAAGGTTCAAAAGCGGAACAATCTAACATAAAGGGATTCCGAGTGCAATAACGATTCCGGGCCTCCAAAGCTTATTATTCATAAATAAATGCTCTTCATCGCATCTCGGTAAAACCGGCGTAAATCAATGATATTATATGGATTCAAACCGAAATATTTGTTGACAAGGGGTATTTTCCGACGACTTTATCTTCTAACGAAACATGAAAGACCATGTTACGTAAATAAATAGGTGCCTCCAGAAAGGCGCTTTTTGTGCGTTTAGGGAGTAGAGAAGAAAGATGATTGCTAAAACCAAACTTTTCGGTCTTATAATTTTATTGTTTTCGATATGCCTCGTCTCGTGTAGTCAGCAATCCAACGACATCACCATCACCACCAATTCCGAGCAGGCTCGCGAGCTGTACATTGAAGGCATCGAAAAACACGATTATTTTTATATCGATGAGGCTCGTGCCCTCTTCGGCCAGGCGGTCGAACTCGATCCTGATTTCGCCATGGCCTACTACTACTGGGCAATGTGCTCACAAAGCACCGACGAACATCTGAACCGCATCCAGAAGGCCGCATCACTGGTCGACAAAGTTTCCGAAGCAGAACAGCTGATTATCCTGAGCCGCAAGGCTCAGCTCGACGACAGTCTCGGCAAAGCCCAGGATTTGCTCGAGCGGCTCGTTCAGCTTAAGCCGGCCAGCAAGCGCGCGCATTATCTTCTTGGCAATTTCTATTATCAGCAGCGCGATTGGGACCTTGCCGAAAAACACCTGAAAGATGCCATCGAACTAGATCCCGGTTTCGCTCCTCCGTACAACATGCTGGGATACCTTTACGCCAATACCGAACGATATACCGAGGCCATCGATGCCCTGAAGAAGTATTCCGACCTGCGCCCGAAAGAACCGAATCCGCACGATTCCATGGGCGAGATTTTCCTCGCCATGGGGGATTATGATAATTCCATCAAAGAATACAAAAAGGCCCTGAAACTTGAATCGGATTTTATTTACTCCCGCATCGGAATCGGCCACAATTATGTTTTCATGGGTGATTACGATAAGGCCCGCCAGGAATATGAAGAAGTCATGAGGATGGCCAACGGCCGCGAAGATACAGCCAGCGCCGCCATGTGGATTACCGTTTCTTATCTGCATGAGGGCGAATATAAAAAGGCGATGGAATTACTCGATACCAGCCTGGCCTTTACCAGGCGAACGGCGGATATCTATGGCCAGGGAATGATTTATTGGGAAATCGCCTATTTGCAGGCATTCCTGGGTAATCTCCAAGAATCAATGCAGAATATCGCCAAATTACGGGAAATCGCTGATCGTCCCGATATTCGCCCGGGAGTAAAAGAGAATTTCATCAGAGAATGTCTCTCGCTCGAAACCATAATTCTTACCCGTCTCGGAAGACGCGATGAAGCCAATCGCCGCCTCTCAGAATATAAGGAATCCGCGGAACAATCGGGAAGCCGCGTTACCATGATGCATTTCACCGGTCTCGAAGGAGCCGTGGCCTTCTGGAATAAAGATTATGAAACCGCAATCGATAAACTCCTCAATTCCGATCCTCTGAATCCGGCGACCAAATACTATCTGGCCGAATCGTATTTGAAAATCGGAAAGAATCAGGAAGCCCGGGAACTGCTTAATGAAATCATCGGATTCAATCGCAATAGCTTCCCCTATGGCTTGATCCGTCCCAAGGCCTTGGAAATGGTTTCCAAAATAACCTGATAAAATCGCCCTGCAACGTACATAAATAAAAACGCCGTGTCGTATTCGACACGGCGTTTCCAATTAAGAAAATCAACCACCCTTATCTCATAGTCCCGACATAATGCGAAGTTAACTGGCGCTCTCTCACCCGCGGATCGGTGTAATCGGGCAGCAGCATCGGAGAAACCTTTTCGGTCTCGATTCCGGCTTGCGCCACCTCTTTGTTGTACTTAATGACATGATCCAGATTGAGCGCTCCGTCTCTGGCCTGATTCCTTATATATTCCGATGCGGTCTTTCCCGCAATCCTGCCAAAGACGATAATATCCAGAAGCGAATTCCCCATCAGGCGGTTTTCGCCGTGAATACCGCCGCCCACCTCCCCGGCTGCGAACAGTCCGGGAACACAGGTTTCTCCGGTATTCTTGAATTCCACGCCGCCGTTTTGATAGTGCAGCGTCGGATAGATCAACATCGGCTCTTTTGAAATATCGATCCCGAAACGTTTATACAGAATGTACTTGCCCGGGAATTCCTTCTCGACCGTCCCCGGACCGACCAGGTCGTCGATCATCGGAGAATCGAGCCAGATACCGAGCTTCCCCGTCGGGGTCGGTACCCCTTTTCTTTCGACAATACATTCCTTGATAATCGAGGCCGCCTCCACGTCGCGCGGCTCCCGCTCGTTGACAAACTGATTTCCCTCGATATTCACCAGGTTGGCCCCCGAGCCGCGGAATTTTTCCGTAATCAGGATCCCTTCGGCCTGTTCCGGGAAAACGATTCCGGTCGGATGGTACTGCACGGTATGGAGAAACGACACCGGGACTCCCGCCCGGTAGGCCATGACAATCCCATCCGCCGTGGCACCGTAATGGTTGGTGGTCATGAACCCCTGGATGTGCAAACGGCCGCTGCCGCCGGTAGCCATTACCACCGCCTTGGCCTTAACCAGGAAATATTCCTCGGTTTCCATGTTGTAAAGAACCGCACCGGCGCACTGCCCGTGTTCGTTTATAACAAGTTCCACCGCCGGAGAAAATTCAATTACCTGAATCAGTTCCCCGAGGTTACGGGCCTCATCACGCACCGTCCGCATAATTTCGGCACCGGTGATATCGGCCGCGAAATGCATCCGCTTCCTGCTGGTTCCGCCGCCATGAATGGTCTTAAGCGTCCCATCCGGGAATTTCGAAAAATTACATCCCAGGCTTTCCAGCCATTGAATGGCGTCCGGGGCCTTCTTCGCCAGAGTTTCCGCCAGGGCCGGAACATTCTTGAAGTGCCCGCCCCCCATGACATCGAGATAATGGAAGTACGGCGAATCCTTGTGCCCCTTGGTGGCCGCCTGGATGCCCCCTTCGGCCATCATGGTGTTGGCGTCGCCGTGACGAAGCTTCGTAGCCAAAATGACTTTGGCGCCGTTCTGGGCCGCGATAATCGCCGCTGATGTCCCCGCGCCTCCGCCTCCGATAACCAGCACGTCGGTTTCAAAATCCCACTTCTTGAGATCGATCGTCTCCGGTTTGACCCGGCTGTACGCTTCCAGCACCTCGGCCATTTCATGAGCGATCTTATATCCCTTACTGGGACCGACCTTCAGCGGCCGTCTTCCCTCTTCTTTGAAATCGGGATGATACTGCAGCCGCCTCTCCCGCTCTTCCAGCGAAAGGAATGGCACTTCTTCGTTTCTTTTCTTTTTGGCGACCCGTTCCGAACGGGTTTTTTCCACCTGTTTTATCAGTCTTTTTAATTCTTCCGGGTACGGCATATCTAACCTCGTTCCTGCATGCGATTATAAGTAAGATTTGTCTTTGGGAGTCCAGTCTTCCCCGGCCGTGGCCGGTTCCATCTCCCGTTCCTGGTAGACTTTCTTCAACTGCGCCACATCCATTTCCTTGAGGCCGTTCAGGCCGGCGTCATAACGCCCCGTTTCAATATTGGCCACCATGGTCTTGAGATGTTCCGCGCGCGGAGTCAGATATGCCCCGTTCAAACGTCTTGCCAGCTGCGCGATATGATACTGCGGCAATTCACCCATACACCGGCTGGCACACAATCCGCATTGAATGCAGTCGAACGAAATTTCCGCCGCCGCTTTCAGGTCCCCCCGCTTCAGGGCGCTGATATAGTCCATCACCTCGACATCCATCGGGCAGACTTTGGTGCAATTATTGCAGGCGACACAGCGGAATAATTCCGGATACAGCGCAAATACCTCTTCCGCCGTCCCTGTCATTTCATGAAAATTGTACGTCGCCCGCAAAGCCGGATAAAACGGTATCTGGGTCAAATACATGTCCGGTTCCACCACCGTCTGGCAGGCCAGCCCGGTGTAAATCTTGTGGTCTCCCGGTTTCCGGTAAACCGTACTGCAGGCCCCACAGACTCCGCCGCGGCAGCCGCATCCCCGGATATACTTATATCCGGCGTACTCGATCGCCTTCATGATTGTCAGCGTTTCGGGCACCTCGTACTTTTTTCCCATGACATAAATCGGGATAAGCTTCGCCTTAATCTCCATGGTGGGAAGATCTTCCGAAACGGTACTCATAGCATCATTTTCCTTATTTTAATCGATTCTATCTTCTATGCTGTCGCTTTTACCAGGTTCTTGTCCCGCAGAAATTCCAGAGAAACCTCGCGGTTCAACTCGAACCGGCAATCTTCCGGCTTCACTCCCAGAGCCAGTGCCATCAACTGCGTGAAATAAAACAAGGGGACATCCCCCGCCAATTCATATTTCTCTTTCATTTCAGGCTGACGTTTCCCCAGGTTGTAATCGCACAACGGGCAGGCCAGCACCAGCGCTTCCGCCCCGTGAGCCTTGGCATTGGTCAGGATATCGAACGATACCTTCAGCGCCGCTTCGGGATTCCCCAGTACCTGGTATGTCCCGCAGCACTGCGTCGACATCGGGAAATTGATCGCCTCCGCCCCCAGCGCCGTCATGCAGTCCTGGAATATGCTCGGGTTGTCGAACCGGTCGATCCCCGCCTCTTTCGGGCGAAGCAGCGTGCAGCCGTAATATGGAGCCACCTTCATCCCGTTCAGCGGATTGACCACCTTGGCCTTGAAATTCTCCCAGCCATATACATCCCTCAGGAAATCGAGGAAATGGACCACCTTTACTTCACCGAAATAATCCGGCTCTTCATCCATAAACAAGTTGATGGTTTTCCGCTTCTCCTCGTCATGCTTCATCAATTCGTTGGCCCGAGCCAGCGTGTTGTAGCACATCGAACAGAGCGTTAAAACCATCTCGTGCCCCTGCTGTTTGGCCCGGATAAGATCCCGCACCGGAGCGACCAGGTGAATCAGGTCGTCGTCGGCCAGAGAATAAACTGCGCCGCAGCAATTCCAGCGCTCCAGTTCCTGCCATTCCACGCCCAGGGCATCGAGGCAGGCCAGCGCCGAAGTCTCAAGGTTCTTCGCCTTGGTCTTCAGCGTGCATCCGGGATAATAAGCTACTTTCATGATTCCCACCTCACGATGTCAGTTTCCGAAAGCCGGATACCATCGCAATCTGAGGCATGTCGGCGATCTGCTTTTTGTCGATTTTCCCCGGTTCGATCCGGTCCAGGCGATCCCTGATCTTAAGCTGACGAACCGCCTCCATCACCTTCGGAATGTCGATACTGCGCGGGCAGCGAACCATGCAGGCATGGCAGGAAGCGCAAACCCAGGGAGTATTGGCTTCGTCAAGAGCGGCCCGGTTTCCCAGTTGCAACAACGCCATCAATCGACGCGGAACCACGGTCATATGGTCCGCCATGGGACAGGACCCCGAACAGGTCCCGCATTGATAGCATTTCTGGAAATTCTCGCCGCTGATTTCCTTGACTTTTTGCCGAAGTTTTTCATCGCTGTCGGATTTTGAAATGAAAAACGGCATTAAAACCTCACAAGGCTGATATTTTGAAAATTGTCGTTTTATCCGTCCTGTCATTCAAATGATAATTGTGAATAACTTCACATTATCCTTTGAACTCATCCGCAATAAATATATATCATCTAATACCATATGACAACATATTTGCGAAATATTTCACAAAAGATTTCGGATATTCCCAACCATATCAGTCATAATAAAGCAATTTTTTTTTACTCCGCCGCCCTTGAATTCGCTATACATCATTCTTGTTTGTATCAATATTTATATCTACGAATATCAGCCGTATTTATTGATGTTATGGTGTATATCCTCAACTTATGTCATTGTTATCACAATATATAACTAATGTTTATAATTCCGCTTGGATTCCTATATTGTTGATGCTATCCTCACGATATGAGCATTTTAACCCGAATTTACCTGCGAAAAATGACCGCCGATGATCTCCCTTTCGCCTGTTCTCAGACCGGCGTCCTCGGCTGGGGAAATACAGAGGACGATTTCCGGAGATACCTCGTTCTTTTTCCTGAGGGCTGCTTTGTCGCCGAATTGGATGGCGAACGAGTCGGAATGATAACCTCCGCCATTTTCGGAAAACTCGGCTTCCTCGGCAATCTCATTGTCCTACACGATTACCGAAATCACGGCATCGGGCGCAAACTGATGGATAGCGGAATTTCTTATCTCCAGAAATCCGCTTGCCGGACCATTGAACTGGTCGGAGACTATCCCGCGGTTTCTCTTTACCGCAAACTTGGTTTTAAGGATAAATACATGGCTTTCCGCTTTTTCAGGAAAGCCTCCGGCCCGGCCAGAGAAAGAATTCCCGAAAGCGGGATTGAAATCAGTTCTCTGATTGAATGGGACAAGAAATTAGTTCCCATCGACCGCGCCGACTATCTTCGCTCCGTCATGAATGACAATCGCGATTATATTTATTCCACTCCATCCGGTGATGGTTTCGGTATCATTAAATCCCGTGCATCGAATTTCCGGCAGATCGGTCCGGTTGTTGCCAATTCTACCACGGCCGCTGACCGGATTATTGGAAAAATGTCCATAGACTTCCCCGACCTGGATATTAGTCTCGGTGTCGGAGAAACCAACCGCGCCGCGGTTAAATTATACCTCGATCACGGCTTTGTTTACAATCCCCCCTCGCTCCGCATGTACCTCGGAGAAAGAATCGATTTCGAAGATAATATTTATGCCGAAATTTCCGGTGATGTCGGCTGATACCGATCAGGCCACCCGGCAAACATAAAACATCCGCGGCGATTCCGAAGCAAACTTGCTCTTATCGTACCTTCCGTACTTCTTCTCGATCCGAAATCCGTTATATTTCAAAAGCGCATCCAACTCCTGCGGATAATATATGCGGATATTCAATTCATTAACTATCGCGTCTTTCTTCCTGCCGATCCGATAATGCCATTTGGCATGGTTGATTTGCGAAGACTTATCATATGTATGCGTTTCGGTTACTACAATTTTTTTACCGCTGATCGGATCTGCAAATTCATGAACCGGAAAATGGAAATCGGGCTTTCGGCTTAATATTTCAACCGAGGGATTAAAAATATCGAACGCCAACCGACCTTCCTTGGTCAGATGCTTCCTAACATTCCGGAGTAGAGCCTCCAGATCTTTAATTTCATGGATATGTGCCATAGCCGAATAGGGATAGAATATTAAGTTAAACTTTTTCTTTATGGAGAATTTTCTGACATCTCCCTTTACCAGATTCGGATTTAACCCTTTTTCTCTCGCTTTTTCCTTAAATCTTTTCATCATCGTACTCGATATATCTATCCCCCAATAATCGAGCCCGGCTTCGATCATCGGTATTCCAACCCGTCCCGTCCCGCATGACAATTCCAGCACAGGTCCTTTTAATCTTTTTGCCAACCCCATATAATATGGAATATCATTCACATATTCCCTGGCGATTTCATCGTACCAATCGGGACGTGAATAGAATCCTTGACAATCCGCTCTTTTCATCGAAACCTCCTAACCGGATGATCTATTAAAATAGTCATTCCTCTCCCCCAATGCCACAATAAGAATAGTCTTAATACGCTTTATAAAACCATGGGTTTCGCCACAAATGGAAGCAGGACAAGGAAATATTTTCACTTTACATTCGCCGCCGTCCAATATACTTTTTGCCACAGCCGTATCAAATTATTCCGTATACAGTCAAATGAAGCGGACAAAATATTCTGGAGGATAAAGTTGGCCTATTACGAAGTACGCGACTGGATCAAGGAACTGAAAGCCCCCGACAGGAAAAAGCCCGATCTCTCCGGCTACAGCGGACTCCCCAAAGAGACACTCCTTAAAATGTACCGGGCAATGGTCGTAGCGCGCCGTATCGAACTCGAGGAAAAGATCCTCCTTCGTAAAGGACACGCCAAATTCTTCATCGGTTGCGGAGGCAAAGAACTGGCCGATGTCGTCGCGGCCGCCCTCCTTAATGACAATGATCCATTTGTCGGATACTATCGTAATAAGGCTTTTGATATTTATCGCGGCGTTTCCATTCGCGAGAAAATATTGGAAACAACCGGCGATCCCCGTTCCGAAGCCACTGGCGGACAATTACAGCCGGCCCATTCCTCTTACCCGGATAAGGCCATCCTGCCGCAGGCCTCTCCAACCGGCTCGCACGCTCTCGAAGCAGCCGGGCTCGGCGATGGAATAAAAAATCCTCATCCGATAAAGGGTGATTCCGGATTGCCCGGCGGACGATTCCCCAAAGACGCCCTGGTCCTTTGCTCCATTGGAGAAGGGGCTACCTCTTCCCCTGAATTCGGGCGAGCCGTCTTTTATACCGTTTTTGACAAAACTCCTAATATTTTCGCTATATATAACTGTGGTTGGGCCATCGCAACTTCGGTCGAAGAACAATTTCCCGAGGGCAACCCTACCACACCGTTCGAAGGATATCAGCGCTTCGGCCTGAAAATTTCCAACTTCGACGGAACCGAAATCAAAGAATCCCTGCGAGAATTCAAAAAAATGGTCGAACATGTCCGTTCCGGGCAGGGACCGGCGCTGGCCAATATCAGTGTCGTCCGCCTGGAATCCCACTCCGGTTCCGACGACCAATCGCATTATATGGAGACCGAGGAACAGAAATATCACATAAACAATGACCCGCTCCGCAAAGTGGCCAAAACTTTTATCGATGACGGCATTACCACTCCCGAAAAAATCGTTACCCTCTTCGAAGAAATCGATTCCGAAGTCAAATCGACATCGGCATCGGTTACCTCCGACATTCGCGAAAAAACCGCTCCCGATGTTCTAAATAAAGTCTACAGCTACGATATCGATAAAGCCAATGAACTCTGGCAAAGACTCCTTAAAGACCGCCGCGACCTTCGCGTCGAAAAGTATAAGGAATTCCATAAAAAAGGCTATTTCGCGACACCTGATCTACCCGAGAATCTCCCTGAAATGAACGTGCGGGCAGCCATTAATTATACTCTCTTTGATATTTTCATGCTCTCTGATGATTCTCTGCTTTTCGGAGAGGACGTCGCCGATTTCCCCCGCCGTACTTATGATAAAGGGGAAAAGGTAACCGGCCAGTATCGGGGCAAAGGGGGAGTTTTCCTTGTTTCGCAAAACCTCCAACGGGCCTTTGGCCCCGAGCGGGTTTTCAACACCCCTCTCGATGAAGCCGGTATCCTCGGACGGGCCCAGGGACATTCCTACCAGGGACGAATCCCGATGCCGGAAATCCAGTTTATCGATTATATGTCCCCCGGCTACCAGCAGTTGAAAGACCGCATCTCTTCCTGCTACCAGCGTTCCAATACTCGATACAAACTCCCGATGGTTATCAGGACCTCGTACGGAGGGTACAAACAGGGAGCCGGAGCCATGTGGCATTCCGAAGCCAACCTTGGATCTTTCATCAATATTCCGGGATTGAATGTCGTCATTCCCTCGAATGCCAATGACGCCGCCGGTTTGCTTCGCACCGCCTATACCTGCGGTAATCCGGTTCTTTTCTGCGAAGCGGTGGCTCTGTATAATCGCCCCAACTGGGAAGGACTTAATCTGAAAACCAAATTCCCTCCCATTGACGAGTTGATTCCCTTCGGAAGGGCCAAAATATACCACGAAGAAAATTCCGATATTTTAATTATCAGCTACGGAATAACTCTTCCCATGTGCCGTAAGGTCGCCGAATTACTCGATGAAAAGGGTATCAAAGCCCGCGTCATGGACCTCCGCACCGTCAAACCGATCGATTGGCAGAGCATCGAAGACAATGTCAAAGCCTGTGCCAAGGTTTTGGTCGTAGCCGAAGATCGTTTTTACGGCGGAGTCGGCCCGACCATTTCGGCTTATATCAGTGATAAATTGTTTGATTACCTTGACGGCCCGGTTCGCCTGCTTGCGGCCCAGGACGCCCGTGTGGCGTACGGCATGGACGGCGACCGTATTTGTCTTCCGACTACCGATGGAGTCCTGGAAGCGGCCGAAAAACTGGTAGAATATTGAAAATAAAAGCCCCTGATTTATCTCAGGGGCTTTTCTGTTAAATCCGATATTTTATTCTTATCGCTACTTTTTAATCCCGAAGACATTAAACATAAAGGCGTATTCCAGCGCCAGCTCTTTCAGAGCTTCGTATCTTCCCGAAGCTCCTCCGTGACCCGCTCCCATGTTGGTATAAAGCAGCAAGTGATTATTGTCCGTTTTTAAATCGCGGAGTTTCGCCGTCCATTTGGCCGGCTCCCAATATTGGACACGAGGATCGTTTAATCCCGCCGTAATCAGAACATTGGGATAGTCCATAGCGGCAACATTATCGTACGGTGAATAGGACAACATGTATTCGAAATAGACGCTGTCATGCGGATTCCCCCATTCGTCATATTCGATTACCGTCAAGGGAATCGACTCATCCCTCATGGTATTGATGACATCGACAAACGGAACTCCTGCCAGCACCACCTCGAACAGGTCGGGCCGCATATTCATTGCCGCGCCGACCAAAAGTCCGCCTGCGGAACCGCCGCTGATGGCAAGGCGATCCGATGACGTATAGCCCTGTTCGATCAAACATCCCGCCGATGCGATAAAATCGGTGAAGCTGTTCTTCTTGTTCAGGAACTTCCCATCCTCGTACCAATTCCGCCCCATCACCCCGCTCCCGCGGACATGGGCGATAGCGAAAATAAACCCGCGTTCCAGCAAACTTACCCGGTTGGTCGAGAAATAGGGATCGTAATTTATTCCGTATGCCCCATAGCCGTACAGATAACAGAAATTCTGTCCGTCTTTCTTAAGGTTTTTCGGATAACAAAGGGAAATTGGGATTTTTGACCCGTCCGAAGCTGTCGCGAAAATCCGTTCCTGGATGTACTTCGTCCGATCGTACCCGCCGAGAACCTCCTTTTCCTTTTTCAGCTCTTTGGTCCTCTCGTTCATATTGTAATCGAACACTGATTGCGGAGTCAAAAGCGAGGTGTAATCAAAACGGAGAATGTCCGTATTGTACTCGAGGTTCGTCCCCGGTTCAACCGTGTATATTGGCTCTTCGAATTCCATAAAATGGGTTTCGTGGTTCTGCAAATTCCTTATTTCGATCATCGTCTGACCGTGCTTACGAATAAAAAGGGCGAGATAGTTCGCAAATATATCCATGGCATCGATCATCACCGAATCGCTGGCCGGAATCACCTCCTGCCAGTACTTGCGGTCGGTTTTCCCTTCAGCCGCCTTCATCAGTTTGAAATTGACCGCCTTGTCGGCGTTGGTCCAAATGTAAAATTCTCCGGTATGATGAGCTATCTCGTATTCGGTCCCCACTACCCTCGGACTGAACATCCGGAATTTCCCGGTCGGGTTATCCGCCTCCAGGATGCGGTACTCGGTGGTAATTTTGCTGCCGATACCAAGGGTAAGGAATTTGTCGTCCTTGGTTTTTCCGATACCGCACCAATACCGCTCATCCGGCTCTTCAAACACCAGGATATCAGTCTCGGGGCTGGTTCCGAGAACATGGCGATACAGCTTGTTCGTCCTCCAGGTTTCATCTCTGGTGAGGTAAAACAGGGTCCTGCTGTCGTTGGCCCATTCCATGGATGTCGCGCCATTCGATATTTCCTCAGGAAACATTTCTCCGGTTTCGAGATTCTTGAATTTGATGGTATAGCGTTCCGCTCCACTTTCATCCGAGGTATAAGCCAAAATGCGATTGTCGGTACTTACAGTGTACGACCCGACATACATATAGTCCTTCCCCTCGGCAAGCTGGTTGACATCGAGAAGGATTTCTTCCGGTGCGGTTACGGAACCCTTTTTCCGGCAATAAATCGGATACTGCTTCCCCTCTTCCTGGCGGCTGTAATAATAGTAGACGTTGTGCAGGGCCGGGACCGAAGAATCATCTTCCTTGATTCGTCCCTTCATCTCTTCAAACAGCTTTTCCCGGAGGTTTTTAACCGGCTCCATGACAGAATCGGTATAAGCGTTTTCGGCGTCCAGGTACGCGATGACTTCCGGGTTTTCCTTATCTCGCAGCCAATAATAATTATCGGTCATGACATGCCCGAAGATTGTGTCTACTTTAGCCTCTTTCCTGACATCCGGAGCCTGAGGCTGCGGCGCCTGACCGCACGAAATCAGCAAGACCGCCAGCAATGCGGAAACTAAGATGACGCGCCATTTCATTTGAATCATTTCAGTCCCTTTCACCAAACATTTGCAAAGTTATTCGATTTCTCTTCAATACGACTTACCATATGAAGCGGTTTCGTTTTCCCCAAGCCCATTTTTGGACGCAATGTAAGAAAATTTGGAACTCTTTATAGGCTTTCGCGGTAAAAGCCAGATTACGGAGGTTGACAAATTTAAAAAATTATTTATCTTTGGCGGCTAATGCTATTTGGAAATAGATAATGATATCAGTTAAAAATCTGACCAAATATTACGGCCCCTCCATGGCTGTCAATAATATCTCTTTCGAGATCGAAAAAGGTGCCGTCGTCGGTTTTCTGGGGCCTAATGGCGCCGGCAAATCGACCACTGTCCGCATTATCACTTGCTACCTGTCGGCAACATCCGGCTCGGTCTCCGTTGACGGCAAAGATGTCCTGACCGAATCCCTCGATGTCCGCAAGAAAATCGGCTACCTCCCGGAAAACACCCCATTGTATACCGATCTCAGCGTCATGGATTACCTGCGCTTTATGCACAATATGAGACGCTCCGAAACCGGCGGGAATGGCAAAAACCGGATCAAAGAAGTAGTTTCAACATGTGGCCTTGAGACCGTGTCCCACAAGAACATAGACGAGCTCTCCAAGGGATTTCGCCAGCGCGTCGGACTTGCTCAGGCCCTGGTGCATGACCCGGAAATATTGATTCTCGATGAACCGACCGTCGGCCTCGACCCCAACCAGATTATCGAAATCCGTAACCTGATAAAAGAATTGGGTAAGCAGAAGACCATCATCATCTGCTCCCATATCCTTCCTGAGGTTGAAGCCACCTGTAATAAGGTCCTGATTATACATAACGGTGAGATTGTCGCCGATGGCACCCCGTCCGAACTCCGGACCTCCTTCGAAGGCAAGGGCAGAATTTCCATCGAAATCAAAAATGAACTGGACAGTTTCCTCTCGAAAGTAACCCGGGTGGCCGGTATCGAACGTATCATCACCACCGAAAAGATTACCGATAATCTGATACGCCTCGATCTCGAGACCATTAAAGGGATTGACCCCCGCGAAGATATTTTCCGCCTCTGCGGAAACAACAACACCGTGTTATTGGAAATGAAACGGTCTGAAACTTCCCTCGAAGATGTCTTCCGCCAGCTGACCAGAAAAGAGGTTCACGATGAGTAAAATCCTCGTCCTGACCGGAAAGGAATTGAAATCATATTTCAATTCACCGGTGGCTTACGTGGTTATCACCCTCTTTTTATTGATCGCCGGGTGGCAGTTTGCAACGTCGCTTTTCCTGGCAAACCAGGCCGATTTGCGCCAGCTCTTCGGAATCATCCGCTTCATCCTCCTTTTCTTTATTCCGGCGATTTCCATGCGGCTCCTCTCCGAAGAAAAACGGGTCGGCACCATCGAACTGCTTATGACCATGCCCCTCAAGGACTGGCAGCTTGTCCTGGGGAAATTCATCGCAGCGTATATCCTCATCGGCATAACTCTTTTTTTGACATTGGTACATTTTATAACTATCGCTTCGATCGGCAGCCCCGATGTCGGCGCCACTTTCGGAGGCTACCTCGGTCTGGCCCTGATCGTCGGCGTTTACCTCTCGATTGGCATCTTTACTTCGAGTTTAACCCAAAACCAGATTATTGCCTTTATCCTGGCCTTCGTGATTATTTTTGTCTTCTACATCCTCGATAAAATCATCTTCTTCATGCCGGGATTCATCGCCAATATTCTGGAATATCTTTCGATAGATTTTCATTTTAACAACCTGGCGCGCGGAGTCGTCGATACCCGCGATGTCCTCTATTTTATCTCTATGATGTTTTTCTTTTTGTTCCTGACAACCCAGGTTCTTGAAAGCAGGAAGTGGCAATAATGGCCAGGGAAATGAAAACCAGATCCGCCGCGATCATGCTGATTGTCATTATCGCCGCCATACTTCTGGTGATTAACCTGATCGGCGTAAATGTCTTTTCGCGTCTGGATTTGACGGAAAGTGAAATTTATACCCTATCCCCGGCCTCGAAAAACCTCGTCTCGGACCTGAAAGACCGGCTGACTATTAAAGCCTATATAACCGACGACCTCCCCTCTCCCCATAATGCCGATGCCCGCTACCTGAAAGACCTCCTCGATGATTACAAGGCCTATTCCGACGGCAACATTAGCTACGAAATCATCGATCCGGCCAAAGAAAATGTGGAGATGGAGGCCTCCAACTACCGCATCCCTGCAGTGCAATTTAACGTTTACCGTAATGACAAAACGGAATTCATCAAAGGCTACAAAGGCCTGGTCCTTTTATACGGTGAAAAGCAGGAACGAATACCTTTCATTGAAAATACCCAGAATCTGGAATACGATCTCTCCCGCGCCATCAAGAAAATGACCGCCTACAAACAGCCCTTTGTCGGATTTACCATCGGCAACGGCGAGCCCGATATGACCGACCGCCTGGCTACCGTCTATCAGGTCCTGCAGCAGGAATACAAGGTCCAGTTCATGAATCTGGAAAACCTCCGCAACCTCCCCAATACCCTTGATGCCCTGTTCATCGTCTCTCCCATAGATAAAATGAGCGAATGGGAGCTCTACCTCATCGATCAGTTCATTATGCGGGGCGGCAAGGTGGCCTTCCTGGTCGACCAGTTCGATGTCGACATCCAGCAATCGGTGGTTACCCCGGTCGACAACGGTCTAAATGGTCTTCTCAATTGGTATGGGATAGGGTTTAAAGAGAATCTGGTCATCGACCAGCAGTGTAATATGGTTCCCGTCGTACGGACCATTCAGGGATACCGGGTGCAAACCCTCGCCCAATATCCCTTCTATCTAAAAGTCACCAACTTCGCGGAAAATAACCCGGTCGTAAAAGACCTGCAATCGCTCGATATCCTATATACTTCCGAGGTAGATCTCGATGTCCCGATACAGGAAAACGTCAGGCGCTTTCCGCTCTTTTTCAGTTCCGATCTTGCCGGCGCCAGGACCCTCCCGGTCGATATCTCGCCCGAAAAGCAGTACGTCCAGAGTGATTTCGGCCGCAGCAATATTCCTCTGGCAGCGATTCTGACCGGGCGATTCGGCAGTCTTTTCGAGGGACGTCAGGTTCCCGCATTCCCCGGCCCCGACAGCATCGATGTCGCTACCGCTCCCCCGGATTTCCTGACTCTTGGCCTCGAAGATGCCCGTTTGGCCGTAGTTGGCAGCGGTACCTTTATTACCGATGATATCGTCCGCAGTCAGCGGAGCGCTCAGGCCGGACTCGTCTTCCTGCTAAACCTTGCCGACTGGATGACCCAGGAAGAAGGGCTCATTTCCATTCGTTCCCGTTCCTCCACCGTTCGCACTCTCGATCCGGTCACGGACGGGAATAAAGCACTGATTAAGTACCTCAATATCGCCGGTATGCCGCTGCTGGTCATCCTTGTCGGATTATTCCGCTGGCAAATCCGCAGGACTATCCGCAAACGGGAGGCTTCGCGATGAAACGTCTGGTTCTCCCGTTGATAATTCTCATTGTGGCCCTCGGCATTTGGCTTTACGTAAATAAACAGGAAGAACAAAAGGTGAGCGGTTCGGTCACCAGAGACTTCCTCAATCTCGATTGCGAGAAGGTCAATCGCATTGTAATATCCTCCCCGGTGGAAAACCTTACCCTCATCAAACAAGCCGAAAAGTGGTTCATTCAGGATGCCATTCCGAAACTCGCCGATTTCGATGCCGTCAACCGGGTTCTGCAGCATGCCTGCACCTTATCGGTCGGCGGAGTTTACTCGAATAATCCCGAGATGCAACAGAATCTCATGGTATCGGATGACGAAGGGACAAAAGTATCCTTTTACGAAGGTGAAGTCCTTCTCTCCTCCGTAATCATCGGAAAGCCAACTCCCGGATATGCAAATGCCTATTTACGGCAGGCAGGTTCGAACGATGTATATGTTGTTCCCGCCCTTTTCAGTTTCGCCTTTAATATGACCCGGGGTCAGTGGATGGATAAATTCCTGGTAAGAACCACTATCGATTCCGTCGCTTCCCTCGATTTCTTTTATCCCGACAAATCCCTGAGCATCAAACGCAAACCAGTCGAAGGCGAAGAGGGACCGGAATGGGCGGTATACGAAAAAGGGCTCGATAAGGGATTCGACGCTCTCAGTTCCAGAGTTTTCCCTCTCCTGCAGCAGGCAGCCACATTGCGCGCCATGGATATGGTCACCGAAGCCGATACCGGGAAAATCGACTTTGAACCGCTCGGAATAAAATTGATCGTTAATCTGCTGGACGGCACCTCTGATACCGTTGAATTCGCCCAGATTCCCCCCGGCGATATGCCGAAACGATATTATGCCCGAAAGCCGGATGCCCTCGATACTTTCGTTGTCCCCAATATGGTATTTGAGATTTTCACCAGGGACGTCGAAGATCTCGCCGTTCCCAGGTAAAATTCCCATAAAACTTTTATTGCCTTTGTCCGTCGCTTATATATAGTTTTACATAGAGCGAAACAAAGGAGGAATCCATGGCCGAATTCATGATGGCGATGTCCATTATCCAGAGCGCCAAAAAGTCCCGCAGTACCCTGTCTCAGGAAATCAATGACTCCTTCGATATCTTTACCACCCATGGCATAAAGATGATAAGGCTTTACGCTACCCTGGGACGATACGATTTTGTGGCGGTTTTCAATGCTCCCGATCAGACCCAGGCCTTTTTGGCGGCGTCGGAAATAAACGACCGGGGAATTCTCGATACCGAAACCTGGCCCGTTATTCCCTATGAGGATTTCACCAAGCTGTTGAAATAACATTTGGGGGATTATTTGCGGAACATGGTTCGGAGCTTGGCCTTCGCGTCTCCGATTACGTCCGACAAATCAGGATTGATTCCGAGACTCCGTCCGAAATAATCTTCAGCCAGCGCCTCGGCCCGGTTGTCATTGGCTGCAAGATAAATGCTGTAGAAAATATACGCCGCTTCGAAAAGGTAACCGTAGTCGTTGTGGTACCGGGCATTGCCCCGTTCCAATAGCTCCATACACCGTTGAAAATTCCCCCGGTTAAAATACAATCTTGCGCCTAAAAGCAAGCCATGACGGTTATCCGGGAATTCCCTGAGGAAACGATTCAGATAAACCTCCGCCGCCGCAATGTCCCCCCCTGCATATGCTTGAAAGGCCGTTTCATAATCGGAGTTTTTATACGACGATCCCGAAAGCTGCATCAGTGTATCGGGCACCCTGACCATACTAATATATAAATATTTCATGGTTCCGTGCAGCGTTTCCTGAGATCCGTTTATTACCGGATAATCCTTGAGCGCTGCGTCCCAGTTGGATTGATCCACCGCAAGGTGGGTCAAGGGATAGCGACTGAACAAATTCGGTTCCCGATTGGTCAAACCGAACATATATATAAATGACTTCAAATCATTGTCGATAACCAGGGTCTGCGCAAACGGTCCCGTCACTACAGCGTTTTCTCCAAGCGTTTGATAGGTATCTTCGCTGAACCGCGCCATGGTATAACTGGCATTCGAAAACCAGCGGTATGTCCATTGGTATTGAAACCCTATAAATAATCCCATTATCACATACAGGAAGATATTTCTATGCCGGATGTATTTGACAAATCCTCTTCTCAGGTAATAAAACAGCCCTGTAACCAGAACCGTCACCGGCAGGCAATACCAAACCATTTTGAACGCCAATCCCGGAATTTCAATATTAAGAGGCCGCAACGCTGCTATAATCAACTGCTCGCAAAAATACCAGCTTATCAATACCAACGCGCTTATCCGCATCCAGCCGATCTTCTGCGGATTCCCCGTTTCGACCGGAGTGGTCATGACAATCCCGATGATACCTGCAACCGGCAGCAGCAGGAATAATTGATAGCGCAAGGGACGATAATTCGGGAAAGATAACAACAATGCCCCGGCTATCAACCAAGCCAGGCAAAACAACAATTCCCGATTATTTTTAATTAGTTCCTCGATATCCGGCCGCATCAATAAATATGCCAGGACCAAAAATAACCAGATTGCCAGCACCGGAATAAAATGAAAGGTCATCGAGCTTCCGCCTAATGTTAACATCTGCTCCACGAACGAGACAGGAGAATGCAGCGCCTCCGGCGGGCCATACATCCCTGTTGTCTGTTCCGCTATATAACTCCAGACTGCTGACACATCCTGTCCGTAAAACAGCATGGCAAGCAGGACCAGTGATATTCCGAAGGCCCCCGTGTATAAAAGCGCATTTTTTATTCTATGCTGCTTGCTGCCGGCCCATATCATCGCCAGGACCGGCGCTCCCATGACCAGCCCAAACAGCTTCCCGGACAAAATGCACAATGAGGTCAGGACCCCGGCAACAATCAGTCCCCAGACTCGTTCGCCGTACTTTATCGATACCAGAAATAAAAGAGCGCTGAGAAAGATAAGGCCATTCTCCAAAAAGGGATATCGCCCGAACAGGTTTAGTACCATCGTACTGAAAAGGACTACCCCGGCAATCAGCGACGACGAACGGCTGGCCCTGAATAGAACCGCGCAAAATATTACCGCTCCCGCCATGCTCAAGGTGACGGCGCTGAGATTGGCCGTCAACCGCGACACCCCGAACAGCGAAAACCAGATATAACTTGCAAACGATGCCAGCGAATACTTGAACACTACCCAGCGGTTGTAATCGAAAATATCCCATGAACCGAATAGGACTTTATTTCTGGCAAAATAAGTCAGGTTGTAAGGATCGGTCAATATCGCCCGGCTGGTATTTTTAAAATACGATGGAGGATCTGCAGTAAGGTACATCAATCGGGTCAACATACCCGCGATTATCAGAACCAGTCCGACAATACGGATTTTCGACGATTCCCACAGGCTGTTTGTCCCCGAATCCGCCATAATCCTCAGGCCAGTCTCATGCCGTTCTTTACCCTGCGCTCCGGGACTGCCAGCACCACTTCGCCGTTTTCAAATATAAATCCGGTGGTCAGCACTTCCGATAGAAACGGCCCGATCTGCCTCGGCGGAAAATTACAGACACAAAGCACCTGACGATTCAACAATTCCTCTTTCGAATACAATGCGGTAAATTGTGCGCTCGATTTCTTCAAACCCACTTCTTCACCCAGATCGATTAATAATTTATACGCCGGTTTGCGTGCCTCCGGGAAATCTTCCACCTTCACCACCGTCCCGACCCGAAGTTCCACCTTTTCGAAATCGTCCCAGGAAATCTTTGGCATCACATTCCCGCCTTCTCATATTCGATATATTCGAACCACTCCAACGGATTCTCCGATGCCGCCGTCGGCGCTGTATAGTAGTAAAATTGTCCCTGACCGTTCAGCGTTATCACGCTGTCCTCCAGAGCTTTTAACGACCAGTATTCCGTATCTCCAACCTTGTTGGCCGTATCCGGAATAAACAGCGAATCGTTGATGATTATATCGGATCGGCTCTCTTCAAGATTATCGTCCGGCATTGCCGTGATAAAGGTTTCACCCGATTGAATCAGTAAGATATTTGGATCAAGGACCGTCCCGCTATTGCTGCTCCGTATCCTTCCGGCGCGGCAGTAAATATTCAGCTGCTTTTCATACGGCGCAAAGGCGAACAGGTACGAATGCCGGTTGGTGTTTATCGGAATCCCGAAAGTTATCCCCTGACCCGAACGAATTGTCCCGACTCCCAGCGACCACGCCTGAAGACACTCCCCGACATTCTCTTCCGATAATTTCGCCATTTCGTACGGGTGTGTCGGAACGATATCTTCGATCTTCTTAAGGTTTTGCCAGGTTCCGTCGGGCGCCCGGAACTTCAAGGTATGATCCTTCTTATAGAAAACCTCCAGAACGGCATCCTGGAAAGTCATCACGATACTGTCCGCATAATTATGCATGATACAGGCATAATCGGTCAGATGAAACGTCTCCTCCTGATCAGTATTTACCAGCAGATCCTCCCCTGTCAAAAGATCTTTGGCCCGCATGATAGTCGTCTTCTGAAGAGTATCGAAAATCACCGCCGCCCGAGAATTGTATATTAGCGTATCTTCATAAATATAAATCCGCTGCACCGTCGCGGCGATATTATCATCATATCTTTGAAACAGCAGAAAATATTTCGATGTCCTGACCAGTTCGCTGTTCTCGTTCGCCCATATTCCGAAAATCTGATCCCCTATCGGCTCTATTTTCTTTTCCCCGGAACAACCGAATCCCATCATTCCCAAAAGCAGGAATACCCATACCGTTAAATGCTTCATTTATCTTCCCTCAATAAGAATATTGTTTGCGATTAAATCCGCGTCCGTCATTTACCCTATGATACCAGGAAACAAAGCCAGGCCGCCGCGAAAGCGCCGTAATTGCCGATGGCGTACCCCAACAGGGCCATCAATATCGATACCGGCACCAGTTTCTGATTATGATATGCCGCGACTACCGGAGCCGATGCCGCCCCGCCGATGTTGGCCGCGCTCGCAATCGCCGTGGAATGCACATCCACGTGAAACAGCCTCGCCCCTAAAATACAGAAACCTCCATGTATGAATATCCAGATGTACGACCCCAGCACGAACCACGGAGCCTGTTCCGCAAGATTCCCGATATCCGCCCGAGCCCCCATGTTCGCCACGAATAGATAAATCAGCGCCATCGCCAGAGCATGGCTGCCGGGAATATTCCGTGCCGGAGTTATCGAAAGAATAATCCCGAACGTCGTAATCAAAAGTATCTTCCACGTCCCGGCCGTCAGTACCGGAGGAATATTCGGAAAGTACGATGCCAGCGACGACGCAAGGTAAGTACACCCCAAACCCAGAAATATCATATACAGCAAATGCCGCATCTGGACCGGCCCTTTATCCGTTTCCATTTCTCCGGCCGATTCTTCGAGCATCCTTATTCTTTCCGGATTCACTTTCGCGAATTTATTAAACCACTTCGCCGCCATCCGCGAACCTAACATAATCGGAAGCCAGACCAGGTAGACGATATTATCCCCCAATACTGCCAGACCGAATTCCGCCCCCGGAGTCTCCAATCCCTCGGCTACCGCCGCCATGTTCCCGGTCCCTCCGATCCACGACCCGGCCAAGGTCCCGAAAGCTTTCCAGCCCTCCGGTCCCAGCCCCGATTTTACCAAATAATACGCCACCGGAGCCCCCAGGATTACCCCCGCTGTCCCGAACAGCATCACGAATATCCCCTTCCCCATCACCTTTATGGCGGACTTCACATCGACATCCAGAAGCATGATGACCAAAAGCATCGGGAGGATCGTATCCCCCATCCAGTCATAAAGCGGAGATTTATTCGTTATCAGCCCGGTATTGCTGAACACCACCGGAATCGTGTAGATGAACAATAGCGGCGGGACAAAACTGAACAGCTTCCAGCCGGTCCGGTGCTCCAGCCAGAAAAAGAACGACGCCACCCCGGCAAGGATTGCCAGAATACCGACGGGGCTTGTTATCAGCGAATTATCCATATATATTAGCTTTGCGAATCGTCCCAATTTAGGGCTTTTGAAAAACTATTGCAAGTTTTGTCTTAAATAAGCCATGAAACTGAAAGAAGACTATACCCTCGCCAGCTGCTGCAACCCCGCTCAATCAGATAATATCGTCGGGTATTACAGCCATAACAATATTATCAAGGTCCACCGCGCCGATTGCTCCAACCTCCAAAAAGCCGACCAGACCCGCTTGGTCAGCCTGGAATGGGCAAACATCCTGACCGAGGATACCCCCAAACCCTCCGAGGATTTCGATGGCCTCACCGAAACTGACTTTGCAGTCCTGCTCCATCACGCCAATTTTGGCGTCGATTACTCGCTGAAAGTCGCGGCGGTCCTGCATATCGATAAACAGGCGGTCTTCGACAGCCACGCCAGATTGCGTGACATGGGGCTACTGGAACGAGTCGAACCGAGGATTATCCAATACCGCAAGGGAATCGTCGACAACAGGTGGATCAAGCACCGCAACCACACCTACTACGACCTCACATCTAAGGGCCGCCTGTACCTGGAGCATTATAAGGAACGCTAAACTGAAACCCTTATAATCGCTCCTTCAGCCCCTTCCCGACTCGCTTCCCCAGCTCGAAACAGCGCTTCAGATCGTCATGAGTCGGCACCCAGTTTGCGAAC
>JBFZFV010000093.1:0-69954 GCA_041306185.1 Candidatus Zixiibacteriota bacterium
GCAGTCATTTATCAAGAAGATAGATTACGACTATCCGCAAGTTACTATGCACTATACAATTCCGCTGAATCTTAATGGAAATGGGAAGAATGAAGTTCTGTCTATAGGAAAGAAAAGCGGGGTTGACGAGACTCGAACTCGCGACCTCCTGCGTGACAGGCAGGCGTTCTAACCAAACTGAACTACAACCCCGACTTAAAAATCTGTATTATCTTAATCTGTGTCGCCGTTTCACTAGCCCGCCACCGCGAGCCAAATACTCCTATTATAATGGGCAGTACTGGACTCGAACCAGTGACCCCCTGCGTGTAAGGCAGGTGCTCTAGCCAGCTGAGCTAACTGCCCTAAACTTGCGCCTGGGTCTCGGCCGCGACATCCTCCGCGTCCGACATCTCCGCTTTGCCCTTAATAATTATGGACAGCGGAATCAAGACACAGTACCCGAGGACCAAAAGCACCGGAGCCACCGTAATCGAACCGGCTGAAAGCGAAATATATCCTGCGACAATCACAATCAGCCCGATTGCAAACAGAATGTAATTCCGGGGGCCAAACGGCCACTTAAAGCGATCCTCGCCGCCTTTTTTCTCTCTTTTAACCATCATTTTAAGGCCTGATATTATAATCAATTAACGGTTATTGTCAAGCTCTTTTAATATGTCGGCTCATCGAATGCGAATCTTGAACCAAATCAAGTCCCGCATCAATTTAACGTCTTAATTCCCAATTGGTTCCGTGTGTCGATGACCCTTCTACCGAGCCTTTTTCAAAGGCTTATAGCGAAAACAGCCGACTTCGTGGTCGTTCACCAGCCCCGCCGCCTGGAGATGAGCATATATAATAGTGCTCCCGACAAACCGAAATCCCCGTTTCTTGAGATCTTTCGAAAGTGCGTCACTCTCCGCGGATGTCGGCTTTATCTCTTTCATGCTTTTCGGCGAATTGACAATCGGTTTCCCTCCGACAAAACCCCAGATATACTTATCGAAAGACCCGAATTCTTTCTGCACTTCCAGAAATGCTTTCGCGTTGGATACCGCGCTTTCGATTTTCAAGCGGTTGCGGACAATCCCCGCATCTTTCAACAGCCGTTCGATATCTCGCTTGCCGAACTTGGACACCTTCACCGGATCGAATCCCTTGAAAGCCTTGCGATAGTTTTCCCGCTTCTTATAGATCGTCGACCAGCTCAGCCCGGCCTGCGCCCCTTCGAGGATCAAAAATTCGAAATGCACCATATCGTCATGCACCGGCACTCCCCATTCACGGTCGTGATAATCGTGCATCAAGGGATCTTTTGCCCACTCGCAGCGTTTGATTTCCTTCGCCATAATATTTGCCTTAATGATTCGATTTAAAAACGGATCGTCATCCCGACACTAAGATAGTGAATTAATGCGAAATTGTAAACCTCGTCGACATCGGCTCCCCCCTCAAGAATACGATATCCGGCGTTCAGGGCAACACTATCACTTATATCATACTCCAGACCGGCCTTGATATCTTCCGCTCTCCCCTGAGGAGCCGCTAGTGCGTCCCCATCGATAAACAGGCTTAACGGTTCCGAGAAATCATAATCGAAACGAAAACTTATCAGAGGGACCAGTCCGACATTGGTCTTTTCCGATGATTCGGTATTGCTTTCGATCTTTATGGCAGCATCGCGGATTTTGGCGGTCAACCCCAGAGCCATTTTTATTTTCGGAGAAACCCCGAAATGGTACCGGTAAGTCAGGCGATAGGAATTGAATTTATATTTCCCCTCAAGTTCCGAATCGGCCGGGAAAGTGGTCCCGTTGTATGAGATGGAACGATTTATGGTCCCTTTTGCGTTCAGCGATAAGGGAGCGAACAATGCCGAAATTTCATGACGTTCCGAAAATCGATAGCCAATCCTGATGCGGTAGAAGATATCGGAATCGGTCTTCAAATCATCGGTCAAAGAAAATTCGGTCCCGGTTTCATTGGGAATTTGGACATCGTTATACCCAGACCAGGCTCCGCCCCCTTCAATTTCGGCATGCCAGCGGTTTTCAGCGTTTACTCCGCCGACTCCCAGTCCGGCGAGGAGCAGACCGAATATCGAAAACCCGGCAAATCGCTTCAAAACTACCCAAAAGTGTCTGTCATTCATTTCTAATTTTCCCTAAATTAAATTCCTGTATTTTTATGGGAAAAACATATAAAATAGAAATCGGTTCCAGTTTTCGGCAATTGCGTGTATAAATGTGAGGTGTTCATGAGTGCGAAATGTATAATACTTCCGGCAATTTTTGTATTTCTACTTGCGATACTTGTCCCGGGCTGTAAAAGCGAACAGGAAAAGGCCAACGATGCCTACCGCGCCAAGCTGGCAACTCTAAAAATAAATATGTCGGAATCGCACGTCGAGGCCGCCCTGGGGAAATCCAAATACCATGTTTCCAACCAGCCCGACACGCCTTATGTAAATATCTACTTCTATCCTTCGCCGGACAGCTCGATCGGCATGGCTAAAGCCTATTATACTGGTTTGGGAAGATTAATGAAGCTGGAATGGGATTCGGTCTATCTCGATGTCGCCAAAGGGGGCCCGGTTCAGCCTGCGGGACGAAAACGGAATTGACCGCGATATAAGCCTGTAGAATAGCGGCCGAAACAATTATCCGACCTATTTCGTCTTTATAAATATAATGGGAGATATATCTATGAAAAGGCTATTCGGTCTTATTTTAATATTTCTGACCGCTTCGAATATATTTGCGAATTCATTCGATATCCCTATCCGAAATTACGGCCTCAGTATCGGTAATTCCGAATATCATAACGGCCTTAGGCTGAATTTGTATGATCACCGTGTCCGAAAGGTAAACGGCGTCAATATTACTTTCTGGATACCGGAAAAAAACCGCGATTTCGACATGAATGGTTTTGCTTTCGGATTAGTCGGACCGCGTCAGAATCATATGAGAGGAATTGGCCTCGGTGTTGTCGGAGTCGCCGGCGGCATTCTCGACGGTATTTCCATAGGCGGTATTTTAATCGGAGCTGATTCAATCCGCGGTATAGCAATAGGCGGATTGGTGTGCGGAGCCGATAACTTCGCCGGCATCGGCATAAACGGTTTGGCGATGGGAGCGAATAATATTTCCGGAATTACCATCAATGGCCTGGGGATGGGGGCGGATCAAATACGCGGAATATCTCTCGCCGGCCTCGGAATCGGCGGCGATTACATCAGCGGTCTGACCGTTGCCGGATTGGGTATCGGAGGCAACTACATTAACGGGGTAACGATCGCCGGGCTTGGCATCGGCGGAGACGGAATTCATAACCTTGCAATCGCGGGATTGGGGATCGGAGCGGACGAAATATCGGGAATATCGGTCGCCGGAGGAATCATTAAAAGTGATTATTTAGATGGTTTGAGTATTGCACCGTGTGTCTGGACGAAAAAGAACCAGCAGGGAATATCAATTGCCTTGCTGAATATTGCCGACAATTTGCATGGCCTTCAAATCGGCGTGTTGAACATCGCCAAGAATAACCGTGGCATTGCCAAGGTTCTGCCGATAATTAATTTTCACGGGAAAGACTACAAAAACGCGGCGGATCGACGAAATGACAGCGATTGACTTGCCCCTCACCCGTTCACTAAATCCCCTTCGATCAGCTCCACCAGAAGATGTATGAGAAATATATGCTCTTCCTGAATCCGCTGCACCGAACGGTGCGGGATAATCAGCTTCTTATCCACCATCCGTCCCAGCTTGCCGCCGTCACCTCCCAATAAACCGACTGTCAGCATCTTCATCTCACTGGCCGCATCGACCGCCTTGATAAGATTTTCGGAATTGCCGGAAGTCGATATCACCATCAGCGCGTCGCCGGCATGCCCCAACCCCTGTACCTGACGTGCAAAAATGCTTTCGTATCCGTAATCGTTCGAAGCCGCGGTCAGGACACACATATCGGTATTGAGGCTGATGGCCGGAAGCGCCTGCCGGTTTCTATCGGAAGTCAGGCGGACGATCATCTCCGCCGCGAAATGGCTGGCGTCGGCGGCCGACCCTCCGTTCCCGGCCAGAAGTAACTTCCCTCCGGAACCGATAATCCCAGATAGAGTCTCGGCCAGTCCAACCAATGGCTCAGAAAGCTCATTCGCTACTTTTTGTCGAAGAAGCGCCCCTTCCACTGCCGCCATCTGAATCAGCTTCTTGGAATTTTCCCGGTTCATACCAGTTCTTTTTTAAGGACATGCACGGCCTCGGTGAATTCCCGGAGCAGTTCCATGGAGCCGTCTTTTTCGAACTTGTCTCCGACCACCACGAACGATGCTCCCGATGCAATTTTCCGTTCGGCCTCTTCCGGGCTGTTTAAGCCTCCGCCGACAATCAGCGGAATCTCGACATATTCCGAGACCACTCGTATCATTTCATCCGGGACCGGGTTTTCCGCTCCGGAACCGGCTTCCATGAAGACCATCTTCATCCCGAAATACTGCGCCGCCAGGGCATGAGCCGCCGCGATGTCCGGTTTGTTCGACGGTATCGGGCGGGTGTTGGATATGAATTGCACCGAGGTCATCCGTCCCGATTCAATCAGCATGTATCCCGTGGAAATAGGTTCAATGTTAAACCGCTTTACCAGCGGAGCCCCCTTCACCTGTTCCTCGATGAGATAATTGGAATTCCGCCCCGATATCAGCGACGTGAACAGAATGGCATCGGCATGCGGAGAAATCTGCCCGTGCCCCCCGGGGAATATTATCACCGGAAGATTGGTATGTTCCTTGACCAGCTTGACCGTATGGTGAAAGCTGGTATTGAGCATGAAACTGGTTCCGATGAGGATGGCATCGACGCCGCACTCTTCGGAGGCTTCCGCTCGCGACAAAATTTCCTTTTCGTCGGCGCGGTCCGGGTCGAGGAGCAGAAAAAACCCTCCCCCTTTATTGACCTTAGTTTCAATCAGCTTCGCGAATATTTTCATCCCGCTCCCCTCTATATCAGTTCCTTGAGTTTATTTTCGAGTTCTTTGAAGAGCACTTCCGGCTGTACCTCTTCCGGAAATGTCCCGCGTGCAAAATTCTCCTTACCTCCGCCTCGCCCTCCGAATTTGGAAAGTACATCCCGCGACAGATTGCCGACATGCACCAACTTCTTGGCGGCACCGCTGGCCGCGGCCATGAAGGTCGGCTTGCCATTGGCGGTCCCGGTCGCGGCGGCAATTACGGCATCATTCGAGGCTTTCAGGCTGTCGAGCCATCCCGCCATTTCTTCCGGATCCGCCGCTTCGAAATTGTTGTATTGGTACTTCAGTTTAACCAGGTCGATCTCGGTTCCGACTTTTCGCGTTCCTCCGGAAAACCGTTCGGCCTTGAATTTCTTTATCTCTTTCTGCAGTTCTTTTATCTGCTCGAGCGAATCTTTGACGGCCAAACCGACTTCAACCTCAGGACGATTGGTAACACCGGAGATACCGCCGATTATTCCTTTGTACTGAAGCATCCGCGCGATAGCTTCCCGCCCGGTCACAGCTTCGATACGCCTTATCCCGGCGGCGATACCTGATTCCAGCGTTATCATGAACGGTCCGATCTGCGCGATATTATCGACATGCGTACCGCCGCAGAGTTCTTTCGAAAATTCGTCGACCGCGACCACCCGCACCCGGCTATCGTACTTTTCGCCGAATATCGCCATCGCGCCCGATTTCTTGGCGTTTTCGAGGTTATCTTCGATCGTACTTACCGATATACCCTCGATAATTTTATTATTGACGATTTCCTCGACCTGCCGCACTTCATCGGGAGTCATCGCCTTGAAATGCGAAAAATCGAAACGGAGTTTATCCGGTCCGACATACGACCCGGACTGCTGGACATGGGTACCGAGCACTTTTCTCAGGGCTGCATGAAGCAGATGCGTGGCGGTATGGTTACGCATGATATCCCAGCGCCTGTTTTTGTCGATCACGAGATTAATTTCCTCGAATGTGATATCTTCGATATCGGAATATTTCTTCTCGGCCAGTTCCCCTATATGCACGATCACATTGCGGAATTTAAACAGGGCCTTGACCGCCAGCTTGAACTGCTTATGGGTGATAGTCCCGTAATCGGAAATCTGTCCTCCCGATTCGGCGTAAAACGGAGTTTTGTCCGGTATCACCGCCACCAGCTTTTCTCCCTGCTCCTGCTGTCCCAACTCGAAAATATCGATCAAATTCGATTTCAATTCCCAGCATTCCCGGACGAATTCCGTGGAAGCATCAGGCGAAACGGCTTCAGTCAGGATTTCTTTCAGCATCGTCTGCACCTGCTCAATTTCTCCGCCGGCGAACTGCGACGCCTCCCGCGCCTGCTTCTGCTGCTGCGCCATCATCCGTTCGAAACCTCTCATGTCGAGCGACAGCCCGACCTCATCCGCCATGACCTGGGTCAAATCTGCCGGGAATCCGTACGTATCGTACAGCTTGAATACTTCATCGCCGGGAATTATCTTGCTTCCCGACGCTTTCGTCTTTTTCGCCGCCGTTGCAAACAATTCCAAACCGGTATCCAGTGTCCTTCCGAAAGACTCCTCCTCGGCCTTTATGACGTTCTCGATAAGATTCTGCTTATTTTTTATTTCCGGGTAGGTATTGCCCATCAAATCAACCAGGGTCGGTACCAGCCTGTTTATGAACGGTTCTTTCATGTCCAGAAGCCGCCCGTGACGAGAGGCCCGTCTTAGAATCCTTCGCAGAACATAACCCTGCTTCTCGTTCGACATCCCGCCGCCGTCGGCGATGCAGAAAGTCAGCGCCCGGATATGGTCGGCAATCACCTGGTGAGATACGTACGACTTCTCCTTATCGTACTTCTTCCCGGTCAGCTCTTCGATATGTTTTATTAACGTACTGAAAATGTCGATTTCATAGTTGGAACCGAGCCCGTTCACCACCATCGTCACCCGTTCCAGGCCGGCCCCGGTATCGACCGAGGGACGAGGAAGATTCACCGTCGTTCCATCCGCTTTCTGATCGAACTGCATGAACACCAGGTTCCAGATTTCCACGAAGCGTTCGGATTCGCCGTTAACCACGGCGTCCGTCCCGGTGCCGTAATTTTCCCCCCGGTCGAAATGGATTTCACTGCACGGCCCGCACGGACCGGTTTCTCCCATCGACCAGAAATTGTCTTTCTTGCCGAACCTTAAGATTCGTCCGTTTTTCAATTCCGGAGCGATCTTTTCCCAAAGCGCGAACGCCTCATCGTCGTCGTTGTAAATCGTGGCATATAGTTTGTCGGTCGGGAGTTTCAGGTGTTTGGTGATCCATTTCCAGGCCATGACAATAGCCCGTTCTTTGAAATAATCTCCAAACGAAAAATTCCCGAGCATCTCGAAAAAAGTATGATGCCGCGCCGTCCGCCCGACATTTTCCAGGTCGTTGTGCTTGCCCCCTGCCCGGAGGCATTTCTGGACGGTCACCGCCCGAGGATATTCGCTCTTTTTGCGCCCGGTGAAGACATCCTTGAACTGGTTCATTCCGGCATTGACAAAAAGCAGGGTCGGGTCGTCGAAAGGGATTACCGGCGATGACGGCAAGTGCTTGTGGTCGTTATCTTTAAAGAAGTTGACGAACGATTCTCTGATTTCGGCTGTCTTAATCATGTTCATTACGCCTCGGCGCGCTTTCGGCTTTTGACGGTTTTGATTCCTGAAATTCCAGCTTTTCAAAGGCTTCCCTCGCCGCATTATAGCCTATGGCCCGGCGAGACAGGTAATTATACGCCTTCCGGCGCGCGGTTTCAATATCAAATTTGGACAAATAACGTGCCCGGGATTGGAGCAGTTTGAAGGCCATTTCGATTTCGTCCACCTGTCCGAAAAACTCGTCAATAATACTCAGCGCCATTTCCCGGGGAATGCTTTTCTTCTGAAGATACCCCAGCATATATGCTCTGCCCGCCGGTTTTCGCCGCATCATCGAACTGACGGCATTCCGCGAAAACCGTTCGTCATCCAGAAGCCCCTCGTTCACCAGCGCTTTAATCAGGGCATTAACCGCTTTCGGCTCATAGCCTTTAGTCAATAGCTTGGAATGCATCTGCCCGATCGAATATTCCCGCCGCGCCAGCAAGTAAATGGCGTATTGACGGGGATCGGGGATTCGCGGCGGTTTTTTATCCGGTCCATCCATCCCGCCAATTTAAGAGAATTACCGCAAATACTCAATACCATATTGCCGCATGATTTCCCCAGTGCGAAAAGTTGCGTCGGTTCTTTAATGAGGAGCGATATTTTCGCGACGAATGGTGAACTGACGCTCCATTTTGGAATAGCCGCAGGATTTCGCTCGATTTTTTGCATTCTTTTCGTAAATTCTGAGTCTAAGAAAGAAAATAAACGGAGGATTCCATGCCGGTAATAAAAGAGAACGAACTGGAAACTATCAAAGTCGAAATGGACGGAGTTAAAAACGTCACCAAGAAAATCCCGGTCGGTAAGAAACAGGGCTGGGAAGGATACACCTTGCGGGTTTTTACTATCGGGCCGGGAGGGTATACTCCCAAACACAGCCACGACTGGGAACATGTCAATCATATCGTGAGCGGCCGCGGGAAATTGATGCTGAACGGAGTCGAACATGAAGTTCGCGAAAAGGATTATGCCTTCGTCCCGCCGAACACGGTTCACCAGTTTTCGAATCCGTACGACGAGCCGTTCGAATTTATCTGTATCGTCCCGAATAAGGGGGAGTACTGAGCGGTCGGCCGATTGAATGAAAATATTTATATTCCATTGTCTTCGGCGATGCTATATCTTTATAAATCTTAAAGATTCTAAATGGCGCCGAGAGCGGAATGGAATACGAAGACAATCCCATCAGCATAAAATATTACGTCAAAAAGTATCTGCTGAAAAACCGCGACCGTTTCAAGGGAAAAAACATTGTCGATTTTCCGGCGGGTAACGGAATAACTTCACGCATCCTAAAGGAAATCGGTGCGATCCCGCATCCATTCGATCTTTTTCCGGAATATTTCAATATACCGGGGCTGAAATGCCGGCGGGCCAACATTTCCGGCAGTATACCATTCGATGATTCCGCAGCCGACGCTGTTATCTGCCAGGAGGGAATTGAGCATTTCACCGATCAATTGCAGGCCCTGAGGGAGTTTAATCGCATTCTCAAACCGGGCGGAGCACTCATCTTAACGACGCCGAATTATTCCAACCTGCAATCCCGGTTGAGCTATCTGCTGATGGAATCGGAACGGTTCCATCGTTTTATGCCCCCGAACGAAATCGACAGCATCTGGATGTCGCAAATGGAGATCACCGATGAGATATACTTCGGACATATTTTCCTGATCGGGATTCAGAAACTCCGCTTGCTCGCGAGACTGGCCGGTTTCGCCATAACGGGGATTGAATTCACGCGGGTTAAAACCACCTCGCTGTTACTCCTCCCGGTTCTGTATCCTTTTATATACTTATCGAGCTGGCTGACCTACCTGCGGCATAAAAGAGGGAAAGAAGATTCGGTTCGAGAAATCTATCGTGAAATCCTCGGTCTCGCCGTCAATCCGAAACTGCTGATCGACGGTCACTTATTCGTGGAATTCAGGAAAATCGCAGATCACAAGAAAGTGGCCGCATCGCTTCGCAGCCGCGATTCCGGATTCAACCGTACCTGAGATCCGTAATTGTGCCTTTTTCTCCCGCCCGGCTTTTATATATTCCCGGCCGTGGCGATAACGTAATTCTTCGTGTCGAAATATTTTTCCGCGGCGGCTGTTACCTGTTCCGGCGTCACTTCCCGAATTTTCTTGATGTACTCGTCCCCGAAATTGTACCCCAGGCCCATAAATTCATAAACGCCCATGTAGTACACCTGGTTGATTCGGGACAAATTCGCGGTCAAATACGAACCCCAGATCCCGTTGACCGCCATTTCGACTTCATCAGCAGTCGGAGGATTTGTCTTCAGCTTCTCGATCTCGTCGAGCATCCCATTCTTGGCTTTTTCGAAATTCTTCGCCGAAGTCCCCATGCTGCATAGAAGCCAGCCGAAATTCTTATCGAGGTTGACCGAGGCCCCGACCGAATAAGCCAGCCCCTGGGTTTCCCGCAAATTCTGCCTGAGTCTGCGGGACAGAATCTCTCCGGCCACGTCCATCGCCATGGCATCCTTATCGTGCGCTGAAGGCAACAGGTTTCCGAGATAGATATAGACCTGTTCCTTATCCATTTGCTCATGCGCCTTTTTCACGCCGCGCACTGCTTTCGGTGTTTCCGGCTCGCCCGGCACGAACCCCGTGGCGGGCATGCTTCCGAATACCTCTTTCAAGGTGCCGATCACTTTTTCCGGGCGTTCGCTGGTCCCCACCGTTATTATCATGTTTTCCGGAGAGTACATCTTCGCATAGTGATTTTTCAAATCGTCGAGGGTAATCGTTCCGATTGTCCGGTATGTCCCTTCTACCGTCCTGGCGTAAGCGGTCCCTTCGAACAGCGCCCCGTAATAATCATCCCGGGCGCTCTGGTAAGTCGAACCGCTTTTACGCCCCAGTATCCCGAATAATTCCTGGCGGACTTTCTCGACCTCTTCCGGGTCTAACCGGGGTTCCTTGATCATCTCGCCGAACAGCCTAATTCCTTCATCGGCGAACTGGTCGATGGTTTCGAATTTCATGAATGAATACCGCCGCGAAGTGTACCGGTCGTCGTACGGTATCCAGGGGTTATCGTACAATGTCACCTGCGCCCCGATTTTGGTCAATGCTTTCGAGAGCTCTTCGGCGCTTTTTCCGATAGTTCCCCGTTCCACCATACGGTTAACGAAATCGGTGATACCGTCCTGGCCTTCAGGTTCCGTCGCGGAACGGTTTTTCCCGATCACGTTCAGGGCGAAAACCCGGCTATCGGGATTCGACTTAATGATTACGGTCAGTCCGTTTTCCAAAGTCTCCTTTAAATAACTGGAATGTTTTTCCTCGGTATCTTCGATACTTACCGTGGTGGGGAATTCCAGCTTTTTACCTGTCGTCAAATCGAATTCAGGGAATTGTGTCGAAGCAAAATGGCTTTTCACCGCCGCCTCGGACGGGCCTTCGGCCGCCCATTCCTTGCCTTTATCGTTCGGCCCGGCCGGATAAACCGCCGTCGCGATATAACCGGGATTATCAAGATACTTCTGTGCCGCCGCTGCGACTTCTTCGAACGTTACCTTGTCGATATTGTCCTGGAGGCTGCTGAAGAAATCCCACCCGGTCACGGCCAGAAGCGGAGCTTTCATGAATCCATAGTAGTGCAGCTTTTCAGACAGGTAAATATCCTGGCAGCGCCGCGATGTCTTGTATCCGTTGATCAGGTCCGGTGGAGGCGGGACCGCCGACAGTCCCGACAAGGTCATATCGGTCAGTTGTATGATGCTGTCGATCAGGTCGGTTCGTTCGGAAACTATGCTCAAGTTGAGCCGGGTGAATTCTTCTCGCGTATCGAGAGAGACGCCGACCTCGGTCGCCAGAGGACTGCCTCCTGACCGCAGCACCACGCTTAGCGGAGAGTTTTCGCGGTCGGCAAGATAATCCTCGAGAATATTAAATGCGAAATAGTCCTGATCGGTAAAATGCGGAACCTCCACTGCGAAATCGATGTACACCGAATTGGTATTCGCGGGAGTCTTGAATACTTTCTTGCCGGTTATCCTGCCGAAACTAAGTTCCGGTTTCGGAGGGAGTTCGACTCTTTCGAATGGGCCGAACACTTTTTCGATCCTTTTCTTCATCGCGGCCGGATCGAAATCACCGATAACAATCGTCATCATGTTGTTGGGAGCATAGTAATGCTTATAATAATCGGCGATTGCTTCCTTCGGGATATTCGTGATAATACTTTCGTATCCGATGATGGGGCGTTCGTACGGCGTTCCTGCGAAAGCTTTCGCTTCGAAGAAACTTTCGGCCGGAGCCGACTCGGCGTCGTCCCCCATTTTTATTTCCTCGATGACGATTTTCCGTTCTTTTGAAAGCTTATCCTCTGGCATAACCGAATTGAACAGCATATCCGCCTGGGTCGCCATGCCGTATTCGATAAATTCCTTGGGCATCAGAACGATATAGGCCGTGAAATCCTTCTGGGTATAGGCATTGATATAACCCCCGAGCCGTTCCACCCCCTCTTCGATTTGTTCCTGGCTCTGATTTACGGTCCCGTTAAACAGGACATGTTCCAAAAGGTGGGTTACGCCATTATTATATTCGTTTTCGTACTTGCTTCCGGCCCTGACAAATACCAGCGAAGTAATCATGGGTGATGCATGGTTTTCCTTGAGCACCACTTCCATGCCATTGGGCAATGTAAATTGCTCAATACTGACCGACCCCTCTTGGGTATCTGAGCATCCCGTTAAAGCCAGAAGAATGAATAGACCGGCTGCGAATTGCTTTAAAACAATCATCCCAATTTTCCTTATTTCCATGATACCGCCCATAATCTTCAATCCTGTATAAAAAACAAACAAATTCCCCGCCCGGCTGATTTATAGGACCAAACGTAACTGCTCTTATATTAATGTCTTAAGCTATGGAAACCGATATCCTCTGTCAAGGATAAAGGGTAACTAATCGTTTGACTTTCAGGCGATTTGGAATATATTGGCAACAATTATGATGCCCCGAATTTTCAGGAAAATTTTCGCTTCGGCAAAGCTGACCCTGGTGCTGGTTACGCTGGTATCGCTTTTCGTCTTCGGTAATTCCATGATTGCCGTAACCGCTACCGTCGCTAGTCCGGAAAATCCCGAAAATTCGACGCAGAATCCTCCGACCCAATGCCGCCTCGTGGCTGGGTTCTCATTACCGAATGTCGACGACGGCTCCATGAATAAGGGGGATACCCCGAATTCCGAACATTGTCTTTACTTCACCGTTCCGGCAATAGCCGGAACATATTCCATTGGCGATAACCGTCCGGAAACGCCGGTTATCGAAACCAGGATGGCTCCCCGGCCGGTTCTGAAAAAAACTTTTTGCGCAACCACCACCGCCTCGATATCCGCACATAAGGCGCGGGAATTTACCCTTGTGGGAGCCAAACCATCCGGGACCAGCTAAAGGTCTTTTCTTTCCATCTTTTCTTACTAATCAGACAAATCATTTCATTTGAATATTAATTGTTAGAGGAGTGTCTCTATGAAAAGTCAAACCTGGCGATTTATCATTACCGGTATTCTGGTCGTCCTGGCCTTTATCGGCTTCTGGAATACGCTTCGCCTCTGGACTCTGTCGGATCAGGACAAGGCCAATATGGAAGAACAGAGCCCCGGTGCGATAAACGAACTCCAGAAAAAGGCCATGCGTCTCGGCCTTGACCTTCAGGGCGGAGTTCACGTCGTCCTGCGGGTAAAAATGGAAGACGAATCGATGGTCGGACTGAGCTCGGAAGACCGCGCCGACGCCGTCGATCGGGCCATTCAAGTAATCCGTAACCGTGTCGACTTCACCGGGGTCACCGAACCGATCATTCAAAAACAGGGTGATGACCGCATTATCGTGGATCTTCCTGGTTACACCGACGCCGACCGGGCCGAAGATCTGATCGGGCAAACCGCGCAGTTGCAATTCAAACTGATGGAAACCTACGATAATGCCTCCGTTCTACTCGCAAAGATCGATTCTACCGTGTCGGCGATCCGCAAGGTTGAAAAGGAATCGACCGGGGAAGCAGAAACTAAGGCGGAAGAGCCGACTGCCTCCCCCGATACCACATCCCGGGAAGACGACATTCTGGCACAGCTTCTGGGTGACGATACCCTTTCGACCGATGATGCCGGTATTTTGGAAGCGGAAGATAATCCTTTAACGCAGTATCTCGACCCGTTTCTATTCAGTTCTAAAAGTAATACTCCCTGGCCGGGTTATATTGTCTTGGCAAAGGACCGCAGGAAAATCGAACAAATCCTGAAAATGCCCGAAGTAAAGCAGTTGATCCCTTCGGACATTCAATTCGGCTGGTCGACCCGCCCTGATGTTGCCAATGCCCAGGAGGTCTACCGGTTATATGTCTTGAAAGAAAAGGTTCAGTTCCTCGGTAAATTCCTCGAAAATATTAATCTGGGCAAAGGGCAGTTCCAGGAACATACCGTCGATTTCCGTCTCACGGGACAGGCTGCGGCCGCCTTTGCCCGCCTTACGGGCGCTAACATCGATAAGCCCCTTGCTATCGTTATCGACGATAAGGTGGAATCGGCCCCAATTATCGCTAGCAAAATCCGCAACGACGGCCAGATCACCATGGGTGCCGGAGCCACCATCGAGGACGCCCAGGACCTTGAAATCGTCCTGAAAGCCGGCGCTCTCCCGGCCCCGGTCGAAATTATCGAAAAGAACGTGGTCGGCCCGACCATGGGCTCCGACTCGATTTATAAGGGCCTGGTTTCTTCACTGGTCGGATTGGCCCTCGTCTTGGTAATCATGTTTATTTACTATAAAATATCCGGACTAATTGCAGATATCGCGCTGGTGTTCAACCTCTTCTTCCTTCTGGCCGTAATGGCCGGACTGGGGGCAACCCTGACCATGCCGGGTATTGCCGGGATTATTCTGACGGTCGGTATTTCGGTAGATGCCAATATTCTGATTTTCGAACGCATTCGTGAAGAATTGCGCACCGGGAAAACCGTTCGCGCTTCAATTGATGCCGGCTACGATCGCGCTTTGTTGACCATTATCGATAGCCATGTCACCACTTTGCTGACGGCTGGAGCGCTCTTTATTTTCGGTTCCGGACCGATCAAGGGCTTCGCTGTCACCCTCTTCTGGGGCGTGCTGCTTTCGCTGTATACTGCGGTCGTAATAACGAAAACCGTTTTTGATCTCCGCAAGGGATACAAAACACTCAGCATCTAAGGAGCAAGGAAATGTTTAGAATAATTGGCGATACCAATATAGATTTTATCGGAATGCGCTGGAAGGCTTTCCTTCTGTCGGGACTCCTTATCATACTGGGTCTGACCGCATTCGTCATGATAGCACTGGACAAGGCCAACATGGGCATCGACTTCGCCGGCGGCACCATGCTTCAGGGTAATTTCGATCAGCCGGTGGATATCGGCGAACTTCGCGGAGCTGTCACATCCGGAGGGTTTCCCGAAGCGTCAATCCAGCGGCTTGAGCAGCATAACGTTACCAATGCCTTCATTGTCCGTGTCAAAGATACCAAGATTGAGGATCAGGAGGCCGCCGATGTCCTTATAGGTATAATCAAGGAGAAATTCCCCGAAAATGCCTTCCATCTCGATTCTCAGCATATCATCGGCCCGGCCGTGGGAAAAACTCTCCGTAAGGACGCCCAGTGGGCGGTTCTTATCTCCATTATGGGAATGTTGATATATATCGGCCTCCGCTTCGACTTCCGTGCCGGAGTCGCCGCGACCATCGCGACCTTCCATGATGTCCTCGCCGTTCTCGGAGTATTTTTTATACTCAACAAGGAGATCAACCTGTTGGTCATCACCGCATTGCTTACTTTGGCAGGATATTCCCTGACCGATACCGTGGTTGTGTACGACCGAATCAGGGAAAACTTAAAGAAGTTCCGAGGAAAGGGTGAGTTCGTAAGCACCGTAAACAAGTCGATTAACGAAGTACTGTCGCGTACCATCATGACCTCGCTGACTACCCTTATCGTAATCGTAACCATCTTGATTTTCGGCGGCGAAGTCCTGCGCGATTTCGCCTTAGCCCTCACCATCGGAATCCTGGTTGGAACCTATTCTTCCGTTTTCGTGGCCAGTCCGATTATGGTGGAATGGGAAGCCCGCTCGCCAAAGCGTTTCAAATAATTTATTCTTTGTAACGGCCGGAAGGAATCTTCCTTCCGGCCTTATTTCGAAAGTACGCCATGTCGAATTCGGAATCCCGTGAAATCGAGTTGAAATTCGATCTGCAATCTATGGAGAATCATTCCCGCTTGCTGGAATTTCTCGGCAGGGCGACGAGCCCGGCATTACAGGAAAATCTCTTCTTCGATACGCCTGATCGCTCACTGGAAAAGGCCGGATGGGCGTTCCGAGTACGTTTGGAAGAGCAACGGGCCTTTATCACCGTGAAAGGCCGCCGTAGCGAATCACCCGAAGGCCTGGCGGTCCGCACGGAAATCGAAAGCCCCCTGCCCCTCGAACTGGCCCTGCAATTTAAAACAAAGGGGATCTCAATTGAGAATCTCCCGGAAAAAATTGCCGATCAACTGCATCGAATCGCCGTGACCGAACCGCTTACTCTTCGTCTCGGGTTTCGGAATCACCGACTGGCTGTGCCGTATCCGGCAGGGGAATGTGAATTGATTCTCGAAATCGACCGCACCGAATTCCCGGATGGTTCGGTGGACTATGAACTCGAAGTGGAAATCGCCGATGAGAATTTATATGAAAGGATTACAGGGGAAATAACTCGTTTACTCGAGAGATGTAATGTCCCCGTTGTATTTCAGCCGAAAAGCAAATTCCAGCGGGCTGTTGAGAAATCCCGGTAGAAAGAAATTTACGGGACAATTTTTTGGCGCTTAACGTGTATAAGGCAAAAGGAGGTAAGCATATGAAAGCACGGTTATTTATATTATTGGTGTTATTGCTCCCGGCCGGGACCATTGCTCAGACCGGAGCATACAGCGACTTTTTCCCTTTTGCCAGACATTTCGATTCCAGCAACACAATTATATTGCAGTGCGCCAAACCAGACAAACTCGAACAATACCCCGGACAGAAAATGACCCCGTTTCAAGCCTGGATGACCAACCTGCCGCTCATGCCTAAGAATACCCCGATAAAAGACTGGCAGGGAAAAATCGTGGCCGAGGCCGAGACCGACGGTATTATCGACATACCGGTCGACAAGCCGTACGTAACCGATGCCGACCTCCTGGTTTACCTGGCCTTGAACTTCTTTCAATTCGACAGTACCATTTACAGATTCAATATTGTTCTGACCCCGAAGGATACTATTAACTATTCACATTGGCTCACCAGGGATTACAGCGGCAGCAAATCCGGGAAAATCTCATACAAGGAAAGCGGCCGGAAGAACGTCGACAATTACCAGCAATTCCAGCAGTATCTCGATTTCGTCCTGAAGCATTACGACAACAACTCGGTCCCGCTCAATTCCCGGGTCATAATTCACAATGAAATCAAACCGGGGAACTATTACGTTCAGTTCAGCGACGACAGCCTGAAAATCGTCTCGCGCGTAACTGTGGTCTTGGATGTCTGCTATGATCGCGGCAGGCAGCCGCACATCCTTACGGCCTATGGCGGAAACCCGGCCCATTCTTTCGTCGTTCCGAGCGCTTTCGGCGAACCCGAATCCAAATGGCTTAGGGTCGAAGATTTCGTTAGAGGACAGGAAAAATATGGACGCGGCTTTTTCTACCGATTCTCCAATTGACATTTTTATCTTGAATTGAAAAATCCTCGTTCTATCTTAATCGCATGAGACGAATTTTCGCCTGTGCGATTCTTATTTTCTGTATCCTGAGCATCGGCATTTTAAAAGCCGATACCGTAAGAATAACAAATGGATCCGATCTTCAGAATGCCATCGATATCACGTTCGACGGAGACACCATCCTTATAGGCCCGGGTGTATACGACGCGGCTCGCTCCGAATTCATCGATTCCCTCTGCGGCAACTGCCTCGAACATCGTACCGAAGTCGCCGCCAGTTTCGGTTTCATAATCGAAGGTAAATCGCTGCACCTGATCGGTGCCGATCGAAGCGAAACTATCCTCGCCACCAATGCCGGTTACGGTTTCTTTTTCGTAAACTCGCCCAATTCTTCCATTACCAACCTGACCATTACGGGCGGAAACAGGGACGCCGACGGCAACGCTACCGATGCCGCGATCGTCGTTCGCAATTCCCGTGTCATGATTCATGATCTCGATATCAGCAACAACGACCACCGGCTCGATTCCGTGGTGGTCGGCATCGGAGGGATCTTCGGCCGCGAAGGGGCCGAAATCACGGTTACGCGCTGCAATATCACTCGCAACGGGTGGGATGGAATTGCGTTGTACCGCGGGGCCTCGGCCGAAATCACCGGCTGCCTTATTAAAGACGGGCGCGGCGCCGGAATCGGCGTTACCTGGGATGCCGTCTGCGTGGCATACCGTAATATCGTGACGGGGTACTGGAAGGGGATCGGGGCGTTCGGGACCTCCAGCGTAATCGCTCACAATAACGCCGTTTTCGATAATCTCGGCTGGGGCATAATCGCGGCCGGGAATTCTTACATGGATATCGCCAACAACGTCGTTTATCATAACGGCAATTGCGGGACGGCGGTTTGGTCGAGCGAATGCCGCGGAAGGATCGTAAACAACATCATTGCCGCCAACGGCTGGAAAGAACAATGGGTTTGCCCCTGTGTCGGTGTCTGGAATTACGGCGACTGGTCGAAATGGTCATTCTCGCATAACATCGTATGGAACAATACCGATGGAGAATACCGCGATATATGGGACCAGACCGATACCAATGGAAATCTGTCGGTCGATCCGGAATTCGCCGGAGAATCGATATTTATTCTTAAGCCGGCTTCGCCTGCCCGCGATGCCGGCCATCCGGAAATCTCGGACCCGGACGGCAGCCGTTCGGATATCGGACTCAGCGGCGGACCGCAGGCAAAGCTCCGTTAGTGCAATTAGTTAACCGCAGCGTTAAAAATTCGTTAAATTACTCCGATGTCCCTGTTTCGCTGTATAATGTTAAAACAAGCACGACGAGAATAAACCATAAATTTCTTAAGAGCGGGCTTTCATGAACCGATAAAATAAACATCGAAAATACCTGAATTAATATCAATTAAGGAGTTGTAGAGTGATGAAAAAATGTTCTCTGGTTCCCTTTATGCTGCTCGGTCTCGCCGCATTTCTCATCGCGGGATGCAGCAGCTCTACCAAATCCGAAGGAAGTCTTTCGGATACCGAATTCCAGATAATGGATCAAATTTTGAACGAAAGCATGATGAGTTTCAATATCGAAGCTCTCAAGCTGTCACTGAATCTTATCGACAGTGTTTCCGATATAACTGCCGAAAAGCCGTTGTTCACCCTGCATAAGGCTAACGACGAAATTCTGCAGATTACCGAATTATCATACAGCTACTACAACAGCTGGCATATCTATTCCGTGACGGCGAAAATCATCTCGGATGAATACGGCGAAACCGACAGCCTCCTCGTGACCGGAATTGATTCGCTCCGCTTTCTGATCGACGGGGAACCGAGGCATTTCCCAGATCCCGACTCTACCGATGAAGTCAATATCCGCATGCACTTTGATATGGATGCCTTCAGTGCCCTCGGAGGAACTTTCAGCTTCAATCATCATACATCTTTCGATATCACCGGCGAAGATTTCGAGCTGGATGTTTTCACGCTCAATGGAGAAACCAGCGATTCGGTCGATATTTCATTCGACGATTATGACGGGGTAAGCTGCGATATATTCCTCAACGCCGATCAAAACTTCACCGATATATTCTTCAATACGGATCTGGAATGCCCTGATAGCGGTATTTCGAACATAACCGCAATCGTCGACATGGCCTGCAGCGACTCCACCCAGTCCTTCGACGTAAATGGAACATGGACCGGCGATTTTACATTTGAGGGAGAAGATATCTCGGTAATAATCGAGTCCGGCAATACCCGCTGGTCTTTCACTGATACCTGCGGTACCGGTGGTGATCCCTACTCCGTGAAAAGATAATTACCCTATCCTTTCTATCCGGATATAGTAAAGGAACGGGCGTCCTGATTCAAAATCTGGACGCCCTTATTTTTGGCAGAATACAAGACCATTAGAGTCCGAATTGAATAATATTTTTATAAAACTCTTGACTCGGATGGTCTATATGATAAAATTTAGAAAATATCCAGCTCTAAAACATTCGAACAAAGGAGGTAACTTGAAAGGACTCAGAAAATTTGCATGGCTTATCCTGCCGGTCGCGGTGATGCTGATCGCCTATGCCTGCAGCGACGACAGTTCGGGCCCGCCTGCGGACCAGGGAGATTTCAACGATCCGGCGTTTTTGATGATGGACGATATCGTCGGCACCTTTGCCCATAATCTAAACCTGGGTGCTTTTACATTTATCAGCGAAATGGTCGATTCGATTTACGGCTCGATCGAGAAAAAGCAGCTTCCGTTTGTCCTCTCCAGGGCCGCAATGGAAATCGACCCGATCGACATCAGCTACGAAATCGACGGCAACTGGTTTGTCTTCACCGATTCCATCCAGATCTTGGGGACTGACGTGGACGACCCGGACAGCATAATTTATTCCGGAACCGATTCGATCCGTTTCATGATCGGTGCTACCCCCTCGATGCCGCCCGATTTCGATAACATCACTGCCATCAACCTCCATCATAATGGTATATTCGTAATCTACAACGAGGATGGTTCAATCATCGAACTCGATTATATCTCCGCATATACCATCTCCGCCGCCAGTATGGAGTCCGACACTATCATCCTGGATGGAACTGCCGAATTCGTCGGAGGAGGAGATATCGAACTCGACGATGTCGGCACCTGTACCCTCGGTATGGACCTGACCATCACGTATGATGATATGGCCCTTGATTGGAGCGGGGATTTCCCGGAACCCTTTGAAGGAACGGCATCCGCTACCGTAACATTCACCCTTTCATGCGAAGCAACCGAGGGAGTACCGGAACTGGCCGGCAACTGGACTGCGACCTGGGTTCTCGGAGGAGGTAATGTTACCGTCACCTATACCCACGGGGATGACCAGTGGATCTACACGGATGAATTGTAAATTGGAACTAATAATTTATCCAAAAAAATAATACCTCATATACTAAAGGAGGGTGGCCCATACGCCACCCTCTTTTTTGTGTTAATCTCACAGAAGATTGATTATTATTGGATCATCAATAGATGAAATAAACCCATTGGGGTGCTACTCAAAAATACCCTTTACAAAGAATATTAGCCATAGAAATATTAAATATGCGCTTATTGCCGTTTGGATAGCCGAAATTGGCCTTATCACACCTAAAGGCAAATATTCTAAGTTTTTTGTCCTTAAATATTTAACAAGCCTTGACACTTGATATTCTCTTAGACCGACATTGGTAGCATTAAGTATACTAAAATATAGAGATTCCAATAATATTCGTAAATTTCTGAATATATATTTCAAATATTTCACTTTAGGTTCATAACTAAACAATGTCTCAGAAAGTAGAACGCTTTTATATTCGCATTCGGATTTATCATAGGCGGCAGGTATTAACGTGTACTGTATGGAATTTTTTAAACTGCCAAATCTACATATTAAAAAATAAATAAAGCCGAATATCCATATCGAATTAAACCACCATTTAAGTGGGCGCCAATATAAATATCCATATTTACATGGCAACTCAAGAAATATTAGCCTGAATAGGAATGTAAGATAATTACCTTCCCTAAAACTGATTTCATTCTGTCTTTTTTTTACTGCATAGTTTAGTGCCATAGCCTGATCATAAAACCCATCTCTTTTCAATTCTCCATACAATCTTATCAATGGTACAGGATTTTCATTGAAGGTCAGTTGGTCAAGATTGGTGGCAAGTGCTATATTACTTGTAATTGGATTTACATTTGGTTCGAAGATAATATTCTGTAGCCTAACCCAATAGAAAATTACTTTTGACAAATCAGTATTTGCAAACTCACAATCAATTAGCCCCCCCGAAAAATATGATTCATTGTTAAAAAATGTTGAATCAAAGGAGACCTTATTTAGTTGCAGCTCTCTTCCATCAAAGTACACTGGTTGATTGAAAATGGTTAAGTAGAATGAGCCTTCATCTAAAATGCTTATAGATCTAAAAAACGATTCGTCTTCGAATACTGATTCATCAAAATCAACATATTCTGAAAAGGTAGATCCTTCAAACGTAACATATTTCTTAAATTCACACTTATTTATTGATACTGCTCCATGCATTCTCATCTCATTAAAGAAGGTGGAGTCATGGAATCGGCAGTTTATAAAATATAATCTGCTTTTCTGAAATTCCGTTCCTGTAAATCTTACTGGTTTATAGAAATCTGTATTAACAATGTGCAGATCAGAATCCACTTTGCAGTTGGTCAAATCGATACTTCCATAAAACGTACTATTAGCAATAAAGATGTTGCTTGCTGAATAATCGGGGAAGTAAATTGAATCCGATATTATAGAATTATTAATACTGATCCTCTTCATATCCGACAATAGCTTGGATAAAGTATCAATCTTAATACTCGTGCTATCAAAATCGAAGTTAAAATCAGGAGTGAACGCAAATGAGATTGGTGGGCCGAAAATTACAATAATAAAAGCAGCAATGAGTAATTTTATATTTAACAACATAATAAATATTGTTGATATTTGGCGTATTAGGCAACATAAAAAGGCCCCCGACGCAAGCCGGGGGCCTTTTTTATTCTATTAATAGAATCCGCTATTTGAAATTCTTCAAAAGACTGTCCCAGATGCTTTCCTCACCCATGAAGGGATAACGGTAATCCTTCGGAGCCAGGAAATTCTCTTTGATCGTCCGCGGGCTGGTCCAGCGAATTATGTTCAGAAGCGACCCGGCTTTATCGTTGGTTCCCGACGCCCTTGCACCGCCGAACGGCTGCTGCCCAACGACAGCGCCGGTCGGTTTATCGTTAATGTAGAAATTCCCGGCCGCCTGGCGCAAAACCGTTTCCGCCATCCGGATAACTTCCCGGTCGCGAGCGAATATGGAACCGGTCAAAGCGTACATCGAAGTCTCGTTGCAGACCTTGAGCGTTTCGGCGAACTTGTCGTCGTCGTACACATACAGGGTCAGGACCGGACCGAAAATCTCCTCTTCCATCAGCTTGAAATGAGGATTTGTGGTCAAAACCACGGTCGGCTTGATATAGTATCCCTTGGAATCGTCGTACTCGCCGCCGATTACGATTTCCGCTTCGTTCGATCCCTTGGCATAATCGATATATTCGGTGATGCTGTCGAACGCCCCTTTGTCGATCACGGCATTGTAGAAATTGGTGATTTCATCAGGCCCGCCGATTTTCATCTTCCTGACATCGTTCACCATCATCTCGCGCAGAGCCGGCCACATCGATTTCGGAATATAGGCCCGCGAAGCGGCCGAACATTTCTGCCCCTGGTACTCGAACGCTCCGCGAACGAGACCGGCGTTGACCGCTTCGACATCGGCGGTATGATGCACGAATACGAAATCCTTGCCGCCGGTTTCCCCGACAATACGCGGATAACTCTTGTACTTCGCGATATTCGCGCCGACTGTTTTCCACATGGTATGGAAAACCGCCGTCGAACCGGTGAAATGAATCCCGGCCAGGTCGCGGTGTTTCAGGACATGCTCGCCGACATCGCTTCCCCGAGCCGTCACCATATTGACGACACCGTCGGGAAGTCCCGCTTCCTTTAATATCTTCATTATGAAATGCGCCGTGTACGTCACCGATGATGCCGGCTTCCAGAGCACCGTGTTCCCCATAATGGCCGGTGCGGTCGGAAGATTCCCCGCAATGGAAACGAAATTGAACGGTGTCACCGCGAAAACAAAACCCTCCAGGGGGCGATAGTCGGAACGATCCCAGATCCCCGGAGCATTATCCGGCTGCATATTGTATATCTGCTCGGCGAAATGGACATTGTAACGGAAAAAGTCGGCCAACTCGCAAACCGCGTCAATTTCCGCCTGAAATACGCTCTTGCTGTGCCCCAACATGGTCGCGGCATTCATGATGTACCTGTACGGCCCGGCCAGAAGATCGGCGGCCTTCAAAAATATGGCGGCACGGTCGTGAAACGGCATTTGTTCCCACGCTTGCTTGGCGGCCGCGGCCGCAGCGATGGCGTCGTTGATTTCTTTGGCGCTTCCCTGGTAGTATTGCCCCAACTCCAGGGAATGATCATGCGGGGCGGTAATTTTAATGGGATTCCCGGTACGCACCTCTTTCCCGCCGATTATCATCGGGACATCGATGCGGTTCTTTTTCAGGTCCCCCAGCGCCTGTTCGATGCGTTTCCGGTCGACACTTCCCGGAGCGTATCCGTATACCGGTTCATTCTTGGGAGTCGGTATTTTATAATTGCCCATGGTCTCCTCCGGAAATATGGTGATTAATACTGTTCCATGTTATTCCATTCGGCGTCCTCGAGCCACTGCTTGGGACGACTCAGGAAATGAATCACATTTTCGATTAATACCCAGTGTTTGTGCTCTTCATCCGCGATTTTGATAATGGTCTTCTTGATTCCGGCGTTCTTCTCTTCGGCGGCCTTTTCGCGATAAAAATCCTCGGTCTTCTTTTCGATCTTCTGGGCCTCTTTCCAGGTATCCAGGATATCCTTGGAGAAACCGGACGGAACCGGTCCCGAAGACAGTTTCTGGAATACGTTCTTGGCATTTTCGAGCGCCTTGCTTCCGGAAGCCTCCAGATCCTTCACTGCTGAAACATCCCCGTCGCGGAATTTTTTGAACAGGTTATAGTGCTTTACTTCATCCTGGGCGAGATTCATGAGAATTTCTTTTAAAACGGCATTTTCGGTTTTCCCGGCCATTTTTTCGTAATAAGCCTGGCCGTCTTTTTCCATTTGCATAGCATACTCAAAAACGTTCATTGCGTTACACTCCTATTACAATTCGATTTCATTTCACATCAGGCGCTATTTTATACGCCCTGACAATTTATAATAAACCGCAAAAAGCGCAAGTGTTCCGCACAACAAATGCCTTTTTGGCTCTAATTTTCGCTTGGGTTTCGGCCGTTTCGGACTTATTATTGGGGTCGCCTGTAACTAATTGACTCAGAAAGTCCATATTCGAAAAGAAACGAAATTCAATACGGGAGAATCAATGAGCACCAAAACGAAAACCAAAATCCCCCCTGCTCCACGCTGGGATCTCGATTCCATCTTCCCCGGCGGCAGCGCTTCCAAAGAATATGAAATATTCCGCCGCGAAATCAAAGAAGACCTCGCCGCCTTCGACCGCGAAATGAAATCCCTTCCGCAGGAATTGTCCGGCTCCAGCCGCAATGCCTGGGCCGATTTTCTCGGAAGGCTCCAGAAACTGGCCGCCCGCATCCGACAGGCCTCTTCCTTTGTTCACGCCCTGGTAAGTCAGAATGTCAACGACGAAAAGGCTCACCAGATTTACGGCGAAGCCGATGTCTACAACTCCGAGATCGAAAAGATGATGGTCGCGATGGAGGCGTTCGCCAAAAGGCAGTCCGACGAGGAATGGAAAAAACTGGTGGAATCCGACCAGATCGGCGAGGCCGCTTTCTTCTTCAATGAAATGCGGGAAATGGCCCGGAAAAAAATGGATCCGGAACTGGAAACGCTCGTCACCGAACTGGCCGTAAACGGCTTTCATTCCTGGAATCGCCTCTATGATAAAATCTATGGCGACCTTTCCGCGGAATTCATCGAAGACGGAGAAGCCAAAAAGCTGTCAATGGGGCAAATCAACAATAAGATGGCCTCTTCTGACCGGGCTGTCCGCAAACAGGCTTTCGAAAAACTGGAAGAATCCTGGGCTTCCGCCGCCAATGCCACTTCAATGGCCCTCAATTATCTGGCCGGGTTCCGGCTCTCGCTTTACAAGAACCGCAAATGGGATTCCTTCCTGTTCGAACCGCTGTTTAACAGCCGTATCAGCGAAGCCACTCTGAACGCCATGTGGAGCGCCGTCGAATCCGCGATCCCGAAATTGGTACCGTATATCGATGCCAAAAAGAAATTGATGAAGGCCGACAAATTTTACTGGTACGATCAGTTTGCGCCGGTGGGAGCATCCGACCGGCTTTATTCTTTTGAAGAATCCGGGAAATTCGTAGTCGACAATATCCGCCCCTTTTCGCCGGAAATGGCCGAGTTCTGCGAAATGGCCCTGGCCAAGCGCTGGATCGAGGGGGAAGACCGTCCCGGCAAAGCCGGCGGAGGGTACTGCACCGGGTTCCCGGTTATCGGGCAATCCCGCATCTTCATGACTTACAGCGGGACCTTTTCCGAACTGGCCACCCTGGCCCACGAACTGGGGCATGCCTGGCATGGCTGGGTCCTGAAAGAAAAGCCTTTCTTTTCCCGCATCTATCCCATGACTCTGGCCGAAACCGCCTCGATTTTCAACGAATTGCTGGTTAAGGACGCGGCGCTCGACAAGACGACCGATCGCCAGGAAAAACTGATGCTCCTCGATCAGAAACTCCAGGATGCTCACACCCTGTTCTGCAACATCTTCGCCCGGTTCTTGTTCGACAAGGCCTTCTACACCGAACGGCAGAAAGGGCTGGTCAGCAAAACCCGGCTGGATGAACTGATGGTCGAAGCCCAGAAGAAAGCGTTCGCCGGAATGCTCGATGAGGAAAAAGGCTTCCATCCCTTGTTCTGGGCCTCCAAACTGCATTTCTATCTGACCGATGCTCCGTTCTACAATTTCCCGTACACCTTCGGTTACCTGTTCGCCACCGGAGTATACACTCGGGCCAAGAAGGAAGGGCCGTCGTTCGCAGGCAAATATAAGGCGCTTCTGGCCGACACCGGGAAGATGAACGCCGAACAGGTCGCCATGAAACATCTCGGAGTCGACCTGACCAAACAGGATTACTGGAACGAGGCGGTCGCGACGGCGGTATCCGATGTGAAACCGTTCGTCGACCTGGTTGCGGAGTTGAGCTAACAGCGCCGGTCATTTTAAAGCTGGGTCAAGGCCTGCTCGCTTTAGCGCTGGACATGTCGTCATATATGCTGATTATGTTCTTGTTTTCTAACACGTTCCGGTAGAAGTAGAGTACGCAGTTCTCATCATGTAGAAGAAAACCACCGGAGTTTGGGGAGAGTGATATTGGGGCCGCATTGACGTTGACTCAATTTAAATCAAATAGTAATGAGATACGCGGCCGGCAGTTTCCTCGCTCTACCCAAATCAATTATAGCTGAATGCATACATGGAAAGAGGATTTGGTTAATTGCGTCTGATTTCAATTCTCCAAAGTCAACCTAACTTTCAATGCCGGGTAGTTCATTCGATTTGGAAACATATGCCCCGTTTGTTCTGTTAATAAAAATTACATATTTTGAAAGATTAAAACTGAAAAACCGAATGAAGGTGTTTCTATGCTGCAAGGCAGTATCATAAGATTGAGGATGGTGAGGGAAAACGATCTCGAAGCCCTCTATCAGTTCCACCTGGATCTGTCAAGCCGTGGAGCCTACTTTCCAATAGGAGTGTTGGCCGAACCGGTTTTTAAAGCCAGATTTAGAGAAACCGGCTTCTGGCAGGAGAAAGACGGAATGCTCGTCATCGTAAACGAGAAAGATGAGATCGTGGGCCACGTCGAGTTCTTTTATACGGTTCCTTATCTGGACGAAATCGAGCTTTCATATCAAATTTATAAACCCGACTATCATGGCAGGGGCGTGGCCACCGATGCCGTGAAGCTTTTGACAGGTTACCTTTTCGACCGAATAAAAATTAACCGGATACGCCTGATCATCCATCCCGAGAATCTCGCATCCAAACGGGTGGCCGAAAAATGCGGCTACAAATCCGAGGGCGTGGCGCGCGGGGCATGGTTTCATCGAGGCCGCAATCATGATGTCGAGGTTTACGCCCTTCTGCGCCAAGAACACTATGGTGGCATGCAGACCACCTAGGCCGAGGGGACGTCTCCGGCCCCGGACGTCCCGGTAAGAAGTAAGGCCGCGCGTGAAAGGCGGGCGAAGAAGGCCCGGCTTATTATTTACTCAACTCAACGATCCGTGACCTCCTTCCATCGAAACGCTTGTACCGGAAGGCGACCTCGAACCGAAACTCTGGAAAAGTCCAGGGAGAGTGGTATCGGGGCCGCTTTGTTTTTATCATATTTCGCAACTATGGCCGTACATTTCTCAATCAAATGGGTTAATCTCACTCAACCCTGAAAACCATTTAAACTTCATTTTTTTACTTATTCCTTGAAGACAAGTGCCTTGTTCGCTATATTTAATTAAATAAGCAAGCTGCTCTTCGAGGATTTTAGATATGGAAGAAGAGCAGTGGTTTATCATGTCCTATGATTAGCCCTTGAATCAAACAACGGGAACTATGGACGTTGTAACAAGCCTCCAACTGCCGGGGTGAACACCGGAGACAATGGAGAAATATTCTGGGATGAAGACTGCCATCTTTTTCTGCTATCTTGCGATTATTCTAATGTCAGTTCCAACCGTGCGCGGCCAGGTGTCGACTGCCGACTATAACCGACTCGATTCGATATTGCAGACTGGTAACCCTAAAGCGGCCATGGATTACTTGGTCGACCGTCTGCAGCCCGGCGACTGAGGACACCTCGGCGACGTCGTGTGGGGTCACGGCCGAACATCTGCAGAACCTGCTTGATTTTGTCGCCTTTTGCGAGGCGCAGGAACCGACTTACATCAGGGAGATTATCGCCTACGGTAAGACCCAAAACGCAATGTACAAAGCATCACATGCCGGGTCGTCCGCTGCTCGAGCTTTTCAAGCATTTCTTAGCGCGGCTGACAGCAATGACTGGTTGAAAGCAAACATCTATCTTCAAACAGCAAATTTTTTCAGGATACTATATTTGAAGAGGACTTTAGCCGACGCGCATAGCTACTATGTCAAAGCCGATAAGTACTTTGGCGAAGGCAAGTTCGACTCGGCCGATAGCGTACTGAAGGAGATTCGCTATGATGCGGGCAATAACCCGGCTCTAATAGCCTACGCCGACACTATCAGCTATTTGCGGCAACGCGTGGACAGTAAGCTGCTGGATATCAAGCAACAACATTACTATTGGGGGCGCACGGCTTCGGTCAATAGCAGGTTTAGCTTTTCTCTATCCGCCGAACTTATCGGCCAACCGGGAAGCAATGCTTTCCCCCTGGTTATGAGCAACGCTAATTCTACAATACGAGTTGAGGTTACCCGGGTATCACCTACTTTCAGACCTGGCTTGGGACTGCAGGCTTGGTACCAGTTGAATAAACGAACTTCTGTTGGGGTCGGCGTTAGCGCGGCCAAATTTATCTACTCCGGTAACCATACTCCTCAAGCGATTTTCTTCGACTTTGACGTAGCCTATTCTCGTGCTTTCGTAGGAGGCCAGTACATGTTGCGCAACGCGGTCGGCTTACGGCCGTATCTGAATCTTGGGTTGAGCGTCATTCGGTACAAGTATGACCAGTTCAACTGCTTTGTTAAACCTGTGTCGGGAGAATATGAGACATACCAGGTCGCCGCGGGCGATTTCAGATCCGGTGAAGCGAAGTTTACGTTTGGTACACAGTTTGTGCCGGAGAGCAACTCTCGCTGGGGGATTTCTTCGGAGTTATCGTGGTATGTACCGTTTAAGGAACATATGTTTCTACCCATGTCACGTATATCGATAGACGTGCGAATAGATTTATTGATGTAGCAAGCAGGTAAGAGCCGTGCGCTCCTGACTATAATAAAATTCTGCTTACGTCCCATAATTCCCGCCATAAGTAAAAGCCCCCAATCTCCAGGGGTTGTATTTTTTGGCAGTTTTTGTAGCGATTTGGTGTTGAAAATTGTATGGCCCTATTTATAGAACCAAGGAGTTTTGTAAATGGGCTTCCCGTGTGATTTTCTTTTAAATATTCAGGTTCCTCCTGTTTTGATTAAACCAGCAGGACTATTGTACAATGGAAATTGCCTCGATATCTTAGAAAGGATTCCAGCAAATTCCATTGATCTGATTTTGACGGACCCTCCTTATGGAATTGACTTTCAGGGACAGAACGGCGCCAATATCAAAAACGATTCAAGGGACAAAATTATCCCATTGTTTGCATCGTTTGTAAGGGAAGCGAGTAGAATTCTAAAACCTGGAGGGTGCTGCTGTGCTTTTTGTTTTAGCGGTGGCAAGAATCCCATATTCCCGATTTGGATCGTCAAAATGCAGGAATTTCTCGAATATAAAAGTACAGTGGTTTGGGATAAGAAAATCATAGGTCTGGGCTCTCATTATAGACATATTTATGATTTTATATTGGTCGCCAAAAAAAGAGGCCGGAAGTGCAAATGGAATGGCGGAAATGATATCGCAAACATAATACATTTAGATAAGATAATACCCCGGAAGGGCGATCATCCGACACCTAAACCAATAAAACTAATAGAAATTCTAATTCGCTTGCATTCCGAGAAGGGGAACGTCATTTTGGATCCGTTCGCAGGTGGAGGATCAACAATTTATGCGGCAATGAATCTAAGACGGAAATTTATTGGGATTGAATTAGAGAAGAAGTATTGTAAAAAAATCATAAGAGAAATCAACCTGCAGTCTACGAAACAAGTCTCCTAAACCTCTCTTGAATAGAGCCTTTACACGAAATTATCATTCTTCCTATAAAGCGATTTATCCATCCTTCACAACTCGACATTTATAAATGCGGTTGGTTTGCTATAAACCAAAAAGTTGCGAAATTCGTCTAATTAACTCCTCCGCAAAATCACTACAACATCAATGGTGAAATTCTCCGCTCCCCCTATATGAAGATAGGTCGGTGTTCCGAACGAGTTCCGTTTTGCGGAACGAGAAAGAAACCCGATACCCCCCAATTTTTGGAGACATTTGCCTTATGCTCATTACCTCCGATCTCTGCCAAACTTATGCCATTTTGCCATTGCTGTTGCGTCGGGTCTTGATTTTGGCGTGGGATTCTTTAGCTCGCCAAAATTGTGACCCGATGCTCTTGCTGGCTGCAGGTCGCATGCCGACTCCGTCGTCGCGGGTCCTGCCGCAACTTTTTCACCTTCACCAAAGCGGGAAAAAACGATATGTCAATTATGAAAAACAAAGCCATTTCATTGCACTATACAGCGGGACATCGCCTTACGGCGAATCGACCCATCCGAAAGGACCCGGTGTCGGCTGGCGTCGCTCCGATAGTTATCATTTGCGCGGGAATTTTGTAACACCATTAGTCCAATCTCCGCGCGGCCTGTCTAAGGAATAAGCAGAGAAACCAAATTAGCCATTGGAGGGCATTAATGCGACTTCCATCGTATGCGAAACTAATTCTCCCCATTGCGATTATTCTTATATCCGCCTCTTTTGCCTTCGGACAGGAAAGACCTCGCGACGATCGAGAAAAACGCCGCGAAGACAATTTCGAAGAACGTTTCAAAGAAATGAAAGAGCGGCTGGAATTGACCGACGAGCAGATTCCGAAGGTCGAAAAAATCATGAAGACCGAACAGGAACGGATGGAGGTCCTGCGCGAAGCCTTCAAGGACAAAGATCGTTCCGACATGTCCAAAGTGAAAGATGAAATCGAGAAGATTCGCCAGGAGACCAGAAAATATTTGAAAGATGTCCTGACCGATAAGCAGCTCGATGAGTACGACCGGATGATCGAGGAAAATCAAGAGAAAAGGCGCGAGCGCCGGCCGGGTCGTGACGGGGGCGGGCCCGGAGGGGGACCGGGCGGCGGCGGTAATCGCGGAGGATTTTAAAAATAAGAAGCCCGCAGTGTTACGGGTTTTTCACTTCCACATGCAAGACGGGCGGACTTAATGGTCCGCCCGAAATTTAGGGAAGTAGTGATATTTGGCAGATAGATCTCTCGGCGCGGCGACGAGAAGCCAGCGAAAAAAAACGCCGCGACATTGATCCCTCCTCCCCTCTCCAGCGGCGTCAGGCCACCCATACCTGGCGCCGTCGCCTTTGGAGGCTCGGCTCTTATTAAAACCGGCAAATGCTCATGCCAGCATATCGCTTGACAAAGTCAGTCAGTGGCGATTATTTGGAAGGGAGCGACGGAGGAGTGGCTGAGTGGTCGAAAGCGGCGGTCTTGAAAACCGTTGTACCGCAAGGTACCGTGGGTTCGAATCCTACCTCCTCCGCTTTTAGAACGCGTTGGAGCTTCAGCGACTTACGCGTTCTTAAACCCTGAGCGATAAGGGGTCTTGACCGAATGGAGCGAAGGGTAAACCCTGAGCGACATGGGGATTTTGACGACCGGAGCGAAGGGTAAACCCTGAACGATGTAAAACCTCAGTCAAGCGGAGCGAAGGGTATTCCCGTAATTTAGCAAGATGGAGAAATCGCTCTGGAGTATCACCCGACATGGAAACCTGGTTTGTATATATATTGGAATGTCGCGATAATTCTTACTATACCGGCATAACGAAGGATCTCTCCGACAGATTGAAGCGGCATAACAGCGGGAAGGGGGCCAAATATACCAATTCCCGCCGGCCATGCCGCCTGGTTTATTCCGAGGAGCATAATTGCGAATCCGATGCTCGACGCCGTGAAATCGAAATAAAGAGCTGGAATCGGAAAAAGAAAGAGGACTTAATCATCGGGTATGCTCGGTGAATATAAAATGATTATTCGGCATCCGACCTACGGTACTGGACAATGTAATATAAAATATGTATATAAAAAGTGTAAACCATGTGCCCGGAATAAAGTGTAAACTATGTCTCGGGAAGCACAAAAATAATTCCAAATATAGTAATTCAGTTTACAACTTGGGGCAGGAATTATTGGCTTTTATAAACGGCTGTTCCGAGCGATGACAACGGTAATAATGCGAAAGGGATAAAGGTACATGTGGTTATGAATTTCCTCGAAAGTGAAATTAGAGCATTGGCACTGGTCGATATAAAGTCTACGAATGGCTTTCCTAGTACTTTTAAAAGAACATGCTTTTCTTTTTTCGACAAATATTATCGCGATGATGACAGAATAAATGAATTTTTTCAGGAATTGAATGGGTTATGTATCACAATTAACTGCGGCTATAGTGTATTGTTTTTCCACAATGTTATAAACATATGCGAGGAATGGGAAAATAAATATCCCGATAAGTTAATTCATAAAGGGACGCCATACTACTTTTACGGAATGATGAATATTTTAAGGGGCGACTTGGAAAAAGGTATAATGTTAATGCATCAGGCATATAAGGAAGACCTAAAATTGAATTTGCCTGAAGCAAGTAAAAAAGACCTTCCGGCTCATCTTTTTATATCTTTGAGTGACAAAACTGAAAATCATCTTTTCGGCCAGTATGTTCGCGAAGTAATTAACTTCCTTGAGGAGAAAATTGTATTATATAATGATCGCCATACGCGGTGGATAAACTTAGACACAATTAGAGGGAAATTCTTTGAAAATGCTGCATATGAAGATGAGAGATTTTATTTCGTATATTGCATCTTCCGACTCCATAAGCTTGAAATGGAAATTGAAAAATCTATTAAAAAGAATGCGGCTGCGTCATACATTTACTCATCATACATATTTGATCTTTGCAGTTTTATTGAATCATTTTTGAAAGCCTTTTATGCTGATTATACATTTCATAACAAGAAAGGCGAAATTATAAAAAACCCCAATTTTCGTATGTATATAGCAAAACTCTGCCAAGAATCCAATGAAGGACTGACATTAGATTCTGATAAGATGGGCAGAGCAAATACATTGGTGAAGTCGGATTTTGAGACGACACTAACTGCTTTATTGGAAGATAATCTAAAAGATCCTGAGTATGTATCTACTCCAAAACTAATAGAAAACGATCTGACGCTTACATATTGCATTAGAAATCAGACTGGACATGATGTCCATAGCCGGGGATTCTATTTTGAAAATTCCAGTAAAATCGTACAGGCCATACTTAATTCAATATTCTTTCTAATCGAGATTAAATTATAACGTAATCATGTGATTACTAATTCGAGGCATGATCTTCGTGATTGCCCGATCATTATACTAAGGGGTATTCTGCTAACACAAAAAAAAGGGCCGGTTACCCGACCCTTTTTCACTCTCGCATTAAATCACCGTCACCCGCAATTCGGAGGAGGGCCCCCTTTGAACTTGAAATTGACCATATAGACGATATCAAGAAGATTGAAAAGCGTATCGTTATTAACATCCGCCGTTTCCAGGGGAGGTTGGGGCCCTCCTTTAAATTTGGCATTGATCATGTACACGATATCGAGCAGATCGACCACGTTATTTCCGGTCACGTCGCCGCATTTCAAGAACGCCGTTATCTGACCCGCAAAAAAATCGGGATGATAGGATAAAATCCCGCCTTTGTAGGTCAGCATATAATCGTCATAACCTTCGAGACTGATTACATTCTCATCGAAGGGCGCTCCCGAAACGATTTCGAACTGCAAAGCCGCCAGCGGCCCGTCACCGGGTGCGATTTCGGCATCAGGATTAGCCGTCCCCGGCTGCATGCCAAGCACGATTCTCCGGTTGGCGCTTTCATCGTTATCGATGATACTCACGACAAATCCTTCGGAGCGCAGGCCTGTCGTAGATGCTCCTGCATAGTGAAGCTCTAAATCCCCTCCGTACTGCAGAGGAATTTCGAGATAATCGAGCGGCATGGTGTTATTCCCCGTCAGGATAATCTCGACCGTTTCGCCGATTCGTCCCTCGACATTGCCAAGACCGGCCGTATCCGCGGTCGCGACAATCATGTCACCATGCGTAATCAGAGTGGTATCGGTACCTACGACTATTTTAAGCGAGACATCATACATGCCGGGTGCGGTGTATTCATAGGTGCAGTTCGGAACGGCGGTCACCGAGGAATCTCCGTTTCCGAAAAACCAGATCCAGGAAGCGACATCGGGAAAGATCGATTTGCCGGTGAAATTGATGGTCAACGGGATTTTGCCGAGCGTTGCATCGCAAAAGATCGCGCCCTTTTGAAAGGGGAAAGCTCCCGGGCCGCCGTAAGCTCCGATATCGTTGGTCAAGGTTCCGCAGGAGGGCCATTTGGCCGTTCCGAGATTGCCGGGGTCTTCGGCGTCGTAATATATCGGAGTCGGGGTGCCGGCATCGATGCAGGGAGAATCGTCGAAAGGAAAGAACCAGTTATCATATATCAGCTTCGGTTCCACGTCGATATTGCCGGTCCCGGTTAAACCTCCCCCTTCGATATTACAGTAATTACCGGAGGAGAAGCCGTGAATCTGGGGGTCACTGGGAGCGGTGTTATGCCACAGGATATTATTGCGAAGTGAGATTGATGAAGAAAAGATGGCCATCCCGCCGCCGGGCTGGGTCGACCTGTTGTATACGATCGTATTGTTTTCGATGACGGTGATACTTCCGGCGTTTTTCGAAATGCCGCTTCCGCCGTATTTTCTTCCGCCGTAATTGAAAGCGACCACGTTATTTTTAACGGTGCCGGTGGAATAGTTCATGCTCATCCCGGCTCCATACTCTCCTTCATTATAGGCGATGACATTATTGAGGATATTCGGAGCGCTGTTGTTGGTCAGGATACCGCCGCCGCCGGCCGCATAGAGCCCGGCCGAGTTGGCCGCCTTGTTATTATAGATATAATTGTACTGAATTTTCGCCGCGGCACCGGTCATGAAAATCCCGCCTCCCTGACGGTCCCACGACCCCGGCTGCCATTGATACAGAGTGCCGGTGCCTCCGGTAATGGTAAAGCCCTGGACGGTCGGCGAAATCATCCCTCCAAAACTTTTAATCAATATCGTCGAGCCGGTGTCGGGGTGGGCCTGGTTGCTTCCATCGATAATGGTATTGAAAATATAGTCGGTGTTTTTATCATACATAAAATGGCTGCTGAGGACAATCGATTTCCCGTTTATCTGAAGGTTTTCGATATAATGTCCCGGCGCCACCAGGACCGTATCCAGATTTGCGGCATTGTCGATGCCTTCCTGGATAGTCGCATAATCGGACGGAATATCGATAATGGCCGCCGAAGCGGAAGTCGTTAACGCGAAAAAACCAGCGATGACGACCATAAGGATAATCCGATTTCCCCAACCAATACCCCTTGTGTCATTCGTTTCCATTTGATAACTCCATTGGATTCACAGTTTACTCCCAGTTATATTCAGCCGACGATATCGGCCGGATGTTAATTGTCTATATTGTCAAGCCTGGACGGTCCGATTTCTTAGGTGGATCATGAGGGGAATTCTTACGAATAGAATGCGGGAAAACCGGAGGATTTTATGTTTTTTTTGGGGAATCGCGCTTCCGTGGCCGTCAAATCAACAAGAGGACCGGTGTATACCGCCTTCGGAATTTAACGATTGTGGGATGTGCGGAATTGATTTAAATTTGTACGGAAACCAGACGGATAATGAGATGCTGTTGAAGCCGGTTAAGTTGAATTGGCAGAGCCGCTTGTGACGACTTCAAAAATCAATGACTGTTTTGCAAAGGCCGTTTCCGGCGATTTGGCGGCGGAAAAGGCCTTATTCGAGTTGCTGGGTGAAAGATTTCGCTTCATAACCCACCATAAGATAGGATGGAATCAGGATGCCGACGATGTCGCCCAGGAAGCGCTGTTGGTGGTGAGCAAAAATTACCGCAATCTGGATGTCCGGCATAGCTTTGCTGCCTGGGCTGTTAAAGTACTGAGTAACCGCATCCTGGAATTCCATGATTCCAACCGCCGACGAATGCAAAGAGAAGTGGCGGAGGAGGAAAACGAAAATCTGTCGGGTGCGGTCGTGGAACCGAAAGACAGCCACCTGAAGCTCGACCTGATTCGCTGTTTCAGGAAACTGCTGTCGATTAACCGGCAGTACGGAAGGATTCTCAATTTGCGGGCGCAGGGAAACAGCACCGAAGAAATCTGCGGGAAATTGGGGATTTCCAGAAACAATTTGTACATTTCCCTTCATCGCGCCCGGACGATTCTGGCGGAATGTTTGCAAGGCAGGAGCATCAATAAATGACAAATGATGATGCCGAAAAAATAAAATCAATGCTTCATGCATGGGAACTGGGATTGCTATCGGAAGAGGAGCAGGAGGCGTTTGAACGCCTGCTTCTTGGGAATGATCTTTTATTCGATGAGGCCAGGGATATCGAAGAGGCGATTCGCCTGCTCAAAACCGATCCCGATATTCTCAGAGAAATCGAAAAGGTTCCGCCGGCTGAAATATCGAAAAGGGAAAGTAATGGGCCGGAACCCGAATCACGGCCGAAACGCAGCCGTTATACCTGGGTTCGAATCGCGGCGGTTGCGGCGGTGTTGTTAATAATATTTTTGCTTAAAGACTGGCGCCTTGAATTCAGCTCTTCAAACGAAGCCGCGGCCCGCGAAAATCTCCTGGCGGTGATGCCGTTCGAAAACCTCGCGGACAAGGGCGATCTCGACAACCTCGGCTGGATTCTTTCGAATCTGGTCATCACCGATCTATCGGAATCGCGCTATGTCCATGTCGTTTCCGGACAGCACCTGTACGATATCCTGAAACGCCTCGGGCTGGACAAATCCGATCCGTTTTCGAGGGATAACGCCGAAGAAATTTCGAAAATTGCGAATGCCAAATGGATGCTTCTCGGCAGCGTCGTCCAGACCGAGCCGAATCTTGCATTAACGGTACAGCTAATTGATGTTGCGTCGGAAGATGTCATTAAGTCGTTGAGAATGACCGCCAAGTCGCACGAAGACATGTTTTCGCTGGTCGACAGGCTGACCGTGGAATTGAAGAAAGAATTATCTCTCCCGGAGGCTGCCTGGTCCGAGGCGGATCCTCCGGTTGCCGAAGTCACGACGCATTCTCCCGAAGCGTTTCAGGCTTACCTCGACGGGGTGGAATGTATCGACAAACTGTATTACAACGAAGCTTACGAATATTACCGGAAAGCGGTTGAATACGATTCGACCTTCGCTATCGCGTACTATGCCCTATCATTCACAGGGAACAGGGAAATGCTGGAAAAGGCCATTCAATACTCATCCGGAGCAACCCGCAAGGAACAACTCTACATAAAAAGCCGGGAAGCCTACATGGCGCATGATATCGATTCAGCATCGTACTTTCTGAAAAAAATAGTCGATAACTTTCCCGACGATAAAATCGCCTTATTCGAACTGGCGAACATATCCATCATGCAAAAGAATTACGATGAAGCGTTCATGTTGCTTAGAGAAACTTTAAAGTACGATCCGTTGTACAGGATGTCACACAATACACTGGTGTATCTGTTCGATAAAATCGGTCAATACGATTCGGCCCTGGTATGGGCCGACAGGTATGTAGCCATTGCACCCGCCGAGCCCAACCCGTACGACACCCGGGGCGAAATTTACGCCCGGCACGGAAAGCTCGATGATGCCATTGAGTCGTATGAAACGGCATACTCAATAAGACCCGATTTCTACGAATACCAGTCTCTTCTTACGCTAAGCCGCCTGCATATTTATAAAGGCAACTATGACCGAGCAATCGAACTCATACGTGAAGCCATAAAAAACGGCGATGGTGCCGTCCGCGCCACGGCTCGGACATACCTGGCCCTGGTGCCGCTCTACCGGGGACAATTCGAAATGTCCCTGAACATTCTTAACGACGGAATCGCCGCCGACAAAATCGACCTGATGGAAATATCTCAAGCCTCGGCACTGAAACATGTAATAAAGGGAAACATCCTTGAAGAATTGGGCGATTACGGAAAAGCCGAACGTGAGATATTGGAAGCGCTAGCGATACAGGAATCGCTCGGAACCGATATCGGCGTCGATATAAAATCCCCTCTCTGCTCGATATATGGTTCTCTAGGCGATACGGAATTGATGCAAGCGATGGCCGATGGTATTCAGACAGAAACCCACAAATCCACCTACCGTCAAATCATGGCCCGCATCGAATATCTCAATGGTAACACGGATAAAGCAATCGCATGGCTGACCGAACTGGAATCGGAAGATGAACTCGATTTCGATGACAGCTTCCTGCTGGGCATGGTATATTTGAAAGCGGAACAGTACCGGGGCGCCGCCTGGAAATTCGAAAGTATCCTCAATGACTATTATAACATCCGGAGAGCGGTTTTCGGGATTAAGGCGGTGAAATCGCATTATTACCTTGCGCTGGCCAATGACAATATGGGGAATTACGATAAGGCCATGCAGCAATACGAAATATTCAGCGAAATCTGGCGCGATGCTGACCCGAAACCGGAGTTGGTCGACAAGGCCCTGGAACGATTATCTGAATTGCGAAATCGTCCTTAGAGTCGAAACGGAACGCTGCCGGCAACCCATCGTAAAATGTGATTTCCCAAGCCGGTTCTTTTTTCCGTAATTATATCAAAGAAGCTCGAGATCGAATTAAATCCGGAGGAATGACCATGCCCGATACCTCGCGAAAAGAAATCGCCGAGACGTTTCTTAAGGCGGCTGCGACTGCAAATGTCCGGGAAGCGTACGACAGATACACGACACCGTCGTTTCGCCATCACAATCCCTATTTCAAAGGGGACCGCGAATCGCTCCTGAGGGCACAGGAAGAAAATTCCCGCCAATTCCCGGATAAAAGACTCGAAATCAAAATGATTCTCGAAGAAGGTGACAAGGTCGTGATTTTGTCCCGGGTGCAATTGGATTCCGAAAGTCCCGAATATGCCCTGGTGCATATCTTTCGTTTCGAAAATAACAAAGTCGCAGAATTGTGGGACATCGGCCAGGAAATCCCCGAAGACTCTCCCAATGCCAACGGCATGTTTTAGGAAAATCGAACTATGAGCCCAAAAAAGGAAGAGGCCGTTCGGTATATCGCGCTGCTTCGAGGCATCAATGTCGGCGGCCATAAAAAAATCTCCATGGCCGAATTGAAAGACCTTCTCGAAACGAGCGGCTTTGGCAATGTCAAAACTTACCTTGCCACCGGGAATATCGCTTTCGATTCCCCGAAAAATTCTCCCGCTGTCCTCGAAAAGGACATTTCCGCGAAACTGCATGATACTTTCGGGATGTCCATTAAGGTCCTGATACGTCCCAAAAGCGATATCGAAAAAATGATTGCCGCCGATCCCTTTAAAGGAATAAAAATCACCAAAGAAACCCGGCTTTATGTTACCTTTCTTTCCAAAATGCCGGGTAATTCTCTCAAAATCCCCTATACGTCATCCGATAAGTCTTTCAAAATCATCAAGCTCGCGGATCACGCTCTTTTTAGTGTCCTGAACCTGGCGGACATGGGGACGATTGACGCCATGGCCGTAATCGAAAAAGAGTTCGGCAAAGAGGTTACCACTCGAAACTGGAATACGATCTTGAAAATCGGCGACCTGTGATATAGATTATACCGAAAAGGTAACAGCTATGCTGAATATTGTCCGCCTCACTATCGAGCAGTACGATATCATATATGATACTGTGCAGCTTTTACTCGATGAACTCAGAGATGAACCGGTCGATTCGGGGGAATCGTACAAAGAGAAAATCCTTTCCGACTGGAAACGAAATCCCGACCGTCACGCCGTATTCGCGGCGTACGACGGCAAAAACCTCGCCGGGATCATCACTCTTTCCGAAAATTTCGCCATCTACGCCAACGGTAACTACGGGATTATCAATGAATTGTACGTATCGCCGAAATACCGCTCGGTAGGTGCAGGCAAATTACTCATCGACCGCGCCAGAGAATTCGGCAGGGAAAGAAAATGGCTCAGAATCGATGTCACCGCCCCGCTGGGAGAAAAATGGGAACGGACTGTCGCTTTTTATCTTCGGGAAGGTTTTGTCCACACCGGCCCGAAGTTGAAAATATATCTCGATTAGCTTTTATTAACGGCGACAGATTTTTATGGCGGCCCGGAAATAATCCGTTATCTTGAATCAACCTTTTATCCATATTCGGAAAAGAAATTATGTCATCTATCAAAACTTCGAGAATCATTCTGACCATTGTCATCGGGATTGTCATCTATCTGATTGCGGGCTTTACGCCCAAATTATTTTTGTCACAGACTGTTCACAAAATTCTTACCACCCAGGGGCTGGAACTGGTCCTTGCCCTCCTGGCGATCGTTTTTTTCGGTAAAGCCAAATTCCGCGAATACGGGTTCTGTCTCCCCGAAGGGAATTTCTCTTTCGGCCGTATCTTGCGCTGGGCTCCGGTGGGGCTATTGGCCCTGTTTGTGGGGATGATTGCCACCCTGGGGATGGTTCTGTCTGGAGGAATCGGCAACCCGATTATCAAGGAATTGTCCATCCCCCAGATAATTCTCTTTGTCTGGGTTTTTTCCAGCATTATCGAAGAAATCTTCACGCGGGGTTTTTTGCAAAGCAGTCTTTATGAAGCCGGCGATGAAATTCGCCGCCCGGTGCTGTGGCGTTTCGACCTCCCTACACTTATCAGCGCCCTTTTCTTTTCGGCGATGCACCTGACCTTGGCAGCTTCCGGCGCCGACTGGATAACCATTCCCATTATCCTGCTCTTTACCTTCACCCTGGGATTAATAGCTGCCCACCAGCGGGCCAGAACGGGAAGTCTAGTTCCTGCCATCGCGGTCCATTTCCTCGGTAATGTCGGAGGCATGATCGGCGGCATCATTTACGGAATCATCACCTTTATAAAAACCGGGCATGCCCCGGGGATGTAAGCTGGCGGCCCGATTTGAGGCGGTCCCGTAAGTACAGAAGTTGCGTCAGTTCTTTAGTGAGGACCGACTTCAGTCGGGACGAACGGTGAACTGACGCCCGCGCGCGGCAGGTCACGCTTCCGTTTCGAGCAATGGCTTAGAGCGGAAGCAAGACCTGCCGCAACTATAGGGGAGTATTCGGTACCATTTCTATGCGTCACAGAAAACGGAGCGGCAGAGGGCTTTTGGGACATCCTCTTTTCGACCATACCCGACAATTGCCGATTTTTCTCTTTTTTTTCACAAAACTGTTTATTCCCGTGAAATTCGACAATATATTGATTGAAATCGAAGGAGAAGCGGATGCCGTTTTGTCCCAACTGCAAATATGAATATAACTCGACCGTTTCGGTTTGCCCCGATTGCAACGAAAACCTGGTCGAGACACTTCCGGAGGATATCGAAGACGGGGAGATTGAATCCGAATACGAAAACTGGACTCCAATCTGCCGATTGACCTCTCAGCAGTATTCCGAAATGCTGGTTGAAGCCCTGGAGTCGAAAGACATCCCCGCCATCGTATATTCCGGCGCCGGACATTTCGGAAGCACCGGCCAGATGGGCACCAATTCCATCCTGCCGATCGGCGGCGCCTACACCGTCATGGTCCCGAAAGAATTCGCCGATGACGCGGCCAACGAAGCCAGTATCATCCTCGGCGACGACTGGGAAAAAGTCCGGATGCATTGAGCACGTAAAGCAATAGATTGCGCGGGAGGTAACTATGTTCAGGAATTTTCCTGTATATGTAGTCGTTTTTCTTTTTATCACTGGTATATTAATCCTGCTCACCTGCAGCAATTCCAGCGATTCCGAATATGTCCCCCCCGAACCGGTTTGCGAAAAGACTGGTCAGACCAGGACCGATGCCCATACTCCCCAGACAATGGTTGCCGACTGGAGTCAGCCGATTAAAGTCGCTCTGCCGATTAATAATTTCTGCCCGCAGGATGCCATCGAAATTTCAGCCGACGGCCAGTACCTGTACTATATGCATACCGAAGACCTGCTCGAAAGCCTGACTCCGGCGCAAATCCTGTCCGATTACAATAATACCTACCGGGCCGAAAGAATCGGCGATCCGGGAGAATTCGGCATTCCGGAATACTACAATCTGGCCAAGGGGACCGCCGGTTCGCTCGATGGCGAGCTGAGTTTTACTTCTGATGGATCCGGCGTCTATTTCCAGTCCAACCGGCCGGAAAACACCGGCTATCAGAATGATCCCTTCTACAACGACTATATCGATATTTACTACGCCGAAATCATTGACAGCGTCCCCGGCATGGCGGTCAATCTCGGACCGCAAATCAATTCCGTCTATCCCGACGGCGAACATGCTTTGCACCCGGACGGCGTATCGCTATATTTTACTTCGCTTCGTCCCGGCGGAACCGGAGGTTCCGGTTCCGATATCTATGTCTCCACCAAATCGGGGGGAACCTGGTCGACTCCGGTCAATCTGGGCTCACCGATCAATTCGGCGGCTGATGATCTGCAGCCGGCTTTCACCGCCGACGGCGATACCATGTATTTCACCTCATCGAGAAATCCCATAATCGGTGCGGCTATTTACCGTTCCGTTCGGAGCGGAGACGTCTGGGGAATACCGGAACTGGTGATTCGGGGAGTCGTCGGGGAAGCATCTTTAACTGCCGACGGTCAGTTGCTTTATTTCGTGCATGTGTTGTCCGATGCCGAAGGAAATTTCGACGCCGATATTTATTATTGCACCAGGGTCGAACGATAGCCTGGAAATAAACAGCCGATAGTCGTTTTGCTTGTGCTTACTGGACCAGGCGATTCAGGACAGCATTCATAATGCCGTTGATTCTATAGAACCGGTGATGAGCCGAACTCATCTCTTCCGCCGACTGGACATATTTGCCGCTGTCGAGATCATCCCGGCAGTTTTCGACCAGATTCCTAACTCCCGGCGGAGTCATCTCGAGGTGGAACTGCAATCCGACGACTTTATCGCCATAAATGAAGGCCTGGCTTTCACAGGCTTCACTCCGAGCCAGCAATCGAGCCCCGGATGGAATTTCGAATCTCTCTCCGTGCCAGTGAAAGGCCTCGAATTTTTCCGGAAGAATATCGTCAGCGGTGGTTCTTTCGACTGAGAACCATCCGATTTCCTTATGCTGATTGCGGACTACTTTCGCCCCAAGTGTTTTCGCCAGAAGCTGCGCTCCGAGGCAAACCCCCAGGACCGGTATATCGGCGCCCATGGCCCATTCGACAGCCCGCCGTTCCTCGGCCATCCGGGGATGCTTTTCTTCTTCGTTGACACTCATCGGCCCCCCCATAATGACCAGCAGCCGCGAATCTCCGTCGATAACCGGCTTATGCCCCTCGAACAGACGCTGAATTTCAGTTGATAAATCCCGGCTTTTTGCCCAATCGCAGATGCTTCCGGGGCCTTCGAACGGCACATGCTGAAATACGGTGATTTTTCCGCTATTCATAACTACTCAAAATACGAAGAAACGGCGGTTTCCGCACCCTCCTAAAATCGTAATTCCCCTTTTTTCTTTTAATTGCGGCACCAATCCATACCTGGTATGTTTAATATCGTACAGATTGAAAATTCGCCAAGGGGGAGTAATTAATAATGAATATAATCACTGCCGAAGATGTCAGATTTCTGATTGAAAGACAGGATTTCCCCTGTGTTTCCATATTTATGCCGACCCACCGTAAAGGGAGGGAAATCGAACAAGACCCAATCCGCTTTAAGAACCTGCTTCGCCGCGCCGAGAACCGTATGGCGGAATTGGGATTAAAAGACCGGGAAATCGAGGATATTCTCGCGCCCGCCTATAAGCTGCAGAATAACAGCCTTTACTGGAAACACCAGAGCGACGGGCTGGCTATTTTTGCCGGCAAAGACTCCTTCCACGAATACCGTCTTCCGGCCGAATTCGACGAACTTTCCGTCGTTACCGACCGCTATCATATCAAACCGGTTTTGCCCCTGATTTCCGGAGACGGCAGATTTTACATTCTCGCTTTCAGCCTGAAATCGGTCCGTCTCCTGCAGGGTTCGAAATTCTCGGTTGCCGAAATCGACCTCGAAGGGCTTCCGACCAGTCTTACCGAAGTTCTCGATCCCGACCGCTACCAGAAACAACTGCAATTCCACACAGGGACTCCATCGCGAGGAGGCAAACGGGAAGCGGTCTTTTATGGCACCGGCAGTGCCGGCCCCGATGAAAAAGATCTGATATACCGCTTTTCGCTCCAACTCGACAAGGGGTTGCGAGAATTGTTGAAAGATGAATCCGCTCCGCTGGTCCTGGCCGGAGTCGATTATATTTACCCGATTTTCCGCGATGCCAGCAAGTATCCGAATATCGTCGAAGAGGTGATATCAGGGAATCCGGATGATACTCCTTACGAGGACCTCCACGCCAAAGCCTGGCCGCTGGTCGAACCGATATTCGTTAAAGGCCAGGAAAAAGCCTGGCAGAAATATCGGGATCTTGCCGGTTCCGGAAGCAGCCTCGCCACCGATAAAATCGAAACCATTGTTCCTTCCGCCGTTCACGGACGGGTCGAAACCCTGTTCGTTGCCAAAAACCTCCATTGCTGGGGGAGCTTTAATCCCACCACCGACGAAGTGAAGCTCCACGAACGGGATGAGGTCGGAGGCCAGGATCTGCTCGATTTCGCCGCGGTCAATGTCTATTCCCAGAAGGGGATAGTCTACGTTGTCCCGAAAGAGAAACTCGAGGGACACCCGATGGTGGCAGTTCAACGGTATTAGCACTTACACTTCGCGGAACCTCGACCCGACATCGGCTGTTTTAAGCGACACAACTTAGACGGAGAAAACAAATGAATAAAGCGATGTTTGGGGCCGGATGTTTTTGGGGGGTCGAAGATGCCTTCATGCGGATAAACGGGGTGACCAAAACTGCAGTCGGATTTTCCGGAGGACACAAGGTCAATCCCACCTATGAGGATGTCTGTTACAGCGATACCGGACACGCCGAAGTCCTGTACCTCGAATTCGATCCCGCAATTGTCACCTATGAAGAGCTCCTCAAGGAATTTTGGGAAATACACGATCCCACTCAGCTCAATCGCCAGGGGCCGGATATCGGCTCGCAATATCGTTCCGTTATTTTCTATTATGACAACGCCCAGAAAGAAGCCGCCGAGAAATCGAAAGCCGCTCTTCAGAGGGGCGGAGAATTATCCCGTCCCGTTGTTACTCAAATAGAACCGGCCGGAGAATTTTATCTCGCCGAAGAATATCACCAGCGCTATTTCGAAAAGACCGGAAGATCCTCCTGTCACATCCGGCGCAAATGAGCAAACGCCTCAATCTCTAAGGGCGTTTAAATTGCATCATAACTCATAATCGGAGCATTTGTCCATGGGCGAATACAAATTTTTATCCGCTGAGATCGAAAAACTCGAAAACGAGATTCTCGAAAAAAAGAAGAAACTGGCCGAACTTATCCGTAAGACTCCGGCACAGGAAGTGCGTGATTATGTCTTTGGAGCTTCTGCCGGCCCGGTCAAGCTGTCTCAAATTTTCGGAGATTGCAAAGAACTGCTGCTCGTTCACAATATGGGGAAACGCTGCCCCTATTGCACCCTCTGGGCGGACAATTTTAACGGTATCAGGCACCACCTGGAAGACCGCGCTGCTTTAGCGGTGGTTTCACCCGACAAGCCGGACGTTCAGCGCGAATTCGCATCGGAACGAGGATGGCAATTTGCGATGTACTCCTGCGCCGAAAACAACTTCGCCGAAGACATGAATTTCAAATCGGGCGATATGTATCTTCCCGGCTTCTCCACGTTCCGCAAGAGCGACGACGGCAAAATATACCGGACCGGATTTAGATATTTCGGCCCGGGAGACGATTTTTGCAGCCTCTGGCATTTCTTCGATATCCTGCCCGAGGGAGCCAACGGCTGGGAACCGAAATATTCCTATTAAATGAAGATCTTGACCTCTTGTAGAAGCCGGACACATATCCACTACACCGTCCGGTCTTTTATTCCGGCCGATTTTTAACTTCAGTTTTTCCCGCAATTCTGCCGACACAAAGGGCATAGGAGTAATTCTATGCCAAAGTGTAATGGGACAATCAATAAGCGCGGCGGATCGGCAATAGTCCTGGTGATGGCTCTGTTCCTGCTTATCACCTCCTGCGAAAAACATTCCTTTCCCACCCTCCCTTTAAGTTTCGATGATACTTCCGCTTATGTCACCGAACAGCGCCTTGAAATCCTGGCTCTGACCAACAATGCCAGGGATGCCGCCGGACAGGCTCCCCTGGTTCTCGACCCCGACCTGAATATCGTGGCCCAGGCCCACGCCCGCGACATGGCCGAACGAGACTTTTTCGATCACATCAACCCCGACGGTCTTTCCCCCTTCGACCGTCTCGCCGCCGCCGGAATCGAATATCATTCCGCCGGAGAGAACATCGCCTGGTATCCTTCGGCCGCCTCGGCGGTGCAGGGATGGATTAATTCGGCCGGTCATTACGAAAACATGGTTCGCTCCTCGTTCGGAAAAATCGGTATTGGAGTCTATAGGCAAAATCCCGACGAAGCCGGGAATTTCTACTACGTTCAGCTTTTCACCGACTAAACGCTTTTCGCATCCTCCTCGTAAAATATTTGGCGATTACATTGCCCCATGTTATATTTAATTATCGAACGGGGGTTTATTATGAAAAAATTTCTGGCAGTAATATCGGTAATATTTTTAATCATCGGATGCGGCGACGACCACCGCTTTTTTAATCCTCCTCCGGCCGATAATCCCGATGTTTATCGCGTTCCATCCGAATACGGTTCGATCCAGGACGCCATCGATCATGCCGGACCGGGAGATATTGTGTTGGTCGCCGACGGCATTTATTCCGGCGCGGGAAACAGCGATATAACTTTTAATGGCAAAGCCGTGACGGTGCGGTCCGAAAACGGCCCGGATCATACGGTAATCGACTGCGACGGAAGCGAATTGACTCCGCACAGCGCTTTCAGTTTCGGTCCCGGAGACGATGGCATCCTGATCGACGGCTTTACCATTACCGGCGGGTATTCCGGCAACGGCGGAGCCATCAATTGTTTTTCTTCTTCGCCGATGATTCTGAGCTGCATATTCAGAAATAACGCGGCTTCTGCAAGCGGCGGAGCAATCTGGATGAAAGGGGCGAAGACTCGCCCGATAATTACCAACTGCACCTTCGCCCGGAATTCCGCGCTTGCAGGCGGAGCGCTTTTCGTGTCGGCCGGAGCATCTCCGGGAATTTTCAATTGCATCATCGCGATAACGCTGGAGGGTGCGGCGATTTATGTCCGCGACAACACCTGCAAGCCGGAATTCAGCAGTACCATAATGTGGCAGAACAACGGCGGAAACTGGGTTGAGGAAATCTCATCGCAGCTGGGGAAGCTATACAACCTGGAAGTCGACCCGGAATTTTGTCAGTCCGACCTCAACGATTTCTCACTGAAGGAGTCTTCTCCCTGCCTTCCGGAAAACAGCGCCAGTGAGATGTTAATCGGGGCGACATCCGCGTTATGCGGAAACTGATTTCCGATGCACCTATTCAAGCCTATGCTCCATTTTGTGATTGTCTAGTCATCCTTGCAAACGTATTTTTTATTATGGCAAAATTCTCGTTCAAAGAGGCCGGCCCGAATCTCTGGGAAGATTTCGAATTGCTTTTCGGGAAAAACGGAGCTTGCGGAGGATGCTGGTGCCAGTATTATCGGCTTCCGCAGGGAGGAAAACTCTGGCAAACCACCAAGGGAGCCAAAGCCAAAAAGCTGATGAAAGGGCTTTTCGATAGAAACGAAATCACCGGCCTGCTGGCTTTCGATGGTGACCACCCGGTCGGGTGGTGTTCCTACGGTCCCCGCTCGGCCTTTCCCCGTCTGGACCGGATGAAAGCCTACCAGCGTGACGATGCCCTCGATTCCGACCGGCTCTGGTGTATCAACTGCTTCTTTATAGTAAGAGAATACCGTAATCAGGGATTGGCGCGGCTGATGCTGAAAGCCGCTTTGAAATTCTTGAAAAAGCGTAAAATCGAACTGGTCGAGGCCTACCCCACCCCGTTATCTCTCGATGGAAAAAAGCAGCCTGCGGCCTTTACCTGGACCGGGCCTATGAAGATATTCGAAGAAGAGGGGTTCGAACTGGTCCAGCGGCTCTCCCATTCACGCCCCTTGATGCAAAAGGAACTTTGATCAAAAGGCGGCCAGCTTTTCCTCTTCCTCGTTCAGGGGAATCTGCGGAGTCGGGCTGTCGAAACGAATCCCCCGCGCGCCGAGCAGCCGCTCGATCGAATCGATCATTTCCTGGCTGTCGGGTTTGCTCACCTGAGCATCGGCATGAACCTGTTTGCCCTTATTGAGATTATCTTCCGAAATCAGCGAGGAAAACAGGACCACCGGAAGATGATTCAAGGAGTTGTCTGCCTTGATCTTACGGCAGAGATGCAACCCGTCCATCCGGGGCATTTCGATATCGGTCAAGACGATGTCGTACTGCGCTTCCTTGTCGTGGCGATTTTCATTCAGCTTTTCCCAGGCTTCCTGACCATCGTAACATATTGTCAGGTTGGAATATCCGGCCCGGGTCAGAATGGTCCGCAGCGAAGTCCTGATAACCTGCGAATCGTCGGCCATCAGCACTTTTACCTGCTTGCGTGCCACCGGCTCGGCATTTTTGAGGGCTTCCGGCATTGCCGCTGTCTGCACCCCCAGTATCTGTCCCACCAGGGATTCGAAATCCGCGATCAGCACCGTTTTGCCGTCCACCTCGACCGTCCCTGTAATCGGAGCCCCCATGGCGGTCAGGAATCGTGACGGGGGCTGGATTTCTTTCCAGTTAAGCCTCTTGATGACATCGACTTCATCGACCAACACCCCGCATTTGGTATGGCTGAATTCCACGATAATAATCATACCTTCGCCGTTTTTGGTCTTTTCGCCGACCATTCCAAAGAATTCTCCCAGGTTTACCAGCGACATTACTTCCTCACGAAGCTGAAAAGCTCCTTCGACCGCCTGCCCGGAATATGGAATACCGATTGTTTTTACCCTCTGGACGATCTCTCTGACCTTGGCGACGTTTATTCCGAATGGAGTGTTGCCGAGTTTGAAAACCAGCAGCTCCATTTCGTTGGTGCCGGCTTCAAGCAATATATCGTGGGCCATCTTCCCCCCTGTAAACTGGACGGATTTATCTTATTGTAATTATTATCGGAATATTATGGCAAAAAATAAGATAGGGGGCCCGATGGATTTCCAGGGCCCCCTCAGAAAAAAATGGCTCTAAAATCGTATTCTGGATCTCACCCTAGCGAGCCGACTCCTTTTTCGACCGCTTCCAGGATTTCACGCGATTTCACCAGGGCTTTCATCTTGTCGTGATCGGGATAAAGCGGGCGATCTTCGTCAAGATATGCCACATGTTTGCGGATTACGTCGTGAGCAATCTGCACCCCCTTGCCGAATTTGTAATCCCGCAGATCGAGGGCCTGAGCCGCCGCCATAAATTCGATCCCGAGCACGCCGTAACCGTTTTCCAGAATCTGGAAATTCTTGATGGCTGTGTTCATCCCCATTGAAACGAAATCTTCCTGGTCGGCCGCCGCCGGGATGGACTGAATCGAGGCCGGCATGGAAAGTATCCGTTGCTCCACGATCAGCGAATCGGCGGTGTACTGCGACAGCATCAATCCCGAAAACATCCCCGCTCCCTTGGTTAGAAACGGAGGCAGCCCCACTGACAGCGCCGGGTTGTTGAGCCGATTCATCCGCCGTTCCGACAATACCGACACCATCGTGACCGCGACTCCGGCCATGTCCATCGGAAGCGCCACCGGGGTCCCCTGGAAATTCGCTCCCGACAATTGCAGATTTTCATCCGGGAAGAAGATGGGATTATCCCCGACTCCGTTCAGTTCGATTTCCACCTGCGACCGGGCGTACTCGAGAGCATCGTGCGCCGCTCCGACTACCTGCGGAGTCGATCGCATGGAATAGGCATCCTGCACCTTGCACTTGATTCGCCCGTCGACCAGGTCACCCCCCTCGACACATTTACGAATCGCTTTCGCGCTCCGGATGGCCCCCTTGAATCCTCGAGCCTCGTGCAGTTTCGGCAAGTACGGCCGCATGTTGGCCTTGAGCGCCTCCAGAGACATCGCCGTCGCGATTTCGGCCTGCTTCATCCAGCGCATGGCGTCGTAAAGAAAAAGGGCGCTCATGGCAGTCAGCACGTTAGAACCGTTTATCACCGCCAGCCCGTCGCGAGCCTGCAGGCCCGGAATCGGGATTCCCGCCTTATCGAGGGCGTTTTTACCGTCGAGCAATTCCCCTTTATAGTAAGCCTTTCCTTCACCCATCATCAACAGAGCGATTTGCGCCATCGGAGCCAGATCGCCGCAGGCTCCGACCGAGCCTTTCTGGCAGACGTACGGAGTTACCCCTTTATTGAGCATCTCCACCAGGGTTTGGGTCACTTCCGGACGAACCCCGGAATTTCCGTGCGCATGGACGTTGATTCGCGCCGTCATCGCCGCCCGGACATATTCCGGCGGAGCCGGGTCGCCGATACCGGCGGCATGGTTATATATCAAATAGCGTTGAAACTGCTTTACCTGTTCGTCATCGAGTACCACTTCCGAAAATTCGCCAATCCCGGTGTTAATACCGTACATTATTTCCCGGGCTTCGATTTTCTTTTCCACCATGGCCCGGCATTTTTTCATCCGTTCCAGGGCATCAGAAGATATTTCCACCTTTTCGTCATGCCGGGCGATTCGCTCCAGCTTCTCTATGGTCAGACCGGAACCGTTAAGAACCGTTGTCATAAGACACCTCTTTTTAAAAAAGTCCGATTAATATTCTACGAAGTTTTAAAAAGATATTCAAGAAGGGCGGTTACTCGTCCTGAAGACCGGACGAGTTCTTGGGAGAATAGCGCGCTGTCCGCGCCTCGTGCTTATCGAAGCTTCTGTTCATGCCGGAAATCTAAGCTATTGCCCCGAGTTCGTCAATAGAGATCGCATCTTATGTTCGGAATTCGAACCGAATCCCGTTTCCGGCATAATCCATCCTAAAAAATCCATAATCCATGCCGATAGTTTGGTATAAGACTGAAATTTTTCACATGGGGTATTCAATGAAGAAATTTATCGTAGTAAGTGGAATTGTCTGTTTGGCCCTATTTGCCGCTTCCATATTCTCCTGCAGCAATACCGCCGATTCCAATACTGGAATCATTTCGGTCCGCATCAGCCAGGGAGGACAGCAAACCGTCAAAGTTGCGGCGGACCAGATAAATTTCAATCATGTCGCTATCGTTCTGGGTTCCATCAAGTTCCTGAATACCGGCGACGATAGCATTCAATTTAAATCGGATGATCCACTACTTGTTCCCTTTGACACTATCGAAAACAGCTTTGAAATCGGCTCGGTGGCGGTCGCTCCGGGAACCTATGACCGGACCATCTATAAGATTAAAAGCGTCCTTCCAAACGATACCGCCATTATAAACGAGTATCCCATAATGGAAGGGAAAAGCATCTATTGCGACGGCTATGTCGATGGCCATACCGACAGCACTTTCGAATGGAGTTCCGATCTGGTTGCCGTCCAGGCATATACTTTTGACGACCCTATCACCGTCAATGCCGGGGATTCGGTCCACGTAACCCTGATATTCGATACCCAGGATTGGTTTGTGGATACGGCCGGAGGTTATTACGATCCTCGTCAGACCCTCAGCGCCAACGACAATGCCGCGGTCGAAAACAATATCGGCGATGCCTTCCGCGCAGTAGAAGATTAATTTCCATATCCATATTTGAAAAAGGCGGGGTTCGACCCGCCTTTTCTAATTATATAACTCGCTAAATATCAACAGGATAAAAAACAATCGCCAAAACAGTCTATTTTCTGCCAATTTTGCCGATACGGGATAATAAAGGTCGTCTTTCGGCCTCTTAGCTCGAATTTAATTGCCCAATATCATAAGCGAGGAGTCCTTATGCAATTCGCCAGATATCTTAGCAGATTCGCCGCGCCTCTTCTGCTGACTTTCGCCCTTTATGGGTGCGGCAATAATGGGGCAGAGACACAAACCGGAGCTCTCTCGGTGCGGTTCAGCCAGGGGGGCCAGCAGGTTTCTCCGCCGCATAAAGCGGCCGCCGACAACATCGTGGTCAACGACCTCAAGATCGTTCTTGGCGGAATTCAGCTGATCAGCACCACCGGAGATACCATTGTTTTCAAATCCGATGATCCCTTCGTCGCGCTGCTTTGGGGTGATGGAGATTCCCACGACCTCGGAGCGATTCCATTCCCGGTCGGAGATTACCTCTGCACCATCTATCAGATCAAACAGGCGACCGTCGCCGACACCGCCATATACAACGGCTTTCCGGAATTGCAGGATAAAAGTGTCTACTGCGCCGGATATGTCGACGACGCCGACAGCACTTTCGAATGGGCATCCGACCTGGCCTTCGTCAGGACCATGGATCACGACACGGTGCGTGTCCGGGCCGGAGATACCGCTGAGATTAATTTCGTTATCGATCCGGAATTATGGTACGACGATGGTTATGGCGGCAAGTACGATCCCCGTCATCTGATCGGGGCCGGAACTTATGAAAAGATCGACAGCAATATTGTCAGTACCCTGCAAATCGACGTCCTGTAATCAGTCCCTTCTGTACGGCAAAAGGCGGGGGCAATCCACCCCCGCCTTTATTATTTGTCATATCCATGCAGGCGGGTGCTTACTTCACCATCAACATCTTTTTCGTCAGGACCTTCTCTCCCGCCTTCAGGCGATAGAAGTACATCCCTGAAGATACCTTCTGACCATCATCACCGGTGCCGTTCCAGGCGACCTTATATGTCCCCGCCGCGTGTGTTTCGTTGTCTTTCAAGGTCCTGACCTTCTGTCCCAGGATATTGAAAATGTCGATCGATACTTCGCTTCTGTACGGAATCGAATATTTTATCACCGTCAAAGGATTGAACGGATTGGGATAATTCTGTTCCAGTGCAAATTCCGCCGGAAGGACACCGGCCGTACCTTCTTCTTCGGCAACTTCGGTGAATTCCCGCTGGGGATCGAAAGCGTAAACAAGGTCGGGATTGTAGCCAATTCCCTGACGCGGCACGATCGCGGTCCGTTTTCCGACCAGAACCGTTCCTCCGTAATTCCCCTCCGGAATGAATTCGATCCAGCTGTCGGCCATACTGTTGTAAGTATAGATTTTATTGAAGCCGTTGCCGTTATAGTACGCCGTCATTATCCCGACATATCCGGTATCGACACAATAAAACGGATCTTCCGCCATATAATGCGACGTCACCGTGTTGGATTTCATACTGTAACCGTACAGGGTATGGTCGTCGGGATCGGAGAAAACCGCCGAATGGGTGCCCAAGCCATTTTGACTGTGAGTCGCCACATTGGCACTGAAAATGATATCGTGCCCGGTCAGGCCGTTGAACAGCACCGATTCCCCGTCCCCGGCCGCCAGCCCCAGGTCTCCACGAATTTTCGTGAACACCGTCCCGACATCGGCGAAATCATGATACAGTATCTGATCCAGCGGTGAAGAATAAAAGATCGCTTCATTTTCCGGATTACTACACTGCATATAATAATGTGCCGTCAGAATCCCGTTATGATGATTCCAGTGTTCCGGAATGTCAATCCAGGTCCAGTCGTTGTTGCGTGCATTATAAAAGTATGTCCGCATATCGTCATTGGCATCGTTCCAGCGGGTGGCGGTAACATAATCCTGTCCGGCGAAAAAGTTCGCTGTGTAGCCCTCCATCCATTCCATGACGTTCCCCAGGTTATCGACCAGGTTGTACCCCCAGGCCTTGGCGGAGTCGGCCCCCAGAAAACAAATCCCGCCTCCCCGGTTCATGTAATGATTGGTCAGGTTGATGGCCACCCACGGCGAACGATAGACGTTGTTCGTTCCATCGAACAGAATATAATGCGGACTGTCGTCATCCTTATAAGAACCGTTATCCGATGCCATCTGCCCGCCGCATATAATATTCCCGGAATAGCCTTCGAAATCCCAGTCGAAATTAGTGTACTGGTGAACCCAGACGCCGTGGCGCGTATCATAGGCGAAATGATTGGCATTCACGTAGCTGTAAGACACGGGATAGCGGAAGCAAAGCATGTATGTCGTGAATTCGTCCACTTTCCGCTCATAATCGAAAAAGGGACCCATCCCCTCATCCCAGAATTCATCTGTCGGAATATAGGTTTCAATGCTGAATTGATTATCGTACGCGCTGTACCCGATCATGCGGTAATGATCGACATTCCATGCCGCCCCGGCGAAACCGTGATCCATGTGGTTGGGATTGTACCCGGCCCCGTCATCAAGCTGGTTGAAGCTCTTGGTATGATAGCTGTAAACGATATTCTTCGGCAGTTTGGGATTGGGCGTCGAAAACACCACCCCCACAAAATCATCCATGACCCAGGCATTCATTACGGTATAATCGGCGGGGAGACTATAGGCATAGCTTACCCATTCGCCGATCTCGGCATCGAAAATATACAAATACTGATCGGTGATAAAATACGCCAGGTTTTCTCCCCAGCCGAAGCCGTCATCATAATCGAGAATATCTCCCTCCACGTAAATCGTATCCCAGACCATCCCGATATCGCTGTAAGCGAACAACAGATCGTGCGTCATGGAATATGCGAAAACCAAGTGCCCCTCGCAGTCGTAATAATCGAAATCGTTGTAATCGGCCAGCTCGATCGCCTGCCATTCTCCAAATTGGATATCGAATATCAGGGTGTGGTTCGACGATGACGGAAAATGGCACACCAATCCGTCCCCGCACGCGCTATAGCCCACTCCCGAGGCGTCAATGGTCGACAAGTCGAACACCACCCAGCGACCGTCCTGCGCATTAGCCGGAAAATTCAGCAACAGCGCGGAAAATAGAATAATAAATAGATTTATCGCCTTCTGGTACATAGCCATAACCTCCAAATATCAGATTATATCGAAAGCCGATTTCTCGGCTGAATTTTGTCGGATTAAAGAGTCTACAATAAGTATAATAAAATCGAGGAGTTTTCCAAGCCCTTTTTACCTGTTTTTCCCCATGCCGCTCGGATGAAAACCACCCCTGATTTTTTTATTTCCAATTTCGACTGAGACCTTGTATAATATTTATAGCAATCCAAATAGGAGGTATCTTATGGCAAAAGGAAAAGACAAGGCCAAACCGGAGCAAAAGAAAAAGGCCCAGAAATCCATCAAGGAGAAGAGAAAAGAGAAGAAAGAAAAGGGCTCAAAAACCTCCTGATCTCAACAGGATAGAAATCAAAATGCGGCGTCGGGCACTCAGCCTGGCGCCTTTTTTATTTTATCGGAGATGAGTTGTTGCGTCGGGTCTTGATTCCGCATTGGGCCCTATCCCGGACGGAATTGTGACCCGACGCGGCTTAGAGCGTCAGTTCACCGTTTGTTCCGTCTGAAGTCGGAACTCACTAAAGAACTGACGCAACCTCTTTTGCTTTTGCCAGCGGACTCACTCCTCCACCTTCAACGCCGCCAGGAAGGCCTCCTGAGGAATCTCAACCCGGCCGATCTGCTTCATCCGCTTCTTTCCCTCCTTCTGGCGTTCCAGAAGTTTCCGCTTCCGGGTGATATCCCCGCCATAACATTTCGCCGTGACATTCTTCCGGAGCGGTTTCACCGTCGCCCGCGAAATAATCCGGCTCCCGATCGCCGCCTGAATAACTACCTCGAATAACTGCCGCGGAATCAATGTCCGCAGTTTTTCGGCCAGGTTTAGTCCGTACTTATAAGCCTTGTCGCGGTGAATGATAACCGACAGGGCATCGACCGGTTCGTCGTTAATCAAAATATCGAGCTTGACCAGGTTCGATTTCTGGTAATACGGCACCCCGTAATCGAGCGAGGCGTACCCCCGTGAGGTCGACTTCAGTTTATCGTAAAAATCGAAAATGATTTCCGACAACGGAAAGTTATAACTCAGCACCGCCCGGCTGGTGGTCGGATATTCGGTGTTACTGTACTCACCCCGGCGATCGGTACTCAGCCGCATGATTCCTCCGAGCGTATCCGGAAGCGTGATAATCTGCGCCGAAACGTACGGCTCCTCGACGTATTCGATTTTCCCTGCCTCCGGCATCGCCGTCGGCGAATCGACCACTTTCATCGTCCCGTCTTTCAGATGTACATGATATTCCACGTTGGGAACGGTATTGATAATGGTCTGGTCATACTCCCGGGACAGCCGCTCGGTAACAATCTCCATGTGCAGCATCCCCAGGAATCCGACTCGGAATCCGAACCCCAGGGCCGACGACGTTTCCGGCGTAAAATTGAGCGAAGCGTCATTCAGCTTCAGCTTCTCCAGGGCATCCCGCAGTTCAGCGTAATCTTCGGCAATGGCGGGGTACAACCCCGAAAAGACCATCGGCTTGACCGCCACGAATCCCGGCAGCGGAGAATCCGTCTTGTTCTGCGCCAGGGTAATGGTGTCGCCGACCCGGGTATCGGAAACGTTTTTGATATTTGCATACAGATACCCCACTTCGCCGGCCGAAAGCTTTTCCATGGGGAAATTGGCCAGCACCCGCGCCCCGACCTCGTCCACTTCGAACTGCTTCTTATTGAAATAAAACTGGATCAAATCCCCCTTGCGGACTTCTCCTTCAACCACTTTGATATACGCCGCCGCGCCCCGGTAGCTGTCGTACACCGAATCGAATATCAAGGCTTTCAACGGTTTTTCAGGGTCCCCCTTAGGCGGAGGAATCCGCTCCACGATTGCTTCCATCAGTTGGTCGACTCCGATTCCCGCCTTGGCCGAACAATGGATGATATCTTCCGGCTTGCATCCGATCAATTCCACGATCTGCTCGGCTACCACTTGCGGCTGTGCCGCCGGGAGATCGATCTTGTTTAACACGGGGATTATTTCCAGGTTGTTTTCGATGGCCAGAAACAAATTCGATACCGTCTGCGCCTCCACCCCCTGGGCGGCGTCTACCACCAGAAGCACCCCTTCGCAGGCCGACAGCGACCGGCTTACTTCGTACGTGAAATCGACATGCCCCGGAGTATCGATCAGGTTGAACTGGTAGATCTGCCCGTCCTTCGCCTTGTACACCAGTCGGACAGCGTGCGCCTTGATGGTAATCCCCCGCTCACGCTCCAGGTCCATATCGTCCAGCACCTGGGCCCGCATCTGGCGTTCCGTGATGGTCCGGGTGGTCTCCAGAAGGCGGTCGGCCAGGGTCGATTTCCCATGATCGATATGGGCGATAATCGAAAAATTTCTTATGTGACTGCGGTCGCTCATAGAGTATCCATATAACGGGCGCTAATGATAATTCTCCTAATGAATTTTGTCAATTCCCCCATTATTTATCGTTTTTATTAATCTTGACATTAATTTCCCCGCCGGTATATTCTCCAACAGGCTGAAAATGACGCAAATGGTTGAGATAAACAAACAAAAGCGCGCCTTTTACGAGAAATATTCCATCGGTCTGGGAAGGGTTTGCCTGAAATTAGGCCTTACCCCTAACATTCTGACCGCCATTTCTTTTATCTGCGCCGTAATTTCAGGAATCTATTTCTGGAAGGCCGATATCTGGTGGGGCATCTTTTGGATGATCATGACCTCCTTCACCGACATGCTCGACGGTTCCACCGCTCGCGCCGGCAAGATCGGAACCGTCTGGGGCGGAATCCTCGACCACGTCTCAGATCGCTACGGCGAATTCCTGATTCTGGCCGGGATCGCCCTGTCCGGACTGGTCCATCCCGGCTGGGCCCTGTTCGCGCTATTCGGAATGATCATCGCCAGCTACACCCGCGCCGCCGCGGAATCGATCGGCAAAATCGAAAACTGCGCGGTGGGATTCATGGGAAGGCTTGAGAAGTTCGTCCTGATTATCATCGGAGCGATCCTCGAATACTACTATCACAACAGCCGCTGGCTGGAACTGGCCCTGATAATCGTCGGCCTGGCCTCTTATGTTACTTCGGTGCAGCGCCTCATCTACGCCAAAAAACAGCTCGGCAACAAACAGGAAGTTTGAAAAATAACCATGATAACTGCGATCGGTAACCCCGTCTACGATTATATCAAAACCCAGAAAATAGAAACCGAGGGCCGCGTCCTCTCCGGCTGCTCCACTAACGCCGCTTTGGCCCTGGCTAAACTCGGAGAAAAAGTCCGCCTGATCGGAGCCATCGGCAGCGATTTCAAGGCCAATTTCATATCCTCGCTCGATAAACTGGGTATCGCCTCGGTCATTGTCGATTCTCCGCAGTCCGGAGGATTCTCGCTGGTGTACTATGACGACTTCGGCAACCGTACCCTCGACCTCCTCGGACGAGCCAACCCCATCGGTCATATCGACCCCGACGATTACCGCGACTCTCTGGCGGTCCTGATCGGCCCTATCCTCGGCGAAGTATCTCTCGATGAAATCAAGGAACTCCCCCGCAACTTCTCGGGCCTCTATTTTTGCGACCCCCAGGGACTCCTTCGCAACGCCGATGAATCGGGAAGAATTTATCATGAAAAAGTGGAAGGGATCGAAGCCGCCCTGGGACGATTCGACATCGTCAAGCCGAATGAACTCGAAGCCAAAGTCCTGACCGGGATCGACTGCCGCAAAGACCCCTACCGCGCCGCCGAAATCATCAAGAGCTGGGGTCCCCGGATCGTCATCGTAACCCTGGCCGAATTAGGCTCGATTATCCATGACGGCAGGAACTTCATCGATATCCCCCCGTACGAAATCGACCTGGTCGACGCCACCGGAGCCGGAGATACCTATATGGCCGGCTTCACCTTCGAATATCTGCGGACCAAGAACCTCCGCAAATCGGGCTGTTTTGCTTCCTGCGTCTCATCGATTATGATCGAACAGGTCGGCCCGGATTTCATTATGACCGAAGCCGAAGTCCGCCGCCGCCAGGCGACCCTGCTGGCCATGGATAATTACAAGGTGAAACTTACGAAATAGTCCGGATTTTCCGCTCTCCGCCGAACCCGTCAAACAATAGATCGATAATCCTCCGGCAGGAATTGTACAGCGCCTCGCGGTCGAAACCGGCCAGGTCGTACGATATCTCCCGCATGATTCCTTCCTGAAGCGCCAGCACCATCAGCATTATCCGTTCAATGGTCACGTCCCGCCGTATTTCCCCGGTGTTGATGCCATCGGAAATTATCGCCTCGACATTCCCCCGCATCTGCTCCACCAAGGATGAAACCGCTCCTTCGGACACTATGGTATTATAGGATTGAAAAAAACGAAGATAGAATTTCAGCCGTTCTTCCCGTTCCATCCAGAAATCGTACTGAGCCATCAAATACCCCAGCAGCCGCGGACGGCACCGCGCCTCGCTCTCTTTGCGGAAATATTTATCACTAAAATCGCGGAAAGCATCCGCCGTCATCGCCGCCGTGAAATGAAACAGGTTCTCCTTGACCGTGAAATACTGAATCAGCGACCCCTTCGATACCCCGGCCTTCTTTGCCACGACATCGAGACTGACCCGGTCGAACCCCTCCGCCGCGAACGCCCCCAGCGCGGCTGTATATAATTTCAGTTTCTTCGCTGCACCCAGTCTGCGGAACGTGGCGGTCACCACCTTTTCCCGCTCCAGGGCCGTTATCAAATTCTCATCCATAATATTCTCATATACTATTAATTATGACTATTCGGTCATTATATATATTCTATTATTATACGAATATCAACTTTTTTCTTGTCAGGTTATCTGCGCCCCCTTATTATCCACCCCTGATTAATTGACAAAGAAAGGAGTTTTTGTGGGAAAAGTCAGAGTAGCCATCATCGGCGTGGGAAACTGCGCTTCATCTTTCGTCCAGGGAGTGGAATATTACAAAAACGCTAAAGACGACGATTTCGTCCCCGGCCTCATGCACGTCAACCTCGGCGGGTATCATATCAAAGATGTGGAATTCTCCGCCGCCATCGATATCGATAAAAACAAGGTCGGCAAAGATCTTTCCGAAGCGATCTACACCTATCCGAACAACACCTTCAAATTCTGCGATGTCCCCAAAACCGGCATCACCGTTCAGCGCGGTATGACTCACGACGGCCTCGGCAAATACCTCTCCGAAATCATCACCAAGGCTCCCGGAGACACCGTCGACATCGTCAAGCTTTTGAAAGAAACCAAGACCGACGTCGTCGTCAACTACCTTCCGGTCGGCTCCGAACAGGCCACCAAGTGGTATGTCGAACAGGTCCTGGCCGCAGGCTGCGGTTTTGTCAACTGCATCCCGGTCTTTATCGCCCGCGAAAAATACTGGCAGGGACGCTTCCAGGAAAAAGGCCTCCCGGTCATCGGCGATGACATCAAATCCCAGGTCGGCGCCACCATCGCCCACCGCGTCCTCACCCGCCTCTTCCGCGACCGCGGCGTGAAACTGCTCCGCACCAGCCAGCTCAATGTCGGCGGCAACATGGACTTTTACAACATGCTGGAACGGGCCCGCCTGGAATCCAAGAAAATCTCCAAGACCAACGCCGTCACCAGCCAGCTTGATTACGACATGGGTAAGGGCAACGTTCATATCGGCCCTTCCGACTATGTCGAATGGCTGACCGACCGCAAGTGGGCGTACATACGCCTCGAAGGGCAAACCTTCGGCGATGTCCCTCTCAATGTCGAAATGAAAATGGAAGTCTGGGACAGCCCCAACTCCGCCGGCGTGGTTATCGATGCCGTCCGCTGCTGCAAGCTGGCCCTTGATAACGGACTTTCCGGAGCCCTGATCGCTCCCTCGTCCTATTTCAAAAAATCTCCGCCGGTGCAGTTTACCGACGATGAGGCCCGCAAGATGACCGAGGAGTTCATCGTCAAGTACGGCTGGAAACAAGCCAGGAAAACCGGGCGCAAACTGACCATGAAAGGGAAAACCGAATCCGCCCCGACCGCGGCCCGCAAGGCTGTCGTCGAAGCGGTCGCCAAAAAGACCCGCACCTCCAAGAGGAAAACCCTTCTGAAAAAGTAGTTTGCGAATAGCGACGAATTGCCTAAATTGGGGCGGACTTTAACGAGGTTCGCCCCTTTTTTTTATGAAGCGAAAAGGACTATTCATCACGTTCGAAGGAATCGACGGTTCCGGCAAATCGACCCAGCTGAAACTGACCGAGACATATCTGAAAAAGCAGGGCCGCGACCTGCTTATTCTCCGCGAACCCGGTTCCACCCCGCTCTCGGAACGGATCCGCAGTATCCTTCTGGATAAACGACTGAACATCAACCCGGTTTCGGAACTGCTCTTGTACGTTGCCGCCCGCGCCGAACTGGTGGAACGGAGTATCAAGCCCGCCTTGAATGCCGGAAAAATCGTCCTCTGCGACCGCTTCTATGACTCCACCATCGCCTATCAGGGGTACGGACGTATGCTCGATATCGAACAGGTTAAAAAGATCAATCGTCTGGCTGTCGGGGACTGCAAACCTGATCTGACCTTCGTGGTCGACCTAACTTACGCCGCCTCCCTCAAACGACGTAAAGCGGTTTCCGACCGCCTCGAAGCGGAATCGAAAGCGTTCTTTAACCGGGTCCGCCAGGGCTTCCTGGCCATCGCCGCAAAGGAACCCGGAAGAGTAAAACTGCTCGACGGCAAACAAAGCCCCGATAAAATTTTCGAAACAGTGAGCACATGGCTGCAGAAGAAACTCAACACATCCGCCCCGAAGGAATAGAGGAACTCGACCGCAAATCCCTCAAGTGGGGGATTCTCCTTTTCTTCGTCCTTATCCTGCAGGTTTCGCTGTCGGGATGGTACGTCGTCTCCGATAAACAGGTGTACTATTCCATTCAATTAATGTATGCCATGGAATACATCGACGTCTTTTATCCCGATGAATTCGATAAGGCAAAAATGATGAGCCACGCCCGCCGGGCCGTCCTCGATGAACTCGACCGCTTCAGCGGCTACATCGAGCCGAAAGAGATGAACCTGATCAGGGAGGAATTCTCCGGCTCGTACGGAGGCATCGGCATCACCATCATACAACACGATTCCGGCCTGCTGATTACTTCCGTCCGTGACGACGGCCCCGCCGGAAAGGCCGGATTGCACACCGGAGATATCATCATCGGTGCCGATTCCGTCAATCTCTCGGATTTCGACGCTCACGACGCCACCTTCGTTTTACGCGGGCCCGAGGGAAGCAAAGTTGAAATAAAGGTCGTCCGCGATATGTACGATACCCTGAAATACGAAATGACCCGGCAGAACCTGCCGTTGATACATATCCCGTACGCCGGTCTGACCGCGCAGAAAAATCTTTACATCCGGCTGACCGACTTCGAAGCCGGAGCCTCCGCCGGTATCGCCCAAACACTCGATACTCTGTTCCTTCCCCATAAAGATTCCATCGGCGGCATCATCCTCGATCTCCGGGGCAACCCCGGCGGCCTTCTGAACGAAGCCATTACCATCGCCGACCTCTTCCTCGAACCAGGTACATTAATTGTGGGGACCAAAGGACGTTCCCGCTGGGTCAATGAAGAAAGCCGCTCCATTACCATCGATATCACCGAAGGCAAGCCGCTGGTATTGCTGGTTGATAAATTTTCCGCCTCGGCGTCGGAAATCATCGCCGGTTCCCTGAAGTACGCCGGACGGGCTGTCCTGGTCGGAGATACCACGTTCGGCAAAGGATTGGTGCAGGAGTACAAGGGATTCACCGACGGTTCCGGCATGCGCCTGACCCGTTCCCGGTACTATTTCGAAGGCAATAAATTCATCAACGACCCGAATGCCGAAATAATCGACAGCGCCGCCGGTATCCCTCCCGACTATTACGTGGACTTCCCCAATGATGACCCCTTCATTCGGGAACTGGAAAACACCTTTCTTCTGCGCGAATTCGCCGTTCTGCATGCCGAAGACATTACCCGCTATTCCCCCTTCGTTGAAAAATCCCCCGACTGGCTGGAGCAGTTTAAGCGGTACGCACATGACAACGGCTTTCATTACGCCTCGAAAACCACCATGATGGCCGCCATCACCCGCAGCATGATCGCCTTCGAAGGATACTCCGACAAAACCTTCCGCACTATCGATGGCATTTTGAAAAAATCGCAGGAACAGGACAGAAATCTCATCGACGATTACAGCGACTACATCAGGCAGCGGCTCTTTCAGATAGCTCTTGAAAATACTGAAGGCACTCACGAAAGCTATCGCCTGGCCGTTCTTCCTTACCGCAAGGATATTGTTCTTGCCGAGAAAATCATCGAGGAGAAGAAACGCTGAATCCTCTCATCCTGATATTGGGCGCCGTCGTAGCCGGAATTGCGGGAGGATTCCTCGGGCTCGGCGGCGGGATAGTCCTGGTCCCTTTCCTGACCACCATTTTCGGAATGCCGATGCACCAGGCTGTGGCCCTCTCACTCGCCTCAATTATGGCACAGTCGATCGTTTCCTCGAACAATTACATGAAGAAGGGGATGGTCGACTTCCGGCTGGTAACCCCGCTCTGTATCTTCTCGTCCCTCGGAGCCATCCTCGGAAGCAACATCATCGAATTTATTCCCGGAAATTATTTGAAAATCATCTTCGCGGTCGCTTTGACCTACACTGCCGTCACCATCGTCCGCAAAAGCGAGTCAACCCGCGAACGTGAAGCCGCCGATCCCGACCCGGGACTGCTGGCGGTTTCATTGATTGCATTTCTGGCGGGGATATTTTCCGCCATTCTCGGAGTCGGCGGAGGAATCATCGTCGTTCCCGCCGTCTACCTGCTATTCAATTACGATATGGGGACCGCCCGGGGGAGTTCGGCGTTCATGATCGGGATAACTGCCACCGCCGGTTCTGTCGTTTACCTGATTAACGGCGCTCTTCATCTCGATTCGGCAGGCCCGGTGATTATCGGGCTTATCATCGGAGGGTGGATCGGTTCCTGGCTGGGAACACGGGCAAAATCGATTGTCGTCCGCTATATCTTCGCGGTTGCCATGGTCTACCTCGCAACCAGAATGTTTTTAGAGGGAATTAAATAAATGGCGCAGTTCGAAAGCGATCAAAACATCCTGAACATACAACGATATATCCTGATTGTCGTTATCGCGACCCTGGCGGTATCGATTATTTTGGGATACGTCAAACCCTTGTATGAAGACTACTTCAGTTACGCCGCGGTGGTACTGTTGATTATCGCCGCCCCCATCCGGATTATCGCGGTTGCGAAGTATTTCAAGAAAAAAGGGAACCGCCGCTATCAAATGCTGTCATATACCGTGATACTGATAATTATCCTGACTGCGCTGGTCCGGGCGATTCTATGATCGAACTGAAAAATACCGTAATATTCAGCGACTTCGACGGCACCTTCTCCGAAAAAGACATTGGCCACCGCCTCTACAAACACTTTTCCGGCGGCAAGAATCTCGAAATAGTTAATAAATGGAAAAAGGGGGAAATCTCTTCCCGCGCCTGCCTGCTCAGCGAAGCCGAACTTATTTCGCTTACGCTGGAAGAATTATACCGCTATCTCGATCAATTCCCTCTGCGAAAAGGGGCGGAACGTTTCTACCAGGAAGTAAAAAACGCCCAAATTCCCTTTTATATCGTATCCGACGGCTGCGACCTCTATATCGACTATGTCCTCCGGCGTTTTGGCCTGAGCGAAATTAAATATCTAACCAACCGCGGGAGAATCGAAAACGGCCGCCTGATCCTGGAATTCCCTTACGACAACGACGGCTGCGAACGCTGCGGAACCTGCAAAGGGGTAAGGATGCGCGAAATCCTCAAGAGCTTTCCCGTTCGCCCCAGGGCGGTTTTCATCGGCGACGGTTTATCCGATATTTGCGCCCTCCCGGAAGCAGATTTGATATTTGCCCGGGGGGATTTGCTGAGATTTTGCCGACAACATAATTACGAGGCTATTGAATATCGGGACTTTTTTGATATATTGAAATATCTGGAAAATCTTAAAAACGGAATTTGATTTCGCCCGATAAAAAAACCGGGCAAGCGGAGTAAAAAATGAAAGCGATTATAATGGCCGGCGGATTCGGGACCCGCCTGCGGCCTCTCACCATTAATATTCCCAAGCCGATGGTCCCCATCGGAAATATCCCCATGATGGAACATGTCGTCAACCTCCTCAAACGGCACGGATTCGACGACCTTATTTCACTGCTCTATTTCCAGGCCGACGAAATTAAAAATTACTTCAAGGATGGCCGGCGCTTCGGCGTGAAAATGGAATACCTCCAGCCGTCCGAAGATTACGGCACCGCCGGAGCGGTCCGCTTCGCCGAAGATTTCATTGACGATACCATTTTGGTTATTTCCGGAGATGTCCTGACCGATTTCGACCTCTCGCATGCCTGCGACTGGCATAAACAGAGAAACTCCGATGCCACCATTATGCTGACCCGGGTCGAAAACCCCCTGGCTTACGGAATCGTTATCACCGATGACGACGGCCGTATCGTGCAATTTTTGGAAAAACCCTCATGGGGAGAATCATTCTCGGATACCATCAATACCGGTATCTACTTTTTGGAGCCGCACACCGTTCGTTTGATTCCTCCGCGAACCAATTTCGATTTTTCACAGAACCTGTATCCCCTGATGCTCTCCCGCAAAATGGCCCTGAACGGCCTCATCGCGGAAGGATACTGGAAAGATGTCGGCAACATCGATGAATACATGCGCGCCCACGATGACCTCCTGGCCGGGAAAATTAAGCTGACCCTCGGCTTCGAAGAGCGTCAAATTGACGGCGCCCGCGTCTTTATCGGACGAAACGCCCGCCTCGGCAAGAATCTCAAATTCAACGGTGAAGTCATTATCGGAGATGATGCCATCATCGCCGACGGCGCCTTTCTTGATAACGCCGTAATCGGCCCCCGCACCACCATCGGCCAGGCGGCCCAGATACAGAATACCGTCATCTGGTCCGACTCCTTCGTGGGAGCCGAATCGAGCCTCGAACGCTCCATCGTCGGGACCCGCAGTCGTCTTGGAGACAATGTCGCCCTCCTCGATAACGTCATCGTTTCCGACGATTGCACCATCGGCAATGGCGCTACCGTCAAGGCCAACTGCAAAATCTGGGCGGGGAAATCGGTCGATGACGGCGCTATCCTGTCGACCTCCCTTGTCTGGGGCGAAAAGTGGAACCGTGAATTATTCACCGAATCCAAGGTGACCGGTCTGGCCCTGACCGAACTGACCCCCGAAATGTGCGTGAAACTCGGAGCCGCTTTCGGGGCTTTCCTCGGCCTTAAAAAACAGGTCGTCACTTCCCGTGATGCCTCCGATACTTCGCGTCTCCTCAAGCGTTCCTTCATTTCCGGATTACTCGCGGGAGGCGTCGATTGCGACGACCTTGAAACGCTCCCGATCCCGGTGGTCCGTTACTCCCTGAAAAACGGCAACTATGGGGCCGGGGTCTACTTCCGGCACAATCCCAACGATTACCAGATGATCGATATTATCTTTTTCGACGGCAACGGCCTCGATATGCCGACCGCCAAACTCAAGAAGGTGGAACGGATGTTCTTCGGCGAGGATTTCCGCCGCGCCAACATGGATGAAACCGGCCATCTCGATGCGCCGTTGGGGGTCCTGGAAAACTACCGTGAAAGCTTTATCCGCGCCGTCAACGCCGACCTCTTAAAAAAGGCCGGCTTCAAGGTGGTCATCGACTATTCCAATGGCGGAGCCTCACAGGTCTTCCCGACTAGCTTCACCCAGCTTGGAATCAACGTCGTGGCCCTCAACGCTTATCTCGATCCCCGCAAATTCTCGCGCCATCCCGATGAAATGGCCCAGGCCATCGTTCAGCTTGCGGCCATCGTGAAATCGCTCCATGCCGATATCGGCTTTTTGATTAATCCGGCCGCTGAAAAGCTGACCGTTATCGATGAAAACGGCGACCTCATCGACGATCAACTGCTGCTTTTGATTGTCACCGAGCTCTTCCTCCGCACCCACCCCGCCCGGAGAATCGCCGTTCCGGTCGCAGGCTCGATGGGGGTCGAAGAAATCGCCGGACACTACGGAGTCGAAGTCCTCCGGGTCCGCAATAACCACCTCGCCATGATGGAGGCTTTCAAAACCGGCGGAGTCGACTATGTCGGCGGAACACGGGGCGGATTCCTCTTCCCCGGCTTCAACCTCGGCACCGATGCCGTCCTGGCCGCGGTTTTCATCCTGGAAATGATGGCCAAAATGAAAGTGAAGCTGGGCGAGATGCGCTCTCAGTTCGAAAAATATATCCGGAAAGAAGCCAAGGTCCCCTGCCCCTGGTCCCGCAAGGGCCAGGTCATGCGGAAGTTGATCGAATATACCCGCGAGAAAAACCGCCAGCTCATCGACGGTGTCCGCATCTTCGAAAACGGTGGAGCGGTCCTCGTGGCGCCGGACAACCTTGCGGCGGCCTTTAATATCATGGCTGAATCGGAATCACAGGAAACCGCGGAACGCCTGCTGAATCAATACCGCGAATTGGTGCAGGTCTCGCAGGAATAAAACTCAACTCAAAAAAAAGCGCCGGTGATTTTCTCTTCACCGGCGGCTCTGAACACAGGTAATAAGGTTGGGAAAGCTGCTGCTGCTCTCTCTTCGCTGTCCGCTGTTTGTTACCTTTCTTAGCTCCATTTTATTTTACTTTCTTATCCGGCAAAGGTTCCATTCCCCTCCGGAAAAAACCGGCCGAATATGCAGATTTTCTCCCTTTTTCCGACTACTCAAATAAATCGCCTTGCCAATACGTGATAAGTGCAATAGTTTATCCTTTTCGACCGATCGGATTTCCGATCAATTGTAAACGATTTACCGCCGGAGGTGGCCTATGGATTACTTTAAACGAACCAGGATTTCAAAAATCATCGTTGCCGATGAGGTCCCGGTCAATTCCAATATCCTTGTCATGGGCTGGGTCAGAACCAATCGGCTTTCCAAGAACGTCGCGTTCCTCGAAATCAACGACGGCTCCTGCATGGAAAATATTCAGGCGGTAATCGACGAACCCGAAAGCTACCCTGATCTGAAAGACATCCTTACCGGAGCTTCCGTCCGCGTCGAGGGACAGCTTGTCTCTTCCCCCGCCAAGGGGCAGAAATACGAACTGAAGGTGACCTCTCTGAAAATGTTCGGGCCGGCCGACCAGACTTACCCCCTGCAGAAAAAGCGGCATACCTTCGAATACCTCCGGGAAATCGCCCATCTCCGGATGCGCACCAATACTTTCGGAGCGGTCAACCGAATCCGCTCCAAGATCGCCTATGCCATCCATAAATTTTACCAGGAGCGGGGGTTCTACTATCTCCATACGCCCATGATTACCGCTTCGGATTGCGAAGGGGCCGGCGAATTATTCCGCGTCACTACCCTCAACCTCGATAACCTCCCCCGCAAGGAGGGAGTCATCGACTTCAACGAGGACTTTTTCGGGAGCGAGGCCTACCTTACCGTCTCGGGACAGCTCGAGGCCGAAATCGGAGCCATGGCCCTTGGCGATGTCTACACCTTCGGCCCCACTTTCCGCGCCGAAAATTCCAACACCTCTCGCCACGCCTCCGAATTCTGGATGATCGAACCGGAAATGGCCTTCTGCGATCTCGACGGCAACATGCAGATCGCCGAAGAATTCCTGAAATACCTGTTCCGCTACGCCCTCGAACAATGCTCCGACGACATGGCTTTCTTCAACCAGTGGGTCGACAAAGAGGTCATCAAAACCCTCGAACATGTCGTCAATTCCGAATTCGAGCGGATGCCGTACAGCAAAGCGATTGAAATCCTCGAAAAGGCAGAGCAGAAATTCGATTACCCGGTGGCCTGGGGAACCGATCTCCAATCCGAGCACGAGCGGTACATCACCGAAAAGGTCGTGAAGCGCCCCGTAATCGTCTACGACTACCCCAAGAAAATCAAAGCCTTCTACATGCGGGTCAACGACGATCAAAAGACGGTCGGAGCGATGGATGTCCTGGTCCCCAAAATCGGCGAAATCATCGGAGGCTCCCAGCGCGAAGAACGGTACGAGGTCCTCGAAGCCCATATGAAAGAGAAGGGGCTCGATGTCCGTCTGTATGACTGGTACTTCGACCTGCGCAAGTACGGAAGCGCCCCACATTCGGGATTCGGCCTCGGTTTCGACCGCTGCCTGATGTATATAACGGGAATGGCGAACATCCGCGATGTCAGCCCCTTCCCCCGCGTCCCCCGCTGGGCCAAATTTTAAAATCGAATCGGTTGCAACGCTCTTCTGGTAGGTCGAAACCTTTATGGTTTCGACATCCATTTTCTCGCAGAGAAAATGTTCGCAATCTCCCCCTTATCGTACGCGGTAGATTTTTAATCTGCCCCTCCTCACCAAA